>JAEWYO010000065.1 GCA_023395595.1 Bacillota bacterium
ATCGCAACCGAGCTGAAACAGTATGATGTGGAGCGCGTGGTCATCGCAGCGCTCGGCAAACAATAACGAAATTCTCACGTGTTCAACGTGAAGCATATGAGGTTTTTATGATCATTTGGGTGCGCGGGGCAGGAGACATTGCAACCGGCGTCGCGTTTCGGCTCCATAAGAGCGGTTTTTCGGTATTGATGAGCGACCTGCCGCAGCCAACCTCCATCCGCAGGACGATCTGCTTTTCAGAAGCGATCATCCGTGGCGAGGCGAGGGTGGAGGACATCACCGCGCGGTTTGCCGCGAATGCGGAGGAAGCAAAGAAGATTCTTGCCAATGGCGACGTGGCTGTGCTTTCGGACCCGACGGGTGAGATTGCACGGAAGCTCCATCCCATAGCGGTGATTGACGCGATTCTTGCCAAGCGAAACCTCGGCACGAAGATCGATGACGCGCCGATTGTGGTTGGCATCGGCCCCGGCTTCACGGCGGGTGAGGACTGCCATGCGGTGGTCGAAACCGCGCGCGGGCATACGCTTGGCCGCGTGTATTACAGCGGCTCTGCGCTGCCTGACACGGGGATCCCCGGCAACATCGCAGGCTTTACGCTGGAGCGATTGCTCCGCGCGCCACGTGCGGGTGCGTTTCGTGGTGTGAAACAGATTGGAGACGTCGTAGAAGCGGGCGAAATCTGCGCCTATGTGGAAGATGAACCCGTTGTTTCACGCATCCGCGGTGTGTTGCGCGGGCTTCTACCGAACGGAATTGAGGTGTACGAGGGCATGAAGAGTGGCGATGTTGACCCGAGATGTGAGCTTTCGCACTGCTTCACGGTGTCCGACAAAGCACTTGCTGTTGGCGGCGGCGCTCTGGAAGCGTTATTGCATGGGCTGACGACGGGAGGTTATCATTGGAAACAGAAGTAAAGCTCACGAAGCTGAGCAACTGCGCCGGGTGCGGCGCAAAGGTTGGCGCGGGAACGCTTTCCAAACTCCTTGGCGACATGCCAACACACCACGACCCGAATCTGCTGGTCGGGTTTGACCGCTCGGACGACGCATCCGTCTATCGCGTGAGCGATGAACTCGCGCTGGTGCAGACGGTTGATTTTTTTCCGCCAATCGTGGACGATCCGTTTACATTCGGACAAATTGCCGCGACAAACGCACTCTCAGACGTGTATGCCATGGGCGGTGAACCGAAGCTCGCGCTGAACCTCCTCTGCATCCCGGAAACTATGCCACAAAGCGCGGTGCAAGCAATCCTTGCCGGCGGCTATAGCAAGGTCTTTGAGGCGGGCGCGATCATCACCGGCGGGCACAGCATCTTCGACGATGTACCGAAATACGGGCTTTCCGTAACCGGGTTTGTGCATCCCGACAAGTTTTATAAGAATCTTGGCGCGCGCGAAGGTGACGTACTGTTTCTCACCAAGCCGCTCGGCGTTGGTATCCTGACCACCGCAGAGAAGGCGGAGATGTTGGAAGCGGGCGAGATTGACCGCGTGATTGCGCTCATGACCACGCTCAACAAAAGCGCACGGGATTGCGCGGTTCGCTATCGCGTGCATGCCTGTACAGACGTGACAGGGTTCTCACTGATGGGACATATGCTCGAGATGATGCAGGGTTCCGAACTTTCTGCGCGGGTTGAGACCGGAGCAATTGAGTTTCTGCCGCGCGTTCTTGAGTTTGCGAACATGGGGCTGCTGCCAGCGGGCGTTTATCGCAACCGCAACTATGCCGAGCCGTTCGTGGACGAGGGCGGGCTGCCGCTCAAGGTGCGGGACGCGCTCTTTGATCCGCAAACGTCGGGCGGGCTGCTTATCGCGGTCGATCCGAGGGATGCAGACGCGCTGGAGCGCGATCTTCGCGCAAGCGTACCAAGCGCACAGCGCATCGGAACTGTAATCGCGAAGTCAGAGAAATCGATCTATTTGACATAAACAAACCGAGCAACAGAATACGCGAACCAACTGCCCGCCGGAAACGGCGGGTTTTTGCTTGACAATTGGCAGTCAATTCGATATACTTCAAAACTGAACAATGTTCAATATTGGAGAAATAAAATGGGAAACGCAGAACAAACTATGGAACGGATTCTGCAAACAGCGGAAACGCTGATTTTGGAGAGTGATGGAGATGTAGAGGTGGTCACAATCCGGCAGATTGCAGAGCACGCGAACATCAGCGTCGGATTGGTGAACTACTATTTCTCGTCGAAGGCGAAACTAATTGAAGCGTGTGTCCAGCGGATGATTGGCGGCGTGGTTGGTTCGTTTGTACCGAATCTGCCAACTGATGCCGGCAAGGCAGAGCGCTTAGGAAAGGTCGCCGCGCAGGTTGCGGACTATCTAGACAAGCATCCGCAGATTTCGCGCATCTCCATTCTCGGAGATCTGAATGCTCCCTCCGTCCGTGACAATACGATGGGTACTGCACTTGGGTTTTCTAAAACTGTCTCGCGCGGTGGTGAAGATGCAGACGCGATGATTCGCTCGTTTTGCCTGACAGCAATATTGCAGAGCGCTTTTCTGCGCAAAGAAGTGCTGAAGAATTGTATTGGAGTGGACTGGGCTGACAAAGCACAAAGGGAAGGATTTCTGCTTTGCGTTTCGGGTTGGTTGCTCAGTGCACAGAAAGATAATGTTTGATATGGAAAAGAGTAGGAGATCAACACAAATGGATACTAACATTGGAAAGATTGGCAGTGCGGTCGTCATATTGGGCGTCGTTGGGTTCGCCGTTTGCATGCTGACGGGGCCGGTTTCACTCTGTTATGCATCAAGCATTGCAACCGCGTTGGGGCTGATGCTGATGAATAGCGCGTTCTATCGCTTTTCCCGACCGAATGCAAAAACCGCGGCGATGTGCGCGGTCTCTTTTGGCGCGATCTATGCGTTCTGCAATACCATGGTCTACTTTGTGCAGCTTTCGACCGTGCGGAATACTGCATTGATGGGGATTGCCGCGCAATTGCTGGATTATCGCACATTTGGCATGATGTTTGATCTGGATCTGCTTGGCTATTGCCTGATGGCACTTTCGACTTTCTTTGCCGGGCTGACAATTCGCGTGCGCGACAAAGCCGATCAAGCACTAAAAATCTTACTGCTCGTGCACGGCGTGTTTGCGCCGATGTGTTTCACCATGCCTATACTGGGTTTGTTTTCAAGTGGTATGCAAGGCGTTGATTGGATCGGCACCGCGATCTTAGAATTTTGGTGTGCATACTTTTTGCCAATCGGGATACTCTCGTATCGATATTTTTCACGCCAGGAAAAATAATCGGCGCTAAAAAAGAGAGGGTGCCCCAAACACGCAGGGCATCCTCTGTTGCGCTTTCGATTTACTCGAGAATCGATTGGATGGCATGAAGCGCGTAGTCGATTTCCTCAGACGCATTGGAACTGTTGAAGGAGAAGCGAACGGTTCCTTGCGGAAATGTGCCATACGATTTGTGTGCGTTTGGTGCGCAATGTAGCCCGCAGCGCGTGAGCACGCCAAACTCCGTTGCAAGCCGGTCGGCAACCTCCGCGTTGTCCCGCAGCGCGGTAAAATCGACACTGATCAAGCCCATTTTTCGCGCGAGATCTCGCGTGCCGAGGATACGGATGCCGGGAAATGCATCCAGTCCGGAGAGAAATTGCTTCAGCCGCGCTTCCTCCTGCGCATGCCGGACATGCAAGCCTTCTTGCTCCAGCGAGCAGAGCGCCGCGTGGAAGCCGTATAGCCCGGGAAGGTTCGGTGTGCCGCTCTCGAATCGATCCGGCATATAGTCCGGCTGGACTTCGGTGTGCGAATCGCTGCCCGTACCGCCGGTGAGCAGCGGGTCGAGCGCCTTTGCAAGCGCGGGGGAAAGCAGCAGCGCGCCGATGCCCGAAGGCCCGCGTAAGCCCTTGTGCGCGGGCACGCAGAGCGCATCGATTGGTGTTAAGGCAAGATCGATCGGAATATGTCCCGCCGTCTGCGCCGCGTCTACGGCAAGAAAGATACCCCGTTCGCGGCAAAGAGTGCTGATTTGTGCCAGAGGAAGTATCGTTCCGCTGACATTGGAGGCGTGTGTGAGGATGACGAGCCGCGTATTCGGGCGAATCATCCGCCGCGCGGCAGCAAGATCAAGCGAATCATCTTCTGTGAGCGGAATCCGGTCAAACGAAACGCCGCATTCGAGCAGTTGCGTGAGCGGGCGCATAACCCCGTTGTGCTCCAGCGGGCTCACCAACGCGTGATCGCCCGGGCGAAGCAGCCCCTTGATGATCATGTTGAGCGAGGCGGTTTGTCCTGACGTGAATATGACATGCGTTGGATCAGCAAATCCAAAGAGCACACAAAGCTTCTCACGCGTTTCCAACACACGCATCGCAGCATCCGTTGCAGGCGCATAGGTAGAACGGTTGACATTGGCGCAGACCTCGTCGATGTAAAACCGCATGGCTTCGCCAACACCGGCCGCCTTCGGGCACGAGGTTGCTGCCTGATCCAGATAAACCGTTCGGTGAGATAAAAATTCTTGAGACACTTCGTTATCCTCGCTTGTATATAACGCTTATATATGTTACAGTATATCCGAACAAAGGCGGCACAACAAGTCCGCCTTCTGAAAAACGGTACAAAACAAGCAAAAAAAGAGTGGAGTCTTTGTCTGCATCAAACGGAGAAATCCGCGCGGGCTTGGTTTTGTATTGCCCATGCTCCCACAAAGCACGGGCAGGCGCCGTGATAAAAGAAAAAGGATGAAGGAGAAACAAATGAAAAAACGCAACTTCTGGGTGATTCTTACAGGTGTCGTGATCGGGCTTGCCGCGTTGGCACTCAGCGCGCTCGGCAACCCCGGAAACATGGGCTTTTGCATCGCCTGCTTCCTGCGCGATACATCCGGTGCGCTGAAGCTGCATTCCGCCGAAGTGGTGCAATATGTGCGCCCCGAAATCGTCGGTATGATCCTCGGTGCGATGATTGTCGCCATGTTCACCAAGGAATTCAAACCACGTGGCGGCTCTTCGCCCATGACGCGATTTGTGATTGCGGTTGTCGTCATGATCGGCGCGTTGATGTTCCTCGGCTGCCCGCTTCGTATGATGCTCCGCGTTGGCGGCGGTGACCTCAATGCAGTGATCGGGCTTGTTGGTTTTGTCGCGGGTATCTTTGTTGGTACGTTATGGATGCGCGGCGGCTTTACGCTCAAACGTGCCTATGCGCAGAGCATGACAGAGGGGCTCATGCTGCCGATTCTTGCGGCGGTGATCATGGCGCTGTCTGTCTTCCTGCCATCACTCTTTGCCGCAAGTGAATCCGGCCCGGGGTCGATGCACGCGCCGATTGCAATCGCGCTTGTCGTTGGCCTTGTAGTGGGCGGACTTTGTCAGCGTTCGCGCTTCTGCACCGTGGCTGCCAGCCGCGACGCGATGCTCTTCAAAGATTTCTCGATGCTCTGGGGATTTGCGGCGGTCATTGTGACCACAATCGTCGGCAACCTGATCCTCGGCAAGTTCCATCTTTCGTTTGCGGATCAACCCGTTGCACATGCCGACGGGCTCTGGAATTTCCTTGGTATGGCGCTGGTCGGCTGGGGCAGTGTGCTGCTCGGTGGCTGCCCGCTGCGCCAGGTCATCCTCGCGGGTGAAGGCAACTCCGACGCGGGCATTACCGTGACCGGCTTTGTCGTCGGCGCGGCGATTTGCCATAACTTCGGGCTCGCGTCTTCGGCAAAAGGGCCGACAGTAAACGGGATGATTGCGGTTGCGGTTGGCTTTGTGCTGCTCACGTTGATTGGGTTGTTCAACCGCGAAAAAGCGTAACCAACGGCAAGAGAGAACGACAGAGGAAAGGATAACAATATGATGATCGTAGACGCAAGAGGATTGCTTTGCCCCGAACCCGTCGTACGCACGCAGCGCGCGGTGAAAGGCGGACTCGCCGAGCTGACTGTGCTGGTGGACGCCGAGGCGGCAAAAGAAAACGTGACGCGATTTGCTGTGTCCCGCGGATATACCGTCTCCGTCCGGCAGGAAGGCCTAGACTATACGCTCTTGCTCAGCCGGGTATGAACGAATATATCGCAACGTTCCACACGCATCTTTCCGCCATGCGCACCCAGCGCGCTCTGACGGGGCAGGGCGTTACGGCGCGGCTTGCGCCTGTTCCGCGCTATCTCAGCGCAAGCTGTGGTACCTGCGTGATCTATCGTGCCCAGGAGGCATATCTTGCCAGCATGGATGCGGACGTGGAGCGTATTGTGGAAAAGAATGCGCAAGGCGACGGATATATGGAACTGCTGAACCGTGCGTAAGCAAAACAAACAGACACAAGACAGGGCGTGGCAAAAACCGCGCTCTGTCTTCTTTCACACTTACCGACAATTGGAAACGTAACTTTACGGCGGATGGGTGTTGTTCCTGCCTGCAAAATCATGTATGATAGAACACGAAAGAAATGGAATAGATTTGCAGTATTCTGAAGAATTCAGGGGGTCTGAACGATGAAGAAACGAATGCGGCACGGATTGATCCTGATCGCCGTATTACTCTGTTGCTTAACGCTTGGGGCATATTCCCTCGCGGATGCAGGTAACTTTTCCGGTGGGTCGGACTGGGGTGGCGGCGGCTCCGATTGGGGCGGCGGCAGCTCTAGCTGGGACTCAGGCTCAAGCTGGGATTCCGGGTGGAGCAGCGGCTCGACCTATGATAGCAGTTCCAATTACGATTCCAGTTCCAGCAGCGGTGATTCGCTCGGCTGCCTCGGCGGCAATCTCTTCACGGTAATCGTGATCGTTGTTGTTGTCGTGATCGTGCTGCGCTACATGCGTTCCGGACAGCAGGGCGGCGGACAAAACGTCTATACTGCGGCGCAAGAAGAACCGGGATTGCCGCTGGATACGCTCAAGCAAAAAGACCCGAATTTCAACGAACAGGCGCTGCTCGAAAAGGTTGGCAATCAGTACATCCAGATGCAGAACGCATGGCAGAACAAAGATTGGGAACCCATGCGTGCCATCATGACTGACGCGCTGTACAACCAGATGGCGCGGCAGCTACAGGCACTTATCGACGCGAAGCAAACCAACTATGTCGAGCGCATCGCCGTGCTCGAAACGCGCATTGTCCGCTATGCGGTCGAGGCGGACAACGACGTGCTCGTTGTGCGGCTCTCCACGCGCATCACGGATTACACGAAGGACGACCGCACAGACGCGATCGTCAGCGGCAGTACCACGCGTGAGCTCTTCATGGTCTATGACTGGAAGCTCATCCGCCAGAAGGACAAAAAAACGCTCAATCAACCGAGCGTTACGCAGATCAGCTGCCCGAACTGCGGCGCGCCGCTGGACATCAATCATAGCGGCAAGTGCCCGTATTGCGGCACGGTCGTTACAGTCAAAGACCACGACTGGGCTCTCTCCGTTATCAAGGGGATTTCCCAGAGGACGGTCGGGAACTAAGCCGAAAAGCGATTGAACACAAGCAAAAACCGCCGCCTGCATGTGCAGGCGGCGGTTTTGAGTTGCCGCGTGTTGTGATCGATCTCAAATTTGGTACGAACGCCTAGTTGCCAAGTTTGGCAGCGATCTTCACGATTGCTTCATGCTCTGCGTCGGGGATTCCGTTCACACCCGTCAGCGAGCCGGAAAAATAGAGAGCATAGTCCGGAAGCGGCTGGTTCTCCATGCTGGGCGCAGCCTGCTGAATGGATGCCGCAATCAGAATACCATCGACTGCGATCACGACGGGCTGCTTATCCGAACTGCTTGCCGCATTGAAGAAACCGCGCAGGGTTGCGTTGTCCCAGTCCAGCTCCGGCCGCATCTTCGCATGGCTGTTAGCGGACACACACACCATATGCAGCGTGATGCCGGAATAACAGCTCGTCACATCATATGATTTGCCGGGTTCGAGCTTTGCTTTTACGTCCGCCCATGGCATCAGCGTTCCATAGGTTACGAGAAAGCCCTGCTGCGGACCGGTCGCAAACACGGAAGAGACAGAGGAGGCGGGCAGCGCATCGCTGGAAAATAGCACGGACGAAGAACTAGTCACATTCACCTTGTTAGCGTCGGCAAAGGCGGCCAATGCGTCGGCATCCACTTGCTCCCAGCGGCCATTGACCACGCCGGAAAGATAGCCGAGATCACTCAGGCGCATCTCCACACGAAACACATCGTCGGAGCACTCGCCAATCTGAAAACTCAAGCTTTCAGCCAGCGCACGCGGCGAAGAGAAAAAGAGTAGCGAAACAACAAGCGCCGGCACAAGCAGACGGCTCAAAAAAGGCTTTGTTTTGCAGAAAAAATGAGATTTCATAACGCTGAGAGTATAGCACAAATGCATCGGAATTACCATGAACGGAATGTGAAAAGCACGTTTGGGCGAACGGACACAAGCCGACACGGAAGCCTATTCGCTTTTGCGTTGATGCCAAACAGACCGACAATGATGCATGTTCGCGCAAAACGTGATAAAATAGATCGATATAATTATAGGAGGCAATCGGCATGCGGTGTTCCTGCCAAAACTGCGGGGCATATATGGTGCAGGACGAAAAGGGTCTCGGCAGCCGCTGCATTTGCCCGGAATGCTTTGCTACATGCAGCGCATGCATGGGCACGCGGCAAGCGCCGATGGACCCGGATTCGTTGAAGTTTATGCTGCTCCAACGTGAAAGCTATGATGCGGAGCACGAGGACGACGATGAAACAATTTATACCGTATAAACAAAGAGAGGGCTAAAGCCCTCTCTTTTGCTTGTTTTTCGTGTTATGGAGCTGGAGTCTCTGCGACGGGTGCCGTAGCAGGATCCCAAACCTCCGGCGTGATCTCCGGCGTTGGCGTGGTGTCACCCGGACAGATCCAGATTTCACCCTGGAACGCCTTATAGGTCGAAACCGCAAGTTTCTCTTTCTTCACAAGGGTGCCCGCTAGATAGTAGTTTTTGTAGCTTTGGTAGACATATCCCTTTCTGGGTGTGACGGCAACATAGGTTTCGCCAGCTTCCATCAATTTTCCGTTTGCCTTCTCTGTACCGACGGGAACGACGATTTCAACTGGTTCACCCGGCGCACTATTGGTCGAAACCAGCGAGCTCGTGAGCTTGATTTCGTCATATTCCGTCGTTGCAAACGGGATGCCCCAAACCTCAAACGTGAGCTTGTTTCCGTTTGTATAACCGATGACGACGATATCCGAGGTTGTATTGTTCTTAAACTGGAAGTCAATGATGTTGCCGACGGAGTTGATCGTCGCATCCAATCCTTCTTTCACATAGGCAACCGGCATAGAATGATTCCGGCGGTACACGATCTCCAAATCACCCTTGACCACGGCGTTGTATAGCGTGGAAGAAAGCTGGCAGACACCACCGCCCGCCTGCGGGACAACCGCGCCGCTTTCGTAGGCATTTGCCATTTTCCAGCCGTTGCCGGTGCTGCGCACGCCGAGGGTATCGTTGGTGGAAAACACGTCGCCGGGTTTGAGCACGGTGCCGTTGATCAGCCCCGCGCCTTTCCGGACGTTGTATTTACGTTCGCTGGTGCTGGTGGAGAAATCGGTCGTCGCGCTGGCGCGCATCACAAACTGCCCTTGCAGTGTTGCCGCCGTCAGCGTCGGCTGTGTAACCACGATCGGAATATTGATCGGTGTTTGGATGTTTTTGGTTACTGCGTCGGTGATCATGCTCATCAGCGCGGTTTGATCTACAACGGAACCGACCACTTCGTTCTTGATGGTCAGGGCGTGTGTGGTTTCGTCAATCCCCGTAACCTGTGCATCTTGCGCGGGGATATCGATCTGCGAGGCAATCTGCGCCACAGCAGTGTTTAAGCTGGAAAGGTCGTAGCTCACTGTGAGCGTGAAGGCGCGCCCGTTGGTGCGGATGTCGTTTACCTCTGTCATCAGGCTTGTGTAGTCGATGGAACTCTTGGCGAGTGTAAAAGCCTCCTGCAACACTTCGTTCGTGTTGACGGTGCTCGGCATCGTACTCAAATCGAGCGGGAAGAGCTTGTTGTCGTAGACCAACTGAACCTGCCGCTGCGCGGTCAGGCTCTGCTCTACGGGGGAAAGTGCTGCCTTGGCTTCCTCCATGGTCATACCACCGATGGAGACGTTGTTGACGCTTACACCCTCTAGAAATGTGGTCGAATGGACGATTGCCTGAAACTCCGCCTGCTCTTTTTCCATCTGTACGCGTGCGGCTTCTTCCGCGGCGATACGCGCGGCTTCTTCCGCCGCCGCCTGCCGCTGGTTGCTCACGAACATATAGATAAAAAACGACAAAAGTAACACGAACACAACGCCGAGAATGATGATCACGCGCTGCTGCTGCTTTCTTTTTTTACGCTTGCGGGCAAGGGCGCTGTTGCTCTTGCGCTTTTTGGGAATGCCAATATCTTGAATCGGCTCCAAAATCACTTCCGAGTAATTCGGCTCCTCTTGCGGTTGGTTCGGCTGCTGCCGGTTGTCCTCCATTCGAACATCCTCCTGGAAAAAATGCGATCGCGTTTTGCGGGCTTCCTATAAGCGTATCCATGCACATGACGTGCGGGACACGCAGAAACGTCTTTTCCTATTGTAACGGATTTGTCGTTTGTTTGCACCGATGGAATCCGCTTGCTTTGGAATTGTTACAGAATGTTCATCAGAAAGTTGCACGATTTCTCCTTTATTTCCGCAACCAAACCTGCTTTTTTGCGGTAGCTGTCCGCAAACGAAAAACTATGGTAAAATAGCCGCATGACAAAGAGCATGACAAAACCGAAAAAAGCCGCGGAAACCGGACGCACACCAATGGATGCCGCGCTGCGTTATCTTGGCGCGCGTGCGCGGACAATACGCGAGGTCGAGCGCCATCTCGATGACTGCGAGTATGGCGAGGTGGAAGTGTATGAAACCGTGGAGAGGCTCAAAGAACTGGGCCTGCTTGACGATGTTGCGTTTGCCAATGAGTTTGTGCGCACGCGTCTTGCCACAAAACCCATCAGTCGCGCGCACCTGCGCGAACAACTGCTTTCCCACGAAACAGAGCAGGAGGCAATTGAACAGGCGCTTTCCCAGATCGATGAAGAAACACAACAGCGCACCGCAATCGCGACCGCGGAGAAGTATGCGAGGCAATACGTCCGCCTTGCGCCGGAAGAGCGGGACGAGATGGTGATGCGCAGACTGCTTTCTCGCGGGTATTCCTATGAGGAAGCGCGCGCGGCGCTACGCGAGGCTGTTGAGGAAACGGAAGAATGAAACGCGTCGTCACCGCGGAGCAGATGCGCCGCTATGAACAGGCGCGTTTTGCAGACGGACGGGCAGATAGCCTCGCCTGGATGGAGCGCGCGGCAAAGGGGGTAGACGCGTTGCTATTCTCGCGCTACCCGGGGCAAAGCGTACTCGTTATCTGTGGAGGAGGCAACAACGGCGGAGACGGGTTTGCGTTGCTGCGGCTCCTGACGGAACGCGGCATTTCCTGCGCGTGCGTTCTTCTGGCAAGCGCAGACAAAATCACCGGAGACGCGAAAACGAATTATCTGCGTGCGCTGGATAGTGGCGTGCGTTTTTTTGATGCCTGTTCGGCAGAAATCGTATCAAAGTATGATCTTATAGTAGACGCGATGTTCGGAACGGGACTTTCGCGCCCGATTGCGGGCGTCTATGCGGACGCTATTGCGCAAATCAACGCGAGCGGGAAGCTCGTTGTTGCCGTGGACATTCCATCCGGCGTGGACGCAACGAGTGGCGCGATTCTCGGCAGCGCAGTCCACGCAAATTTTACCGTGACGTTTCAATTTTACAAACGGGGACAGCTTCTATTTCCCGGGCGGAGTTGCTGTGGGGAAGTTATCGTATATCCGCTTTCGGACGAGCCGGATGAGACAGAAGCAGAGTTGGAAAACGTGAGACTTATTACACGCGAAGATATTACGCGGCTGCTGCCGAAGCGTCCGACGGACTCACACAAGGGCAAAAACGGACGCGCGCTACTCTGCGTGGGGTCCGGCGCATATACAGGCGCAGCGCTGCTGAGCACTGCCGCCTGCCTGCGTGCGGGCGCGGGATTGACGACCGCAGCTGTGCCCGGCGCTGTGAAGAGTGCTTTCTCCGCGCTGCCGGAGGCGATGGCTGCCGCAATAAACGACGGGGCGGACTGGGACGAGACTGCATGCGAACAAGCACTTACGCTTTTGCCGCAAAAAAATGCGATCTGCATCGGCTGCGGTGTGGGTGAAGGGGATATTCTGCCGCTGATTGAGGCGGCATTGGCGACGCGGGTACCGCTTGTTTTGGATGCGGACGCGCTGAATCAACTCGCCCAATCCCAAACGATACGTACGCAATTACACAAGAACGTGATTCTCACGCCGCATCCGGCGGAGATGGCGCGGCTTTGCGGCGAACCGACAGCGAGTATTCTGGCTGATCCAATTGGAATCGCGCAAGCGTATGCGAAAAAGTGGAACTGTGTATTGCTGCTCAAGGGGGCGACGACGTGCATCTCCGATGGAACAGAGGTGCGCCTGAACATGAGCGGGAACGCCGGGCTCGCCAAAGGCGGCAGCGGGGATGTGCTCGCGGGCTTAATCACGGGACTACTTGCACAGGGGATCGCGCCAATGGATGCGGCATCCTGCGGGGCATTTCTGCTTGGTGCAAGCGCGGATGTCGCGTTGAACTTGCTCAAAGAACGGATGCTGCTGGCGCGGGATGTAGTCGGCGCAATCGAGCAGACGATCAAAGAATTTTAGTGTGAGAACAGAAAACAGCGTCCGCGGAAGCGGACGCTGTTTTGCGTTTCGTTCAATCTTTCGTATAAACACGCGGAACGCGCTCGGATACACTCAACAAAATCTCATAGCTGATGGTTCCGGCCTTGTCTGCGAGCTCGTCCGCCGTAATCGCGTCGTTGCCCTGCCGGCCGAGGAGTACCACGTCGTCCCCAACCACCGCGTCCGGCACATTGGTGAGATCGATCATCATTTGATCCATGCAGATGGTGCCGATTTGCCGCGCGCGGATGCCACGGATGAGCACCTCGGCTTTGTCTGAGAGGCAGCGTTTGTAGCCGTCTCCGTAGCCGACCGCGACGGTGCCGACGCGCATATCGCACGGGGTGACAAACTTGAGCCCGTAACTCACGCCTTCGCCAGCCGGAATCGTCTTGATGTGCGTGATGTACGCATGCCAGCTCATTACGGGACGCAAATCGATTCCCTTGACCGTGTGCCCTGCCGGATGGCAGCCATACATCGCGATACCACCGCGTACCATGTCAAATTGCGCCTCTGGAATATGGAGCGCCGCTGCGCTGTTGCTTGCATGGAGAATCGGATGCAGACCGTTTCGGCTGCAAATCTCCACGTAGCGGCGGAAACGATCCGCCTGTAACAGCGTAAAGGAGGTATCCGCGAGTTCGGACACAGCAAAATGGGTGAAAAGTCCGTCTAGCACGAGATTCGGGCAGCGCTTGAGCAGAAGGATCGCCTCCGTAAACGCGGCCTCGCTCGTAAAACCAATGCGGTTCATGCCCGTGTCCGCCTTGATATGCACGCGACAGACCATGCCAAGCTTTGCGGCATGCGCTTGCAGGAGCTGTAGTGTTTCGGTGGTGAAGACCGTCGGCATCAGTGAATGGCGGATCACGTCGTCCATGTGATCCTCGTCCGTGGCTCCGAGCAGAAGAATCGGCGCCGTGATGCCCGCCAGCCGAAGGCGAACACCCTCTTCTGTGAATGCAACGCCGAGGTAAGCCGCGCCGCTTTCCAGCGCGCAGTTGGCAACGGCTTCCATGCCGTGTCCGTATGCGTTCGCCTTGACCACCGCGAGATACTTCGTCTCCGGCTTAAGGCGGGAACGCATCAGCTCGATATTATGCTTGATATTCGCGAGCGAAACGGATGCATACGTGGAACGCATGGGTTACGCCTCCTGCTTGAGCGTGTTGTGCACAACTTTTCCGTTGATGAGCGTAAGCACACAGTGGGTGCGATAATCAAACGGGTGCCCGTCGAAGACGGCGACATCCGCGTCTTTTCCCGCTTCCAGCGTACCGACGCGATCCTGAATGCCGACGATCTCGGCGGCATTGCGCGTGATCGAACGAAGCGCGGTTTCCTCACTCAACCCTTCGCGCACGGCGATACCAGCCTGAACGGGCAAAAACTGAATCGGAATCACGGGATGATCGGTCATCATCGCAAAGGGAATGCCTGCTTCCTCCAGTACGCGCGGCGCGGAGAAGGAGAGGTTTTTGAGCTCGATCTTGCTGCGCTCGGAAAGCAAGGGCCCGATGATAATGCCCGCACCCTGCTCGATCAGGCGATCTTTGAGCACATCCGTAATCATGTACCCTTCGGTGCAGTGGTCAATGGTTACCTTCAGGTTAAATTCTTTTGCAAGGCGAAGACCTGTGAGAATGTCGTCCGCGCGGTGGGCGTGAATCTTCACGGTCAGGTCGCGGCTGAGAACGGGCAGCAGCGCTTCCATAGAAATGTCACGATCCGGTTTATCCTCTTCTTTTGCCATACCTTTTTGATACTCGATGGCATCGGTCATGGTCGAGCGAAACAGAGACGCAATGGCCATGCGCGTGGTGGGCGCGACCTTCTTCTCGGCATAGACACCCTTCGGGTTCTCGCCGGTTGCGGCCTTCATCGCGATGGGGTCGCGCAGGGTCATCTCCTCAATGCTGCGGCCGGAAGTTTTGAGCGCGGCGAACTGCCCGCCGATGACGTTTGCGCTGCCGGGACCGGTGACGACGGTGGTCACACCCGCCTCCCGCGCTTCCTTGAAGCAGGGGTCAAATGGGTTCAGCCCGTCCACCGCACGTAGTTCCGGTGTGATGGGGTCGGTCATTTCGTTTCCGTCCGAGCCTTCTTCGCCCATGCCATCTTCCCACATGCCGATGTGGCAATGCGCGTCGATCAAGCCCGGCAGGACGAATTTTCCTCCAAGATCGATCACCTCCGCGCCATCTGCGGAGAGGTCTGCACCAACAGCAGTGATTTTGCCGTTGTCAATCAAGATATCGCCGAAAAAAGCTTCCTGCGTCATGGTATGGATTTGGCCGTTCTTCAAAAGCAGCATACGGGTCTCCTTATCGAAACAGGGTATGATGAGCAATCAAACCGGAAGTTGATCAGACTCGTGTTGCGCAACGTGCGCGGAAAACACATCTATTCTATCACATCATACGGTATTTGCATGCTTTTTTCAAACCTGTGGCGAATATTCATTTTGCGATCCCAAATACGATTGGCGTGAGAAAAAGCGAGCGGCAATCGTATCGGTTGCGATTTGACCGAAGCTAGTGCGTATGATACACTTATATATTAGGTGCACAATGTGTTTTTACCGTATTTTTTGCGGAAACAGGAACCGATTCGCACCGAAAACAAGAGGATGGAACGGGATACAGCTTTGGATCAAACAGCCTTCAACCGCCTGCTCAGCCGCGTGGAAAAACCCGCGCGCTACATCGGCGGAGAGTGGAACAGCATCGTCAAGCCGGAGGCGGACATCCGCTTTGCGCTTTTATTTCCCGATGTGTACGAAATCGGCATGTCGCATCTTGGGTCGCGGATTCTCTATCATGCACTCAACCGCGTGGAGGGTATTGCCTGCGAGCGCGCGTTTGCGCCCTGGCCGGATATGGAGCAGGTGCTCATAGAAGAGCACATTCCGCTTTTTTCGCTCGAAACCAAGCGGCCGCTCAAAGAATTTGACATCGTCGGCTTTGCGCTTCTATACGAGATGTGTTATACCAACATCCTGCAGATGCTGGATCTCTCCGGTATCCCGCTGCTTGCCAAGGACCGCGGCGAAAACGACCCGCTGGTCATCTGCGGCGGACCCTGCACCTGCAATCCCACGCCGGTGGCCGCGTTTATGGACGCGGTGCTCATCGGCGACGGCGAGGAGATGACGCCGGAGGTGACGCTCGCGGTTTTAAACGCCAAGCGCACGGGCAAGAGCAAGGCGGAGTTGCTGCAAGAGCTTTCCACCCTGCGCGGGGTGTATGTGCCGTCGCTCAAGACGGAGGATACCTGCGTCGTGCGCCGAATCATCAACAATCTGGATACGGCTGTGTTCACGGGAGAGCCGATTGTGCCGTATCTTGGTATTGTGCACGACCGCGTGGCGCTGGAAGTCATGCGCGGATGTACGCGCGGCTGCCGTTTCTGCCAGGCGGGATATATCTACCGCCCGATTCGCGAGCGCAAGAGCGAAACGCTGATGGAACTCGCGCGGCAGCAGATCGGCTGCACCGGCTATGACGAAGTATCGCTTCTGAGTCTGAGTACTGGGGATTATTCCGAGGTACACACGCTTGTACCAGAGATCATCCGCGAGATGGAGGCGGGAAAGGTCTCCGTGTCGCTGCCTTCGCTTCGCGTGGACAGCGAACTGGCAAGCGACCTGAAGGTCATGCAGACCGTACGCAAGGCGGGGCTGACCTTCGCGCCGGAGGCGGGCACACAACGCCTGCGCGACGTGATCAACAAAAACGTGACGGAGGACGATATCCTCCGCGCTACGCAGGACGCGTTTACCGCGGGCTGGAGCAGCGTGAAACTGTATTTCATGATTGGGCTACCGACCGAGACGGATGAAGACATCCTCGGCATCGCGCAGCTTGCCCGAAAGGTCAGTTGGCAGTTTTACCAGCTGCCGAAAGAGCAGCGCGGCAAGGGGCTGCGGCTCAACGTCAGCGTATCGACCTTTGTGCCGAAACCGTTTTCCGCGTTTCAGTGGTGCGGACAAATTCCGGCGGAGGAGATCAAGCGCAAGCAGGAACTCCTGCGAAACGCGCTCAAGGGTGTGCGCGGTGCGGAACTCAACTGCCACTATTCGCTGCTCTCTGTTCTGGAAGCCGCGTTTTCGCGCGGGGATGAGAGGCTTTCGGATGTGTTGCTGTGCGCCTATCAACTCGGTTGCCGGTTTGATTCCTGGTCGGAGCATTTCCAGAGTAAAGCCTGGTCGCAGGCGTTTGCCGACTGCGGGCTCAGCGAACAGGAGTATGCCCAACGGGAATTCGCGTTGGAAGACGCGCTGCCTTGGGACTTTGTCGATATGCTGGTGACCAAGGCGTATTTGCGCCGAGAATACAAGCGCGCGCTCAGCGGCGAAACAACACCAGACTGCCGCGAGAACTGCAACGGGTGCTTTGGAGCGCGATATGAAACCGACTGCCGGATGCAGGGATAAGAGAATGAGCTGGAACACGCTATGAACCGGATTGCCGGATGTAACGATACGATGTTGCTTTGGAGCATATTATGAAATTAATTGCCGCCTATCATAAGGGAAATGAGATCGCAATGATCTCTCATCTTGATATTCAACGGACGCTACAGCGCGCGTTTCGCCGCGCAAATCTGCCGCTGCTCTATTCCAACGGATTTAACCCGCATCCGCAGTTTTCGTTTGCAACCGCTGCGACAACGGGGATGAGCAGCGATTGCGAATGGTTTGACGTGGAGCTTTCACAAGAAATAGACCCGCAAGAATTTATGCAGCGTGCAAACGCCGTGATGCCGCAAGGGATGTCCATCTCGGACGCTTTTGCCGCGCCGGAACCGTTTGGTTCGCTCTCCGCGAAGCTGCGTGCAGCAGAGTATCGCGTTCGTTTTCAGTTTGAAGAGCCGGTTTTGCAAGAAAAACTAGCTCAGACGCTCGAAGCCATGCTTGCGGGCGAAATTATCATACAAAAACGGACGAAGGGCGGAATCCGCCCAGTAGACATGCGTCCGTATATCCTGCGGGTTTCCGTGGGGCAGGTCGAGGGCGAACAAGCGGCCCTCTTCGTTCTAGGCAAGCTGCAAGCCGATGGCGGGTTGCGGGTCGATGCGTTCATCGACGCGCTGCTCGAACGTTTGGATGCGCATGGTGCATACGAAATCCACCGTATGAACCTGTATTTTGCCGAAGATGGCCTGCTGCCGCATCTGCCTGCGGAATAGGAAAGAGAAGGGAAAATGAATAAGGAAATCCTGGTGGACGCAAGCGGCGTGGCAACCCGCGTCGCGGTCGTCGAGGATGGCTCGCCTGTCGAGCTCTATGTGGAGCAAGAAGGATCAGAACGCCTCGTCGGCAACATCTATAATGGCAAGGTGCAGAATGTCCTGCCCGGCATGCAGGCGGCTTTCATCGACATCGGGCTGGAGCGAAACGCGTTCCTCTACGCGGGGGACATCGTGCTTTCGGACGACCCGGACGACATGATTGAGCAGATGCCGGAGGCAAAGAATATCCGCGATCTGCTCAAACCCGGTCAGACCATTATGGTACAGGTTGCAAAAGATCCGGTCGGCACCAAAGGCGCACGCGTGACTACGCACATCACACTCGCGGGGCGCACGCTGGTGCTTATGCCGACGATGGACTACGTCGGCGTTTCCCGCCGCATCGACAAGGACGAAGAACGCCAGCGCCTGCGCAAGATTCTCACTGAGATCAAGCCCAAGTGCATGGGTGTAATCGTCCGCACCGCATCCGCCGGCAAGACAAAGCAGGACTTTTCGGAAGACCTCGAGAGCATCGTCAATCTCTATGCCGAGATCGAAAAGCGTGCCGCCGCGAAGAAAGCGCCCGCACTGCTCCACGCGGAGCAGAGTCTGCTCTTCCGCACCGCGCGAGACCTACTGATGAAGGACATCGACCGCGTGTTTGTAAACGACACAGAGGCCTATGACAAGCTGCGCGAGATCGCGGACGTGATGGCGCCCAAACTCAAGGCGCGCATCCTGCTTAAGGAAAGTGAAGCGCTGTTTGACCGCTATGACACTGAGAGCAAGATCGAAAAAGCGCTTGCGCGCAAAGTCTGGCTCAAGAGCGGCGGATATGTCATCATCGACCGCACGGAGGCGTTGATATCGATCGACGTCAACTCCGGCAAGTTCGTCGGCAAAGACAACCTCGAAAAGACGATTACCGCGGTGAACTGCGAGGCTGCAAAAGAGATTGCAAAACAACTGCGTCTGCGCGACATCGGCGGTATCATCATCATCGACTTCATCGACATGGAGAAGGAAGCCAACCGCGCGTTGGTGCTCACGACGCTGAAAAATGCGCTGCGCGAAGATCACACCCGATCCCATGTGTTTGGGTTTACGCACCTTGGCCTTGTCGAGATGACGCGAAAGAAGACCGGAAGGAGCATCTCCGACACGCTGCAGCAGATTTGTCCGTATTGCAACGGAGATGCGAAGGTGCTCGCGCCTGAAACAATGATCAACCGAATTCGCAAGCAGGCGGTGCAGGTCATCAAAGGAAGCAACAACAAGCGCATCCTCATCGAGGCACATCCGGACGTGGTCACCGCGATGGAAACGGCGGAAAAGAAGCACGGCTGCCTGTTTCCCGAAGAGGAAGGCGGAACATATTATGTCCGCCCGAACGCGACGCTGCACATCGAGAAATTCGCTGTGCGCCCGCTCTCGGAAAAGAAGGTACCGGAGGCAAAGAAGGACTGCAAGATCATTCGCTGACGGTTTAACGGCTGCAGGCCGAAATCAGTTCAAGTTTTGCGAAGGATTGCCGGTCAACACAGCGTAAAACGGCGGTTTATTCGTTGACACAGGTCTATTCGTTGTGATATGATCTTTCGGTGAGCCGCTCCGGCGCGGTAGAAGTGCGCGGTTTTCCGTGACACCGTGATCGGGCGAGTCTGGTATGAGGAGGTGCAGTTATCGTGTATGCAATCATTCAAACCGGTGGTAAGCAGTACAAGGTTGAAGCAGGCGACCAGATCCTGGTTGAGTTGCTCGACGCTAATGTGAACGCCGAAGTCGATTTTGAAACGTTGCTCGTTGCGGATGACAGCGGCGTCAAGGTGGGGAAACCCGTCCTGAGCGGTGTCGTGGTTCGCGGCAAAGTGCTCGAACACGGCAAAGGCAAAAAGGTCGTCGTTTTCAAGTATAAGCCGAAGAAGGACACCCGCACAAAGCGCGGCCATCGTCAGCCGTACACCAAAGTCGAGATTCTCTCGATCGGGTAAGGCGATATGGTAACGGTGACAATGCTTCGCAAGGACGAGCGGACGGTTGGGTTTACTTCAACCGGGCACGCAAACCACGGCGAAGCGGGGGAGGACATCGTTTGCAGTGCGATTTCCGCGCTGACGCAAACCTGTTGTCTCGGACTGGTTCAAGTCGTCGGGCTGAAAGCAGGGAAAGACCTTGCCTGCTCGATTGACGAGAGTGAAGGAATACACTGCGTACTCGCGGACGATACACGCGGGGAGCGGTTGGATCGGGCGGAGCTTTTGTTTTTAACGATGGAAGCCGGCCTGTGCTCCATTCAGGAGTCGTATCGAAAATCCCTTAAAATACGACACAGGGAGGTGTAACGATATGTTCAAGATGAATCTGCAACTGTTTGCGCATAAAAAGGGCGTTGGTTCGTCCCGCAACGGCCGCGACAGCCATTCCAAGCGTCTCGGGCCGAAGCGTGCGGACGGACAGTTTGTCCTCGCGGGCAACATCCTCGTGCGCCAGCGCGGCACGCATTTCCATCCCGGCACCAACGTCGGCATTGGCAAAGACGATACGCTCTTTGCAACGGTCGATGGCGTTGTGCGCTTTGAAACCAAGCACCTTGGCAAAAAGCAAGTCAGCGTTTACGAGGTCGCCGTCGGCGAGTAATTTCAAGCTTTTTTAAAAAAGCGGGTGGCATAGGCTACCCGCTTTTTTTGCGTTTAAAATGCGGTAAATCGAGCAAGAAATGTCATATTTATCGACCCGTAGTGCCATCATGATTCACCAGAAAGCCGTGGACAATCGGGAGGCAATCGCGCTACAATGGAACATAAGGCGAGTTTTTTCTCGCGTATTGCAGACTGATTGCGCGGCAAGCGTCCGCGTTTGGAGGATAAACCAAGATGATTACAAGAGATACCAAGGTTGGCGAACTACTCAACAATCCCATCGCGCGGGATGTGCTTGCACAGCTCGTACAATATGCTGGCGTGAACGAGAAGGTTGTGCTCAACCCCATTGTGAAATCGCTCAAACTATCCGCGATTCCGAAGTTTGCGGGTAAGGCGCTGCCGGACGCCGATTATGTGATCGATACGATGATCGATCTATTCAATCAAGAGGCTAACACAAAACCGTTGCAAAAGAGCAATGCGCATGTTTGGTGGAAGGAAGCGGTGGTCTACCAGATCTATCCGCGCTCTTTTCAAGACGGGAACGGCGACGGAATCGGCGATTTGCGGGGGATCATCCAGAGGCTCGACTACCTAAAAGATCTCGGCATCGACGCGCTCTGGCTCTCACCGATCTTTGATTCACCCAACGATGACAACGGCTATGACGTGCGCGATTACCGCGCAATCATGACCGAGTTCGGCACTATGGCGGATGCGGAGGAACTCATCCGCGAAATGCATGCACGCGGGATGCGCCTGATTCTCGACTTGGTTGTGAATCATACGTCCGACGAGCACGAATGGTTTATTGATTCTGCGAAAAACTCGCAAGGGGAACACGGGGACTATTACATCTGGCGCAAACCGAAAAACGGCGCGCACCCGAACAACTGGCACAGCTTCTTTTCTGGCCCCGCCTGGGAAAAGGTGGACACGCGGGATGAAGAATATCTGCACCTATTTTCCAAAAAACAGCCCGACCTGAACTGGGAAAACCCGATGGTGCGGGATGAGGTTTGCGACATCATCGATTTCTGGCGCGCAAAAGGTGTGGACGGCTTCCGCCTCGACGTGATCAACTATATCAGTAAGACTTCACTGGAGGACGGCAGCGCGACGCTCAGCGCACTGTTGCAGTTCAGCGGTATCGAGCACTACTTCTACGGCAAACGCCTGCATGAGTATCTGCACGAGCTTCGAACGCGTGCCTTTGGCAATTCGTTCACTGTTGGTGAAACGCCGGGTACCGGGCCGGAGATGAACAAATTGCTCACCGCGGATGAGCGGGAGGAGCTGAGTACGGTATTCAGCTTTGACCACCTGGAAAATCTTGGCAAGAATCGCTTTGACGATTATCGCTACAACCTCAATCATCTGAAGAAATGCTTCAGCCGGCTGGAAGGGGACTATGCGGATTATGCTTGGCCGAGCATTTTTGTGGAAAACCACGACAACCCGCGTATGGTCAGCAAGATCAACCCCAACGAGGAATACCGTGATAGCATCGCAAAGCTACTCGCCGTCATACTTCTCACCGCGCGCGGCACGGTGTTTCTCTATCAGGGACAGGAACTCGGCGCGGTGAACGTGGATTTTCACGATATGTCCGAGCTGAGGGACATCGAAAGCATCAATAAATACAACGATCTAATCGCCTGCGGTAAAACGCCCGAGCAAGCCTGGAAAACGGTGCTCTGTGGCACACGTGACCACAGCCGTACGCCGATGCAATGGACGGATGAAACTTATGCCGGGTTCTCCGCGCACGAGCCGTGGATTCGCGTTGGCGATAAGGACACCTGCAACGTTGCCCAGCAACTGAAGGAGGAAACCTCTGTTCTGCGCGCCTATCAGACCTTGATTCAGATGCGCAAGGATCATCCGGCGCTGGTCTACGGCACATTTGAACCGTTTGAAAGCGCCAAAGAGGACGTGTTTTGCTATTTTCGCGACGACGGAGTGGAGCGGCTTTACATCGAGATCAACCTGAGTGCACGCGAGCTCAAGCAACCGCTGACAAAGTGCAATCTGGAGCTACTGTACTCCAACTATATGGCGCAGGGCGATGGACTGCAGCCGTATGAAGCGAATATCTATCGCGTGGTAAAGTGAACGAAGCAATGTAACGTTTTCGTGAATTGGGCGGGAAGCGGCTTGTCTTCCCGATCGATTTTTACTACACTCAAGTTTGGAGATTCAAACTGGCATCCAATCAATCGATTCCTCGAGCGTATTCCGCGCCAAACAGGATACGATTCAAAAGCTTTATACTGGAAACCGTTTTTATTCGAATGAGTTTATTTTGAAAAGAGGGCTTATGAGAAAGCGAATCACACTCGTTTTGATGATGTTGTTTGCGTTATGTGCGTCGCTGATTCCGGTTACTTCCGCGCAGGCGCTGACACTGACGACCGGGGTCATCAATGCGGACGATGTTGCGATGCGAAAGACGGCGAGCGCGGGCGGCGGCGTGGTGAAAAAACTAGACGAAGGCACCGTCGTCAAAATCCTCGAAAGCAATGTCAACGCCGAGTGGTATCGCGTTGAAGCCGGAACAAAGACAGGGTATGTCAACCGCATGTATGTGGACATCGACGCATCGCTGCCCTCCTATCAACTGGATTATACTGGCACAATTTTCAATGTACAGCAGGATGTCAACGTTCGCGCAGAACCTTCGCTCAAGGCCAAGAAACTCGGTAAAGCGAACAAAGGGGACAGCTTTAAAGTCGTGCAGGCGTATGCAAACGGGGCCTGGCACCAGATTGAGTTCAACGGTGCTGTCGGCTATGTTTCGGCAGATTATATGCAGCTCAAGGCGAACGTTGCAAACGACCTGCTCAGCGGGATTGAGGTCAAGGGTGGTACGCTTTCGCCCAAGTTTTCTCCTACAGAGTATGGTTACGTTTTGACCGCGGCGCAGGGCGAGGTGGACATCAACGCCATCGCCAACGAGGGCGTACAGGTCAGCATCGGCAACACGGGCATTCCGACCGCGAAGTATAACATCAATTCCGGCAATAGCAAGACGATTCGCATCTCCGTCAACGGCGTTGTGAAGTATTCGATCTATCTAGTGCGGGATGTGCTGACGGTTGGTACATGGAACATCAAACGCGGCAACGATAATCTGGAACTGCAGGGCTGGCTCATCGCGGCGCAGAAACCGGATATTCTCGGCGTACAGGAAGTGTATATCAACCTCAAGGAGAACAAGAGCAATCTGCTATCCGTGCGTACAAAAAACGCACAGTATATGTCCTTTGCGGAGACGATCAAGTATCCTTCCGGTGGGCAATACGGCATCGGTCAAATCTCCAAGTTCAAGCCTGAGAAAGAGGAAGTGACACTTCTTTCAAGCGAGAACAAGGAGCAGCGCTGCCTGCAAAAAGTGGAGTATGAGATCGATGGTAAACGCGTTTCCTTCTACAATACGCATTTTTCCTATGAATCGGCGGATATCCGCAAAAAGCAATTCGCTGAAGTGCTTAAGATCATGAACGCGGACACCAACGAGTATAAGATTCTCACGGGGGATTTCAATGCGCAGGAAAGCGAGTTTTACGGGCTTTCGAGGAAATACAAGATCGTAAATAGCAGTGCGACGAAGTTCTATAATTACGCGAACAAGCGCATCGGCATGTCCCAGATTGACAACATCGTCGTATCCAAGAACATCACCGTACTCAACGCGCGTGCAATCCCGACCGAGTATTCGGATCACTATCCACTCTTCGCGTTCCTCTCACTCAAGTAACCGAGCGATTGTGAAGTAAAGCAAACGAAAACACAGGCTCCGCCTATGCAGAGGAGCCTGTTTGCTATTGTAAGGCAGGAAGTTGGTCATGATTATTCAAACGAGATGTTGTTTACATATCCATCGCGTGAACGGATGGCGCTGCCGCCATTATAGGTCTTCGCGTCGCTGCCAAAGAGACGCTCCAGTCCATACCAACTTTCACCCGCGACGCAATTGACGCGGTAGTACCCCGTCGGCAGTTTGATCTTGGCGCTTTTGCCGCCGACGATAAACACGCCAAGCTGAAGTGTTCCTTGCTCGCTCGTGTCCTCGCCAGAAATCGCATAGAAGCGCACATAGAAGTATTTTCCGAGCGAAGCACCGGCCTTAAAAGAGATCGTGTTTCCGCCGCTCTCACCTTCAAGAATGCTTGCGTTGGCGGGTATTTCCAGCGGCTCCGCGCGCCATTGCGCATTCACCGCGGCGGAGGCATCGCTCTCTGCCTTGGCTTTGGCTGCGGTGATGATGGTGGATAGTCCGCCGTCGTCCAGCAGGGAGAACGCCTCAGTAGCCTCATCGTAAGAGACGAGAACGGTTGCGTTCATCGTCGTGGCACCGTCGAGACGGATGTTTTGCAGCCCCTCTGTGGTGAGTTTAGCGACCCGCTCGTTGCCATAGAAGGGCTGGTTAAAGGAGGCGATGTAAGCGTCGCCAAGCGCGCCATAGACGAACGCAGGATCAGGATAATCAAAGGTTGCAGTATAGCTGTCGTCCTGGTTTTGAGAGACGTTTGTGACGCTGATTGTCTGCGCATATTCCACGCCGCCGAACGCATCGGTCAGCAAGCCAGACAGAGCGGAGGAGACCTGCATCAGCCGATAATCGCCGCGATAGGAGTCGGTTGATTGCAGAACGCTGAGGATCATATCCTCCACCGTTTTTTGAATATCAAGCTTGCTCTGGCTGGTCATGTTTGCCGTCCAGCCAATGCCTTCCTGCGAGAGTGTGAAGGAAACGGGAAGCTGAATGTACGCCGGAGCACCGTTTTGCATGGCATATTGATCCAGCGATTGGCGAAGCGAAAGAGCGACCTGCTGCTGGTAAGTATTCGCGCTGCGGGAGGAAATACTCGGTTCCGGGAGGGAGAAACCGGCCTGTGCCGGGTCCATCTTCGTATAGTCCGGTATATCGACGGAGATCGTCAGATCAAAACTCTGGTTGGATGCAGCATTGCTAGATTGCGCCTTGATTTGATCGCCAAGGTTGTGCACTTCAATATAGTAGTCGGTATAAGCGACGATTGCATCGGTAATTGCTTTGGTTTGCGCATTTGCGCTGCAACCCGAGCACAACAGTAAAGCTGCCGTAGCAGCCACCAAAAGGAAGATTGTTCGAGATTTGGTCTTCATCAGCAGGGTCCTTTCGGGGTTGCCATTCGATGTGATAACATATTTATTACAAAATCCATTACATAAGTTAATTGGTTATGTACACGATAACTGTAACACGAAACGGGCTGTTCGTCAAACCGGCTGCGATATTGTGCGCCGGTATTCAGCGAAAAGTGAGTTCAATTGCCGCGCCAATCGAAGACGTTGAAATGAAAAACAAGAGAGCGGTGAAACCGCTCTCTTGTAAGGGATGCGACGGAATTACTTCGCGTCAACCTTCGCCATGTGCGCGATGAGGTCGAGCACTTTGTTGGAATAACCCCACTCGTTGTCATACCAGGCGACGAGCTTGACGAAGTTGTCGTTCAGGCTGATGCCGGCTTTGGCGTCGAAGATCGAGGTGCGCGGATCGGTGTAGAAGTCCGAAGAGACGACTTCGTCCTCGGTGTAACCGAGAATGCCAGCCCATTCGGGGGCTTCGGAAGCGGCCTTCATGACGGCCTTGATCTGCTCGTAGGATGCGCCCTTCTCAAGACGGCAGGTGAGGTCAACCACGGAGACGTCCGGCGTCGGAACGCGCAGGGACATACCGGTGAGCTTGCCATTGAGGGAGGGGATAACCTTGCCGACTGCCTTGGCGGCGCCGGTGGAGCTGGGGATGATGTTGTGCGCTGCCGCACGACCGCCGCGCCAGTCCTTCTTGGACGGGCCATCAACGGTCTTCTGCGTCGCGGTGATGGAGTGAACAGTCGTCATGAGGCCTTCGACGATGCCGAAGTTGTCATGGATGACTTTCGCCAGAGGCGCTAAGCAGTTGGTGGTGCAGGACGCGTTGGAAACAACGGTCATATCCTTGGTGTACTTGTCCTGGTTGACGCCCATGACGAACATCGGCGCATCGGAGGACGGAGCGGAGATAACGACCTTTTTCGCACCGCCGACGAAGTGCGCGCTGGCCTTGTCGATGGTGGTGTTGATGCCGGTGGATTCCACGACGTATTCTGCGCCGCAATCTTTCCACGGGATCTCACTTGCGTTCATGAAGGCGTAAACAGCGGTTTCTTCGCCGTTGACGACCAGCTTGCCGTCCTTGATGGAGATGTCTCCCTTGAACTGACCATGAACGGTGTCGTAACGGAGCATGTAAACCATGTAGTCGAGATCGATGAACGGATCGTTCACGCCGACGACTTCGATTTCGGGGTTGGCTGCGGCTGCGCGGAATACCAGGCGGCCGATACGGCCAAAGCCATTGATGCCTACTTTGATTGCCATATCTATGTTCTCCTTTATATGATATACGGTGTGATTGCTTGGGTGAGAAGAGCCGTTTCATCCGGCGAAATCAGTCTTGCCAGCCGGAATGCGCTTCATTTTCAAACGAAAATTTACTCTTAAAACCAAAAGTATTGTACAATATCTGGACAATATCCGCAAGAAAAAACTTTCTTAGCCCACCTAACAAATCGAATGATTTCGTTCGCGCGGTATCGATTACCCTGCGGGCAGCCGGTTTAATCCAGATTGTGCTTTTCAGAAACGATGTAGAGCGGGCGACCCTTGAGTTCGTCATACATGCGGCCCAGATACATGCCCTGCAAGCCCATGAAAAACAGCGTCGCACCCTGAACAAACACAATTCCGCAGGCAGCCCAGAGCCACGGCGCAACGCCCTGAATGAGCGCTAGCACGATCAGCGCGACCAGCCCGAGTCCGGAAAGCGCCATCAGCGAAATTCCAAACGTCATCGGCAGCGTCAGGGGTTTGTCGGAAAAGCCGGTGATGCCGTCGCTGGCAAGCCGGAGCATCTTTTTGAGCGTATATTTCGTCTGTCCCGCAAAGCGCTCCTGCCGCTCGTACTCAATCGGCACCGCGTTGTAGCCCATCCAGGCAGACATGCCGCGCAGGAAACGGTTGTGTTCGCGCATTTGCAAGAATACATCCGCAACATCGCGCCCGATGAGGCGAAAATCGCCTGTGTCAAGCGGAATCGGGTATGCGCTCATCCACGCAAGCAGGCGATAATACATGCTCGCGGTGAGTTTCTTAAGGAAAGTTTCGCCTTTGCGCTTGAGGCGTTTGCCATAGACGATGTCCGCGCCGGATTCCCACATGCGCACCATCTCTGGAATCAATTCCGGCGGGTCCTGCAAATCGACATCGATGATGATCAGCGCATCGCCCTTTGCCGCGTCCATGCCGCAGGTGACGGCGAGCTGATGCCCAAAGTTGCGCGAAAACGAGAGCACCTTGACCTGCGGATGCGCACTGGCAAGCTCCCGCAACTGATCGAGTGTATGATCCCGGCTGCCGTCGTTGACATAGATGATCTCGTACGGGTAGCCCGTTTTTTGCATTGCGGCATCCATCCGCGAAAATGAATCCTTGAGCACTTCCTGCTCGTTGAACACGGGGATCACGAGGGAGAGCAGGCGCTGCTTCGTTGCATCCATCGAACAATTCCTCCACACACTGCCAAGAAAACGGCTGTGTACATCTATGGTTCCTTCTCATGCTGTAGTATAGCGCAACGTGTCGGCAAAGACAACCAAACGACAGAGGTTTCTTATTTTCGTCACGAGTGGTGCTGTTTTGATCATTTCGCTGTCAAAATCGGTGACTCAACGGGGAGAATGGGAATTTATCGTTGCAATTTAGGCGGCTTGTGATAAAATATGCATCGAAAGAATCGTACAATTGATCCATCCGATCAAGAAAAGGAGATTGTTCTTATGCCTATCGTAACCAGCAAAAAAATGTTTGCGGATGCGTATGCCGGCGGTTATGCCATCGGTGCATTCAACGTCAACAACATGGAGATCATTCAGGGCATCACCGAAGCCGCCAAGGAGCTGAAAGCTCCGCTGATCCTCCAGGTCAGCTCCGGCGCACGTAAATACGCCAATCACACCTACCTCATGAAACTCATTGAGGCGGCGTGCATCGAGACGGATCTGCCGATCTGCGTCCATCTTGACCACGGCGACACCTTTGAACTCTGCAAAAGCTGCATCGACGGCGGCTTCTCCTCCGTCATGATCGACGGATCGCACCACGGCTATGAAGAAAACGTGAAACTCACCCGTCAGGTCGTTGAGTATGCCCATGATCACGGCGTGGTCGTCGAAGGCGAACTCGGCCGCCTCGAAGGCGTTGAGGATGACGTGAAAGTCGCCGCAGGCGAAGGCAGCTATACCGATCCCGACCAGGTGGAAGATTTCGTGAAACGCACCGGCGTGGACTCGCTGGCGATCGCAATCGGCACCAGCCACGGCGCGTTCAAATTCAAACCCGGCATGAAGCCGCAGCTCCGCTTCGACATCCTCGAAGAAGTGGAAAAGCGCCTGCCGCAGTTCCCGATCGTGCTCCACGGTGCATCCAGCGTCATTCCGGAATTCGTGAAGATGATCAACGAAAACGGCGGCAACATGCCCGACGCAATCGGCATTCCGGAAGAAATGCTCCGCGAAGCCGCGCGTATGGCGGTCTGCAAGATCAACATCGACAGCGACCTGCGTCTTGCCATGACAGCGACGATCCGCAAGTACTTCAACGACAACCCCGGCCACTTTGACCCGCGCCAGTATCTCTCTCCGGCGCGCACCGCGATCAAGAACATGGTCTCCCACAAGATCACGACCGTGCTTGGCTGCGAAGGCAAAGCATAAGAAACATAAATAAAAGCAAAATGCCCTTCGGGGCATTTTTTTATGCAGTAAATCATACTGGATGAACAAATGTGGCGTCAATCAATATGCTTTCGATCAAGCATTAGGTCTATTGCTGCAATATATGGATGATGATACCGTTTACGCTTGACGGGTAAATTCATCTTGCGTGTAAAAAGCGTATCTAGCACAGCGCGCAGTTCCGCTGGATACTGGTATTGAATCGCCTTGGTAGGGCAAAAGCACACACAAGCCATGCAACAGCTGCATTGATGTAAAAACGTTGGTTGTCCTTCGACCATTTCGATGTTTTTCTTCGGACAAACGCGAGCGCATGTTCCACACGAGATGCACGCGTTCGATATAGAAAACCCTCTATCGATTTCAGATTGAACCGAACGATATTTTGGCATCAATACGGGATAAAACAGGCGGGTGAATAAGCCTGGCTTTGCATAGCTGTTGGTTTTGTTGGCTCGTATTTCAGCGGCAATTTTCTTTAGCGTGTGTTCTGACGCAGGGATTGCGCACTTCTCGGACGGAAACGGAGAATAAACGATACAAAGATTTGCCACAGAGTAGACGCGCATTGCATACTGCAACACAGCACCCTTTTTCTGCAGGAGTTGATCGAGCACCTCAAACGCAAACCCATTGATCCGGCAGAGCGTTGAAACTGCGAAGATATATGCGTTGGGGTTGAGCTCTAAGCGCTCAATAAACATGTAAGCAGCTTCATGGAGGGTCCAGTGATAGATCGGGAACACAAACCCGATGACATCCGAATCGGTTGCCGGAACGTCCTCTGGATTGCATCGCATCGAGACGAGTTCAGTGTTTCCTAACGTTTGCGCGATTACCTGCGCTGCACGCAGACTGTTGCCGGTTCCGGTAAAATAATAGATCGTACATTTCTCGGATAAGGACATATGTGGCATTCTCCTCTGCTGTCACACTTGTGACACTTGGTGGTTTTTAGTATAATTGCGTAGAAGCATACTGGCAAGAGAAGCGGATCAAGTGCAACAGAACGAAAGAAGTGTGACAGAGAAATGAGGCAGTCAAAATGATACAAGCAGCGACAAACCCTCTTGCGCTTCGCTCGCAGGAGTGGCTGGCAAATGCACTTCTGGCACTCATGGAGGAGAAAGAATTTAAAGACATCAGTATTAAGGAGATCGCGGCGAGAGCGGATTTGTCTCGGAGGACGTTTTATCGCGTATTTGAGACAAAGGAAGACCCATTGATTTGGCATTTGAACACGCTATATGAAGAGTTTTTAACACTACTTCGCCAGCAGGATTGCCATCAATTTCACGATGTGCTTGCGCTGTATCTCTCGTTCTGGTCTCGGCATGCACATTTGTTTGCTCTACTCAAGCGAAGCGAACTTCTCCCGTTTATGCTCAATCAATATCTGCGCGTATTCCCGGAAGTGTTTAAGATTGTGAAGGGTGACTATCCGCTTTCGCAGAACGCTGACGCACTGGCGTATGCGATGGCGTTTAGCGCAGGGGGATTGTTAAGCGTTTTAGTCAAATGGGCTGATGAAGGCATGACGAAAACACCGCATGAGATACTGCAAATGGTAGATATTATGATGCAGTTGCCTGCGATAGAGTAGATCGGATCAGTAAAAACAAAAACCAAAGGCACCCGCAAGGGTGCCTTTGTTCTTGTGTATTTGGATGAGATTATTCGTCGATTTCGTCTTCGACGGGTTTTCTCACGGCGGCTGCAGGGGCTGGTTTCGCGGCGACGGAAGGTCTTGCCGCGGCGGGTCTTGCGGCGGGAGCCTGCGCGGCTTCCGCGGCGGCCATCACGCTCTGGTTTGCCTGACGCTTGGCCTCTTGCGCGGCGATTGCCTGCTTGCGCTCCTCTTCAAACATCGCGCGGAGCTGCTTATCGAGCTTCTGCGTCAACTCTGGATTGTCCTTGAGGAAGATGCGGGTGTTGTCGCGTCCCTGCGCGATACGCATTTCGCCGTAGTTATACCACGCGCCGCTCTTTTGGATCAGCTTTTTCTCAACTGCGAGGTCGAGGATTGCGCCCTCCTTGGAGATGCCTTCACCATAGAGCATGTCAAACTCCGCACTCTTGAACGGTGGAGCGACTTTGTTTTTGACGACTTTGACGCGTGTACGGTTGCCGATGATGTCCGTGCCGTTTTTCAGCGCGTCGATACGGCGCACATCCAAACGGACGCTAGCGTAAAACTTCAGCGCCTTGCCGCCCGGGGTGGTTTCGGGATTGCCGAACATCACACCGACCTTCTCGCGCAACTGGTTGATGAAAATGACGATGGTGTTGGACTTGCTCACCGCGCCGGTGAGCTTGCGCAGTGCCTGACTCATCAGGCGCGCCTGAAGGCCAACGTGCGCATCGCCCATGTCACCTTCGATCTCCGCCTTCGGCACAAGTGCCGCGACGGAGTCCACAACGACGATGTCGATGGCACCGCTGCGCACGAGTGCTTCGGTGATCTCAAGCGCCTGCTCACCCGTATCCGGCTGGGAGACATAGAGATCGTCCACGCGGACACCCAATGCCTCGGCATAGGCGGGATCCAGCGCGTGCTCCGCGTCGATGAACGCCGCGGTACCGCCAACACGCTGCCCTTCGGCAACGATGTGCAGGGCGATTGTGGTTTTACCGGAGGATTCCGGCCCGAAAATCTCGATGATTCTGCCGCGCGGAATGCCGCCAACGCCGAGCGCATAGTCCAGCGGGAGGCATCCGGTCGATACGGTTGCAACCGGCGCGCGCGCCGCAGCATCGCCGAGTTTCATGATTGCGCCTTTGCCAAACTGTTTTTCGATTTGACCCAGGGCAATCTCCAATGCTTTTTCTTTTTCGACCATCACTGTATTCCTTTCGTTCGGTGCAATCTATCGTGTTGTTATCGCTGGCAGCGCTCTCTCGTCACACACGAAAGAATCTCTTCCGTGCAGACATCGAAACGAGCCGATGGAAACAAATGATCGCATGTTCTAGCGACATTATAACACGCGGGTTCAGGCGCGTACAGGGTTTTTTGCCGGAAAAACGCGCGACTTTGGCGATTTTAATCGAGGCAGAGCTTCCTGCGGAGCAGATCGAACGCATGAAGCGAGGCAATCTCGCGGATGCGCGCGCGGTCCCCGAAGAGCTGTACGCGCTTGACCAGCGTTTCGCCCTGTCTTGCAAGGGCAATATAGATCGTACCGACCGGATTTTCTTCCGTTCCGCCGTCGGGTCCTGCATAGCCTGTGGTAGCGAGGGCGTAGTCCGCACCGGAGGTATTCCGCACGCCTTCCGCCATCTCGCGAGCGCATTGCTCGCTCACCGCACCAAACTGATCCAGCGTTTCCTGCTTGACGCCGAGGCGGGCGACTTTCGCTGCGTCGGAATAGGTGACGCAGCCTTCCAGCAGAAACTTGGAGCAGCCGGGCAGAGCAACAAATTCGCTCGCGACCATGCCACCCGTGCAGCTTTCCGCAATAGCGAGCGTCTGCCCGTCATCCGTGAGCATCCGCGCGCAGGTTTCCGGCAGGGATTCGCCAACGGTGGAGTAGACGATGTCGCCAAGTCGGGCGACGATTTCGCCGATCATCGGGCGGGCAAGCTTTTCGCCCTCCGCGTCGTTCTGACACAGCGCGGTCACGCGCAGAGAAACCTCACCCGTCTTGATATATGGCGCGACGGTCGGGTTGGTTTGGTTTTCGATGATATCCCTGAGTTCATATGTGATCGTCGATTCGCCTTTGCCGAAGATGCGCAGTTCGCGCGAATACAATTTGTTTCCACTGAACTGCTCCAGATACGGCATGACGTGGTTTTGGAACATCGGAAAGAGTTCTCTGGGCGGCCCGGGTAGCAGGATCGCGGTCTTGTTCTCTGCGGTCATGATGCAGCCCGGCGCTGTACCAAAGGCATTCGGTAATATGGTTGCGCTCTTGGGGAAGCTCGCCTGCTTGAGATTGTTTGGCGTGAAGGTGTAGCCGCGCGTTTCAAAATGCTTCTTGAGGCGCTCAACTTCCTCGGGAATCGGTTCCACGGTGAGCCCCAATGCGGAGGCGACAGTCTCTTTTGTGAGGTCGTCATCCGTCGGTCCGAGTCCACCGGTGAAGACGACCACGTCCGAACGCTCTACCGCCTGATGAACGACGGCGGTGAGCCGCTTGACATTGTCGCCCACGGTGGTGTGATAAAACACCTGGAACCCCAGCGGAGCCAGCCGCTGGGCGATGAACTGCGCGTCGGTATTGACGACCTGCCCCATCAGCAACTCTGTGCCAACGGAGACGATTTCTGCGATCATGATTGTGTCACTTCCTTATATAACCAGCGTAATGCTGAAAATCGCGTGTTTAGAATCAAATTAATTCCAATTGACTGATTTACGGTTTGCGACGATGTAGTCTACAGCCGACCAGACGGTGAAGACCGCTGCGGTGCACATGAGGCCAAAGTCAAACGGGAAATCCCAACGGGAGAAGAACGGGTTGCCCAAGAGTGTTGCAAGAATCGCAACCACCTGAAGCGCGCTCTTGAGCTTGCCAAGCCAGTTTGCGGCGATGACTTTGCCGCTGTTTGCGGTCACAAGGCGGAAGCCGGAGACGATGATTTCGCGCCCGACGAAGATGATGCACAGGATCGGGTTGAGCATGCCGTTATCGACCATCATGATAAACGCGGTGCAAAACAGTAGCTTGTCTGCGATGGGGTCCATCAGCTTGCCAAAGTTTGTGACCATATTTTGCTTGCGCGCGATATAGCCATCCAGAATATCCGTCATATCCGCGAGAAAGAAAATCGCGGCGGCATAATAGTTCCATCCGGGCAGCCATGCCTCGAATGAGAATGCAACAGCCATCAGTGGGACAAGCACCATTCGGAATATGGTGAGGCGGTTTGGCAGGTTCATTTTTCCGCGGGATTCAGGCGTTGTTGGCATCGTTTGTTCCATAGCGTTTTGTCTCTCTCTGTTTAATATTTCATGGATCGGGCAGATCAAACAAGTGTAGCGATCATGTCGTATTCTTCCGCGCGAATCAGACGGGCGGATACATAGCATCCCGCTGCCAGATTACCCGCGTGCTCCAGATAGATTTTTCCGTCCACATCCGGCGCTTCAGCATAGCTGCGCCCGAAGGCTCTACCATTCTGCGCGCCCTCAATCAGCACATCGACCACCTGACCCACGCGACGCTCGTTACGCGCGCGGGATATCGGCTGCTGCGCCGCCATCAGGCGGGCAAGACGCTCTTGCTTGACATCCTCCGGCACTTGATCCGGCAGGTTTGCGGCAGCGGTGCCTTCCTCCGGCGAAAACGCGAACGCGCCCACGCGATCGAAGGGATGATCCTGAAGAAACTGTACCATGGCAGAAAAATGCGCTTCTGTTTCGCCGGGGAAGCCGACCATCAGCGTTGTGCGGAGCATGAACTCCGGCGCGACTTTTGCCACATAGTCAAGCACTTGCCGGATATGTGCCTGATCGCCTCTTCTGTGCATCCGGCGGAGCATTTCGTCCTCGGTGTGCTGCAAGGGCATGTCGAGGTAAGGCACGATCTTACCACCGGCGCGGAAACGGTCAATCAGCTCCGGCGTAACGGTGTCGGGATAGGTGTAAAGCACTCTTAACCAACGTAGGGGGTCGATGCGTTCCAAACGGTTCAGCAGTTCGCCCAGCATTGGTTTACCATAGCGATCCATGCCATAGCCGGAGGTGTCCTGCGCGATGAGCGTCAACTCGCTTACGCCATTGTCGGCGAGGCGTTTTGCTTCGTCCACCAATTCGTCCAGCGGTTCGCTGACGAGATTGCCGCGAATCAACGGAATCGCGCAATAGGTGCAGCGATTGTTGCAACCGTCTGCAATGCGCAGATATGCGCTGTAACGCGGCGTGGTGAGCACGCGCGCGCTCTTTGGCCCGCAATGCGGTGCGTCCGTCTTGCCGCCGAGAAGGCGGGGGAGGGTTTCATATTCTCGTACGCCAAGCAGAAGATCGATCTCCGGCATGGCCTCCTTGAGTTCATCCCGATAGCGCTCGGAAAGGCAGCCCGTGACCACGAGACGTGTACACTTGCCGCCTTGTTTATAGTGCGCCATTTCAAGGATGGTGTTGATCGACTCCTGCTTTGCGCTCTCGATAAAGCCGCAGGTGTTGACGATCAGAACATCCGCTTCGCTTGGCTGATTGGTGATCTCGTGCCCTGCCGCGGTGAGAAGTCCGAGCATACGCTCGGTATCCACCTGGTTTTTTGCGCAGCCGAGCGAGATCACGCCGACGGTTGACATAATGTATTCAGTCTCCTTTTGATGCGATGTAGGATGTATTTAGTTATCATCCCGATAAAAACTGGACATTGGGTTTGGTTCGCGCTCCTGCACGGGCGGGTCGGCAAGCGGGGTACCATCGCCAAACAGCTCCTCAAGCTGCGCGCGTTTGATGAGTACTTCGCGCGCCTTGCTGCCGTTAAAGCCGGAGATATAGCCCTTTTGCTCCATGATGTCGATCAGGCGGGAAGCGCGCGCATAGCCCACGCGGAGCCTGCGCTGAATCATGCTGGTGCTGGCTTGTCCGTGTTCAAACACAACGCGGACTGCCTCGCCAAGAAGCTCGTCCTCCTGTTTGCCTTCGCCGAAGACACCGCCAGTGGCGCCGGTTTTCTCCAGCGAAGAGACATCTTCGAGAATCTGGTCGCTAAAGACCGGACGCGCTGTACTTTCGCGAAAATGCGCCACGATGCGCTCGACTTCTTCATCCGAAACGAATGCGCACTGAAGGCGGGTCGGTTTCGCGGAACCGTCGGGATGGAAGAGCATATCGCCGTGGCCCAGCAGCTTTTCCGCGCCACCCATGTCGAGAATGATACGGCTGTTGGTTGCGGAGCTGACCGCAAAGGCCGCACGCGAGGGAATATTCGCCTTGATAAGACCCGTGATGACCGTTGCATCCGGACGCTGGGTTGCGAGGATGAGATGTATGCCTGCCGCGCGGCCAAGCTGCGCGATGCGGCGGATGCTGTCCTCCACCTCGTCGGGCGCGATCATCATCAGATCCGCCAACTCGTCGATGATGATGACGATGCGCGGGAGCTTGTCTTCCGGCTTTTCCACGCGCTCGTTGAAACGATCCAAGTTTCTCGCGTTCTGTTCTGAGAACGTTTTGTAGCGATCCGTCATCTCCTTGACCGCCCAGCGCATCGCGCCCGCTGCCTTCTTCGGATCGGTCACGACGGGGATGAGCAGATGCGGGAGTGAGCCATACATGGTCATCTCGACCATCTTTGGGTCAACGAGGATGAAGCGCACGTCCTGCGGCGAGCTCTTGTAGACCATCGAAACGATGATATCGTTGATGCAGACGCTCTTGCCGGAGCCGGTTGCGCCCGCGATGAGCATATGCGGCATGCGCGTGAGGTCGGCAACGATGATCTTGCCGCTGGCTTCGCGCCCGAACGCCATCGTGACAGGCGATGCGCTGTTCTTAAACTCCTTGCTTTCGAGAATATCGCGCAGAACGACCAGCGAGGAACCTTTGTTCGGAATCTCGATTCCGATTGCGTTTTTGCCAGGAATCGGCGCTTCCATGCGCAGACGCGGGGCCGACAGCGCCATCGTGATATCGTTTTGCAACGCGGTGATGCGCGAAATGCGCGTGCCCGCCGCAGGCTGGATCTCGATTCGCGTCAGCGCGGGGCCAACTGCGATATTGGTCACTGTCGCGCCGATGCGGAAACTCGCGAGGGTATCGATCAAGATGCGCGCCTTCTCTTCCGGCGTGTCCGATTCGTCGTCCTTCTGTTCGCCCGGGTGGTTGAGCAACTCCAGCGATGGTGCGTGATACTGCCCGTCGCCGAGGATGACCTCCGGTTGTGTTTTTTTCTTCTCTGGCACTGGATCGGCTATTTTTGCGGCCGGTTTTTCGATTTGCTTTTGCTTTGCACCGGGCTGCCGCGCGGGCATTCCCTCCAGAGAGGCGGGCTTTGCCGCCTTGTGCGTGTTTGCACCGAACAGCGGCGTCGGATCGGGCAGCTGCACGACTGGTTTGGGAATCGGTGTGCCGTTCTTCGCGAGCACAAGCGGCACATCGTCCTGCGGCTCAAAATCGATTTCATCCCAGATGTCGGTGCTGACCTTTTGCGGATTCTTTGTGCGCGCTTTTTCGCCCGACTTTGTGACGAATTCGCCCTTTTGCTCGCCAAATGCTTTCAGGTCAGCATCCTTAGCGGGAGAAGCCTTGAGTTTTCGGGATTTCTCCGGCTTTTGGAAGAGATCGATTTCAGGCTCCTCAAAGGCAACGGCACGCATGCCTTTTGCCTTGGCAGAAGGCGGAACGACAGCCTCCGGTAGAGCTGCTTTCTTTGCTTTGCCTGCGGTCTTTGGCTGCTCATCTTCTAGCGTGAGCGTAAACAAAGGACGCTCCTCACGCGACTCATATTCCATCACGCGCTCGCTGGTACGCTCCTGAGAGTTTTCCATCGCGGTGAGCACTTTTTGCGTGAGAACTTCCGATGCATCATGAAGCGAAAAACCCGTGATTTTGATGATACAGACGACGAGCAGTGCGATGCACAGAATATAGGAAAGCGTTGGACCGCCAAGCTTGAGCAGCAGATAACTCAGCACCGCTCCGATAAAGCCTCCGCCCAGGTGCGCATTTTGTCCGATCGACAGCGCGTCGTTGATGTAGGCCATGTATTGCATGTCTTCGGTGAGCGCATTGCGAATGGTGCTAAAGAGCGTGACGAGGGCTAGAATGCTCAGCAGCAGATACCAGCCGCTGCCGTTGAGGCGCGCGTTGCTGGAGCCGCGAATATAGATGACCCCAACCGCGATTAGGATGACTGGCAGGGCATAGGCAATCACGCCGATCAAACCGAACAGCGCTTTCCCAAGAACTTCGCCAAGATACCCTTTTGCGGAGAAAAAAAGATAGGCAGCCGCGAGAATGCCCCCGGCGATCAATAGAACGCCGATGCCCTCGGATGCCGCTTTGTTGCGTCCCGATTCGGCGGATTTTTTCCCGCCGGATGTTGCACTACCTGCTTTGGAAGCCAAAGATTTTTCAATCCTTTCTTTTACTGAAACGTTGTTCGATTATCGTGCATCACACGGCAACTAGATAAACCATACATGCTTGAAAACGTGCTGAAGCGAAGTCGGGCAATTTCCGTTAAAACAGGCGTTTTCTCAGATTGCGTCTACTCTGCCACAGTATCTACATATTATACTACATGTTGGGATGGCGTGCAACGAGAGGCACAGGATAGAACTGCAAACGCGCAGAAAGTCGAGAAAAATTCGTCTCGCTTGTCAGGGAATGCGAATTGCGCTATACTGCAAAAAGAGCCAATTTTACTTGGAGAAACGGATGAACATCGTAATCTTAGACGCATATTCCGTCAACCCCGGAGACATCGACTGGGCACCCATTCGCGCCTTTGGAACACTCACCATCTACGACCACACCGCGCCGGAGCAGATCGCCGAGCGAATTTGCGAGGCGGACGCGGTGTTCACCAACCGCGGACGGCTGGGCGAAGCAGAGTTTGCACAGGCACCGAATCTGCGCTTTCTTTGCGTTTTTGCAACGGGATATGACAAGATTGATTTGACTGCGGCGCGGCGGCACAACATCGCTGTTTGCAACGTGCCGGGCTATTCAACCGACGCGGTGGCGCAGCATACGATTGCACTGCTGCTGGAGCTCACCAACCGCACGCGGATGCTGGACACGGAGCTGCGCAAGGGACGCTGGACGCAACATCCGGGCGACTGCGTTTGGGATGCGCCGATGGTTGAACTTGCGGGTAAGACGTTCGGCGTGCTGGGCACGGGGGCGATCGGTTGCCAGAGCGCACGGATTGCGCAGGCGCTCGGCATGCGCGTGATCGGACACAGCCGGAACATGCGAGCGGCGTTTTGCGGGGCATATGTCTCACGCGAGGAACTCTTTCGCCAGAGCGACGTGCTCTCGCTGCACTGCGCGGCGACCGACGAGACGCGGCAGATCATCAACCGCGGCTCGCTTAAGACGATGAAACCTACCGCAATACTGATCAACACCGCGCGCGGCGCACTGGTTGACTCTCGGGCGTTGGTAGAGGCACTCAATGACGGCGTGATCTATGCGGCTGGGCTGGACGTAGTTGACCGCGAGCCGATCCTGCCGGACAATCCGCTGCTGATGGCAAAAAACTGTCTGATTACGCCGCATGCGGCATGGCTGCCCAGGGATGTGCGCGTGCGCCTTGTCAATCTGGCCGCCGAAAACCTGCATGTGTTTTTACATAGCGGCACTCAAAATCGAGTGGATTTGGAGGGATAACACCTTGTTTCAATTCGCCAAAGAACACAAACGTTTCCTGCGCATTGGCGTTGCCATCGGACTCGTTGGTGCGCTGATGTTCTCACTTGCGGCTTGCAAAGAGGAAGGCGACATCACACCCGGACCCACCGCCAAACCGGAACAGCCGAGCGTGATCGTCAACAATGAAGCGCTGCCGCCTGAGCACACCATCCTGGTCAGCGGCTACGGCGTTGTGACCGTTGAGCCGGATTTTGCGACGATTACAATCGTGACGGCAGGGGCAAGCAACTCCTCGGAAGAGGCGGCAACGCTCTGCGAAAGCGCAACACAGCAGGTGAAGGATACCGCGGGCGCGCAGAGCGTACTCGCAAAAAATGTGACCACATCCGGCGTGACCATCAGCACCACCACGCGCGAGAGCGACGGCGCGATCACCGGCTATACTGCGCGGCAAACGATCACGATCCGCGAAGACAACATCAGCCGTGTGAATACAATTCTTTCGCCGATCATCGATGCGCACATCATCGAAAGCTATGAAGTGACCTACAGCCTGCTGGACGCATCGTCCGCCTATGCGGGCGCTCTTGCGGCGGCGGTTGCGGACGCGAAAGAGAAGGCCGAAGCGATTGCGAAGGCCGGAAACGTTACACTCGATGCCATGCTGGAGGTCAGCGAAGCGCCTGTGGAAAACCAGCTGGTCGGCGTTGTCTTCAAGAGCAGTTCGATTGCGGTGGAAGCAAACCTCACTGTGACGTACTCCGTCAAGGAGATTACACCGCAGGGCTAACAACATAACACGCACAAAACACAAAGCGGCGGAAGAATCCGTCGCTTTTGCTATCACTCATAGAAGATTATTGAGTTCGGGAAGATTGATCAATACGGCGCCATCACGCGGAGGAGCGCACCGGTTTTCGCGGCCTGCGCTTGCAGTGCCTGATAGTCGGAGAGCGAAAACACCTCTGCCTCCGCGCCGGACACGCCGATGACTGCGCCAGTTGCGAAGCTATAAGCGTGGTCTCCGCCGACGATGATATGATCGAACAGCTGCACGCCGATGCTTTCCAGCGCGGCGCGAACGGACTGGGTGGTCTCAACGTCGGCCTGCGAGGGGGAAGGATCGCCTGAAGGATGGTTGTGGATCAATAGAATGCCGTGCGCTCGGCGAAGGAGTGCCGCCTCCGCGATGTTGCGCGGATAGATCTGCGCCTCGCTGAGCGAACCGCCGACGATTCGTTCGCAGCTCTGCACGGCCTTTTTTGCGTTGAGGCAGACGGCAAGCACAGTTTCGTACGTGTTTAGCGAAAGCTGGGATACGGCATAGCGCGCGGCATCGACCGGCGAAGAAAGACGAATGTTTCCGCGCGCATCGGCCAAACGATGCAGCCGGAGTCTGCGGAACAAATCTCCCTGCATGCGCAGGAAAACAGCTGTGCTCTCACCAACTCCTTCGACAAGCATCAATTGGGGTATCTCGGCGGTAACGACACCTTCGAGTGTGCCAAACCGCGTCAAGAGCAGGTGCGCAAGCTCGTTTGTGTCCCGGCGCGGGATGGCATAGGTCAACAGGAGTTCGAGGAACTGGTGATCCAGAAACGCCTCGGCTCCGTGTGTTTTGTAGTGTTCGCGAATGCGCTCACGATGTCCGTTGTGGATGGAATCCGGCATAGTACGCCTCCAAACAATTGCTTTATCAGTATAGTGGATTCCAAACATCGTGTCAAAACCACTTCTGATTCCGTGACAGCAGTAAGTGCACAAAAGACCATGCGCGACGAAAAAAACAGCACGAAAAACAACGCAACGTGAATTGTTTGCAACATGGGATGGTATTTTTGCCGCAACCCTTGTCAAACGAATTTGATGCGGGTAGAATAGCACTATATTTCATTCTGGAGATCTATGCGGTGACTCAAGGGCAACGGCGGCTGATCGGAGAAAACGAACTCGCCGCCTGCGAATGTAAACCAACGGATTTGGTGCTTGTCGCGCTATCCGGCGGGGCGGATTCCACCGCGCTCCTGCTCTCGATGGACGAATTGTTCCTCGAAGGCAAGATTCGCGGATTGTTCGCCGCGCACCTGAACCACGGAATTCGCGGAGAAGCTGCGATGCGAGACCAGCGATTTTGCGAAGCGTTGTGTGAGCGGCTTTCGATTCCGCTTGCGGTGGAGATTGCCGACGTGCCAGCTTATGCAAAAGCGCACGGGCAGTCGCTCGAACAGGCGGCGCGCGAGGTTCGCTATGATTTTCTGGAGCGGGCAAGAGATTCCTTTGGTGCGAACGCAATCGCAACGGCGCACCACCGGGACGATCAGGCGGAGACGCTGCTACTCAACCTCATCCGCGGGAGCGGAACGACAGGGCTCGGCGGCATGAAGCCGCGAAACGGCAGCATCATTCGCCCCATGCTTCGGGTCAGCCGGGCAGAGATCCTCGTATTTCTTGCTCAAGCAGGCGAGGCGTATTGCGTGGACGAGACCAACGCGGAGAATTCGGCGACGCGAAACCGCATTCGCAACCAGCTGCTGCCGATGCTCGAGACGATCAATCCCGCAATTGCGCAGACGCTTTGCAAGACGGCGGAGCTACTCGCACAGGACGAAGCGCTGCTTGGCCAACTGGCCGACGAGGCGGAATCAAAGATTGTGTGCGATAACGGGCTGAATCGAAAGCAGCTTGCTGAATTGCCAAGGCCGATTGCCTCGCGCATTGTGCGCAAAGGGCTGCTGCGCTTGAGCGGTTCGATTTCAGAGGCGGATATCCGCCGCGTACTTGCGCTGGCGGACGCGCGCACGGGGACCGCGATTGAACTGGGCGGCGGATACGCCGCATGGGTCGATCACGAAGCGCTGTACACGGGAGTATATCCCGAAACAATGGCGTTTGAGGTGCCGTTTGTCATCGGCGGCGAAACAAAGACCCGAAACGGCACATGGCTGAGTGAACGAACACGCGAGTGGCACTTGCCAAAAGACGGATTCGAGGCATTTCTCGATCTGGCAAAGCTTCCGGACGATTTGCTCGTTCGCACCCGGCGGGACGGTGATCGATTTTATCCGCTCGGCGCGCCGGGAGAAAAGAAACTCGGCGATGTGCTCACCGATAAAAAGATTGCGAAAGAACGGCGGGATATTCCGCTGCTTTGCGCGGGAAATCAGGTATACTTCGCCTGCGGGTTGACCATCTCGGAACACGTGAAGGTCACGCCGGACACGCAGGAGATTCTCCATATTATATGTAACAGGGGGACAAGGGATTGAAAGGGCTCATCAATCACGACGACATTGCAAAGGTGCTATTGTCTGAGGAGCAGATCAAAGAACGCATTGCAGAACTTGGCGCGGAACTGCGCAGAGATTATGCAAACGTCGAGGGCGACATCGTGCTCATCTGCATTCTCAAGGGCGCTGTCATGTTTTTTGCCGACCTTGCGCGTGCGATGGATCTGAATCTGCAGATGGAGTTCATGGGCATCTCCAGCTATGGCAACGAGCGCAGAACCAGCGGCATCGTCCGTATTACGAAAGACATCGACACCTCGATTACCGGAAAACACGTCATCATCGCCGAAGACATTATGGATAGCGGTTTGACGCTTTCGCATCTGTTGACGCTGCTTGCCAGCCGCAACCCCGCTTCGATCAAGATTTGCTGCCTGCTGGATAAGCCGTCCCGCCGCGAATGCGACCTGACGCCGGACTATCGCGGGTTTGAAATTCCCAATGAGTTTGTGGTTGGCTACGGGCTGGACTATGACGGATTTTTACGCAATCTGCCGTATGTTGGCGTGTTAAAACCCTCCGTATACAGCGGAGAAGAATAAAAAGAGTTTTTGAGTTGATTACAGGGTGCTTCATGCGCGACATGGCATGAGCGTACCGATCGCCGGACGGGAATCGCCGGGCGAATGGCGCGGCGGCGAGAGAGATTTTTGTGCCGTCCGCAGATGGAGGAAAGTTAGTTGAATAGAAAAGTCATCACCGCGTTGATCTGGGTTGGGCTGTTTGTGGCCATCATCTATATGATTACCGGCATGAACCCCGGGCAGGCAAAGCCGGACGAGTTGGATTACAATTCGAAATTTTTGCAGCTTGTGCGCAATACCGAGAACGCTGACACAACGCAGAAAACGATCAAAGCAATTTTGGTCGATGGACGCAAGGTCTACGGGCTGTATGAAGGCAGCAAGTTTGAAATGAAAGATCTGCCCAAGCGGGCGGAATTCCTCACGGTTCTGCCGAGCGAGGAAACATTCCGCGCGGATATGGCGGCGATCGTTTATTCGGCAAACACGGAAAAATTCAGCACTGTTTCGGAGGTTTCCAGCGCGGACTACGGTTTTGCATATGAATCCGTCGTCACAGAAGAATCGATCTGGACGCTGCTGCTGCCGAGCTTGCTGTTCATCGGCGCAATCGTCGCGTTCTATTTCTTTATGATGCGTTCGCAGGGCGGCGGCAAGCAGATGCAAAACTTCGGTAAGTCCCGCGCGCGCATGACCATTGGCGACAAAATGAACGTCACATTTGCGGATGTGGCTGGCGCGGACGAGGAAAAAGAGGAGCTCAAGGAGATCGTCGATTTCATGCGTGCCCCGCAGCGCTTCAACGCCATCGGCGCGCGCATTCCTAAGGGTGTTCTGCTCGTGGGCCCTCCGGGCACCGGCAAGACATTGCTGGCAAAAGCTGTCGCCGGCGAGGCAAAGGTTCCGTTTTTCTCAATTTCGGGTTCGGATTTCGTTGAGATGTTCGTCGGCGTTGGCGCATCCCGCGTGCGCGATCTATTCCAGACCGCCAAACGCGCAACGCCCGCTGTCGTTTTCATCGACGAAATCGATGCGGTCGGACGCCACCGCGGCGCCGGCATGGGCGGCGGACACGATGAGCGCGAACAGACGCTCAACCAGCTGCTCGTCGAAATGGACGGATTTGCGCCGAATGAGGGCATTATCGTCATCGCCGCGACCAACCGACCGGACATTCTCGATCCCGCGCTGCTGCGTCCCGGCCGCTTTGACCGCCAGATTACGGTCAACTATCCGGACGTGAAAGGCCGCGAGGAAATCCTGAAAGTACACGCGCGCAACAAACCCCTCGGCAAAGAGGTGTCGCTTGCGACACTTGCAAAACGCACGCCGGGATTCACCGGCGCGGATCTGGAAAACGTGCTGAACGAGGCGGCGATTTTGGCCGCACGTTCCGACCTGAAGAGCATCGGCATGACGGAGCTGGAAGAGGCGATCACCCGTGTGCAGATGGGACCAGAGAAGCGCAGCCGCGTGATCACCGAAGCGGACAAGCGCATCACCGCCTATCACGAGGCGGGACACGCCATCGTTGCAATGAAGCTGGCGGGATGCGATCCGGTGCATGAAGTCTCCATCGTGCCGCGCGGCATGGCGGCGGGATATACGATGTCCTTGCCGAAAGAGGACATGATGCACGTGACAAAGAATAAGCTGCTGGACACCATCGCGATGATGATGGGCGGCAGGGTAGCCGAACAGCTGAAGTTCAGCGATGTTTCAACAGGCGCATACAACGACCTCCAGCGTTCCAGTGACATCGCGAAGAAGATGGTTACGGAATATGGTATGAGCGATTCTGTTGGCCCGATGTTCCTCGGCGGACAGGAAGAAGTGTTCATTGCCAAGGACTGGGGGCATCAGCGCAACTATTCCGAATCGCTCGCAGCGACGGTTGACGCAGAGGTGCGCGGTATACTCGAAACCCAGTTTGCACGCGCCAGTAGCATCATCAGCGAGAACATGGAGGCGCTGGATCGCGTTTCCGAAATGTTGATTGAATACGAACGTGTGACGGGCGAAGAATTCATGGCTGTGTTTAACGGCACGAGCCCGGCGGAGATTCTCAAAAAAGCTACACCCAAGCGCAAGCGGAAGAAACCGGAGGCAACCCCGGCAGAGCCCCTGAACGCCGAGGCGCAAGGAGTACCGATCTAAGCAGACGGTGCAACCGAGAATCGAACAGACCACACAAACGACTTTTGCAAACCCGAGACGGGGCGGCATGTCCGCCCTGTCTTTATGAGCGGAAGAAATACGGAGCAGTAATGACCCCAACACAGGAGCAAAAAAGCAAACAGGAACCCTTTGATCTGCACTTGCACAGCAACTGTTCGGACGGCTCAGACACGCCCGCGCAGGTGGTGCGCACGGCGGCAGGCCGCGGTATCACGATGCTCGCACTGACAGATCATGACAACGTGCTCGGTGTGCCGGAGGCGCGCGCGGAAGCGGCAAACCTCGGCATCCGCTTCTTGCCGTCGATTGAAATGGACGCACAGTGGCCGCATGAGATGCACATTCTCGGCTTGGATTTTGACACGCAAGAGCCGCGCATGCAGCAAGCGCTTGCCGTCGCGCTCACGCGACGCGGCGAACGCAACCAGGAAATTGTGAACCGGCTTTTGAACGTTGGATGCGACATTCGGGCATATCTGGGCGGAGAGATCGGCGCTGCGACGCGGCTGAACATCGCCATCGCGCTCGTCAAGGGCAGATATGCGGCGGACACGAAAGAAGCATTTGCGAAATATCTGCGCAAGGGCTGCCCGGGGTTTTATACAGTAGAGCGCTTCACGCCGGAAGAGATTATCCGGCTCATACTTGGTGCGGGCGGGATTCCGGTTTGGGCGCACCCGATGAACGGGCACGCGGACCCGCACAAGATTGCCCCGATGCTCAAGGAACTTGGGCTCATGGGCATGGAAGGGTACCACCCGTCGCTGAGCGAAGGGGACAGCGTAGTAATCACAAGCATCGCGCGGCAGATGGGTTTGCTCATCACCTGCGGGAGCGACTACCACGGAGACCACAGGCCTGAAGTCGTGCCGGGACAAACATGGCGTGACAATGCGCTGCTGCGGGAAACGCGTTCGTTTTTTGAGGCACGCACACAGCGATAAGCAACAACGTTCCACTGAGAAGGTGATTTTCAGGATGAAAACTGCTTCAAACTGGAACATCCGGCGGGCAGCGAAGAGGAAATCTGTCCAATCGGCTATATTGTGTTGAGAACCGGCGTGCCCTCTGCTATAATGTGGTTGCGGACACGCATGGGAGACGGAACATTACGCTTTAGGGAAAGAGGAGAAACACATGTACACGGGTTCGGGAATTATCAAGATATTTGCCGGAAGTACGGGCAAACCTTTCGCCAAGAAGATGTGCGCTTATCTTGGCACACAGCTTGGCGACGCGGAGACCATCAAATTCAGCGAAGGGAATATCTTTGTACGCGTCAACGAATCCATCCGCGATAAGGACGTTTATATCGTTCAACCCATCGGCCGTCAGCCGAATGACGAATTTGTCGAGCTGCTTTTCTGGATTGACGCATTCAAGCGCGCAAGCGCAAACTCCGTCACAGCCATCATTCCATATTTCTCTTACGCAAAAGGCGACAAGAAGGACGAACCCCGCGTTTCGATTCGCGCACGCGTTTGCGCAGATTGCATCGAAGTTGCCGGCGTTGACCGCATCATCACGATGGATCTGCACGCGCCGCAGGTGCAGGGCTTCTTCAAAAAGCCGGTCGATCACCTTTATGCAAAAGAACTGCTTTGCGAATACATTCGCAGGCAGGGCATCGTCAACGAAGACCTCGTGGTGGTTTCTCCCGATGCGGGTTCTGCCAAGCGTGCAAGAGAATTTGCCACCGAGCTCAACTGCCCCGTGGCAATCGGCGACAAGATGCGCTTTGGCCACGACGAGAACGCAAAGGTGCTTGAGATCATCGGCGACGTGAAGGACAAGAACTGCCTTGTCATCGACGACTTCTCCATTTCCGGCGGCACGCTCGTTGACGTGAGCTATGCGCTCACCGACAAGGGAGCCAAGAAGGTCTATGCCGCACTTTCCCACAATGTGCTTTCCGAAGAAGGCATCAAGCGCATCGACGCAAGTCCGATTGAGTTTCTCGTCTCCACCGACACATTGGAGTGCCCGGCGGCGAGCCTCTCGAGCAAGATTCGCTTCATCTCCGCGGCGCCGATGTTTGCGCAGGCGGTCAAGATCATCCACGACCGCGCGCCGATGAGCACGATGTTTGAACAGCGCGTGAGCAAGCGCTTGCTTGACATGAGCTTTGCCGAGCAGCAGACATTGATCTAACCATTTCACAATCATGAACACGCAGGGCGAAGGCTGACGACAGCCTTCGTCCGTTGTTATAGTATGGTAAAATGCAGCAACACGACGCGTTTCGTTTTCCATCGGAACGAAAGCGAATGAGCGGCTGAAGAAATATGTTTGAAATGCGCTAAATTTTTTGTTGACACAGCCGTTGCGGTATGATATTATACGAGATTTTATTGACACACCCGAAAGAGAAATGATATAGTATAACACGTATGAATTGACAGTATGAACGAAAGGAGCGTTGCCGGTGTTTGAAATAGGCGATATGGTCTGCTATCCCATGCATGGCGTTGGAGAAATTGAATCTGTGCAGGAACAAACCGTTCTTGGTGAGTCGGCACAGTATTATGTGCTTCGGTTTGTCATGGGTAAAATGACGGCGATGGTTCCTGTCGCATCAGCGGAGACGGTCGGGCTCAGAAAACTCGTTTGCCCGGACGACTGCCGCAAAATCATCGATTTTCTCACGGAGGATGGCTGCGCAGACGAAAGCGAAAACTGGAATCAGCGCTACCGCGACAATCTCAACAAACTTCGTGTTGGCGATATCTACGGAGTGGCAGATGTGGTCAAATGCCTCATCCACCGCGACCGCGAAAAAGGCCTCTCCGCCGGAGAGCGGAAGATGTATTTAACGGCAAGGCAGGTGCTCATCGCGGAGCTTGCCGCGTCGTGCGGAAAGGAGGAAAGCGAATTCCTTCCCCTGGTTGGGGGCTAAACCAAACGGGAAAACGCCAATCACTGCATGCGGAAGGTACTTAGGATTCTAATTGCGCTGGTCGGTATTGGCATCGGCTGCGGAATCGTCGCTTGGGTGCTTTATTCGTTCAAATGCCCCGGATACGACTACGTGCTGCGCTATACCACCGTACCCGCCGTGATGGCCGCCCTCTATGTGATCGTTGGTGTTTCATTCGGAATCATCTTTTTTATTTCATCTCCAAAGATCATAGACGGCATTCGCGGATTTTTTCAAAAGCTCGAACGTAGGTTGACTGAAATGCCCGCGCTGGATATTCTTTTTGGCGTGATCGGCATTATGATCGGCATGCTATTTGCGTTCCTGCTCAGCCTGATTATGCGCACCATCGACGTTCCCATCCTGCCGGAAGTCATTACACTGCTTCTGTTTCTGATCTGCGGTTACTATGGCGGGCATATCGGCATCACACGCCGCGCAGAGCTGATGGACGGCTATGCACGGCGCGGGCACCTCGCAAAAGGCATTGCTGCGGCAAGCGCACGGCCAAAGGTGCTTGACACCAGCGTCATCATCGACGGGCGGATCTACGACATCTGCAAAACCGGATTTCTGGAAGGAAAGATTATCGTTCCTGCGTTTGTGCTCAAAGAACTGCGCCACATTGCGGACAGTTCCGACGCGATGAAACGCTCTCGCGGGCGCAGAGGACTCGACATTCTGCACTCCATGCAGCGGGAACTCGAACAACGTGTTGTCGTCGAGGAAAAGGACTATGACGACGTTGACGAGGTTGACCTCAAGCTCCTCCGCCTGGCAAACGATTTGGGCGGAATCCTCGTGACGAACGACTACAACCTCAACAAGGTTGCTGCCGTGCAAAGCATGCCGGTGCTGAACATCAACGATCTTGCAAACGCCGTGCGCTCGGTTCTTCTGCCGGGCGAAGAGCTGCCACTGGCCATCGTAAAAGAAGGCAAGGAGGCGGGGCAGGGGGTCGGCTATCTGCCGGACGGCACGATGGTCATCGTTGAAAACGCGAGAAAGCACATCGGCGAAACGCTGGACATCGTGGTCACAAGCGCGCTGCAAACCTCCGCCGGGCGGCTTGTATTCGCCAAACTGCGGGCATGATGATACAGGAGAGCATATTCCATACCAATCAAACAGCAAGAAACTCCTTGACACGGCTTTGCGCCGTCCTCTATAATACATAAGGTTCATATCATGCGGGTAACTGCCCACATGTGCGATTTTCGCAGGCAAGCGTCTGCATGACTTAACAACAAAGCGAGGTGTATTCGAGTGTTTCGAACCTATCAGCCCAAGAAGCGTCAGCGGAGCAAAGTGCACGGATTCCGTAAACGTATGAAAACGGCAGATGGCCGCAATGTCATCAAGCGTAGGCGCGCAAAAGGCCGCAAAGTTCTCAGCGCGTAACGGGAGTTTTCTGATCAGAACCGTAAAAGAACGCACAAGCGCTTGCGGCGGGCATTTGCTTGCCGCATGTTTGTATTTCGGAGAAAGTGTTTTTACCCGAGGGACGGGACTCTTTTCCGTCCCTAACGTGGGCATTGCCGCCGGATTTCCGGCAAAGAGGCTTGCTGGACGGATGATTTTTTTAAAGGATGCGGCAGCGTGAAGCACAGTGACTCCCTGCGGCGGAAGAAAGAATTCCGCTATACCTACCGCGTCGGGAAATCCTGCGGTGGGAAGTATGTCGCACTGGTGTATGCAAAAAGCCGCAACACGAGCGCGAAGATTGGATTCTCAGTCAGCAAAAAGATCGGGAATGCCGTTGTACGAAACCGCGTCAAGCGCCGTCTGCGCGAGGCAATCACACCGCTGATTCCTTCGATCAAGGGCGGGGTCAACCTGATCTTCATCGCGCGGGATTCCATCCTTGACGCACCATTTCTCAACATTCGGGAAGGAATGCTTTCCCAGCTCCAGCATGCTGGCCTGATTCGGACGGAGGACAGAGGATGAAGCGAGTATTAATCGCAATCGTCCGCGGTTACAAGAAATACGTCTCTCCACTGCTACCGCCGAGTTGCCGCTTTACACCGACCTGTTCGGAGTACGCAATGGAAGCGCTTCAGAAGCACGGCGCCTGGAAGGGCAGCCTGCTTGCAATGTGGCGCATCCTGCGCTGTAACCCGTTCTGCAAAGGTGGTTACGATCCGGTTCCGTAAGTCGATTCACATTTCTCACCAATTTTAACCAGAATAACAATATCCCGTAGATAGAGAGAAGGAGGGCATCCCCCTTGCAAGGCGATTTCTTTATTACACAATGGGCTTTCCTTGGAATGCGCTGGCTTTATGAGGCGCTGACCAACGAGAACATCGTTCTGACGATTATCATCGCAACGCTGTTCATCCGTTTACTGACAGTCTTTGGCGACATTCGTTCGAGAAAATCCTCCATGAAGATGGCTGCTATTCAGCCGCAGCTCGATAAGCTAAAGAAAAAGTATGCAAATGATCCGCAGAAACTCAACACCGAGCAGCAGAAGCTGATGCGCGAAAGCGGAGCCAGCATGTTTGGTGGCTGCCTGCCGATGCTGATTACGATGCCACTGTTCTTCATCTTCATCGCGGCGTTCCGTCAATGGGGCAACGAGATGATGGTTCGCCTGATTCTCACCCTTGACGACAACAAAGACAAGGGCATTGAAATGTTCCAGACCTTCAAGTTCTTCTGGATCAACAACCTCTGGATGCCGGACAACGGTTTTTCGCCGGTTGTTGCAACCGCGAAGGAGTTCTTCGGCGCGGCGAATAACACACTGCCCAAGCTGCTCTATTTCCAGGAGCATCCGGAAGCGCTGCAAAGATTTGTTGACCTTGGCTTCTTCGTGAAAAGCGGCGATGCGTATACGCTCGCCACGCTCACAGACGGGCTTGCGACAAGCTATAACGCGCTGATGGCACCATGTGCCGAGCTTTACAAAGGTTTTAACAATGGTTGGTTCATCTTCCCGATACTTGCGGGCGGATCGACCTATCTTTCCACCTGGATCATGCAGAAGAACCAGCCAAAGAGCGACGCGACGGCGAGCACCAACAAGGTGATGAACTGGCTCATGCCTGTGATGTCCTTTGTGTTCTGCTTACAGTACAACGCAAGCTTCGCGGTGTATTGGACGTTTAGCAATATCTTCTCGCTTGGCACATCGCTGTTGATCAACCGCTCGTTTGCCAAAAAGCAAGCTGCGGTTACGGAGGTTAGCGAAAAATGAGGAGCATGGAGTTTTCGGGTCATAGCGTAGACGAGGCCATTTTCAATGGTCTGAACGAAATGGGCGTGACCATCGACGAAGTCGAGATCGAAACCATCCAGTCCGAGAGCAAGGGCCTCTTCGGTATCGGTGCAAAGCAGGCGGTTGTTCGCCTGACGCAGCGCGAGGTGCCGCTCGTCATGGAGATGGAGCAGGTCTACCGCAAAGAGAAGGAAGCGAGCTTCCAGCAGCGGCGCGAACAGCCACAAAGAGGGGATCGCCGTGACCGCCGTGACGGCGGCAACGATCACTCACAGCGTGGTCCTTCCTCCTATGGCGCGCCGAGGCAGGATCGCAGCGCGCCGCGCGTGGATCAACCCCGAGAGCGTGCGCCGGAAGCACCGCAGGAGCACTTTGACTACAGCGAAGAACTCGCAAAAAACACGCCCTGCGCGGTGTTTCTGAGTGAACTGCTGGCAAAGATGAACAATCCTGCGCCGGTATTGGCCGCGGACACAGACAACGGGCTTCGCCTCTGCATTGACGCGGAAACGATGGGGCTGCTCATTGGCCGCCGCGGCGAAACGCTGGATGCCATGCAGTATCTCGTGTCACTGGTTGCCAACAAGAACCGCAAGGAAGAGGGCTATATCCGTGTGACGCTCGACACCGAGGGATATCGCTCCCGCAGGGAAGAGACGCTCAAACGGCTGGCACGCAAAAATGCACAGAACGTCCGGCAAACTGGACGCGCGATCGCAATGGAACCCATGAATCCATATGAGCGGCGCATTCTGCACAGTGCACTGCAAGGGTTCTCCGGCGTGACCACACATAGCGAGGGTGAAGAGCCCAATCGCCACGTCGTCATTACACCTGCCAAATAAGCAATGCAATCGGAGCCGTCGCACCTTTCGCGGCGGCTCACGTTTTATTTTGGGCGTAACTATTTGCGAATACCAACGTTTATACAAACCAAGAGTCAACACACGAACAAGAGCAGGAGACATCCATGGAAGACACCATCTACGCCCCGTCCTCCGCAATTGGCGGAGCGATTGCGATCATACGCGTCTCCGGCAACGAGGCAAAACGCGCACGCGAACTGCTCGACCGCGACCCGACCCGTACGCCAAGAGAATTATCGCACGCGAGGCTCTTCTTTCGCGGTGAGTTGCTGGATGATTGCATGGCGGTCTTTTTCCCCGAACCGCACAGTTACACCGGAGAGGACATGGTGGAACTCAACGTCCACGGCGGTATGCAGACGGTGCAACGCGTGCTCGGCGCGCTGGCATCGCTCGGATTTCGCCCAGCGGATGCCGGCGAATTCACAAAACGGGCTTTCCTAAACGGGAAGATGGATCTCTCCGCTGCCGAAGCGGTGATGGATGTAATCAACGCGGACGCGGAGCAGAGCCTAAAATCAGCACTGGCGCAACTTCAGGGCAGCATCAAACGCGAGATTACGTCGGTGGAAGATCTACTGACCGACGCGCTGAGCGGAATTGATGCGGCGATCGACTACCCGGACGAAGCGGAGGCGGATACACTCGAAGCGCTGCCGGAGTCGCTGACGATGGCGATTGCGCGTGTGGACGCGATGATTGCCAAAGCGCGGCGCGGGCGGGTGCTGCGAGACGGATTGCAGGTTGCCATCGTCGGCAGACCGAACGTTGGCAAATCTTCTTTGATGAATGCGATGCTTGGCGTGGATCGCGCAATTGTCACGGCGGTTGCCGGAACGACACGCGACATCATAGACGAAAAACTGAGCATGGACGGTGTGCCCGTTCGGCTCATCGATACGGCGGGCATTCGGGAGGCGAACGACGAGGCGGAGAAGATTGGTGTGGATCGCGCGCGCGAGACGCTTCGGCAGGCGGACGTGGTTTGCCTCGTTCTGGATGCGTCCATGCCGATGACGGAGCAGGACAAGCTGCTTTTACAAGAAACGCAGCAAGGCGCGCGGATCGTTTTGCTGAATAAGTGCGATTTGCCGCAGAAGAACGAGTACGTTGGAAAAGCAATACCCGTGAGCGCGAAGACCGGGGAGGGCTTGCGTGAACTGCAAGACGCAATTCTCGCGTTGGCTGCGCCGGAACGTGCCGACGGCTCGACGATCACCAACGAACGGCACATTCGCGCGCTTGAGTTGGCGCTCGTGTCGCTCAGGGATGCGACAACAGCCGATGAACTCGACTGTGCGGCGACGGATGTGAAGAACGCGCTGCACCACCTTGGTTCCATCACGGGAACCGATGTTGACGCAAGTGTGATTGACCGTGTTTTTGAACGCTTCTGCGTCGGGAAATAGAGACGGCAGACAATGAAACGAAATATTGATCAAAAACAAAAGAACTGGGCGAAACACCCAGTTCTCTGTGTTTGTGTGGATTGAATTTGGTCAGCCGAAGATACCTCTCTTTTGAATAAACGCGGAATCGAAATGCTCCATTATGCCGCCATAGGTATCGGCGGCATAGATCGCTTTTGTGGTCAACTCTGTGATGGATTCCTGATCCAGCGCGCTGATGGTATGCAACACGATATAGTAGGACGGCTCTCGTTCTGAAATATAGTCCGTCTTTCCGATTGCAAAGCCAAGTGTCTTCGCATTTTCGCCAAAGAGCGTGCGCCCGCTGGCACTCGGGAAGTAGAAGTGCAGGTTGACGCGGCGATAGGCCGTGTTGTCGTCTCCACGTTGCCGAAGGGAGGCGATATACGCCGCGTTGTCCACAGACTGACGCTTTGCGTTGTCCGGAACAAGCAGGCGATAGTAGGTTTGGCGATTGGGCTCCTCCGCCTTGAAACACTCCATACGCAGGGTGGATTCCTCCGCGCAATACGCCATCAGCGGAACGAGCAATCGCGCATCGGAGGTGTAGAAATAGTATCGGCGCTGTGCCAGAATGTCGATATACCCAACAAACGCACAATGCTCGCCAAGGATACGCTCGCACTCCTTGCTGACAGAGTCCAGCACACGTTTTTCTCGCGCGGAGAACGCCTGCGCTTCGGCCTTCTTCGGATAGCAGGAGATATACAGTAGCGTGGTGAAATCTCCGAGCGTGTCAAACTCTTCCACGTATTTCAAATCAACGTGGAACTGGGCAGGCAAGCCCTGCAAATCCCAATCGTAAACGTACCAATCACGCATGGATCAATACCGCTTTGATGCGACGAACGCCAGCGCTCGACGCCTCCTCCTTTTTGATTTCGAAACGGCCAAGATCGCCTGTGCGCACCGCGTGCGGACCGCCGCAGATTTCGCGGCTGTAGCCGGGAACGGTGTACACTTTGACCTTGGAACCATATTTGCTTTCGAACAGACCGATTGCGCCGCTTTCCTTTGCTTCGTCCACCGTCATCTCTTCACAGATCACTTCAACATCCGCAGCGATGGCCTCGTTCACGAATGCTTGAACGTCGGCGATTTCTTCCGGTGTGAGTTTACGCGGGAAGCTGAAGTCAAAGCGCAGACGTTCCGCGGTGATGTTGCTGCCCTTCTGTGCAACTTCGTCACTGCCGAGGACCTTGCGAAGACCAGCTTGCAGAAGGTGGGTTGCGGTATGCAGTTGTGCGGTTTCTTCCGTATGATCGGCAAGTCCACCTTGAAAACGCTGCTCAGCGCCCGCGTGAGAGAGCTCTTGATGCGCCTTGAACGCCTCGTCAAATCCGGCAGCATCGACAGTAAGCCCACGCTCTGCGGCGAGCTCTTGCGTGAGCTCGATTGGGAAACCGAATGTATCATACAGATGGAACGCGCTGACACCGTCGATCACGGTGCCATTGAGCGTAGCAACAAGCCGTTCAAACTCGCGAATTCCTTTCTTGAGCGCATGCTCAAAGCGCTGCTCTTCTTTGGTCAGCTCGTCGAGAATCTTTGCGCGGTTGATGGCAAGCTCCTGATAAAACTCGCCATATTGCGAAATGACTGCCTCGGACACACGGGTCAGGCTGCCTTCGGGAATACCGAGCTGCATCGCAAAACGAATGGCTCTGCGGATGAGACGGCGGAGGATATAGCCTTGATCGACATTGCTCGGCGTAATGCCACGCTGATCGCCCAGCATGAAGGTTGCGCAACGGATATGATCCGCGATGATGCGGAACATCCGCGTGATTTCTTCGCTCTCACCATACTGCTTACCGGAAAGCTCGGTGATGCTGGCGATGATGCCCGCAAACGCATCGGTATCATACACGCTCTTGACGCCCTGCAGCGTAGCAACCGTACGATCAAGACCCATGCCGGTATCGACGTTCTTCTGCGCAAGCGGCTCGAAGGTGCCATCAGCAGTCTTATTGTATTCCATGAACACGTTGTTCCAGATTTCGAGGTATTTGCCGCAATCGCAGCCCGCTTTACAGTCCGGACCGCAAGGCGCTTTGCCGGTATCATAAAAAATCTCCGTATCGGGACCGCAAGGGCCGGTCAGACCGGCAGGCCCCCACCAATTGTTCTTCTTCGGCAAGAAGACGATGTGGTTGGGTTCGACTCCTTCATGAATCCAGCAATCGTGTGCAACGGTGTCGCGCGGGGCGTTCTCGTCTCCTTCAAAGCAGGTGAAGAACAGCAGAGCGGGATCAATACCAAGCCATTCCTTGCTGGTTAAGAATTCCCAGGAGTATGCGATGGACTCCTTCTTAAAATAGTCACCCAACGACCAGTTGCCGAGCATTTCGAAGAATGTACAATGAGAAGAATCGCCGACTTCATCAATATCTCCCGTGCGAACGCACTTCTGAACATCGACCAGGCGCGTGCCTTCGGGGTGTTTTGCGCCCATCAGATACGGCACGAGCGGATGCATCCCCGCTGTGGTGAATAGCACGGTGGGATCGTTCTCTGGAATCAGCGAAGCGGAGGGAATGATGGCATGCCCTTTTGACACAAAGAAGTCGAGATAGAGCTGCCGAAGTTCTTTGCTGGTCATGGATTTCATATGATAAAGCTACTCCTAACGAATCGAATTTCTCATATAGAATACAGCAAAAATCAAACGCTTGTCAACGCGACGAGAGCCGTTGTTCTTATATATAGAAGGATGCTCTTACAAACCCTAGTTCTTGTGGGTATCTGGCGAGGGATATACAAGGCGAAAATAAAACTTGAAAGAATATGCAAAAAAGACTTGCATTTCGATTTCGAAAGCAGTATCATAATCGAGCACCAGAAAAGTGTGAGCAAAACGAGATCAAGAAAAGTCAAAACTTTGAAAAAAAGATCAAAAAAAGTGGTTGACAAAAAGAACTCCGATTGCTATACTAAACAAGCTGTCCCGCACAAAACAAGCGAGCAGCGAGGCCCGAAAAGCAAGCGAAAAGGCAAGCGAAAGCGGGCAGAGCACCTTGAAAACTATATAGTGCAAGAAACAAAAAACAAGCCAGTAATTCTGAGGCAAGAGCATCGAAAGATGCTTAAGTTAAAGAATGAAACATAACGCAACGAATTTGAGTGAGCGTACAAAGTAAGTGAGCTAACGAGTCCGCAAGGACTTGTCAGAGATTGAACTCAAGAGTTTGATCCTGGCTCAGGACGAACGCTGGCGGCGTGCCTAACACATGCAAGTCGAACGGGGATACGTTTTCGGATGTATCCTAGTGGCGCACGGGTGAGTAACGCGTGAGCGACCTGACCCAAAGAGGGGGATAACATCGAGAAATCGATGCTAATACCGCATAAGACCACGGTATCGCATGGTACAGAGGTCAAAGGAGCAATCCGCTTTGGGAGGGGCTCGCGTCCCATTAGATAGTAGGCGGGGTAACGGCCCACCTAGTCAGCGATGGGTAGCCGAGCTGAGAGGCTGATCGGCCACACTGGAACTGAGACACGGTCCAGACTCCTACGGGAGGCAGCAGTGGGGAATATTAGGCAATGGGCGAAAGCCTGACCTAGCAACGCCGCGTGAGGGAAGAAGGTCTTCGGATTGTAAACCTCTGTCCTTGGTGAAGAACACAATGACATTAGCCAAGGGAGAAAGCTCCGGCTAACTACGTGCCAGCAGCCGCGGTAATACGTAGGGAGCGAGCGTTGTCCGGAATTACTGGGCGTAAAGGGTGCGTAGGCGGTAGGCTAAGTTGGATGTGAAATACCTGGGCTTAACTTGGGGGCTGCATTCAAAACTGGTTTACTAGAGTTCAGGAGAGGGAAGCGGAATTCCTAGTGTAGCGGTAAAATGCGTAGATATTAGGAGGAACACCGGTGGCGAAGGCGGCTTTCTGGACTGACACTGACGCTGAGGCACGAAAGCGTGGGGAGCAAACAGGATTAGATACCCTGGTAGTCCACGCGGTAAACGATGAATACTAGGTGTAGGGGGTATCAACTCCCTCTGTGCCGCAGCAAACGCAATAAGTATTCCGCCTGGGGAGTACGGCCGCAAGGTTGAAACTCAAAGGAATTGACGGGGGCCCGCACAAGCAGCGGAGCATGTGGTTTAATTCGACGCAACGCGAAGAACCTTACCAAGGCTTGACATCCTGC
>JAEWYO010000076.1 GCA_023395595.1 Bacillota bacterium
CAGCAATTCTGCGATAAGATGTGTTTGAAGCATAACCTTCGTCCTTTCTCGTAGTGGCTTGAACAACCTTAATCTACAAGATTTGAAGCGGTTATGCTTCTTCTTTTTTTATCTACCCCAATCTAAAGTGTAGAACCCTTTTTGTGTCCGCACTAGAGGTATCTGCTGTCAAGACACTTGTGATTTTATTATAAAAGCCACGACCACAATATATTGATGCTTCGTGCAATCTGCATACTATATTTTGTATCTAATTTTGAGATAATTTATGAAATCTTTCAAAACATTCAACATGTTTATACGGGCTATGCAGAAGGTATGCAGTTCTTGTTGCTATGTCACTCTTGCAAGAAGCGCGATTTTATGCGAACTTTACATCTTTTTGATCTTTGGCTCTGTTTTTGCCGCAATTGTCCACAGCCTATCCACTGAATATATCAATATTTGGTATGCACGATCTTCTATTGACACAAAATATAGCGCAAGCTAAACTGATATTGCACATCAAAACGGGAGGGGAATGAGACATGTTTGAAATGATCAAGAAACGTGACGGACATCTGGAAGCGTTTGACCGTCTCAAAATAAAGAATGCGATCTGGAAGGCAGCGCAGGCAGTCAACGGTACGGATGAGGAGCGCTCCGAACGTTTGGCTGAAGAAGTTGTTCACCTTGCTGAGAAACGCTATGGCGACAGAACGCCGGACGTGGAAGGCATTCAGGATCTTGTGGAAAAGGTTCTCATCGAAGCAGGCCACGCAAAGACCGCGAAGGCATATATTCTCTATCGCGAGAAGCGTCGCGGTACGCGTGAAATCAACGCGCTTATCGGCGCTACCATCGATATGTTTGGCGATTATCTCAACGACCGCGACTGGGGCGTGAAAGAGAACGCAAACATGCAGCGCAGCGTCAACGGACTCAATAACTATGTCCGCGAAGCGTTTACAAAGAAATATTGGCTGTATGAAGTCTATCCCATTGACGTTTGCAAAGTGCACGAAAGTGGGGATGCGCACATCCACGACCTTGGCTTTTTTGGCCCTTATTGCGCAGGATGGGATCTTCGCCAGCTGCTCACGGATGGGTTCGGCGGTGTTGACGGGAAAGTAGAGAGCAAGCCCGCAAAGCATTTGCGCTCATTTTTGGGTCAAATCGTCAACTCAACCTTCACCACGCAAGGTGAGACCGCAGGTGCGCAGGCTTGGAGCTCGTTTGACACCTATTGCGCTCCGTTCATCAAATATGACAACATGACGTTTGATCAGGTTTGCCAATGCCTACAAGAGTTTGTGTTCAATATCAATGTGCCGACGCGCGTAGGCTTCCAGTGCCCGTTTTCTAACCTGACGTTCGACATTAAGGTGCCGTCCACGCTCAAGGATGAGCCGGTGCTCATCGGCGGGCGAATGATGGAAGAAACGTACGGTGATTTTCAGGAGCAGATGGACATCTTTAACCATGCGTTTTGCAAGGTTATGCTCGATGGAGATGCGAAGGGGCGCGTATTCACATTTCCGATTCCGACCATCAATATCACGAAGGACTTCGACTGGTCGAGCGCTGTTGTGGACGACTTTATGCGCATTACCTGCAAATATGGCATCCCGTATTTTGCAAACTACGTCAACTCCGACCTGTCGCCGGAAGATGCGGTCTCCATGTGCTGCCGCCTCAGGCTCGACAAACGCGAACTTCGTAAGCGCGGCGGTGGGCTCTTCGGCAGCAACCCGATGACAGGCAGCATCGGCGTATACAGCATCAATCTGCCGCGCATCGGCTACCTTGCGCAGTCAAAAGAAGATTTCTTTGAGAGACTCAAGAAAATCGCAGTGCTCGGAAAAGTCAGCCTTGAAATCAAGCGCAAGATCATTGAGAAACAGTCCGAACAAGGGCTGTATCCGTACTCGACCAACTATCTGCGCAATGTCAAAGAGCGCACGGGCGAATACTGGACCAACCACTTTAACACGATTGGCCTCGTGGGCATGAACGAATGCTGCCTCAATTTCCTCGGAAAAGACGTTGGCAGCCCCGAAGGGCTTGCGTTCTCGCTGGAAATCATGCATTTTTTACGTGCACTAATGATCGAGTTTCAGGAAGAGACCGGACACAGCTACAATCTCGAAGCAACCCCCGCAGAGGGAACCAGTTACCGCCTCGCGAAGATCGACCACGAAAAGTTTCCCGGCATCATCCAAAGCGGGGTAGACGAACCGATGTATTCCAACTCCTCGCAGTTACCGGTCGGTTACACAGACGATGTGTTTGAATGCTGCGATCTGCAGGACGAGCTTCAGTCGCTCTATACCGGCGGCACTGTGCAGCATCTCTATATTGGAGAGCGCATTGAGGACATCGAAACCGCTAAGACGCTCATTCAGCGCGTGTTTGCCAAATATAAGATGCCGTATATCTCGATCACGCCGACATTCTCGATCTGCAAAGAACACGGCTATATTGCAGGCGAACACTTCAACTGTCCGACCTGCGGGCAAAAGGCTGAGGTTTGGTCGCGCGTGGTTGGCTATCTGCGCCCCGTACAAAACTACAATCCCGGCAAGAAAGAAGAGTACATGATGCGCAAGAAGTTTGTCATCTGACAACGCTTGCCCCATCCATCGCATGGACGACTTGGTTGGAGATGTGCCTTGCGCATGTCTCCAACTTTTTTGCCTTCGTGTATGATAGAATAGAATACAACGCGCCAACAGGAGGAACCACGCAGCATGCTGATTGCCGGATTTCAAAAAACATCATTTGTCGATTATCCCGGGCAGCCGTGCGCTGTGGTATTTGCCCCCTATTGCAACATGAACTGCGTCTATTGTCACAACGCGCACATCATCAAGCGCGACGCGCCGCTGATTCCCGAGGAACCTGTTCTGGAGTACCTTGAGAAGCGCGCAGGGCTCCTCAGCGCGGTAGTAGTCTCCGGTGGCGAGCCGACACTCCAGCAGAACCTAGAAGCCTTTATCCTTCGTGTCAAGACGTTTGGCTATAAGGTCAAGCTCGATACCAACGGTACAAAACCGCAGGTGCTACTCACGCTTTTGAGCAAAAATCTGCTTGACTACATCGCGATGGATGTTAAAGCACCCGCCGAGAAATATGACAAGATCGCCTGTGCAAGTGTCGATATGGATAGCATCCGCAAGAGCATCGCCATCATCCGAAACAGCGGGGTTGCGCACGAATTTCGTATGACGTTCGCGCCGCAGCTTACGCAGGAAGATGCATTGGAGACCGCGCGCATGGTAAAAGGATGCGATCGGTTCTATCTACAACAGTATCGTCCGCGAAACGAGCAGGACCCATTGGCACATTCGCCAACCGAGGTACTCAAAGCCGGCGAGGCAATTGCACGGGAGATTGGCAATTGCACCGTGCGAGGGCTCGGACCGGAACAATAGAGCATATGAAAAAGCGGCGTCCACAGTATTTGTGGAGGCCGCTTGTGATTTATTACGACTGGTTTTTGCCGGGCTGTGCTTTTCGTGTATCACGTCGTTCGTGGATTTGATCGACAAACGCAAAAATCTTTTTTCGGAAGAGATAGAGCAGCACAACGCCGAGTACCAGCGCACAGCCAAGCAGAGCCACTCTGAGATAATCTCCGTGCAGTAATTGATTTCCGATTGCGTTGAGCATCAACAATGTCGGGATGCTGCCAAGATAGACGGAGATTACGAATTCCCAAATGGTTATCTTCGTGCGCGCAGCGATGTATGGTACAAGGCCGTTAGGAAGCATCGGAATCAGGCAGGAGAGTGCAACAACAAACGCGGGATGTTGTGAATCGGTTAGAAAACGAAAGCGGGAATCGGTTCCTCCATCTTTGGAGAATAGTTGCTCCAGCCGGTTTCCTAGTTTGCGCGCGCTAAAGAACACAACGATGTTTGCAAGTACATATCCCATATGACAGATTACAAATCCCCAGAATGTGCCAAATACCACACCGATGGCAACCTGAATCGGACCACCGGGAAAGAAGATGCTGATAATCTGCACAAACTGAAGCAAGAACGCCAACGCAACACCACCAACGCTGCCGAACCCGCGAATATACGCAATCAGCTCCTGCTGATTTCCACGCTGGATTACGTCCGCAAACCCCGGCAAAATCGCGTTGAGCGAGAGCAGAATGATCGCAAGCACGATCAAAAACGCCGCGACAAGCACAAGGATGCGAAGCAGATTATTTCTGCGTGCGTGGTCGCGGTTGTCCATGTTTTTCTCCTTGCTATTGTTTTTTGTTCCAGTCTCTCTGATACGGTAGGATTGTAGCATTTTGTGGATTTGATGTAAATCGAATTCCGTTTGCGCTGTCTGCGTGAAGTGTGAGAAGAAAACACGTGCAAAAGGGATAATACGCGCTAATCCGCAATAAACCACCCCAATCAGCCGCTAATCCACAGTATCGTCACATTTCAAGTGTTTGAACTATCCTTTCAGATCGATTATAATAGCAGATATGAAACAGAAATATTCTTGGAAGAAATTGATTTTCTTAGCGCTTGGCATCTCGCTAACGCTTGGCCTTGCAGCCTGCTCACTGGCTGGCAATGCGCCCAAAGCTACGGAAGCGCCTGCTGCAACACCCGTTCCGCTGCCGACGGCAGAACCGGTGATAACCCTCGGCGATCCTATGCCGCTCACACTAGACGATGTGTCAGCGGTTCCTGCGGGCTATACGCGCGTGGAGACTGAGGATACAGCCCTTTCACTTTACGCCTTTACCGACGACACGGGAACCGTGCAATATCGCGTGTACGGCGGTTATACGGAGTTCGTGGACGGAGTTGCCGGGGAAACCGTCAAGGGATTTTACCCCTCGGACGAAACAGGCGCGATCCTCGCGGATGCAAAAGCATTTGTCGATGTGGCGTCCGAACCGTTTGGCATAGCAAGCAGCACACCGCTGCCGGATACGATCCGCCTTCGTTCAGCGTATACGCTGACAGAAACCGGATTGATTACCGCTTCTGCTGGCGGAACGTTTGTCTACGGTTCTTTTGCGGACAAAGAGGGAGCGTTTTATCCCGCGGATAGCACGGGTAAGATGATTCCCGGCGCGCTGCCAACAACGGAGAACATCGCGGTCCCTTCCTATACGCCAACTACTGTTCCGGCGGCGGAAGGTGATCGCATGATCAACGTCTATATCGGTTCGCAAAGTGTTGTCGTCTTCAAAGCGGTCAATGGCGAGTGGACAGAAGAGCGCGTGATGATTTGCTCCACAGGACGCAGTAAGGACATGACCCCGCGCGGCACCTTCCATCTGGTTCGTCAGTATCCCTACAAGAAGATGGGTCAGATCAAAGGTGAAAACGTTTATTCGCAATATGCCAGCCGCATCGTCGGAAGCTACTTATTCCACTCTGTCCCGATCGGCGGAGAGAAGCGAAGCATTCAGGAAAACGGCAAGAAGCAGATGTATGTGAAGTATTACGAATCTCTCGGGACAATTGCTTCCGGCGGCTGTGTCCGTCTTCGCTGCGGGGATGCCTATTGGATCTACATGAATTGTGTTGTCGGTACGGAGATCAACATTTCGGACGACACAGGACCCACACCGCCAACACCACCCGCGTTGATCTACGAAGAACCTTACATGGATGCGCGGCATGAATATGGCTGGGACCCGAGCGATCCCGATCCGGAGAACCCTTACCACAAGGTCTACACACCGGAATTCGTTTTGGATGGCCCGGTGGTCGACAAATCCAAGGATTGAGCATATACACAAAGAACCGTCTAGCCGGACGGTTCTTTTTCTACGCAATCAACAACTCGTTCGGAAGATAAATGAGGAAAAGAAAAAACACAGAATCGAAAAACGATTCTGTGTTTTGTTGGCACCCAGTAGGGGAGTCGAACCCCTGTTCCCGCCGTGAGAGGGCGGTGTCCTAGGCCACTAGACGAACTGAGCGCGGCGACAAGGGATATGATACCGAAATATCGCCTCTGTGTCAATAGAATATCGCAATAAAAAGCGATCGCATCAGAAAATAAATTTCGCCTGTTCAGTTTATGCTTGCGTCTTTGTTCGAAGGTGGCGCTGATAGAGTTCCTCGGTTGCGAGCGCGATTTTTACAACGGAGAATTCGCAATTGTAGGGATAGCAATACCAGGTGTCTTCGAGCGTGTTGAGATCGACACAGTCGCCATATTTCCCCAGATAATTCAACTCGATGTGGCAAGAATAGAGCGACGGAACGGGCTTCTCCATCTCAAAATCGCCATAAACACCTGTGCCGCGCACAGTAAACCCGTCCATATTGTGTGTGAGCGTCCCTTCACCGATTGGAATATAGCCGCTTGCGTTCGGCAACGACATCACACGGACCGGAGCGGAGAAGGCATAGCTGCCCGACTCCACCTCGCAGCGAACATTTTTGCGCTCCCATTCATACCAATCTGGAATATGAGAAAACTCAGTCTCTCCGCTTGTTGCACACAGGCAGCCCAGTTCGTCCATTTCCCAACGTTTGCCGCAAGCTTTGCAAAATAGCGCGGTGCCTTCGCTTGCCATCTGATATTCCGCGTTGCAGTGTGGGCACTGATAGAGTACCTTGTGCAATCCTTCTGCGCGCTTTGGATGCGAGATATGGATACCTTTTTCGCGCTGCCATGCAAAATCATCATATGCAAATGTTTCGTTGATTCGCTGGTTGACTTCTTCGGAAGATGCGTTCGCCAGTGTTTCCGCTGTGAATAGGCACGTCAGTTCCGACTCTACCGGCTTCACTCCACGATCACCGAGGTGCCAGACGGGCGAATTTACATGATGCCCGTGCATGATAAGCGACACCACGGGAACCTTAAGCAGCTTGCAAAGCTTGCCGAGTGATTCCGGCAGAACTGCATTCGTGCCGCAGAGGGAATAGCGCGCTTCCGGATACAGCACAGCGATGTCTCCGTTTTTCACGACGCGGTTGAGCTGACGAACGAGGATTGCATCATTGGTGAACTTTCGTTTGCAGATGCAGCCAACCGTGCGTAATAGCCACTCTCGACTCGTGAATCCTTTTCTGGTCGGGCTTGTGAACCCGTCGATGGCGACAACATAGTTTGCCCTATGCGGAAAGATCGCCGCGGTAGTCACCTTAAAATCCAGAAAAGCACTGTGGTTGCAGAGCAGTATATAGGGCGGCTTTATGCCTTCCATATCGATTTTTTGAATCTTTGCGTTGTGTTTCCATACATCGGGATAGCTGATCGCCCAGGCAAGTGGGCGGAGTTTTTGCTTTCTCGGGATTTCGAGCATATCAAAACGGGCAAACGAATCTTGCACAAAGTCTCCTTTTTGCGGACAACACTGCCGCGGTGAAATGTTGAAAATCATTGTTCATATGATACCGGCGTATCAATTCTGCTGTCAAGTAAAAAGCGCGCCCTGACTGAGACAACGGAGTGGTTCAGCAGAAAATCAGGATTGCAGCAGCGCAAGAACCTCTTCCATGTCGGCTACGCGCGCTAACGGCTCATGCCAGATCATACGTTCATAATAATGTATCAACTTGTCTCCGGAGAGGAAGGGGTTGGAGTAGGTCGTCGTCCCGCTGACAGGAACGATTACCTCATACCCCAATTCAAACGCTACTTTGATGCTGGTGTCGATGCAATACTCCGTCTGCATGCCACAAACGACTAAGCGCGTGATTTCGCGGCTTGTTAAGTATTCCTGCAATCCCGTCTGACGAAACGCGCTGCCAAACCGTTTGTCGAAGATTCGCTCATTCGTCCGAGGGTTCAGGGAGCGATCCAGTTGCCAGCCCGGCGTACCGTACTCGAGCAAATCACCTTCTCCGCCGTCATGACGCACATAAACAACCTCTGTTTCGGCGCTGTGCGCGGCATCGATGAGAAGCTTGATGTTAAGTAAGAACTCATCCGTCCGTGCGGGATGCTCGTCGATCATCGCCTGCTGGATATCAATAACAAGAAGGGCTGTTTTCATTCGGTTTATTCCTCCTGCGGCGCGTTTAGAAAGCTATCGATCAAGGTGTTGACAGCATCCGGGTTGTCATAGTTGGCATTATGCGCGGCGTTTGGAATGATCTCAAACGGAAATTCGGTGGCGGCATGCCAGGTTTTGCTGTAAGAGAGAACCTTTCCCGTTTTGTCATGGTCGCCAACGAGAATCAGCGTTGGACAGCTAATCTTCAAATCCTGATTCTCTTTCACAAAGCAGAGATAGCCCATACCCATAAGTCTGCAAAGTTCCGGATGTGAGTAATATGCCAGCGCTCTTCTCATGTTCTCCTGTGTAGATGGCATGACACCAACGGATTTCGCAATCGTCTCAACATAATAGGAATGCGAATACAGTCGGCTCATCCATCCAACTTGTCGCAGCCAGAATAGATCGGACTTGGAATAGTATTGCGTCCCAAACGGGCAGGAGTCGATGGCGATAAAGGCCTCCGCCATATCAGAATACCGCAGCAAGAAGGCCTGTATACAATAGCCGCCCATGGATTGACCAATGAAGATGGCTTTCTCAACGCCTTCATTGCTCAGAATATTCTTCATGTCTTCCGCGCAGTTCGCGTATGAAAAGTCGCGATACGGTCTCGAAAGCGCATGCGCCGGAGCATCCCAAACGATCATGTTGTACTTGCATGTAAAAACAGATACCTGTGGATCAAACAGGGTGTGATCCGCCGAAAGACCATGCAAAAAGAAGACCCATTTTGCATTTTGGTTAGCGTTTGGATAGAGCCAATACGCCACTGTTCCACGCGGGGAGTCGTACTTCTTCTCAATCACGGGAGCACCTCAAATCACGCTTCTTCGGTCGGGTTTTGGTCGTCATATTCTTCCGATACATGTCGCGAATCGCAAAACGGTTTGTTACCAGAGAGCCCGCAGCGGCAGAGCACCACGCGGTTTCGAATCTCATATACACTCCCGTCGGCAGATTCAATCGGAATACCACCTTTTACGAAAATACCCGCACTGACATGTTCTTCCGGGTCCTGTAAAATCTCTATGGCAGGAGAGTAGTCCGGCTCATGCTCCGTTCCGTTTTTTTCTACTGCGGTGAGTCGTCCTGCTGGGCACTCGTTTGCAGCAATAATTGCTTCTGCGTGACGAAAATCGCTTGTGGAATCTTCCGCAAGTTCCCATGCGTCGCCGCTATCCCGATGGCAAAACCGCGCAAACGCACAGCGGCCATCGTCCAGCAGGTCAATGCCCGTGCCGCTGATGCGCGCCGCGCGACCGTGGTAATCCGTTTTGCAAGCGGTCTCTGTCCCGTCAAAATGGCTCGCGACATGCGCACCGTCGCAGAATGGCGGTGTTTTCGTCTTGCCACATCGGCATAGGGAATAGGATGCCTTCTGTGGCAACGTGCGCCCTTCTTCATAAACATAGCCATCGCCTTTGGAGACGATGACTTTTTCTGAAAGCGGAACGCAACCAGAGACAATGTACGGCCCGTCTTTCAGAATACGAATACGCGGTTCTTTTTTTTGCATGATTGCTTTTGAATCCAGTTCTATAGATTATCAAACGATACTATTTAATAGTATGCGTGTTTATCCGATTTGTAAAGTTGTGATTACTCTAACAAACACAAAAATGCCCGCGGGGGAATTCCTCCGCAGGCATCATGCAATTGGTTATTGTTCCAGAAATTTTAGAAACGCGTCGGCTTGCTTTTGCAGATACGGCAAGCTTGTGGTCAGCGCAAGATGCCCTGTTTCATCGGCTTGTTGCGTGACATTCGAAACCGCCAACCGTGGAGAATTCATCACATTTGCGTTGAGCATGCTCAACAGCATCACAAGTAAGTCCTGCGCGGTGACAGTTCCGCCCATCGCAGGGGAAGCGCCGCTGATTGCGATAGGCTTTCGGCTCAAAACCTGTCGTTCTTCCTTGCTGATTGGGCGCGAGAGCCAATCGATCAGGTTCTTTAGCACGCCGGGGTAGGAATGGTTGTATTCCGGTGTGAAAATCCAAACGCCGTCCGCTGACTTGATCTGCGAGCGTACACGGCGAACTGATTCCGGCGCGGGGTATTCGATATCCTGATTCATCATCGGGACATCGGCAAAGTCGATGAGTTCGAAGATTGCGCGATCGCCTATAGCTTCTTTTGCGGCGAGTGCAAGTTGACGATTATACGAGTTTTCCCGAAGGGAGCCGACAATTGCGGCAATTCGTTTTTGTTCCATATTGTTGTCCTGTCTTAAAGTACTCTATTTCATTTTTTATAAAGTTGGTTTGCGTTTGATAAATGAGCCGTTGCGCAGTTCCTCAAACGCGAGATCAAGTTCTTCGCGCGTATTCATGACGATTGGCCCACCCCAGGCGATTGGTTCGTGCAGCGCTTTGCCGGAGAAGAGGATCAACCTCAGGTCGCGATCTGGCGTCGCTTCAAAGGAAATGCTGTCTCCCGCACCGAATAGAACAGCTGTTTTTTCGGTGAGCAGGTGCGCATCCATGACTGCGTCGCCCAGAATCAGAAATGCAAAAACGGTTTCCTCCGGCTTGGTAGGCAGCGAAATCCGCTCTCCCTTGGGCAGCGATACGTCCAGAATGCCCGCTTGGATATGCCGCGGCAGCACGCCACTTACGCCACCAAAGATGCCGGAGAGCACCCGTACCTGCGCGCGGTCTACCGCAACGACGGGGATTTTATCCTGTGTGATGCCGAGATAAGCAGGCTCTGACATCTTTTCCGCCTTTGACATATTGAGCCAAAGCTGAAAACCAAGCATGCGTTCAGAAGGCATCGGCATCTCTTGGTGCAGAATTCCACTGCCTGCGGTCATCCATTGGCTCTCGCCGGATTCAATGGTGCCCTTGTTTCCAAGGCTGTCCATATGTTCGATTTTTCCGCTGATGAGATAGGTAATGGTCTCGATGCCACGGTGCGGATGCCAGGGGAAACCTGCCGTATAGTCCGCTGGATCGGTGGAATCAAACGAATCCAGCATCAGAAACGGGTCAAAGTCATACACGTCTCGATTACCCAAGACACGAACGAGCGACACGCCCGCGCCATCCACCGCGCGGAATCCGCGCACTGTTTTCACGATTTCACGATGTTTCATCCGGTTCACACTCCTTCATCCATTGTTTGTATTATCATGATTCTGTTTCAGCTCTATTTACTTGTAAAGAGATAGCTTGTCATGCTCATAGAGCCCAGCGTGCACTCTGCGTTGACGGTTGTGATTGCGTCGTCTGCGTCGCTTGCACCAAGAACGTAGAGAAGCGGCGCAAAGTGATCCATAGAAGGAACGGAAAGCTGTGCCGCTTCGCCAGCACGGTCATAGTGAATGACTGGATCATGGTCGCCGGTTTCAATTGCCTGATGGATCCATTGATCAAACTCCTGTGCCCATGGTTGTCCGTCATTCATGCGCCAGTCTACGCGGGAGAGATTGTGTACAACATTTCCGCTGCCAAAGATCAGCACGCCTTCGTCCCGAAGAGGACGCAGTGTCTGCCCGATTGCGTAATGCTCGGCAGGAGTCAGCATCGCATTCACGCTTAGCTGCACAACCGGAATATTCGCCTGCGGAAACACGCGGTGAAGAACCGACCATGTACCGTGATCCAATCCCCAATTGTTGTCGATGGATACGGAATCACCCACAAGCGACCGCACGCGATATGCAAGCTCTGGCGAGCCGGGCGCAGGATAGTTGAGTTGGTAAAGTTCCTCCGGAAATCCGTACATGTCATAGATCATGCCAGGCTTTGGTGAATCATTCACTTTTGTACCACGCGTGAACCAATGCGCGGAAACGGAGAGGATCGCCTTGGGTTCTGTCAGTTTTGCGCCAAGCGCGCTCCATGCGCGAGAAAATGAATTATCTTCAATCGCGTTCATCGGCGATCCGTGGCCAATAAACAGGGCAGGCATTCTTTTTGTCATCTGTGTTACACCTCGTTTCAGATGTCTGTTGTTGAATGGTGCATTGCCACACCAAGAACAGATGTTCTTAAATCATACTATCCCGCGAACGCAAACTTGTAAAGTGCGTTTGGCACAATACTCAATCGATGCACATATAATATTCTTTGGCAGATGTCTATTTTTTACTTGACAGATGATGAAGGCAGTGATATAAAATGAATGATTAATCAATGAACCATCGTTCAATAAAATAGGAGGCAGGTGTTGTGCTCGAATGACTATGCGCGAAGATCAAAAAGAACGACGCAGGCAAGAGATTCTTTATGCTGGACTGAGCTTGTTTATTCAGAAAGGATACTCCGGCACGACGATTAAGGACATTGCAAAATCGGTCGGCATGAGTGTAGGACTGCTGTTTCACTATTTCGCCTCGAAAGAGGAGCTATATCTGGAGCTGGTTTCACTTGGGATCGAAGGTCCCATGAACAGCGTGCAGCCTACGACGCAGGAACCTATGGCGTTTTTTGAAGCCACTGCAACGCAAATATTGGATTATATTCAAACACAGCCGTTCGTAGCGAAAATGTTTGTGTTGATGCATCAGGCGTACTATAGTGACGACGTTCCCGCAAGCGTGAAAGAACGTTTGTCCGGGCTTGATGTTCATACACCAACAGCACGGATGATCCAGCAGGGGCAGGAAAACGGCACCATTCGCGCGGGCGACCCTGTTGCGCTATCCATTGCGTTTTGGAGCACGATTCAGGGTATAGCTGAGACGCTAGCGATTCATGCGCACATGCCTTGCCCAAAGCCGGAGTGGATCACGGACATATTACGCGCAAAATAGCGCTTGAACAGGAGAATAGGAGGGGTATCAATTGAATAAACACATTATCATTGTTGGCGCAGGGCTCGCCGGTCTTACGTCAGGCATCTATGCCCGACAGAGTGGATTTGACACGACGATTTATGAAAGCCACACAATACCGGGCGGCGCATCCACCAGTTGGCGCAGAAAAGGCTATTATTTCGAAGGCGGATTGCATTGGTTGACCGGGTCTTCGCCCAAAACACAGCTCAACAAACTCTGGCGCGAAGTTGGTGCGCTCGACGACACGGTGAATATCTATGATCGAGACCCATTCTTTAGTTTTGAACAGGATGGAAAACGCGCCTGCCTTTACCGCGACGTGGAGAAGCTGCGCGCGCATCTAACGGAATTGTCTCCTGTCGATCGAAAGGAGATTGATAAACTTTGCGCGGACATTAAGAAGTTCACCAAAGCGGAGATGCCGGTGATGGATCTGCCGAAGATGAAGGCGAAATATCCGGCAAAGCCATCCGTCTGGAGTATGCTCGCCATGCTGCCTGCACTCACCTGTATGAAATACTACCAAGACCTCTCCATAGGCGAGTATGCGGAGAAATTCCAAAGCCCGCAGATTCGGAATCTTCTGATCGAAATGATCGGCAAAGAGTATTCCGCATCCAGCGCGATGTTTACCATCGCAACGCTTGCAGCCGGAGACGGCGGATATCCAACCGGCGGGTCGGTGGCGATGGCGACTCGTATGGCGCGCTATTATGAATCGCTTGGTGGAAAAATCGTGTATCAAACGCCTGTTGATAAAGTTATCATTTCGAATGGAACCGCAACGGGCGTCGTCATCGCGGGGGAAACGATCCCGGCGGATGCGGTCATTGTGACAAAAGACACCTTAAGCGCGATTGATACGCTCTTTGACGAGCCGATTCAGGAACGCTGGGCGGAGAAGATGCGCCGCTTAGCCGCGCCGATTCTGAATGTCTTTGTCGGACTCGGCATAGAGGCGGATTTGAAAGATCTGCCGGAGAGCCTCACGTTCCCGTTGCACGAACCGCTCAAGATCGGCAATCTTACATATCCATGCATCGGCATCAACAATTACGCAGGCTTTGCCGGCTATGCACCAGAGGGTTGCAGTGCGATGACGACGGTGCTGATTGGAGATAGCTATGATTACTGGAAGCAGTGCAAAGAAGACGGTGCATATGAAGCGCAGAAGCAGCGAGTCGCCGAGGCGGTGATTCACGCGGTAGAGGAGAAATTTCCGCAAGCAGTGGGGAAGATCACAGTTTGGGATGTCGCAACGCCGCTGACCTACGAGCGATATCTTGGCTCCTTCAAAGGAAGCTGGATGTCCGTGATGAAAAAAGGACAGGGGATGATGCAGTATCCCGTCAAGCCGGAGAGCATCCAGCGCCTGTATTTTGCAGGACAACGGCTGGTTTCACCCGGCGGCACACCGGTTGCGCTTTCCACCGGGCGTGAGGCGGTGCAGCATCTTTGCCGAGACACCGACACGATGTTTCAAGCGAATTATTAATCTCAATGCTTTGGGAAAACAAAAGAGCGGGATTGCCTCCCGCTCTTTGTGTATCCGCTGGTGTGGTTTTCTTCGTAGAGCATCTTAATGTCGCGCGTTTGGGGGCGATTTTAACGCCGTAAGACTTGCACGAGGGAACGTCTTATCCAAGTATAAAATCGACTCCAGA
>JAEWYO010000050.1 GCA_023395595.1 Bacillota bacterium
GCTGATCGGCTTTGCGGGCCCGCGCGTGATTGAGCAGACCGTGCGGGATAAGCTGCCGGAAGGATTCCAGACGGCGGAATATCTCTTTGCGCACGGGCTGATCGACCGGATTGTCGAGCGCAGAGACTTGCGCGAAACACTCGCCGCACTGCTTGCGCTCCACAACGCGGGCAACACGCAGACGGCAGGACAGGGGGTTCGCAGATGACGGCAAAACACACAAAACAACCGATTCTGGCTGCCTCGGTTCCGCTCATCCAACCGCCCGCCATGCAGCAAGACCCCGCATGGGCGAGCGTGATGAGCGCGCGCAAGGAAGACCGCCCGCAGGCGCGGGACTATATCGACAAGCTCTTTCACGGTGTGTTTGAGGTGCGCGGGGATCAATGCATGGGCGACGACGAGGCGATCGTAACCGCCGTGGCATGGTTTGAAACGTATCCTGTGACCATCATCGGCCAGCAGAAGGGACACACGCTGGAGGAACGCATGCGCTGCAACTTCGGCATGCCGTCGCCGGAAGGCTACCGCAAATCGATGCGCGCGCTCAAGCAGGCGGAGAAGTTTCACCGTCCCGTGATCTGCCTTGTGGATACGCCCGGCGCGTTCTGCGGCATCGAGGCGGAGGCAAAAGGGCAGGGACGCGTGATTGCGGAGCATCTGCGTGCCATGGCGATGGTGCAAACCCCGTGCATCTCGATCATCATCGGCGAAGGTGGAAGCGGCGGCGCGCTCGCGCTCTCGTTGGCAGATCGATTGATCATGCTCGAAAACAGCTACTTTTCCGTGATCTCGCCGGAAGGCGCGGCCTCGATCCTGTTTAAGGATAGCTCGCTTGCTTCCGAAGCGGCAAAGAATCTCAAGCTCACGGCGGGCGACCTCAAGCGATTTGGCATTGTGGATCATATCGTCCGCGAGCCGGAGGGGTATTCCCGCTTTCATATGGACGAGAGCGCGGAGGCGGTGAAAAAAGCCATCCGAACTGCGCTCAAACGGCTCACCACGCTCCCGCCGGAACGGCTGGTTGAGCAACGGCAGCAAAAATATCTGAATATGCGCTGGCAGTAAGGGAGACTCCCGCTGCCACAACGATAGTTTATGTGAGGTGAAACAAATGTTAGCACCGGTTTCGATTACGGGCATAGGCAAATGTGTGCCCCAAAAAGTAGTGACCAACGACGAACTAACCCGGCTCGTGGAGACCAGCGACGAGTGGATCAGCAAGCGCACGGGTATCCGCTCCCGCCACGTCGCGGTGGAGGAGACGGCGACAAGCCTCGCAGTTTCGGCGGCGAAGGACGCGCTCGCGATGTCCGGCGAAGCGCCTCAGAGTGTCGGCGTGATCGTCGCGTGCACCATCACGGGGGACGAACTGACCCCATCCTTGGCGGGGCGCGTGCAAAAGGCGCTGAACATTCCCGTCTGCGCGGCGATGGATGTTTCCGCGGGCTGCACCGGCTTTGTCTATGCGCTCGTGACGGCGGCGTCGCTGATGGACACGCTGAATCAGGACGTGGCCATCGTGGTTGCCAGCGAACTCATGACGAAATATTGCGACTGGACAGATCGCGCCACATGTGTGCTCTTTGGCGACGGCGCGGGCGCGCTGGTGCTCAAGCGAAGCGAGATTCCGCACCTGCTGCATCCGATTCTTTCCGCAACGCCGGATGTGGACGACGTGATCGTGGTCAAAAAAGAAGCGCGAAGCACGCCGTTTACCGGAGAAGTCGATCCCAAGCGGGAATCGATTCGCATGAAGGGCGCGGATGTGTTTACCTATGCCGTCGCCGTGCTCGAACACACGCTAAACGATCTCTCCGCTCGCTGCGGGGATCATCCCATCGACAAGATCGTGCCACATCAGGCAAACGAGAAAATCATCGATTTCGTGATTCGAACGATGGCGTTCGGACGCGAACAGTTTTTCGTGAACATCGCAAACTATGCCAATACATCCTCCGCCTCCATCCCGATTGCGCTGTGTGACGCATGGGAGTCCGGCTGGCTGCATGCGGGAGACCGCATCGCCATCGTCGGCTTCGGCTCGGGCTTGACCAGCGGCGGAGCGGTGATCGATTGGACATTACAAAACAAAAAGGAGAACAACTAACATGCAGGAAAAAATTATCGCAAGCCTTATGAATCAACTGGATCTGGATCGCGACGCGATCAAACCCGAAAGCCGCTTCGTAGAGGATTTCTCGATGGATTCGCTGGACATGGTGGAGATGCTCATCAACCTCGAAAAAGAGACGGGCATCAAAGTTCCCGTGGAAGAAGTGGGCGACATCCACACCGTCGGCGAACTGGTCAAGCACCTCGAAGGAAAACACCTCCAATGAACGCTACCACGAAGTACCCCGGCACCATCTGCGAACGCATTGGGACGCAGTATCCGCTGATTCAGGGCGGCATGGCCTGGGTCTCGGACGCGAATCTTGCCGCAGCCGTTTCGATGGCGGGGGGCTTGGGCGTGATTGCCGCGGGCAACGCGCCGCCGGAATGGGTGGAAACGCAGGTGAAGCTCCTGCGCGAAAAGACCGACAAGCCCTTTGGCCTGAACGTGATGCTGCTGAGCCCCTATGTCGCCCAGATTGCCGATTTGGTCTACGACCTGAAGGTACCCGTGGTGATCACGGGCGCGGGCAATCCGGACGCATATGTCAAGCGTTGGAAAGAGGCGGGCTGCGTGGTCGCTCCCGTGGTCGCGAGCCGTGCGCTGGCGATGCTGATGGAGCGTATGGGCGCGGATTTCGTCATCGCGGAAGGATGCGAAGCGGGCGGACACATCGGCGAACTCACCTCAATGGTGCTCTGGCCGGACATCGCGCGGAGCGTGAATATTCCTGTGGTTGCGGCGGGCGGCATATTCGATGCGTCCGGCGTGGCGGCGGCGTTCTGCCTCGGTGCCGCTGGCGTGCAGGTCGGCACGCGCTTTATCCTCGCGGAGGAGTGCACCGCGCATGCGGAATACAAAGAGCGCGTGATCCGTGCAAAGGACATCGACAGCAAGGTGACCGGGCGCATTACGGGGCATCCCGTGCGCGTGCTTCGCAGCCCGCTACAACGCGAGCTGGCGGGCGCGGAATACGGGCCGGACGGTGCGGCGATGGTCGAACAGCTCGGCGAAGGATCGCTCATGCGCGCGGTTGTGCACGGGGACAAGGAGCGCGGTTCATTCATGGCGGGGCAGTGCGCCTGCATGTGCGATCATGTGCAACCGGCAGCCGAGATTGTGCGGGAATTGTTTGATCCCGCTGCGATCAAGACAGCGCTCGGCAGGGCGTGTACAAGTCTGGAGGCAGACGCATGAAAACGGCATTTTTATTTCCCGGGCAGGGGTCTCAAACCCCCGGCATGGGTTCGGACTTATATTTATCCTACAGCCGTTATCGCGAAGCCTTCGACCGCTGTGAAGCGGGCGCAAACCTCAATCTGAAAGCAGCTTGTTTCAAGGGCGAGAGCATGGACGAAAGCGCGGTGATTCAGGCCGCGATCTATTCGCATTCCCTCGCGACGCTGCGGCTTCTTGAATCGCAAGGCGTTCGCGCGGACGTATACGCGGGGCTATCGCTGGGCGAATATACCGCGCTTGCCGCGTCCGGCGTGTTGGAAGACGGCGCGGGCGCATCCCTGGTGCGCAGACGTGGCGCGGTGATGGACGGCGCGGTGCCTCCCGGCACGGGTGGTATGCTCTCCGTCGTCGGGCTGACGCTGGAGCAGGCGGAATCTGTGATTGTGCCGTTTACCAACGTGTTTGTCGCAAACCATCTTTCCGAAACGCAGCTCACACTCGGCGGGCTGCTCGGCGAACTCGGCGAGGCAAAAGCTGCGCTGGAGGCGGCGGGCGCGCGCATGGCGGTGATGCTCGCCATGAAAGGCCCTTCGCACTGCCCGCTGCTCAACGAGGCGGCAGAGCGGTTTTCGGACGAACTCGCGAAAGAAACTTTCGGCGATCCAAGCGGAAGTGTCTACAGCAACGCGCTGGGTATGCCGTATCCGAAAAACGCGGACTATCGCGCGCTTCTTTGCGCGCAGATGAACACCCGCGTGCGCTGGCACGATTGCGTGGAGCATATGCTCTCTCACGGCGTGACTCGCTTTGTCGAAATCGGCCCCGGCGGCGTGCTCACGAAGATGCTCAAACGCCGTGTTTCGCGCGAGATCGCGCTCTACAGCGTGCAGGATGCGGCCTCTCTGGAGGCGTTCCTTCGGGCGGAAACAGAGGGCAAGGAATGAGCAAAGTCGCATTGGTCACGGGTGGCTCCGGTGGCATCGGCCGGGCAATCTGCCTGCAACTGGCAAACGACGGGTTTGACGTCTGTGTACACTACAACAGCAATCGCGATTCGGCGTTGGAAGTCTGCGGCGCAGTAGAAGCGACGGGGCGGCGTGCGGTTGCGCTCAGCGGTGATCTTGGTGATTCCGCTGCTTGCGCCGCGCTCGTGCAGGGCTGCGTGGATGCGCTCGGCGGGCTCGACGCGCTCGTGAACAACGCGGGACTGACCTGCGACGGACTCTTGATGCGTATGACGGACGAGCAGTATCACAAGGTGCTGCGCGCCAATCTCGACAGCGCGTTTTTCATGACGCGGGAAGCGGTCAACCACATGGCGCGTGAAAAGCGCGGGAAGATCGTCAATATCACATCGGTCGTCGGGCTCACCGGAAATGCCGGACAGGCGAACTATGCCGCGAGCAAGGCGGGGTTGGTCGGGTTGACCAAGTCGGCGGCGAAAGAGTCCGCCCGCTGGGGAATCTGCGTCAATGCGGTCGCGCCTGGGTTCATTGAAACTGCGATGACGGACGCGATGACGGACCTGGCAAAAGACGCGTTGAAGAAGAGCATTCCCATGCGCCGGATCGGCAAGGCGGAGGATGTTGCCCACATTGTCGCGTTCCTGTGCTCGGACGGCGCGGGTTATGTGACCGGACAGGTTTTTGTGGTTGACGGCGGCATGGCGATGTAGCCTGCGCCGCACATAAGGAGGATTTTTTAGCTATGGAAGTTTTTATCACCGGCATCGGCGCGGTGTCGCCCATCGGCATGACCGCGCGGGAGAGCTTTTCCGCCGCGGTTGCAGGCAAGAGCGGCATCTCTTCGCCGGAGCTATTTTCCAGCGAAATGACACAGATCTTTGCGGCGGGTCAAATCAAGGACTTTTCGCCGGAGCCGTATGTGAACAAGCGTGAAGCAAAGCGCATGGCACGTTTTACGCAGATGGCGATCGTTGCCGCGGCGCAGGCATGGGAAGAGGCGGGGCTTAAGCCGGAGGAATATGATCCCGAACGCGTTGGCGTCGTGCTCGGCAGCGGGATGGGCGGGCTGGACGTCATCTGCGAACAGTATGCGGAACTGGTCAACAACGGGCCAAGGAGCGTTTCCTCGTTCTTTATCCCCAAGGCGATCGTGAACACCACGGCGGGGCTGATTGCGATTCGCTATGGACTCAACGGCCCGTGCTATTCGCTCGTGACCGCCTGCGCGTCCGGCGCGGATGCCATCGGGCACGCGTATTATGCCGTGCGCGAAGGGCGGGCGGATGCGATGCTCGTCGGCGGCGCGGAATCGGTGATGATCGAGCTGGCGGTGCAGGGGTTTCATCAGATGGGCGCGCTGAGCGAATGCGAGGACGTTTCCCGCGCGAGCATTCCGTTTGACCGGGAACGGCAGGGGTTTGTGATCGGCGAAGGTGCGGCGTTCCTGCTGCTCGAAAGCGAAGCAAGCGTGAAAAAGCGCGGCGCAAAGCCGTTGGGTTCGCTCGCGGGATATGCCCAAACCTGCGATGCGCACCACATCACCGCGCCACAGCCGGAGGGCAAGCAGGCAGCGCGCGCGATGGCGGAGGCAATCCGCGACGCGGGCATCGCCAAAGAGCAGATCGGCTATATCAACGCGCATGGCACGAGCACGCCGCTCAACGACGCGACGGAGAGCGCGGCGATTGAAGCCTGCTTTGGCGAACACGCAAGCGCGCTCAAGGTCAGCTCGACCAAGTCCATGACCGGGCATATGCTGGGCGCTGCGGGCGCGTTTGAGGCGGTTCTCTCGTTGCTCGCGCTCAACGAAGGCGTTGCCCCGCCGACCATCGGACTCACAGATGAGGATGAGGTTTGCCGGCTCAACTATGTAAAAGGCACTGCGCAGAAGCTGGACAGCGACTATGCGCTTTCCAATTCTTTTGGGTTTGGCGGGCACAATAGCTGCCTCATACTCAAGCGAGGAAGGTAAGGCCGGCGTGGAGAATTTTGAATCAGGAAGTTTTGGCATCGAGCAAATCAAGCGGATTTTGCCGCACCGAGAGCCGTTTTTAATGGTGGATCGCGTGGATGAACTCATCCCCGGCGTGTCGGCAAAGGGCATCAAAGCCGTCTCCGGCAACGAATGGTACTTTCAGGGGCATTTCGATCAAAAGAAGGTTATGCCCGGCGTGCTGATCGTCGAAGCACTCGCGCAGGCGGGCGGAATCGCGCTGCTCACGCTGGAAACCATGCGTGGAAAACTCGCGTTTCTGGGCAAGATCACCAACGCGCGCTTCTTTGCGCCTGTTTTGCCGGGCGATCTGCTGGAGCTGGATTCCACGATCACGGCGGTCAACGGTGCAGTTGGAATCGGCGCAGGCACGGCGCGGGTTGCGGGCAAAAAAATTTGTTCCTGCGAGTTTGTGTTCGCGATCAAAGACCCGGACTAAACGAAAAACCATAAAAAAGCACCCGCCTTGTCAGCGGGTGTTTTGCGTTCTTGTCTGTAGATCGATCAGAGTGATTCGCGGATGATGATTTCCGCGTCCAGCATAATCTGGCGCGGGGCAAAGGTGTCGCTGTGCATCTCTTCAATGAGCATCTCGCAGGCCAAGAAGCCCAGCTGGTACTGTGGCTGTTTGACCGTCGTCAGCGCGGGTTCACTCATCACCGAGATATTTGTGTTGTCGAAGCCGATGATGCCGAGGTCTTTCGGAATCGCGAGGCCGAGGCGTTTTGCCGCCTTGATTGCGGCAACGGCGAACACGTCCGACGCGGCAAAGATCGCGTCCGGCCGCTCCGGCATGCTCAAGAGCTGCGTTGCGATGGAGACCGCCGCATCATAGGAGAACTCCGGCACCTGCACGATGAAGTTTTGCGCGGGAGTGATGCCCGCGGCTTCCAGCGCCTCAATATAGCCTTGTTGGCGTTTTCTCGCGTACTTATACTTCAGCGGGCCGTTGATCAGCGCCACGCGCCGCTTGCCCTTGCTCAGGATATACTCCACAACCGCGCGGCTCGCCGCCACGTCGTCGATGGATACATAGGATGTCGGGCTGTTTTCGTTATATTCCGCGCACTGGATGAGCGGGGTGTGCAGTTCCACTTGCGAAATCGTGTCTGCCGAGGGGATCGGGTCGAGCGTAATCACGCCGTCCGCGTGCGTTTTTTCAATCATCTCTTCGATAAAAGAAAGCGTGAGTGGATGCGCGCCCGTGCGCACGATGATCTCCTGATATCCTTGCCTGCCTGCGGCGGAAGAGATTCCGCGGATGACCTCGGAATAAAACGGGTTATCGATGTCCGGCAGGAGGATGAGGATCAGGTGGCTTTCGTGCCGGACGACGGTATCGTAGCCAAGCGCATAGATGGCCTGTATGATCTTGTCATACGTGCCCTCTTTGACGCTCTCTTTATTATTGATTGCGCGCGAAACCGTGGCGATGGAAACCCCCGCCGCGTCCGCAACGTCCTGTAAGGTTGTTTTCTTTTTCAATTGAGACATGCTCGTTCCTTTTTTCACAACGTCAGATCATCATATCACATTTGCTTTGCTTTGTAAATCGATCCTCGTTTCGTGCTTAAGCGAACTAAAATGTAAAAAATGAAAGAGAAAATAATATATCGTGTAAAATATGAAAATAATGTTGACACGTTCTGAAAGGAATGATAGATTAAAAACAAGCAAGCAGCACGAATCAACATTGTCTTTTTCATACCTTCTTCCTCCTTCCTCCCACACGGGAATACAGCAAAGCAAAGAACAAACCTAAAAGAGGAACCAAAATCATGAAGCTTGGATTTGCCAGCGCAATTTTGCCGGATCAGTCGTTCGAAACCGTCGTTTCTTTTGCCGCGGAGCATGGCTACCGCTGTGTGGAGATGATGAGTTGGCCGGTTGGGAAGTCAGAGCGCCGTTATGCGGGTGTGACCCATATCGATATGGATACGCTCGATGCGGCACGCGCGGAGGCAATCAAAGCCAAGCTCGCCGAGACTGGAGTCGAGATTTCCGCGTTGGGATACTATCCCAACGCGCTCGACCCGGACGCGGAAAAAGCGCAGGTCGCCATCAACCACATCAAAAAGCTTATCACCGCCGCGCCAAAGCTCGGTGTGCATACGGTCAATACCTTCATCGGCAGGAATCAGTACCTCAACGTATCGGAAAACATGAAGCTCTTTGCCAGCGTCTGGCCGGACATCATCAAGCTGGCCGAGGACAACGGCGTGCGCGTGGCGATTGAGAACTGCCCGATGCTCTTTACACAGAGCGAATGGCCCGGCGGAAGAAACCTCGCCGTTTCCCCGCGCATCTGGCGCGAGATGTTTGCCACAATCGATAGCGCAAACTTCGGTCTCAACTATGATCCCTCGCATTTTGTGATCCAGCAGATGGACTATATCAAACCCATCTACGAGTTTAAAGACAAGCTTTTTCATGTCCACATCAAGGACATCAAACTATATAAAAACCTGCTCGACGAAGTTGGTATCTTCGCTGCCCCGCTGGACTATCTTCAGCCGAAGCTGCCAGGGCTGGGCGACGTCAATTGGAGCAAGTTCGTCTCCGCTCTCACCGATGTTGGCTACAATGGTCACATCTGCGTCGAGGTGGAGGACAAGGCGTTTGAAGACACGCTCGAACACCGCTATCAATCTCTGATCCAATCTCAACGGTACATCAGCCAATTTATCGTAACCGAATAAACACCAACGCAATCTTCGCGGCGTGCGACACGCCGCATTGACTTGAACGTCATGTAATCCATTACATGTAAAACAACCAGGCGTTCCTGTGGACGCGCAAGACGCGAGAACCACGACCACCGGAAAGAGGGCGATGCGCATGGTAAAAATCGAAGACGTTGCGAAAGCCGCCGGCGTTTCGGTTGCAACCGTCTCCCGCGTGCTCAACGAACAAGGCGGCGTGCTGCCGCAAACGCAGGAGCGCGTGCGCAAGGCCGTGGAAGCCCTCCGCTATGAACCAAACCTTTCCGCGCGCAATCTCCGCAGAAACGAGAGCCGGATTATCCTGATCCTCGCGCCGAACTTTTCCAACCCGTATTATTCCAACGTGCTCTCCGGCATCTGCGATGTTTCGCGAAATCTAGGTTATAGTACCTTGATGTACAACACATACGACAGCAATGCGCTCAACGAACAACTCGTGACGAGCCTGTTTCAAAAGAACCGCGCGGACGGCATGATTACTCTTGCCGTCAATAAGGACGATCGATGGCTTGCCAAATACGCGGGCAAATATCCGCTCGTGCAGTGTTCGGAATACGTGGAGGATGCGATTTTGCCGCATATCTCGGTGGATAACCGTCTCGCGGCAAAGGAATCGGTTTTGCAGCTCATTGCGCAAGGGCACACCAAAATCGGTATCGTCACCAGCGCAAACCGTTATCTTTCAAGCGAAAACCGCCTGCGCGGCTATCTCGATGCGCTGGAAACCGCGGGTATAGAAAGAGACGACGCATTGATTGCCTATGCTTCCGCGGACTACTCGTTTGCAAGCGGCAAACAGGCGGCGCGCGACCTGCTCTCCCTACCGGAACCACCGAGCGCGATCTTCTGTGTTTCAGATATTCTCGCGCTGGGCGTCATCGCTGCGGCGGGGAAGATGGGACTTCAGGTGCCGTGGGATTTGAGTGTGACGGGGTTTGACGATGTCGATTATACGACGATGTTTCACCCGTATCTGACCACCGTCGCGGTGCCGTGCTATGAACTCGGAAGAAGTAGCATGCTGTTGCTCTATGACCACATTTTGCAAAAACCGAGTGCGCAACAGGAGGTCTACCTTCCGCACCAGATTGTTCTGCGAGAGACGACAGCAAAACGGGCACAGCTGCAGCCGCTTGAATAGGAGCGCAAAGCACACCAACCAAACGATATTGAACCTATAAGGCAATATAGATTAGTTTAGACACACGAAGGGGAACACACCATGTTAAATGTAGGCATCATCGGCTGCGGCGCGATTGCAAGACAGCGCCACGCGGCAGAATACAAGAACAATGAACATACCGTGATTGCCGGCGTGTTCGATGTATCCCGCGAACGCGCCCAAGCGATGGCAAACGATTTTGGCGGGAAGGTCTATGACACCGCGGAAGCGATGATTGCAGACCCATTCATCGACGCAGTGAGCGTATGCGTCGCCAACGCGTTTCATGCGCCGATCACGATCGATGCACTCAACCACGGTAAGCATGTGCTCTGCGAAAAGCCGATGGCGATCACGCTGCATGAATGCGAGGCGATGTTTGCTGCCGCGAAGAAGAGCGGGAAGCGCCTCTTGATCGACCACAACCAACGCCTGACACCCGCACACAAAAAGGCCAAGGAGATCATCGCCTCCGGTGAGCTCGGCCGCGTAATCAGCTTTGCCGCGACCTTCGGCCACAAAGGGCCGGAGATGTGGAGTGTAGACAAGAGCAGCAACACCTGGTTTTTTAAGAAGAATGCAGCGGCGTTTGGCTCCATGGCAGATCTTGGCATCCACAAGATCGACCTGATGCGCTATCTGATCGGTGCGGACGTGAAAAACGTGTTCTCCCGCATGGCTACGCTGGACAAAAAATTCCCGGACGGAACGCCCATCGAGGTGGACGACAACTCCGTGGAGATTCTCACGTTTGCAAACGGCGCGCTGGGCACCGTGACCACGAGCTGGACGCACTATGGCGAAGAATGCAACGCTTCCACGCTCTATTGCGAAAAGGGTACACTCAAACTCTATCACGACCCGCGCTACTCGCTGCAGATCGTCTATGCCGACGGAACGAAGGCGAATTTTGAACTCGACCGCATCCAGACCAACGAGGACAAGCAGCAGACGAGCAGCGGTGCTATCGATACGTTTGTGGATAGCATACTCACCGGCAGGCCTTCCGTTCTGGACGCAGAAGACATCGTGAAATCTATGCGTGTGGTGTTCGCCTGCCTTGAGTCCGCAGAAGCCGGCAGGATTGTGGAACTCTAAACACAAATTGGATTCAGAAAAACGGGTCTTGGTATCATTCCGGTAATAGCCAATTCATTGGTTGTTATAAATCAAAAAAGGAGAGAAATCATGAAAAAATTCCTCGCGATTCTTATGTGCGCTATGATGCTGGTTAGCTTCGCGGCATGCGCAAGCACACCGGCACCGGCAGCGGAAGAACCCGCAGCCGAAGCAACCCAGGCTCCCGCGGCGGAAGAACCCGCGGCGACCACCGGCGGCACGATCTACGTGCTCGGCCCCACGCCGGATCACGGCTGGACCGCACAGGCCGGCACCTATGCCGACAAGAAGGTTGCCGAGATCAACGCCGAAGGCAAGTACAAGGCAGTTTACATGCCCGCTTCCACCGGCGAAGAGCAGGTTGACCAGGTTCAGACCATTCTCGCAAACGGCGACGCGGTTGGCGTGGTGTTCTTCGCTCTGGAAGACTCCGCAAAAGCCGGTCAGGAAGCCCTGATCGCCGCGAATGTTCCGTTTATCTCCTTCGACCGTATCATTGAAGGACCGGACAAGTCCGCCATCCTCAACGCCTCCGGTGACAACTGGCAGTGCGGCGCAGGCATCGCGTACTGGCTCCAGAAGAACGGCATGGCACCCGGCGCAACGCTCGTCACCCTCATCGGCGACAACGGCACCGTTTGCTCCCGCCGTCAGGAAGGCTTCGAGCAGTTCCTCCGTGGCGAAATCGAATACTTCGACAAAGACAAGAACGAGTCCTACAAGACCACCCAGGTTTGGACGCAGGACGAGATCAACGCTCTGACGGCCGACTATAAGACGGTCTGCAACTGGAGCGCGGACGGTGCCTATCAGTACCTCGAGCAGAAATTGCCGGAAATCGTCGCCAAGGCGAAGACCACGGGCGGCAACCTCTTCATCTACTCTATGGACGATGAAATGACCTTCGGCCTCATGAACCTGCTTGAGGCGAACGCCATTGACGACGCGACCAAGGCCGACCTCGCGGCCCTGAACGTCTACACCTCCGCAATCGGCGGCATGGCCGAGCTCTATGCGGTCATCGACGGCACCTCCACCCAGGCTGCCACGGCGAAGACCTACTTCGACGGCCTCATGTCCGTCTACTTCTCGCCGAAGATGTTTGAGAACGTCATTGGCTACATGCTCGACTACCTTGCCGGCAACTGGGATTACAAAGTTGGCGATGGCAAGTACGAGCCGGTGTGGATCGTGGACGCGGGCAACGTTGCCAACTACGAAGGTTTCTCGGGCCACAAATCCTAAGAGCCTGTAAACAACGAAGCTTGCGGGTGAATCGCCCGTAAGCGGGTACGCAACACGCAACTGCGCATACGGATGCAGGCTTGCCCTGCATCCGTATGCGGATGTAACCCGCGCGGAACCAACAAGCGAAGCGGAAAGGGAAAAAGACCTTTTCGTGACGAAGAGATCCGATTATACTAGAGAGACAGATCAATCCCTTCTTACAACATAATCGGGACGCATGACCAACCACCTCACCAAAAACGAGGAAATCGGGGACTAAAACTATGGCAATCCTTGAAATGCAGCACATTTCAAAGGCGTTCGGCGGCGTAATTGCACTTTCTGATGTGCACTTGACCGTTGAAGCCGGCGAGATTCATGCGCTGCTTGGCGAAAACGGCGCGGGAAAATCCACGCTGATGAACATCCTTACCGGCGTTATTCCGACGGATAGCGGAGCAATCCTGTTTGACGGCAAACTCTATCCAAACCCGACCATCGCAACGATGGAGCGGGCTGGCATCGCGTTTGTGCATCAGGAAGTGAACGTGGTCAACGACCTGACCGTGTTTGAAAACATCTTTTTAAACCGCGAACTTAAGACGAAAGTGGGCCTGCTCAACCGCAAGCGCATGATCGAGGAGGCGAGCGGTCTTTTCACGCGTCTCGGGGTAGACATCGACCCCTGCGCGATGGTATCCGAACTCAAGATGAGCCAGAAGCAGCTTCTGGAGATCAGCCGTGCGCTGCACGCAAACGCAAAGCTGCTGATTCTGGACGAACCGACCACCGCGCTGAGCACGCAGGAGGTCGAGCATCTGTTCGGCATCCTCCGAAAACTGAAAGCACAGGGTCATTCCTTTATCTTTATATCGCATAAGATGCCGGAGATTTTCGAGATTGCGGATCGTTATACGGTATTCCGCAATGGAACGTTTATCTCCAGCGGCTTCATCAAAGACACGACGCCGCACCAGATTGCCACGGATATGGTAGGCGAGCAGTACCTTGACAAAGATTACTATGAACCGCGACAGCTCGGTGAGACCGTTGTGGAACTCAAAAACGTGACGGGTCACGGTTTTGCGGATGTGAGTCTAGAGGTCAAAAAAGGCGAAATCATCGCATTTACCGGTCTTGCCGGCAGCGGCGCGAGCGAAGTGATGCAGACCATGTTCGGCGTGCTGCCGTTTGAAGGCGGCGTGATCCGCGTCGATGGCAAGTCCCTGCGCGGCAATATCCCGCATTTTATGAAGAGCAAGCTTGCCATGCTGCCCAGCAACCGCAAGGAAAACTCTGTCGTGCCGGATATGGACATTCTCGACAACACCTGCATCGCGGAGCACTGCCTCTCCAAGAACCGGCAGATGATTTCGTCAAAGCAAGAGGCAACCCGCTATGACGAACTCAAAAAGTTGCTTTGGATTAAGGCCGAATCACCCAAGGATTCCATCCTCTCACTCTCCGGCGGCAACCAGCAGAAGGTGTTTCTCGCCCGCTGGCTGAACACCAAGGCGGATGTGCTGCTGCTCGACAACCCCACGCAGGGTGTGGACGTTGGCGCAAAGGCCGAAATCTACCGCCTGATTCTGGAATTTGCCGCGCGCGGAATGACGGTGATCATCAACACGCTGGAGATTCCGGAGATTAAGAAGGTCTCCGATCGCTGCGTCGTCTTCTTCGAAGGACGCGTGGCAAAGATTTTCCAACACGATGAAATCAATGAGCATGATGTCATGCTGTATTCTACAAACGCGATCAATACGCGGGGAGGAGCCAACCATGCGGGCTAACAAAGGCGGTTTCGCCGGGATCGGATCTTTTATTGCGAAGGCATGGAAGCGCTATAGCTTCATCTTCGTCTTCGCCATCATACTGCTGGTGTATTCGTTTACCATTGAGGCAAACGGAAACGCATTCAAATGGGGACACATCACGGCGATTCTGGCGAGCCAGAATACCGTTATCGTGGGCACCATGGCGCTTGGCATGGCGCTGGTCATCATCACGGGACAGATCGACCTCTCGGTCGGCTCCGCACTGGTGCTCTGCAGCGGGGTTAGCATCATGGCGTTCAACATGACCAACAGCGTGATCATCACGCTGCTTGCCGCGGTTGCGGCGGGCGCTCTCTGCGGACTCATCAACGGCGTGCTTGCGGGTTATGCCAAGATGCCGCCGTTTATCGTGACCCTCGGCACGATGCTGATCTATCGCTCAATGATGCTCTCGCTCGTGCGCTCGATTGATCCCGCGATTACCGGCTCTTCCAGCAGTCAGTTCGCCATGCTCAGCGAAAACAGCGCCTATGACGCGCTTCGCATGCAGTTTGGCACGGGCAGCCTGCCCGGTGTGTCGATTCCGTATATCACGTTTGTGTTTGTTGCGGTGATGCTCATCATCCTGCTCATCTCTCGCCGCACAAAGTATGGCAAGAGCGTCTATGCCGTCGGCAGCAACGAAAAGGCCGCGTTCCTTGCGGGTGTGAATGTGCAAGGTGTGAAGGTCTCCGTGTTTGTCATCACGGGTATTCTCGTTGGCATCGCAGCGTTTGTACAAGCCTGCAAGATCGGCAACGTGACGCCGGCATCCTCCGGAAAGAGCTATGAGATGTACGCCATTGCGGCGGTCGTCCTCGGCGGCGTGAGTATGAGCGGCGGCAAGGGCAACTTGCTCGGCGTCTTTTTCGGCGCACTGTCGTATACCACCATCAACTTCATCATCGTCTCGATTCCGCAACTCACCACGGATATTCAGGATACGTTCCAGGGACTCGTGCTCATCGCGGTCATCCTGATTCAAACGGTAGGCCCGGTCCTCAAGGATCGCTTCGTCGAGGCACGCAAACGCCAGGCTTCCCGCAAACAGGCTCGTCTAGATCGCGCGGATAGCAAAGGCTGATCCAATTTCATTCTGCGCAAAAAAAGACCCGCGTTTCGCTTGTTTGCCGACGCGGGTCTTCTTCTAAAACAAATATGGGATTGTGAAATTCAGAGCAGCGTGCGATAGTAAAGCCCCGTGGTGTGCGCTTCCTCCGTCTTTTCGGCGGCAAGAAAGCGCGCGGTGACTGTCTCGACTTCCGCCTGCGTTTCGCGTGTGAAATAGAGAATCTGGTAATCCAAACCGCGCATGCTCCGCTCCGCAATGTCCAGCGGCACGCTGTTGAGCAGCGCAACGGTGCGATAATGATCGCACTCCAGCGGAAAGCGCACCTGAATGCGGTCGGTCAGTGTCCCGTTTTGCCCGCAGGCGTTGCAGCCAAGCGAAGCCTTGATCGGACAGTTGCGAAGCTGCATCAGCGGCAGGGAACCATAGGAGACGATTCCGCGCGGGATCATTCCACCGAGGGATTTGATCGCACTCATCGCAAGCTCAAACGAAAGCGTGAGGCTGCCAAGCCCCTGCGCCTCATAAGATCGCACAGATTCCGTGTTGGTGCTGTTTAAGCCATAGCCGCCGTGTACGGTCAGCCCAAGCCGTCTGCCGAGCGTAATGCCGTAGCTGTTGTTCGCCCAGACGGCGGAAAGCCCTCCTTTGGCAAGGAATTCCAGCTTTGCGCCAAATGCAGGCTCATCTTCAGGGAAAATTACGGTTGGCAGCTGCGCGACCAGCTTGCTGCCCAGTTGCGCGAGCAAATCCAAATCGATTTCTTCTGCGGGCAGTATCATTTTTTCAAACGTGTCTTCGCAAGCGATTTGCTCTTTTTTATAGAAGCGTGCCCAGAGCGCGGGCTTATCCAAGTTGGATTGATACCGCTCAGGTGCTGCAAGCGTGTAGTCTTCCCGCTTGTGCGGCTGCGTTTGCCCGCGCAGGGCGAGAAGTGTATCCAAGGCTTCTCGCCGGAGCGCGTTGAGCGCGGAAGCGGACAGGGTATAGCCATCGGCGATTTCAGCCGAGAACGCGCGCACAAAAAACGGCGTGCCTCCGGTCTTTTCCAGATTCTTCTGTGCGTTTTCCGTGTCTAGCGCGCGGTGAATCGCCCGCTCCGGCGTGCTGCCTTGTGCGGTTGTCGTATATGTGCCATCGCTGGCGGTCAAGCTGGTTGCATCCTCCGTCAACGAAAACGCAAGATCGACCGGTACGAGCGGCACTTCGTTTCGGTACTGCGCGGCAAGTGACGAGAGCACGCCTTCCGCGCCCGTCGCGTCCTCCTTCGTGCGGTAGCCGAACATTTGTCCGTCGCGCTTGGCATTGAGATAACCGTCTGTGAATCCGCTGCGGGAGAACACGGCGCGGAGGGATTCTGCATCATATGGCTTTCCTTCGAGCGCAAGCTTGCAGGCCGCGGTTGCGGCGGCAACGTATTCCGGCCGCTTCATGCGTCCTTCGATTTTAAATGAATTTACGCCCGCATCGGCGAGCTCCCGAAGATGGGAAAGCAGTGACATGTCCTTGAGCGAGAGCGCATAGGGATGATCCCCGCTTGTCCAGTTCAGTCGGCATGGCTGGGCGCAGAGCCCGCGGTTGCCACTCCTGCCGCCGAGCATCGCGGAAAGATAGCACGCGCCGGAGACGCTCATGCAATGCGCACCATGAATGAACGCTTCCTTTTGAATGGAGACAGAAGCGCAGATGGTCTGGATTTCGGCAAGGGATAGCTCCCGCGCGAGCACGATGCTATCAAACCCAACGCTTTCGAGAAACCGTGCGCCGTCCACATTGTGTACCGCAGTCTGTGTGGAGGCGAAGCGCTTGAGTGAGGGATAGCGCGCCTGAAATAGACGAAGCACCGCCATGTCCTGAATGATCACCGCGTCTGCGCCGGATTCGGCGATGCGATCCGCCTCCTCTTCCAGCGCGGGCAGTTCTGCATCGAGAATGACGGTATTGACGGTGACGTAGACCTTCACGCCGCGCGCATGACAATAAGAAACGGCCTTGGCTAGGTCCGTTTCGGCGAAATTCGCCGCATTCCGGCGCGCGTTGAAGTTCTGCCCGCCGAGGTAGACGGCGTTCGCTCCGCTGCGCACGGCGGCGATCAGCTGCTCTTCTCCGCCGACGGGGGCAAGGATTTCGGGTGTTGGCATTGCTGAATGGTTTCTCCTTTGGGTTACACTTCTTTCTGTATTATGATTATTGTATAACAAAACAACCGATCTGACGAATGGAATCTATCGATTCTCGCACTTCAAATCATCGGGAAAAGAGACATCGCATGAAAGACGTGATCATTGGCATCGACATCGGTGGGACCCATCTGCGCATTGGTGCGGTGAACCGCGCAGGACAGGTTTCGTGCTTCGAAAAGCGCGAGAGCTGTGTTGTCTGCGGCGAAGGCGGTTCCGGCGCACGGCTGGTTGCGTTGATTCGGGAATATCTGGCGCGAAACGGGCTCACCAATCGCGCTGCAGCGCTTGCGGTCGGGTTTCCGTCCACTGTCAGCCGGGACAAACGAATCGTTTACAGTAGCCCGAACCTGCCGCTGGGCGGCGCGGGCGGGTTAGACGGGCAGGACGTGGTCGCGCTACTCTCCGGCGCGTTGGGCATTCCGGCGTTCATCGACAAGGACACAAACTACCTGCTGCAATATGACCTTGTGCGCCTGAACCTCAAGGGCAAAGGCTGCACAATCGGCATCTATTACGGCACGGGAATCGGCAACGCGGTATTCCTTGACGACAAATTCCTCACCGGCAAACATGGCGTTGCCTGCGAGCTTGGGCACATTCCCTACTTTGGGAGCGAGAATCTCTGCGGCTGCGGGAGCAGGGGATGCGCGGAGACGCACGCGGGCGGCTACGTGCTACGCAATCTCTGGCGGGCGTATTACGCCGATGAGCCGTTTGGCGAGCTGTTTTTGCGGCACGGCGGAGATGCGCGCATCCAGCGTTTCATTGAAGCCATGGCGATTCCATTTGCGACGGAACTGAATCTATTCGATCCCGATCAAGTGATCGTCGGCGGCGGTGTGGTGGAGATGGCTGGATTCCCGATGGAACAATTGCTCGGTTTTGTGCGCGAATTTGTGCGAAGACCGTATCCGGGTGAGGATTTTGCGCTGCTGCGCGCCTCTACCGCGCCGGAGACGGGCGTGGCAGGCGCGGCGTATTACGCAATGGAACAGGCGGGGGTTGCCGCATTGATGGAGGAACCGATCACATGAATCAATTTAGCATCATTGGCGCGGCGCATCTGGATGCGTTGGTAGAAGGAATGGAGGAAACTGCACTGCAGGCGGGTTCTTCTCCTGCGGAGAGCATTCGCCTCGGCTTTGGCGGAGACGCGCTGAACGAGGCCGTGACGCTCCGGCGGCTTGGCGCGGAGGTGGATCTCGTAAGTAAAATCGGCCACGATGGCGCGGGCAATATGGTGCTGGAATTCTGCCGAACGGTGGGGCTGCCCACGGATCGGATTGCGCGGGAAGAGAACTTGTCCACCAGCATGAACATCGTGCTGATCGACCGCGCGGGAGAGCGCAGATTCATCACCGACCCGCACAGCAGCTTGCGTGCGCTCACGCTGAATGATGTGCTGCCACAGGTAGACTCGCTCGCGCCCGTGGTTTGCTTTGCAAGCTTGTTTGTGTTTCCCCGCTTTCACGCGCAGGCGTATGAAACGCTCTTTTCTGCAATCAAACAGCGCGGTTGCCTGCTGGCGGCGGACATGACCAAGCGCAAGAATCGAGAGAAAATTGGCGATTTGGTTGAGGTTTGGCCGAACATCGATATTCTCTTTGCCAACGCGGAGGAAGCAGGGCTTTTGACAGAATCGGACACAGTAGCCAAGATGGCGCAGGAGTTTCGCGCAAGCGGTGTTGGCTGCGTGGTCATCAAAACGGGCGCTGCGGGCTGCTTTGTCGCCTCTCGTTCGTTTACGGGTGCGGTCCCCGGCTGCGTCTGCCGCGCTTGCGTGGATACGACAGGAGCGGGGGATAACTTCGCTGCGGCGTACCTTTTTGCACATGCGGCGGGCAGAACGCCGGAGGATTGCGCCCGCTTTGCCAACGCGAGCGCCAGCATCTGCGTGGAGCATATGGGCGCAACAACGCACGAAATCACGCTGACAGAATCACTCGAACGCTGCCGTGAAAACTATGGAGCGGGATTTGAACATCTGTAAGGAGTACCAAATTGCGTGACCGAGTTTCGACCAAAGAAAGTCTTTTGCGAATGGCGCATGCGTGTGCTATGATGACACGAATACGCCATCAATCGAGAATACAGAGGATACAATGCCAACAAAACGAAGAAACGAACTCTATCTATTTTTTGCCGTCATTGTTGCGGTCAACCTTGCAATCGGGTTTAGCGACGGGTTGTTTTCCAACTATTTCAAGGATGTCTATCAGATCGACGGGTTTCATCGCGGGTTGATCGAGCTGCCGCGCGAGATGCCGGGTGTGATCACGTTTTTCCTGATCAGTGCGCTGTCATTCTTGGGTGACATCACCATCGCGATCTTCGCGCAGGCAATCGCAGCCGTCGGTTTGATGGTGCTCGGACTTGTGACGCCGTCGTTTGGCGTGATGCTGGTGTTCCTCTTCATCAACTCGCTCGGCGCGCATCTATATATGCCGCTGCGGGACAGCATCGGCATGTCGCTTGCAGAGCCGGATCAAATCGGCAAACGCATGGGGCAATTCGGCGGACTGAGCTTCGCGGTGCTGACCGTTGCGGGGCTTGCTGTGTTTTTCCTTTTCCGTTTTGGTGTGTTTAGTTTCACGAGCAAGATCAAATGGACGTTTGTCGTTGCAGCTGTGTTCTATCTGCTGGCGGTCGTGATGATGATCCAGCTCAAGCGCGAAACGGGGCAAATCCGCACGAAACGCGAAAAAGTCAAGCTGATCTTCCGCAAAGAGTATAAGTACTATTATCTGCTGGCGATCGTGTTTGGCGTGCAAAAGCAGGTGATGCTTGTCTTCGGTCCGTGGGTGTTGATTGAAACCCTCGGTCAACGCGTGGATATCATCGTGCTGCTGGGCATCATCGCCTCTACGCTTGGCATGTTCTTCATGCCGCAGCTGGGCAAGTGGATTGACCGTTTTGGCGTGAAGAAGCTGCTTTATGCCGATGCGCTCTCGTTTATCTTCGTCTATCTCTGCTATGGCATGCTTTCGCATGGCTTCAACACCGGCGCTCTGGCGAAAGTCGGGCTGCCGGTGCTGCTTACCTGCGCGCTGTTCGTGGTGGATCGCCTGTCTTCGCAAATGGGGATTATCCGCACGATCTACCTTAAATCGATTGCAAAGGAACCATCGGATGTTACGCCGACTCTCTCACTGGCGATGATGATGGATCACATTGTCTCGATCGTCGTCGGCATCACGGGCGGAATCGCTTGGGTCACGTTTGGTTCCCATTATATCTTCTATGCGGTTGCGGCGCTCTCGCTGGTCAACCTCGCGGTGGCAATCCTCGTAAAAGACCCGCGCAAGATGGAAGTCCGGTTGTAAGAAAAGCGTACTGTAAATGTGCATGCCCGTGCAAAACGCTGAATTGCCTTACACGGGCAATCATGGATGAGCATAAACAGAAAACTGACGCCGTTTGATCAGCGTCAGCTTTGTTGTTGCTTTGATTTGCGGGTGGGTTATCTGTGGTGACGGCGGCGGCGCGGCGTGTTTGCGATCTGCATGATCAGAAGCACGATGCCGAAGAGGAGGACGATTCCGCCGCAGATGTAGATCCAGGAATAGGTCGTGCTGGTGGTTGGTTCATCGATCATGCTGCTCGCTGCGGTCTTGTCAAACGGACGAACTGTGCCGCTCTGCTCGATGGATGTTGGTGTATAATTCCCGTCACCTTTACGCGTTGTGGTGAGAGAGTAGGCTTCGTTTTCCAGCGCAGTGACGGTGACGGTATAGGTGTCCGGCTCTGTGGACGGTTCAACCTTGCAACCTGTGGGCGTGAAGTCCACCGCTCCGCTGCCGCTGCCGCCTGTCAGGCGGATGTCAAACGTGCTGCCGGAGAATGCGTTGTCGATCCAGCCACTCATCGCCAGCGCCGCCTGAACGGCACCTGACGTGGTTCCTTCAAACGTTGCCGCAGCGGACGCTTCGTAGGTTGCATCGCCTGCCTTGCTGGCAATGGCGGAATAAGCCTTTCCTGCATATGGGTAAACGGAGATGATGTAGACGTTGGTTTCTCCGCTCTTGAGCCGCGCCATGCAGCCATCGTTGGTGGAGAGCGTTGTTGCGCCCGTTCCGTTGCCGCCGATGACCTTGACCTCAAACGCGCTGCCAGCGGGAGCATTGGCAATCCAGTTTTCAATTTGAACCGGATTCTGAATGCCCTTGCCGGACTGACCGTGATAGGTGCGCGTCTGCTGGGATTCATATTGTGCCGTCTCGCTCATCACCGCGCTGAGCGAATAGCCGCCCGCGGAAGTGACGGTGACGGAGAACTTCGTGTCCGATGTTCCGGTTGCGGGGGAGACGGTGCAACCACTGGCAACAAAGCTGATGGGCGCACTGTCCGAGCCGCCAACCACGCGAATCGGGAACGTGTCGTTGCAGTTCTTCGCTTCCGACCAGCCGGAGACGGCAAGTGTATGTGCGCGTGTCTTGACGGAGACACCGCTCTGCGAAGCGGAAACGTTGTTGTAGCCGTAGTTGCCTGCGCGTGTTGCCGTCAGGGCATATGGGCCAACGCCGTCCACCGTGACTTCATATTGATCGCCGGAGACCAGAACTGCCGTGCAGTTGACGGTTTCGAGCGTCAACGGTTCGCTGGTGCTGCCGCCGAAGATGCGCAGCTGGAAGGTTTCGCCGGTCTTTGCGTCTTCAACCCAGTCTTCAATGCGAATCTTGGATTGATTGGATTTGCTGGAGCAACCGCTGAGCAATGCGGAATAGGCTTTGTTATAGTTGGTGTTACCGTCCATCATCGCGGTGAGCGAATAAGCGCCAACGCGTGTGACGGTGACTTCAAACTCGGTGTCTATCGTGCCCACGGCGGGTTCCACCGTACATCCATCCGTTTGGAAGGAGATGGCGCCGTTCGTGTTGCCGCCCTGCACCTGAATCTTGAAATGGTCGTAATAATCTTCTCCGCCGCCCCAACCGTTGATGCTCAGCGGCATCTGATCTGCGCGACCGGCGATTCCCGTGCGCGTGTCACGCGCAAGATCGGAAGTGCCGTTCTTTGCGGCGGTCAGGGAATACGGGCCGGAGCCGGTGACAGTGACGGTATACGTGTCTGCGCCCGTTCCGCTGAGCGGGAATACGGTGCAGTTGGTGGCGGTGAAGTTGACCGGTTCGGTTTCGGAAATACCCTTCAGGGTAACATCAAAGCTCTCGCCGCAGTTTTTCGCGCCCTGCCAGGCGAGGATGGACAGCGCGTTCGCGTCGCGAATCGCAAAATCGGACACACCCGGCGCAACCGGGGCATCCTCTGTCGGCTGAAATTGTACGACATTGTCTTTAACAGGCTGTGCGGCGCTCTGCTGCTTGGACTCGTCCACGTGGAAGGACTGGAAGAGAGTTCTGGTTGCAGCGCTCGCGGGTTTATAGGCAAAGATAACCGCAAGACCAAAGAAAAGAATGAATGCAACGAGTGCATATGCTCTTCTCTTGGCTCGTTTTCTCGCAGAGCGAACAGACCGTCCACGACTTGGCGTCCGGCTGGGCGGAGCGACATGTGAAGATGTGTACCTACCCGTCTGTCCCATCGTCATTTCCCCCGGTTCTTCGATGCAAAACTCAGCCATGAAGCGGAATCCCGCAGCGTCCGTCATCTCGTAACAATTGTGTTACGGTATATTCATGGAAATTTAATATTATACTATCGCCCTGAGTATACAATGTCAAGGAAAATTTTACAAACTATTGTATCGGTACACGTTTTCTTATACAAGGGATTGGGGTTCACATGAGCGTTCACGAAATATTAATTTTCTAAATTTTTCCCCGAATTGTATAAGAATTTTGTTGCAATTTTGGCGGTGGGGGAAGGATGTGCATTTTGCATCGCGTTTGGTATAATGGGTCGTAAAAGTGCAAAAAAATACAGGATTTTATATACCTTATGGGGTAACTGCCAAAAAGCGGGCGCGAATCGTGAAAAAGGATTGCCTGCAAGATGAAAAAGAACAAAAACCACCGCAGAAGCCTCCGAATGAATCGAAAGTGGAGGCACGCAAGCGAGAATAGCACAAAATGTTCTGCGCGTTCTAATCTCCGCTTGGGAAGGAGAACCGCAAACATGAGAACACGGCAAAGAGAAGAGGATCGACGGATGAATCCAGAAGTGGGAAGAGAGTCAGCAAAATTAAACGAAGCGCTGAAGCGATATCTGGCGTTTCTGGAAGCGCGCGGGTTAGTACCTCGAACGGAAACGATCTCCGTCCGGGATGCGATCGGACGAATCAGTGCGTCCGCGGCCTACGCGAAAACACCCTGCGTGGTACATTCGGGACAGGCTTCCGCGGATGACGGTGTTTCATCGGGCAGAATGCTCCTGCAATCGTATCGGGAGATCGAACCGGAACGGATTGCGGCGCTGTTGGCGAGCGGTGTTGAGACGGTTTCGGTTCTAGGCAAACCGCGCGTGGGGATCATCGTTGTATCGAATGATGCGGCGGACGGCAGCGCCGATTCAGTCGCTGCGCTCTATTGCGCGATGCTTGCGCGATGGGGTGCGGAAGGAGTCGTAATTGGTGGCATCGCATGCAAGCCGGATGCGCTGGAGTCCGCGCTCCGGCATGCAGCGGAGGACTGTGACCTCGTGCTGGTCAACATGGATGCAAGTCAAGGCAATCCGGCTGAGATGCTGCGTCTGTTTGGCGAAGTCTGCGTCGCTGGTATTGCGATTCAACCCGGCGGGGATACGCTGCTTGGGGCAATTCATGCCGTGCCGGTCGTCTGCGCCTCCTGCGATCCCGCTGGCGGTATCGTCGTGCTGGAAGAGCTGGTCAAGCCCGTGCTTGATTGGTTGCTGATGCGCGAGCGGACAGTTGCGGAGAGCGTTTGCGTCAAGATGGGGATCGATTTTGCGTCTGCGCCGGACGTGCGGGAGTTTGTCCGCGCAAGGCTGGGCTTTGATCCGGTGGGTAGTCTGAGCGTGCTGCCGATTGCGGCGGGTGAGATCGATTTGGGATCGCTGGATCGAGCGGACTGCATCCTCGACGTGCCGTTTGGCTGTACGGGATACGCAGCGGGTGAGCGCGCACATGTGCGCCTGCTCAAGCCCATCGACCGCATCGCGCGGACGATTCGCATCTGCGGCTGCTATGATCCGTTTCTAGACGAAGCGGCGGACGAACTGCGCAGAGCGGATATCCGCGCTTACGTCGCCTATGATGTCACAGACAACGAGAGGGCGCTGGAAGCAGTTCAACGCGGGGAGTGCCAACTCTGTGGTTTACTTCTGCCGGATCATGTTGATGGCATAGCGTATGTAAAGCAGCACAACCCTGAAGGCGGCATGGCGCTCGTGGAGGGCGTTTGCATCACACAAGACGACACGCCTTTGGCACAGATGTATGATCTGCTCATCTCGTTGTCAGCAATGGAAAATCCGCAGGTACGCGCGTTTCTGCGTGTGCTGGGCAGCGAGGGCTTTTTGCGCCGGCTGGATGCACGCGGCGGATACCGATACGACAAACCGGGGAAAATCAAGAAGATTTGGCCGTAAGTCTGGCTTGGGAAACATCGGTTTCTACCAAATAATATATCCAACCAAAAAAATGGGACGCGCTTGCCAAAGTTTGTTTGCCGCCGTATGATAGAACTATCCTGCGGCGGTTGTTTTGTCGGAACATATCGACCGGCGGACCGCGTTTTTCAATCGAATCCATCGAGGAAGGGAGACGGCAAAGATGAGCGAGACCCTCACACACGTCAACGCGCACGGAGAAGCGCACATGGTGGACGTCTCAGAAAAAAACGTCACCCACCGTGAAGCGATTGCCGAAAGCTTTGTCAATATGAAGCCGGAGACGCTCGCGCTCATCCAGAGCGGAAGCGCGGCAAAGGGAGATGTGTTTGCCACCGCGCGCATTGCGGGAATCCTCGCCGCCAAGCGCACGAGCGAACTTATCCCGCTGTGCCATCCCATCGCGCTGACTTCAATTAAGATAGACATCGTCGCCTGTCCGCCGGAACGGGTGCATATCATCGCCGAAGTACGCTGTGACGAAAAGACTGGCGTGGAGATGGAGGCGCTGACGGCGGCAAGCGTTGCCGCGCTGACGATCTATGACATGTGCAAAGCGGTCGATCGCGGCATGGAGATCGCCACGACGCGCCTGCTGAAAAAAAGCGGCGGCAAGAGCGGCACCTTTGAACGCGAAGCGGGGGATTGCGACCCAATCGCATGAACATACGATCACTTGATTCACTTCCAGCACTTCTGATCAGCAAGCAATACGATTACAGAATGAATGACCGCGGAAGCAGATCAATCACTTGAAAGAATCGTCAAACGAAAATGAACGACCGCAGAAGCAGATCGAATCACTTGAAAGAATCATCAAATTACAGAATGAACGACCGCAGAAACAGATCAATCTCTTGAAAGAATCGTCAAACGAAAATGAACGACCGCTTTGGACGCACAATTTCATACCTCAGGCTCTCGCTGACGGAACGCTGCACGCTCAAGTGCGCGTATTGCCGCGCGGGTGAAGGCATCTGCCCAAAGCAGAGCGAGCTTACGCAGGAAGAGTTTCTGCGCATTACGCGCGCATTTGCTGTGGTTGGGGTTACGAAAGTGCGCCTCACAGGCGGAGAGCCCATGTTGCGGCGGGATTTGCTTTCCATGATCTCCGGTATCCGCGCGATACCAGAAATTCAAGAGATCACCATGACGACCAATGGGCAGCATCTGCCGGGCCAGAGCCGCGCGTTGCGCGAGGCGGGGCTCAACCGCCTGAATATCAGCTTGGATTCGCTCAAGCCGGAACGTTATACCGCGATTACCGGCGGCGGTTCGCTCTCCCGCGTGCTGACGGGGATTGAGGAGGCATACGCCGCGGGGTTTGACTCGCTCAAGCTCAACGTCGTGCTTCTGCGCGGGCAAAACGACGATGAGACGGGGGATTTTCTCGCGCTTACGAAGGATCGAAATATTTCTGTGCGATTTATTGAATATATGCCGCTGGGCGAAACCGATCAGGCGGATTTGCGCGTCACGGGAGAAGAGCTACTGCAAAAGCATCCGGAGTTGGTTCCCGTTGCGCCATCCTATATCGGCCAGCCCGCGCGGGACTATCAACTGCCGGGCGCAATCGGCCGTGTTGGATTGATCGATCCCGTGTCGCACCGCTTCTGTGCGGACTGCAACCGCGTGCGGGTGATGAGCGACGGCATGCTGCGCCCTTGCCTGGGCTCGAACGAGGAGTTCTCGCTTAAGGAAGCGCTTGTACAGGAAGGCGACACGGCGCTGATTGCGGTGATTGCGGAGGCAATCAAGCACAAGCCCGAGACACATTGCTTCGACGAGGGATTCACAGCGGAGAAGAACATGAGCCGGATCGGCGGCTGAAGAAGACGAACATACCATCCATGGTAAGAATAATCAAAACGGACATGCGGCAGGAGAAAACCGTGGCAAAGATTACATCCATCAACATCAGCCCGAAGAAGGGCACATTCAAACAGCCTGTTTCGTGCGCGGAACTCCGCGTGGATCACGGGATTGTTGGCGACGCGCACGCAGGCAACTGGCACCGGCAGATCAGCCTGCTTGCGCAGGAAAGCATCGACAAGATGACCGCGCTGGGGCTGGACGATCTCACGCCCGGCAAATTCGCGGAGAATATTACCACGGAGGGTATTGCGCTCTACACGTTGCCCGTGGGAACAATTCTGCGCCTCGGCAACTGCCGCGTGGAGGTCACACAGATCGGCAAAGAGTGCCACCAGCACTGTGAAATCTATAAAAAAGTCGGCCAGTGCATCATGCCGCACGAGGGAATCTTTGTACGCGTGCTCACGCCGGGTACGATTTCGACTGGAGACGCGGTCGAAATCGAAGCTTAAACAAACGGAACTCCGCGGGCGAAGCCCGCTTTTTTTCATCCCACTATTTTAAAAAGATTGGAGGATCTATCGTAATCATTCTGGAAAATCGTTCTGCTATCCGCAACTCGTGCAAAAGCGTTGTTTTTTCAGAAAAATAATGATAGAATTCGCGTATGAAGCTCATCGACACAAAAGATGCCGTAGGCCACGTGCTTTGCCATGACCTGACGCGCATCGTTCCCGGGGAAAGCAAGGACGCGCAGTTTCGAAAAGGACATGTCGTCACCAAAGAGGACATTTCGATGCTGCTCTCCATGGGGAAAGACCACCTCTACGTTTGGGAAGTGGACCAAAACACCCTCCACGAAAACGAAGCGGCGGATCGCCTCGCGCGGTTTTGCGAAAGCGAACATATGCGTCGCGGCGAGGTCAAAGAGGGCAAGATTGAGCTTTTTGCAACCGAAGACGGCGTGTTCACGGTGGACGTTGCGCGCATGGATGCACTCAACGACCTGCCTGACATCATGGTTGCCTCGCGCCACACCAACAGCCCCGTCAAGATCGGAGACAAGCTCGCGGGCACGCGAATCATCCCGCTATTAATCGATAAGCGGCGCATCGACGAGGCAGAAGCACTCGTGGGTAGCGAACCGCTGATGCGGCTCACGCCTTATCGAAAAGGGCTTAAGGCGGGCATCGTCGTCACCGGAAACGAAGTCTTTCATGGTAGAATTACCGACAAGTTTACACCCGTAGTGGAGAAAAAGCTGGCAGCGCTTGGCGTTTCGTTGACTCAGCGGCGCTTCAGCGACGACAGTACGGAGCATATCGTCGCCGCGATACAAGATGTTCGCGCAAGCGGCGTGGATATCGTGCTCTGTACCGGCGGCATGAGCGTGGACCCGGACGACCGCACACCCGCCGCAATTCGCGACAGCGGCGCCGAAATCATCACCTATGGCGCGCCCGTGCTGCCCGGAGCAATGTTTCTGTTGGGGTATTATGCGGACGGCGTGCCTGTTATGGGTCTGCCAGGCTGCGTGATGTATTCCCGCGCGTCGATCTTCGACATCGTTCTGCCCCGCGTGGTCGCGGGCATGCGCATTGCGCGGCGGGATCTGACACGCCTCGGCAACGGCGGGCTCTGCCTGCAATGCGAGGTCTGCACCTATCCCAACTGCGCGTTTGGCAAGGAGTAACGGAAGATTTTTTCCCGCAGCCGTTCTTCATGCCCTCTATATGGATGGTTCTCGCGTTGTGACGCGTACCATAGATCGATCAAAATGGTTCTCGCGTCTTGACGCGTGCCATAGATCAATAACATTGAGAGGATCAAACACATGAAGAAATGGATTGCCCTGATTCTTGCCGTTGTGATGATGGCGATGCTCGGCGCATGCGCCGCTCCCGCGGTACCCGCCGCAACCGAAGTCCCTGCCGCAACCGAAACCGCAACACAAGCCCCCGCTGCGACGCCCGAACCCACGGCAGCCCCGCTGGAAGCAGCCGAGGTGCAACTGTTCATCGCGGCGAGCTTGGAAGGCGCGTTCAAGGAGATCATCCCGCTCTACAACGAGAGCCAGCCGAACGTCAAGATCACCTATAACGCAGACAGCTCCGGCACGCTGCTCACCCAGGTGGAGGAAGGTTTTGCTTGCGATATCTTCTTCTCCGCGGCAACGAGTCAAGTCAAGACGCTGGAAGAAAAAGGCTATATGGTCGCGGATAGCCGCGTTGACCTGCTGGCAAACAAGCTTGCGCTGATCACCCTCAAGGGCAGCGGCACCGCCGTGACCGGCTTTGCCGATCTCGCCAAAGCCAAGAGCATCGCGCTAGCGGATGGCAGCGTGCCTGCGGGCAAATACACGCGCCAGCTGCTGATCAAACTCGGCGTGCTCGACGGCACGAAGGATGCCAAGGATTACACCACGGCAGATGTCTCCGCAGCGCTCGGCGGCGTGGAGATCAACGAATGCAGCAATGTCAGCAAGGTGAAAGAGGCGGTCAAGGAAGGCTCCAACGAAGTCGGCACCGTGTATTATTCCGACGCATACTCCGTTAAGGACGATGTGGACATCCTCGAAGTGGCGGATACCGCGCTTACGGGAGACATTCTCTATCCCGTTTGCCGCGTGAACAACCCGGAAGCCACGGCGGCACAGACGGCAGCAGCGGACGACTTCATCGCGTTCCTCCAGACGGACGCAGTGAAGGCCATCTTCGAAAAGTTCATGTTCATCATCAACAAATAAGCGAAAACATCCAATTGATTGGAATCCGTCTTTCGCGCACAAAGCACGCAATGTGAACACAATGCGCCCGCCGTCCAAGTCATCTGGCGGCGGGTGCATTTCATATCTATCGATTTGTTTTATTTGGATTTGTTTTACGATGTGATAAGATAAACCCAGCGCAAATACAACAACAAACACACCAATTTTTCTTGGAAGGAGGCAGACGATGCAGGCGATTTGGGATATTCTGAAAACCCTCGACTATAGCCCGCTTTGGATTTCGCTCAAAACCGGTTTGGTCGCAACCGTACTCTGCTTCTTTCTGGGCATCTGGGCGGCGCGCCGCGTGATGCGCATGGGTAAACGCGCAAAGGCGTTTACGGACGGGCTGCTCACGCTGCCGATGGTGCTGCCGCCGACGGTTGCGGGCTTCTTTCTGCTGCTGATCTTCAGCCTCCGCCGCCCGATTGGATCGTTTTTGTATCAGGAACTCTCCATCAAGGTCGTGCAGACGTGGCTTGGGTGCATCCTCGCGGCAAGCGTGATCGCGTTTCCGCTGATGTATCGAAACGCGCGCGCCGCCTTTGAGCAGGTGGATATCGAGTTGATCTATGCCGGACGCACGCTGGGCATGAGCGAACGCGCGATCTTTTGGCGCGTGGTGCTGCCCTCGGCAGGCCCGGGCGTGGTCAGCGGGACGATCCTCACCTTCGCCCGCGCACTTGGCGAATACGGCGCCACCAGCATGCTCGCGGGAAACATCGCGGGCAAGACAGGCACGATCTCCCAGCGCATCGCGATGGTAATTCAAAACGGAGATTATCTGACCGCAGGACTCTGGGTGATCATCATACTATTGATCTCGTTTGGAATCGTGGTGCTCATGAATCTCTTTGCCGATTCCAAGATGAAGAACATCAAAAAATGGTGAGTCCGACCCGGATCGCCATGTGATAGAAGAAAACGGAGAGAACATGCCCTTAACCGTAGACATCATCAAACGATTGCAAGGCTTTACGCTCAACGTCTCTTTCACCGCGGAGGCGGGCGTTACCGCGCTCCTCGGCGCTAGCGGCAGCGGAAAGAGCATGACGCTGCGGTGCATTGCGGGCGTAGAGAAGCCGGACGAGGGCAGCATCGTGCTCGACGGGCGCGTGCTCTATGACTCCAAACAAAAAATCGACCTACCGCCGCAGGAGCGAAGGGTTGGCTATCTCTTTCAGCGATATGCGCTGTTTCCGAATATGACCGTGCTGCAAAACATCGACGCGGGGCTCTCGCGGGAGCGGGATGCGCGCGTGAAGCAGGCAAAGCGTGAGAACCTGATCGCCCGTTTTCAGCTTGAGGGATTGGAGCAGCGGTATCCGCGCGAACTCTCCGGCGGGCAGATGCAGCGCGTTGCGCTCTGCCGCATGCTTGCGGGTGAGCCGGAGGCGATCCTGCTGGACGAGCCGTTTGCCGCGTTGGACAGCCACCTCAGATGGCAACTTGAAGGCGAAGTCAAGCAGACACTTTCCGAATTTTCCGGTGCGGCGCTGCTGGTTTCCCACGACAGGGGAGAAGTCTACCGCATGAGCCAGCGCGTTTGCGTACTCAACGAGGGTTTGTCCGAGCCGGTTCTGGGTACGACTGAGTTGTTCGACCATCCGCGCACGCTGCAAGCCGCTCTCATCACGGGTTGCAAGAACTGCGTTTGTGCGGAGGTTCTTTCGCAGGGGACGATGCGCGTGCCGGACTGGAACGCCGTGCTCACCTGTGCACAAATCGGTGGCCGCGGAATCACGCACACGGGTATCCGCGCGCACTACATCATGCCCTGCACGGCGGAGACGGAAAATGCGTTGTATTGCCGCGTGGTGGAAGCTGCGGACGACGTGTTTTCCCGTGTGCTGACGCTCTTGCCCGCTGGTGGAACGGGCACGATCCGCGTCGAGCTGAGCCGGGTGGATGGAGAACGGTTTATCGCGGGGAGTGAAGGCTGGTTTTGCCTTCCCAAAGAACACATCATGCTGTTGCAGAAGACGCACACGTAAGAGACGCGAGTTTGCATAGATACGCTCAATTTTCAGGAGGAGATAAATATGTTCAAAGCATCCGTTATCACGGTGAGCGACAAAGGTTTTCGCGGGGAGCGGGAAGATACCGCGGGTCCGCTGGCCGCAAGCATGCTGCGTGACGCAGAATACGACGTGATCGCGCAGACCATCGTGCCGGACGAGCAGCCGCTGATTGAGCAGGAGCTCCGGCGGCACGCGGACGAGCTCGGCGTAAGCTTGATTCTCACCAGCGGCGGAACGGGCTTCAGCAAGCGCGATGTCACGCCGGAGGCGACGATTGCCGTATGCGAACGCCTTGCGCCCGGCATACCGGAGGCGATGCGTGCCTATTGCCTGAATATCACCAACCGTGCGATGCTCTCTCGCGCGCAGGCGGGGCTGTATCATGATTCGTTGATCGTGAATTTGCCCGGCAGCCCGAAGGCAGTGCGTGAAAACCTGGAGCCGGTTTTGCCTGCGCTGGAGCACGGGCTGCAGATGCTGCTCGGCACCAAAAACGAATGCGCAAGCGCCCCCCAAGCGCGGGAGTAGTGCTGCCAACCAAAATTTAAGCGCAAAAAAGCGAGCGCCCCGCTTAAGGGCGCTCGTTGTGTGTTTGCCGGTTGATTATGCCTTTTCGGGTACGCCCAGATACTGGGATTGGTCAAAGGCGAGAATGCAATAGAAGATGATGCTCAGGAAGATCAAACCAACCGCGAAACCGCCGCCCTTGCCGAAGGCTTTTGCGAGCTTGACCATGGTGATGATTGCAAACACGAAGTTTGCAATCGGAATCAGCAGCAGCAGGAATTTCCAGCCATTGCCCCAGGTGATCTTGAAGAGGACATACAGGTTGTAAAACGGGATAATCGCGGCCCAGCCGGGTTCGCCCGCTTTTTCAAAGATCTTCCACATTGCGATGATGCCGAGCACGGCAATCGCCAAACTCAAGAACGTCATTCCGGGTCTTGGTTGAGAATAATAGTCCGCATAAAAGTTCTCCATATGAAAATCCCCCTTCGTATATTTGCTTTTTAGGCTAAGTTGAGTATACCACTTGCATATAAAAAGAAAAGATGGAAATGTGAGTTCGTCACAAGTCGAAGGAATCGTTCCGCGTTGGTACGCCGGCGTAACGCGGCTCGCCAAAGGCGAGTATGCCGAGAAAGACCGGATATAGGAACAAAAGCCCCAAACCGAACCAAAAACCTTTCCGAAAGGCTCTGGCGAGTTTGAAGGTTGTGATGATTGTGATCACAACGTTTGCAATCGGAATCAGCAGCAACAGAAAATACCAACCGCTGCCCCAAGTGATCTTGAAGTATAGATAATTGCTGTAAAACGGAATCAGCGCACCCCAGCCGTGTTCAAACGCTTTCTCGAAGACCGCCCAATAGCAAACAAGGCAAAAGATCGCGAGCATGATAAAAAGATACTTCGCATTGTGGAGCCCATCAAAAAGCATATGCCACAAGTATATTGTGTATATTTCGCGAGGCATAACGTTCTCCTTTCCGTGTTCCTGCTGCAAGTTTATCGGGTTGGCCTCGAAAAATCAAGCAGAAAAAACTGTTTCGGCACAGAACGGTTACGGCATATAAGAGTAATAGACGAGCGTATCAATAAGTAGTGGATTTGGGATTGACAACAAACAAGATTTGCGTATGCTTGAGGTGTCACGTCTACTCAAAAAAACACATCAGGAGGCAGATCATGTCCGCATATTCTCTCAGCGCGCTGGAGATCTTGCGAAATCCGGCGCTCACGCTCAAATGGTACGTTGTACCCCTATTGCTCGTTGTCATGTACATCTACAACAAAGAGATTTCCGCGAAAAACTGGAACGTTTTGCTTGGCGGTGCGGCGCTCTGGGGCATGGATTTGTTCAACGAAATCTGGAACAGCATCGTCTTCCATGCAAGCGGCTTTGCGCCCGTCTGGGGCACGCCGACTGGCGTAGGGGACACCGCGCTGCTGCTGCTCATCGGCTACAACATCGAGATTTCGTTTATGTTTGCGATGATGGGCATCGCGGTTTGCTTAACGCTGCCCAAAGACCCCAAGGCGAAGATTCTCGGCATCAACAACCGCGTGTTTCTGGCGGTGGTCTACACGACGCTCTCGGTTTGCATCGAATGTTTCCTGAACTATGCAGGCCTGCTCACATGGGAATATCCTTGGTGGAGCCGCTCGTTCCCATATCTTGTTTGGCTGATCGGGTACCTGCCGTTTTTCACGATGGCGTTTGTCGTGCACGACATGAAGAAAATGAAGAACAAGCTCATCACCCTAGGCATCATCTTCGGCGTAGATATTCTCGCGCTGGTGGTGTTCGGGTTGATGGGTTGGATGTAAAGCAACATAAAACCAACACAAACCAACACAAACCAACACAAAAGGACGCTCTTGCACGAGCGCCCTTTTGTTAATGCTGTTCGGTTTTACAGCGAGATCCCGAAGAGATTCATCGCGTTCTGGTAGGTGGCAGAGGCGGCTTCTTCCAGAGATATGCCACGCACCTTGGCGAGCATTTCCAGCGTGAGATGAATCATCAGCGGGCTGTTGCGCTCGCCTCTGTGCGGTTCGGGTGTCATGTATGGGCAATCGGTCTCGATGACCAGTCGATCGAGCGGGAGTTTTTCTGCGATTGCTCGCTGTTTGGTGGCGTTTTTGAACGTCAGCGCGCCGCCAAAGGCGATGTAGAACCCCAAGTCGATATATCGCACCGCGTCCTCATAGCTGCCGGAATAACAATGCAGCACGCCGCCCAGGCGGCCTTTTCGCGCGGAAACCATCGCCATCACATCTCCATGCGCCTCGCGGTCGTGGATGATGACAGGTTTTTTCGCGGCAATCGCCAGATCCAGCTGGTTGGCAAACGCTTCCCGTTGCGCTTCGCGCGGGGAATAGTCATAGTGATAGTCCAGCCCGATTTCACCGACGGCTACAATCTTCTTTTGCTCCAGCGCGCGCTCGACCCGCAGCAGATTGGTGTTGTCCGCCTTGCTGGCGGAATGCGGATGGATGCCCGCGCTGCCATAGACGAAGTCGTAGAGCAGAGTGAGTGCCTGAATTTTCGGAATATCCTCCGCTTCGACGCAGGCCTCCACAAAACCGCTTACCCCGGCCGCCGGAAGGGAGGCGATGAGTGCGTTGCGGTCGGTTTCAAATTGGTCGTCCAGTAAATGCGCGTGTGTGTCAAATAGTTGCATGGTTACACTTTCTTTTTGTTTGTTTTTACGCGAACGTTGTCAGGTCTAAGTCCATCAGAATCTCGTCAAAATACGTTCCGCGGACGTTGATTCTGCCCTTGTGCCGCCCGACTTCGACAAAGCCGAAGCGTTTGTAGAGCGCGATTGCCCGTTCGTTTTCTGCGTGTACCTCCAACGAGAGTGTCCGCAGTACGCCGATGCTCCTAGCAAAATCGATCATCGCCTGCATGGCGATGCTGCCGATGCCAAGCCGCCAGTAATCACGCTTGATGGAGATCGCGACCCCGCCGACGTGCGCGATGCGGGGTCTGCCTGCCGCGCGGACATCGCAAACCAATACGATTTCGCCATTGATCGTGCCGACGAACATCTTCGTGTTCGGCGCGGTGAGTGTGCTTGTGATCCAACCCTGCTCGCCTTCGAGCGTGAGCCCCTCGATCCCGTTTTCGTCCGCGAGGAGAAAATCCGTCTCGCCGCCGACGATCTTGAGATAGTCGATCATCTCCTGCGCATCGGCAAGGGTCGGATCGCGCAAAATCAGCGTGCGTCCGTCTTTTAGAATATGTTCACTCATCGCAACACTCCTTTGCGTTTATCGCACCTTTAAGCCGCTCTCCATCGCCGCCAGCGTGGTCAAAGCGGAGAGATTTGTGTCCTCCGCGTCGGATGCGCAGAGAATCATGCCGTGGCTCTCCACACCGCAGAGCGTGACGGGCTTAAGGTTTGCAACCAGCACAACCGTCTTGCCGACGAGATCGTCCGGCGTGTACCACTGCTTGATACCAGAGACGACGGTGCGCGTTTCCGCACCGACTTCCAGCGTGAGCTTAAGCAGTTTCTTGCTCTTCTTGATCTCTTCGCAGGCCACGACCTTGGCCAACCGCAGATCGACCTTTGCAAAGTCGTCATATTCAATTTCCGCCGGGGCTTCGTCTTCGCCATGTCCGTGCTTGGCGGGCGCAGCGGACGCGGCTTCTGTCGCCGGAGCGGGCGTTGCTTCCGCTGCAGGTGCGGTTGCAGGCGCGGCTGCCGCTTTTGTCTTCTCCGCTTCCGCCGCGAAATAGGCAAGCTCCGCTTCCGCGTCGATGCGCGGGAAGAGCGCTTCGCCTTTGTGTACCACCGAGCCGGGGAGGCTGCCGCCCCACGTGAGGGATTCAAACGCTGCCTGCGCGGGCGCGGTGCCGAGCTGGGCAAACATCTTCGCGGGCGTGCTGGTGAGATACGGCGTGAGCAGGATCGCGACGATGCGCAGGCTCTCGGCAAGGTTGTAGAGCACCGTCTTGAGCCGCTCCTGACCCGCCTCGCTCTTGGCAAGCGACCAGGGCGCGGTCACGTCGATGTATTTGTTGCAGGCGCCCACAAGCTTCCAAATCTCCGCCAGCGCGTCGGGAATGTGCAACTCGGTCATCTGCGCGTCTACCTTGGCGGGCAACTCGCTGGCGAGCGCAATTAGCGCCGCGTCTTCGTCCGCCACTGTGCCGGGCGAAGGCAGCACGCCGCCAAAGTATTTGTCGATCATCGCGACCGTGCGGCTGAGCAGGTTGCCAAGGTCGTTGGCAAGGTCGGTGTTGATGCGCGCGATCAATGCCTCGTTGGAGAAGGTGCCATCCGAACCGAACGGTACTTCGCGCAGAAGGAAATAGCGGATTGCGTCCACACCGTAGCGTGCGCAGAGCTGCACAGGATCGACCACATTGCCCTTACTTTTACTCATCTTGCCGCCGTCGAGCACGAGCCAACCGTGGCCAAATACCTGCTTGGGCAGCGGTTCGCCGAGTGCCATGAGCATGATCGGCCAGATGATGGTATGGAAGCGCACGATCTCTTTGCCGACGATGTGGACATCCGCCGGCCAGAACTTGCGATAGAGCGAATCGTCTTCGCTTCCCCACCCGAGCGCGGTAATGTAGTTGCTCAGCGCGTCCAACCAGACGTAGACCACGTGTTTTCCGTCGAAATCGACTGGAATTCCCCACGTGAAGCTCGTGCGGCTTACGCACAGGTCTTCCAGACCCGGCAGAAGAAAGTTTTGCAGCATCTCGTTCGTGCGGCTGTTGGGCTGGATGAACGTCGGGTTGTCCTTGATATACTGGATCAGGCGATCGGCGTATTTCGAGAGCCGGAAGAAATAGCTTTCTTCCTCGACCAGCTCGACCGGGCCGCCGCAGTCGGGGCAAACGCCGCCCGACTCTTCAATCTGGCGATCGAGCCAGAAGCTCTCGCAGGGTGTGCAATAATGTCCGGTGTATTTTGATTTATAGATGTCGCCCTGATCATAGAGCTTCTTGAACATCTTCTGCACTGCTTTGACATGATACTCGTCCGTGGTGCGGATGAACTTGTCATAGGATATGTCCAGCAGCTTCCAGAGATCCTTGAACCCCGCGACGATGTGATCCACATATTCCTGCGGCGTTACACCCGCAGCCTTTGCTTTGCGCTCGATCTTCTGGCCGTGCTCGTCCGAGCCGGTGAGGAAGAAGGTCTCGTCCCCGCGCTGGCGGTGATAGCGTGCGATGGCGTCCGTCGCGACGGTGCTGTAAGCGTGGCCGATGTGCAGGCTCGCGCTGGGATAATAGATCGGGGTTGTGATGTAAAACGTTTTTTTCTCTTCCATGCTGGTGCCCTCCAAAGTCAAAATCCAATAAAATCATGTTTTTTCTCTGCCATGGTGGTACCATCCAGAGTCAGAATCAGGGGAAAAATAAAAAAGCATGCCGCCCACATGTAAGGACGGCACGCAACAAATCGCGAACCGAAAAACCACCTTACTTCCCCAATCAGGAGGGGGCATAAGTTTCCGCTGTATCGGGCGGAGGACCGCCGCGGCTGAGGCAAATGAAGCGTTCACCGCGAGAAGCTCGGGAGCCATGTTCGCAAAGCGCGCGATTTCGGGCTTTCACCTGACCCCGAATCTCTCTTCAAACGCGTAACGATGCTACTCTTTCCGTCGTCGCTTATATCGTTTGGATAGCGTATCACCATCAATGCGTTGTTGTCAAGAGCGCGGGATCGTGCTAATATAGGTTGGATTTCGATCTTTCGTGGTTCGGTTTTCCGGGTCTCGATTTTCTAGAGTTCGATTTTCTAGATTTCAACTTTTTTAAGGGGTATCTATGTTCGTCGTCGCAGGTCTTGGCAATCCAGGTCTACTCTACAAGCGCACGCGCCACAACGCGGGCTTTCAGGCGCTGGACGTGCTGGCGGACGAACTGGGTATCAAGGTCACCAAGCGCGGATTCTCGGGCGAATATGGCGAAGGCAATTACAAAGGCGAGCGCGTGGTGCTCGTGAAACCCACGACCTACATGAATCTCTCGGGTGACTGCATTCAGGCGCTGATGCATTTCTATAAATGCCCGGTAGAGAACCTTGTCGTGCTCTATGACGACATCGAACTGCCGGTCGGGTCGCTCCGCATCCGGGAAAAAGGCAGCGCAGGCACACACAATGGCATGCGTTCCATCATCGGGACACTCGGCAACGGAGATTTTCCACGCGTGCGCATCGGCGTTGGCGGCAACAAGGGCGAGGACCTGAAACAACACGTGCTGGGCAAGCCCGGTAAAGAGGATCAAGTCGCGCTTACGGAGGCGTTTCGGGACGCAGCCAGCGCTACCTTGCTGATCATAGAAGGTAAGATTCAGGACGCGCAGGCAAAATATAACAAACGGCACATCGGCGGGGCAAAGGCGGACTAAAACAACGCCTGCGTCCCGACTCACACGCGAAACGGGGGACGCTTGACGCCAGGCATGGATTACAACCCAATATTGAAGGTACTCGATTCCGCGACGGATTACCAGCGCATGCGTTTGGCGCTGGAGGGGGGCAAAGGCCCGGTCGCGGCGTTTGGCGTTGCCGCAAACGCAAAGGCACACCTCTGCGCTTCGCTCGCGCGGACGCGGCAGGTGCTGTTTGTGACAGCGACGGATATTGCCGCCGCGCAGTTTCACGAGAGCGCGCGCCTTTTTGGTGTGCGCGCGGAGCTGTTTTTGCCGCGCGAAACGCCGCTGGTCTATGTCCACGCCGCCTCCGGCGAGAACCGCAGCGCGCGCATTGCGGCGCTGAGCACGCTGCTTTCCGGCGAACCCTGCGTGGTTGCGGCGAGCGCCGCCGCGCTGATGCAGGCGCTTGCGCCCAAAGGCGCGTTTGCGGGCAGCCAGCTCGCGCTCTCGGTCGGCGACACGCTCGATCCCAGATCGCTCATCGAGCGGCTGGTTTCGGCGGGTTACGAGCGGGTGGAGCTGGTTGAAGGGCGCGGGCAGTGCGCCGCGCGCGGAGACCTTGTGGACGTGTTTGCCCCGGGCGAGGAATACCCTGCCCGCATCGAGTTTTTTGGCGACGAGATCGACCAGATGCGCACATTTGACGCGGTATCCCAGCGCAGCGTGGAGCAGATTCAATCCATCGTAATCCGTCCCGCGCTGGAGACCCCGCAACCCAAGGAGCTCACGCAAAAAGCGCTCAAGCGTATCGCAGGCCGCGCAGGATTGAGCGATCAGGAAGATGCATGGAGCGAAGGCATCGCCAGCGTCGGCGGAGACGTACTCCTGCCGCTGCTGTATAAAAAAACAGAAACACTCTTGGACTATCTTCACGATGACGCGATTCTCATCGTAGACGAAGCACTTCTCATCGACGAGGCGCTGCGCACCGAGCAATTGCGCTTTGCCGAGACTGTTAAGGCAATGCTGGAGCGCGACGAGGGCGTGCCGGAGCAGGGCGCGCTGGAACGCGGGGCAAACGAGACGCTGGAACGGCTGCACACGGGCAGAACCGCGCTGTTTTACGCGCTTTCACGCACACATCCGCAGTTATCCCCGCGTGAAATTGTGAATTTGGAATCGCGCGGCGCGCCACAGTTCATGGGCGCGTTTGATGAGATTGCACGCGAGATCAAGCGCCTGAATCAGCAGGGCGAAAAGACGGTCATCTATGCGGGCGAGCAGACGGAAGAGCTGCTGCACAACCTCGCGGACTACGATGCCCACGCAACCGCATTGAGCGAGCTGCCGCACGAGCTGCCTGCCGGCAAAACGATCATCCTGCCGGGGCAACTGGCACGCGGGTTCTCCTATCCGCAATTCAAACTCAACATCTTTTGTGAATTCGAGATCACGGGACGCACCGAGCGTGCGGTGAAGAAGACCCGCGCGAAGAAGCATCTTTCGTTCTCCGAACTTTCGGTAGGGGACTATATCGTCCACGAGACGCACGGCATCGGACGCTTTGTCAAGGTCGAACCGCTGACGGTGCAGGGAAACACAAAAGACTACTTATTAATTGAATATCGTGGCGGAGATCGGCTCTATATCCCGACCGATCAGCTCGACCGCGTGCAAAAGTATGTTGGCGGCGGCGAGGAGGAGACGGGTCCGCAGCTGAGCAAACTCGGCGGAGCGGAATGGACCAACCGGGTCAACAAGGCAAAAAGCGCGGCAAAGAAGCTCGCCTTCGACCTTGCGGCACTCTATGCCGAGCGCGCGAGCGCGCAAGGTTTTGCGTTTTCCAAGGACACCGCCTGGCAAAGAACCTTTGAAGAGCGATTTCCCTATGAACTCACGCCCGATCAGAAGCAGAGCATGGACGAGATCAAGGCGGACATGGAACAAATTCGCCCGATGGACCGTCTGCTTTGCGGAGACGTTGGCTACGGCAAGACGGAACTTGCGCTGCGGGCGATATTTAAGGCGATTCAGGACGGCAAACAGGCGGCTTTATTGGTGCCGACCACGATTCTGGCACAGCAGCACTATAACACCATGTGCTCGCGCTTTGCTGATTTTCCAGTGAAGGCGGCCTGTCTTTCGCGCTTCCAGACAGCAAAAGAACGCGAGGCGGTCAAGGAAGCCCTCGCAAAAGGACAGATCGATGTAGTCGTCGGTACCCACGCGTTGCTGGCAAAGGATGTAAAGTACAAGGCGCTTGGCTTGCTGGTCATCGACGAGGAACATCGCTTTGGCGTGAACCACAAAGAGCAGCTCAAGGCGATGAAGAAGACGGTCGATGTACTCACACTGACCGCGACGCCGATTCCGCGGACACTCAACCTCTCTATGACGGGGATTCGCGACATCAGCGTCATCGAGACTCCGCCGGAGGCGCGCTATCCCGTCCAGACCTATGTGATGGAGCATTCCGACGCGCTGGTGAAGGATGCGCTCTCACGAGAGCTCGCGCGAAAAGGGCAGGCATACGTGGTGTCCAACCGTGTTATCAGCATGGAGCAGACCATGCGCAAGCTCGAATCCCTCGTGCCGGAGGCGCGGATTACCATCGCGCACGGGCAGATGGGCGAAACTCAGCTGGAAAACGCGATGCTGGACTTCCTCGAACAGCGTTACGACATTCTGCTTTGCTCGACCATCATCGAAAGCGGGCTTGACATCGGCAACGCGAACACGATGATCGTGCTGGAGGCGGACAAGATGGGGCTGGCGCAGCTCTATCAGCTGCGCGGGCGCGTCGGGCGATCCAACCGCATCGGCTATGCGTATTTCACCGTGCAGTCCGGCCGCGTGATGAACGAGAAGGCGGCAAAGCGACTCATGGCGATTCGTGAATTCACGCAGTTTGGCGCGGGGTTCCAGCTTGCCATGCGGGATTTGGAGATTCGCGGCGCGGGTTCTCTTCTCGGCGCAGAGCAGCACGGGCACATCACGGATGTTGGCTATGAATACTATGTCAAACTCATCCGCAGAGCCGTGGACGAGCAGCAGGGGAAGAATCTTGAACCCGTCACAGAGACCAGCGTAGATATCCCAATTGACGCGCACATTCCGCACGACTATGTGCCAAGCGAACTCATGCGGCTCAAGGCATATCGCCGGATCGCGGAGATCGACGGTGCGGAGAGCATGATGGACGTGACGGAGGAGTTCATCGACCGCTATGGCGAGCCGCCGGAGAGCGTCACCAACCTCATGCGCATTTCCGAGGTCAAGGCGTATGCGGCAAGAGCGTTTATCGAGAGCGTGACCGTTCGTGAAGGAGAGGCACGCCTGCGCTTTTCACAGAACGCACACCTCGACGGCGGGAAACTCATCTCCGCTGTCTCCGGCTTTGAAGGCACGCGGCTCATCGCCAGCGACCCGCCTGCCATTGAAATACGGCAGAAAAACGCCAGTGCCGAGGCAATCACCGGCAAACTGCCACAATTCCTTTACACAATTGTTCGTTGCGTAGACAACGACGCGGGCATATAATGGTCAAAGTGGCGCAACAGAATCGCGTGACACCGTTTCTGATACCAACCACCATCCAATCATACCCAATGCGCAGAGGCGCTGAATAAAAAAGGGAGAAAATCAAGCATGTTGAACAAAACCTGGAAAAAAGCGCTCTCCGCGCTGATCGCGCTCGCCCTGACGCTGTCGTTTGCGGCCTGCGGAAAAGGCGCAACCAACGCCAGCAACTCCAACGCAACGTCATCCAACGCCACGTCCTCCAACGCGGCTGCCGATCCGGAGCGCGATGCCGTCGCCGTGAAAGTCGGAGACAAATACACCATCACGAAGGGCGAAATCGCCGATCAATACGAATACATGGTCTCCATGTACTCTGCCTATGGCATGAGCGCACCGAGCACGGACGAGGATATCGCCGCCATGCAGGACAACGTGGTTGCTTCCCTCGTGACGGAGAAGATCAAACTCTACGAAGCGGATCAACTCGGCATCACTCTGACCGACGAGCAGAAGGCAGAGGTTGAGAAGCAGGTTGACGAGCAGATGAAAACCTACACGGACAACTTCCGTGAACAGGCAAAGCAGGAAGGCGCAGCCGATGTGGAAGCGCGTGCTCTGGAAATCTTCCAGGAGCAGATCAAAGCAGCGGGCATGGATCTCGATGTGGACGGTTTCCGCAGCTTCATCTCCGAGCGTTATACCGAAGAAGCCATCAAGACCGCACTGAAAGCGGAAATCACCAAGGGCGTCACCGCGACGGATGAAGAGATTCAGACGTATTACGATGACCTGCTCAAGAGCCAGAAGGAAACCTACACCACCACGCCGGCAGACTTCGGCTATGCGGCGGAAGATTTCCAGATGAACGGCGGAGACCCGATGCTCTATACGCCGGAAGGCTATGCGCGCGTGCGCTCCATCTCGATCTCGCCCGCGGGTGAGGTTTCCGCAGACTACACCGCACTCAAGGATGAGCTGACCGCGATCGAAACGAAATACGGTACAGCGGCGCTTACCGCGCTGGCGGACAAATATGCCGCGAAGAACGCAGCCGCAACCGACACGAGCATCAATATCACCACCGGCGAAATCGAAGGCGGCGCGGAGATGGTCAACGATTACATCACCAAGAAAGCCGCTGCGGACGCGCTGTTTGAAGAATACATCAAAGATGCGCGCGAAAAAGCAAACGAAGCGCTTGCCTCTCTGGAAGCGGGCACGAGCTTTGAAGATGTGCTCAAGAAATACGGCGAGGACACGATGTATACCCAGTATCCGTCGTTTGTAGACACAGGCTTGCTGATGTATGTCGGCGGAGCGGACACCACCTGGAACGAAGAACTCGTCAAAGCGGTTGGCCTGCTCAAGAACGGCGAACACACGGGCGTGATCCTTGTGGACAACGTGTTCTATATCCTGCAGCTGGTCGGCAGCGAACCCGCGGGCGAGAAATCGCTGACGGATGCGCATGACGCCATCAAGGCCGCCGTGGTCACCAAGAACAGCGACGCGCTCTGGGGAACGCAGCTGGAAACCTGGCAGAACGACACGAAGATTGTGAAGTATTTTGAGGATGTGTATCGCAGCATCGGGAAATAACCAATGCGGCGCAAGACGGACGGCAGCAATGCCGTCCGTCTTTTTGCGTGCAGCTGGTGGATCAAGCGGTATACTGAAGTGACTTGACATTCCGGCATCGCGGGCGGATTGCACTTCGGATATTGGAAAGACTTGACATTCCGGCATTGCGGGCGGATAATATCCGCCCCTACAGGCAGTTTGAGCTGATCCTCGAACAAGCGTGTTGAAAGATTCATGTATGATGGATCACATCTGCATCTTATTAGGACAGCAGTGAAAAGAATCACAGTAAATTTACTTGTCTTTAGAAGTGGTATTTGCTATATTGAAACCAGAACGAAACTGCCGAGGCGCATCCTAGCGTATGAAAACGGCCAGCTGGTTCAATTCATTCAAGCAGGAGGTAATGTGTAGTATGAAGTATGAGTGCGTTTGCGGTTATGTATATGATCCCGAGGTTGGCGATCCGGACAGCGGAATTGCCCCGGGCACCGCGTTTGAAGACCTGCCCGAAGATTGGGTCTGCCCCGTCTGCGGAATGGACAAGGAAGCCTTCACGGCCATTGCATAACAGAAAAGAACCATTTGCAACAAACAACGCTCCGGCATCGCCGGAGCGTTGTTCTGTTTCTTTCGCGCAAATGGTTTGGATTGTGCGAACGAAAAGACCGGAGGGAGACGGAAGAGGATTATTTAAACTCCGGCTGTGTTCTTCCATAAAGCGCGGTATACAGCGCGTTGATGCCATCGATAATTCTCGGACCTGCGCGGGTGATCAACGCGGGGTCGATATAGTACACGCGGTTGTTCTTCACCGCATCTACCGTTGCCCATTCGCTGCGGGAGAGGATTTCAGCCGGCCCGCTGATCGAAGCGCTGCTTGCATCCGGTGTGGTACCGTCAGCATCTGGCGTCGCGGCAGGATCGGGGGTTGCGTTCGGGTCGGGTGTGTTCGACTCGATCTCTTTGGTTGCGGTCAGGATGATGTCCGGCGAACGCCCGACAACCTGATCCTGCGTGACGTTGAGCAGTCCGGTTTGATCTTCAAACTCGTTGTGATAACCGACAAGCGTGAGCAGGGAAGAGAAGATATTGCCGCCGCCATACGTGGTCATACCCTTTGCCATCGGCGTAAGCTCCAGATAGACGGTGTCCGATTGTGCAGAGATTTTTGTCTGCATCGCGGCAATCGATGTCACAAGCTCTGAAACGAGCGCCTTTGCTTCCGTGTCATGGTTTGTCAGCGCACCAAGCAGCGTAATCGCACCGTAGAGGTTGTTCACATCCGTCACGTTGGTGACGACGATGGCGACGCCCGCGTTTTTCAGCGCGTCAACCAGCTTGGAATCCGCCGCATCCTCCGGCCCCATGATGACAAGCTGCGGTTCACGCAGCATCAAGACATCCGGATCGTTCTTGCCGTTTGCAGTGGCGTAGGGCAATAGGTTGACCTCCGCCGGGTAGTCGCACGTGATAGAACGTCCAACGACGGTTGCGCCCGCGCCAATGGTGAAGAGAATCTCGCAATCGCCGGGATCCAGTACGACAATGCGCTCCGGATAGGCATTCAGCTGGACTTTATTGCCCGCCATGTCCGTCACATCTACAAGTGAAGTGCTGCCAGAGGGCTGATCCGTTGACGTACTACTCGGCACAAAGTCCGAGGCGACGCTGGGAGAGCCGTCGTCCGCGGGAACGGGGGAAGGAAGCGCGCAGCCTGCCAGTGAAAGCGCAAACATGAGCGCAAGCGAAAGCGAGAGCGCGGACTTGAGTCGGTTGGTCATGATTGGAGGTTCCTTTCCTGCCGGAGAGCGCGCGGGGATGCAGACGGAATTGGAACGTGTCTGTGTGTGTGCCGCGCGGGTATTGGCCGTAAAAACTGGCTACAGTATAGCACCGTATTTGGTAGAGGGTCAATTGAGGTGAGAAGCGGCGGGACTCGACACCCGATTGGCAGAGAAAAGAGAATGATTATGATTATGCCCGAAAATCATCCGTATAGCTTCTCAGGCTTGCCGCCTTTCTGGTGTATTGGCGCGTACGCCTCTTTTTGGCAAAAGACTGTTTACGGTTTCGTAGCAGGAAGTTCACAGATTTGCGCCGTGCGCTGTACGCGCGAAGAAAAAAAGCGTAAGATAAAGTGAACAAGAATAATTTGATACAACTGAATGACTCGCGAAAGAAGGGACTGAACCGGCATGAGAAAGAAGTTTCCCATCGACGAGCACCGTTTGCTCGCGCTCAACGGAACCACACTCGATTTCCGCATCCGCGGCACAAAAGAGGACAACCCCGTGCTGCTGTTTTTGCATGGCGGACCCGGCGTTTGCGACCGGCACTTTGTGCTGGAGGATCAGGCCCCGCTGGCAGACATCTGCACGCTGGTCTGTTTTGACCAGCGCGGCGCAGGCAAAAGCTACTCCCGCGCGCAAGCAGAGCAGCACATGGATATGGAGCTGGTGCTTGGAGATGCGATTGCCGCCATCGATTGGCTCCAAGAGCGCTTTCATCAGGAGAAAATCTATCTTGCCGGGCACAGCTACGGCAGTTACCTCGGGGTATTGCTCTGCACACGGGTGCCGGAGAAGATCGCGGCGTATATCGGAACGGGGCAACTCGCAAACGGCGCGGAAAACGAGCGCATCTCCTACGAGTTTGTGCTGAACGAGGCAACGAAAAGGGGAGATAAAAAGGCGTTGGAGGCACTTGCGCGCATCGGCGCTCCCGTAGACGGGTTCTACCGTTCGCTGGATGATTTGACCGTGCAGCGCAACCTGATGACAAAATTCGGCGGGGCTGCCCACGGAAAAAAAGAAGGCATGATCTCTTCCATGGTTCTTCCCATTTTGCGTTCGCCGGAATATACACTGCTCGATATCGCGGGCTATGCCAAGGGCGCATACTACAACCTTCGCGAACTCTGGCGCGAGGTGATTACCTGCAAGTTTGATCAGACGGTCAAGCGGTTGGACGTTCCCGTCTTCATCACGCAAGGCCGGCATGACCGGAATACGCCGCCGGAGATTGCAAAGCCATGGTTTGATGCGCTGGAAACACCCAAGAAAGAGTGGATTTGGTTTGAAGAAAGCGCGCATTCGCCGATCCGCGAAGAAAAAGAAAAATGGAACGAAACGGTTCGAACCCGCGTGTTCGGGAAATAGCATTGGTTACGGGGATGGCTGACATCCCCGTTTTTTGTATATTCTCTTCAAATCAAACCAGAACACATGCCTTGACGGTGAAATGAAAACACAAGTGGGGGAAAGACGATTATATTTGAAAGATTCTGAAAACAAATGTAGCGCACTCTTTCCCTCTTGCGCATCATTTGGTATGATACACGATGCACCAATGTGGCGCATTGCCGCAATCCTGCTTCTGCGGGTGCGGCGGAGCCGGCAAGCAAAGGTTCCATCTGCCGGTTCTGAAAAAAATATGCGATAGATTTGGAGAGAGCATGGAAAGACGCGCCGTTGCGAAGAAAAAGCGCAATCTGGGCCATATCGATTATCCGATCGTTCTTATGGTCGGCCTGCTTTGTGCGTTTGGGCTGGTCATGGTATTTTCCGCGAGTTATTATTATGCGCAGAATACTGCGTCCGTCGGCTATGACGGCTATTTTTTCATTCGCAAACAGGCAATGTACCTCGCCATTGGATTTCCAATGATGATCGGACTTTCATTTTTTGACTATCGCAGGTTGGAGCAGTTCAAGCTCATTGCAATCCTGATCTCCATCGCGCTGCTGCTTGCCGTGCTCGTCTTTGGTCAGGAGACAAACGGCGCGCGCCGCTGGATCGTCATCGGCGGACAGAGTATTCAGCCTTCCGAGATTGCAAAATTCGGTATGATGCTCTACATGGCATCCTTCGCATCCAAAAAATACAAAGTCATGCAAAGCTTTACCAAGGGCATGTTACCGATGCTCTTGATCATCGGTGTTGTCTGCGGCCTTGTTATGTTGCAGCCGAACATGTCCATGGCGGTTATCATGGGTCTGATGGGCTACGCGCTGCTCTTTGTCGGCGGCTGCGACACCAAGCAGATGTTCCTGCTGGCGCTCGTGCTTGCGGCTCTGTTCGCGCTGCTGGCTATCATTGAGCCCTACCGTCTGGCGCGATTGACATCGTTTGTCGATCCCTGGAAAGATGCACTGGGCGACGGTTATCAGCTTATCCAGTCCTATTATGCGCTCGGCTCCGGCGGGTTGTTCGGCGTTGGACTCAACAACAGCCGCCAGAAGCTGCTGTATATGACATACGGTGAATCGGACTTCATCTTCGCCATCGTGGCGGAGGAGCTGGGACTGGTCGGCGCGCTGCTGGTTCTTGCGGCGTTCGGGTTTATCGTCTATCGCGGGATTCGCATCGCGCTCATGTGCCGCGATCGGTTCGGGAGCATGCTTGCAGGCGGTATCACGGTGGTTTTCGGTCTTCAGGTATTCGTGAACATCGGTGTTTGCACGGGGCTTCTGCCCACGACGGGACAGGCACTTCCCTTCATCAGCGCGGGTGGTTCCTCAATGATGATCTTCCTTGCCGCTATGGGTGTCTTGCTCAATATTTCACGCTACAACAGCCTGCACAACAATCAGCCGGAGGTTGTGGAAAAGAAAAAGGCTACGCGCAACGTGAGAAGTGAGCGAGTGCACGCATAATATTATCCGCGACGCGGTGCAACGCGTAAATTGAACAAAAGCAAGCCCGAATAGATGTCGCAAGACAAGGGCAAGCAATCGAACGGAACAACAGAAAGTCTAGATAAATGGCGAAAGACAAGGGCAGACAATCGAATCACGACTCAGGCGGGACAAAGAAGAAGTCATTTTGGTCAAACTTCTTTGAACCCGTTCCTTCGGATGATGATTTTGACCCGGCATCCGCAAACCGCCAGTATGGCGAACCGCCGGAACCGCCGCTCAAGCACCTCTTTAGCGATGACGACGTGGAGTTTTCGGACGAAGAGGACGCGGAAGACCTCGCCAAACTCACATGGGCGGACGGCGAAAAGGTGGTTTCGGATACGCAACGCCTGCGCTATCACGCAAAGCCGGGCGAGAGCGAGAGAACGAAACCAAAGAGTAAGAACGCCAATTCCATGCGCCTCTTTGACCGCGCGGAAGACGACTTTATTGATGACGAGCCGCAGCCTGTTTCCGGACAGACCACGCGCACGCGCATATTTCGTACGGGCGCTTCCACCACGGCGCGCATCCACATCAACGAAACCGAAGAGACCATCCGCATGGCGGAGGCGCAAAAAAAAGCCCGCGCCAGAGAAGCCGCGCGCAAACACGAAGAATATGTGGAAAAGCAACTGCGCAAGGCGCAGAGCGCGGCAATTGCCAAGCGCTTGTTCAGCAACCTTGTGTTCGTGTTTGCGATTCTTGTCGCCGTCGGCGTAGCGCTGTACTATGGATTTTTGCTTTCCGACATCGTCGTGATGGGGAACGAGAGCTACACCTCGGACTATATCATTGAGCGTTCCGGCCTCAAGCTTGGTACACATATGCTCTTTGTCGATTTAGACGAGGCGGAGGAAAACATCTCGCAGGACCCGTATTTGCAGGTGGATTCAGTGACCTATATCTTTCCCGCGCGCGTGAGAATCGTGGTTACGGAGCGCAAGGCGGTTGCGGGAATCGTTGGGCTTGACAGCAACGTGATCATCGACAAAAACGGCTACGTGCTCTCGATGGCGGGCGGAACTGACATATCCGATTTGATTCAGGTTACGGGTGTTACGGTCTCGGGCTATCAGCTTGGCCAAAGGCTCGGTCAGAGCACCGATTTTTCAACCGCAACGCTGGTACAGATTATCTCTGTGCTGGAGCAGTTCAATCTTTCGAGTTCGATCAAGAACATCGATTTGACCACGCCTTTGGCGATCTCGATGACAGCGGACAACGGGCTGAAGATTCACGTCGGTCAGGCGACGGATCTGGACACGAAGATGGATGTGCTGGCAAAGCTGCTGCCGTTGTATCAAAGCAAAGGAATCAGCGTCGGCACACTCTATCTTTATGCGAAAGGTACGGCTGTGTATTCCAAGACCTCGTATCTTGACCTGACCCCGATTGAGGCCACGGAGGACAGCACAAGCCTTGCGCTGCCGGTAGACGAAAATGGAGACGGAATCGACGACAACACAGGCTTGCCGATCACGCAGCAGCAGGTCGACCTCGACAAAGACGGATTTGACGACAACACCGGGCTGCCGATGACAACGCCGTCCTCTTCAACCGCTCCGACCGGACCGACACCAACGCCCAAAGGCGGAGGAGACGACTTCCAGGGATAAAACACACGATATAAGCCATCCGCGCATGCGGATGGCTTTATTTTCTATCGTTCAATATTGAGGAGCAATCGTTATAGAAGGAAAGAGAAATCAGGAACTATTCCCAGCCCTTTTCTGCATGGCGGCAGATGGCGGCGAAGGTCTCCGCGGAGATATCGTGCTCCATCCGGCAGGCATCCGCAAAGGCGGTTGTCTCCTGCACGCCAAGGCGCATCAAAAACTGCGCCAGCAGTAGATGCCGCTGATACATGCTCTCGGCAATCTCGCGCCCGGTGGGGCTCAGCGTGATGCATTTATCATCTGCCATATAGATATAATCATTTTCGCGCAGCAACTTGGTTGCGTGGCTGACGCTCGCTTTTGTCACGCCCAGACTGGTTGCGATATCCACAGAACGCGCGCACCCGTATTTCTCCTGTTGGATTAGAATCTGCTCCAGATAATCTTCAATCGATTCGTTGACCTGCATGTGCGCACCTCCAGTTCTTCCTTCTATGCTACACCCAAAGGTGGCATGATTTCAAGTTTTAATCCAACTATGCTACGCCAAAAGGTGGCGTGATTTCAAGTTTTAATCCAACTATGCTACGCCCAAAGGTGGCATGATTTCAAGTTTTAATCCAATCCGGCGCAGAGGCTTTCGCGCAAAGTGCAGGACGTGCGTGTGCCGCAAAGCGCCGGAGGCGAAGAAACACGATTTTGGGGATTGACAAGAGAAGGTAGAAGCGGTAAACTCCAATCGCTAGTTAGAGCAATCTAACTGCTTGCGACGGTAGATGGACGATCCATTCGCCCCAAGACGACGCAGGACGGCCTGAAACGCGGGCGGAAACACGGAGCAAACGAGAATGACACTGGACGAACTGAAAATTGGGCACACGGGTACCATCACCGCGGTCAAGGGAGAAGGTGCCTTGCGGTTGCGGCTGCTAGACATGGGGCTGATCCCGAAGACAAAGGTCACGCTGATCAAGATTGCGCCGCTGGGCGATCCGATCGAGATCTGCGTGCGCGGCTATGAACTCACGCTTCGCAAAGACGACGCGCGGAACATCAATCTTGCAGAGGAAGAGGGAGAGGGAAATGATATTTGCGCTTGCGGGAAACCAGAACTCGGGCAAGACGACGCTGTTCAATGCGCTTACGGGGTCCAATCAGCATGTCGGAAACTTTCCGGGCGTGACAGTGGATCAGAAGATGGGGGAGATTCGCGGGGTTAAGAGCGCGCAGGTGGTAGACCTGCCTGGTATTTACTCCATCCGGCCTTACACGCAGGAGGAGATCGTTTCGCGCGATTTCATCCTGGATGGCAAGCCGGACGGTATCATCAACATCGTGGATGCGACGAATATTGAGCGAAATCTCTATCTCACACTCCAATTGCTGGAGCTCAGGATTCCGATGGTGGTTGCGCTGAATATGATGGACGAAGTGCGCGACAACGGCGGAGCAATCGATGTGCAACTCATGAGCCGCCAGCTCGGCGTACCGGTGGTGCCCATCTCTGCGTCAAAGAACGAAGGCGTTTCGGAGTTGATCGATCAGGCGGTGAGCGTGGTGAAACGCCGCGCAATGCCCGCCGTACAGGATTTTTGCCCAGATGGGCCAGTGCACCGCTGCATTCACTCGGTAGCACACGTGATTGAAGACCACGCGCGGGCAATCGGCGTTTCGCCACGCTTTTGCGCAACCAAGCTAATTGAGGGTGATCCTTCGCTCTCCGCGCGGCTGGAGCTCGACCAAAACGAGCTGGAACTCATCGAGCACAGCGTGCTGGAGATGGAGCACGAGACGCGGTTTGACCGCAACGAAGCACTCGCCGACATGCGTTATACGTTTATCGAAGGGGTGGTTGCCGCCTCTGTTGTGAAGAGCCACGAAAGCAAGGAACACCGCAGGAGCGTCAAGATCGATAAAATTCTCACCGGAAAATATACGGCGCTGCTGGTGTTCTTCGGCGTAATGTTCCTCGTGTTCTGGCTGACGTTCAACATCATCGGTAGTTCGCTGTCCGACCTGTTGACCTCCGGTATCGACGCGCTGACCGCGCTGGTGAATCGCGGCTTGACCGCATACGGCATCAACCCTGTTGTGAAGAGCCTCGTCGTGGACGGCATCTTCGCGGGCGTCGGTAGCGTGTTGAGCTTTTTGCCGATCGTGGTGACGCTGTTCTTCTTCCTCTCCATTCTGGAGGACACGGGTTATATGGCGCGCGTGGCATTCGTAATGGATCGCCTGCTGCGCAAGATCGGGCTTTCCGGCAGGAGCTTTGTGCCGATGCTGATCGGCTTTGGTTGCTCAGTTCCTGCAATTATGGCGACGCGCACACTGGCAAGTGATCGCGACCGCAAGATGACGATTCTGCTGACCCCGTTCATGAGCTGCTCAGCAAAGATCCCAATCTATGCGGTGTTCTGCGCGGCGTTTTTTGCGCGGTATCAGGCGCTGGTGATGATCGGATTGTATGCGGCGGGCATGGTGATCGGTATACTGGTAGCATTACTGCTCAAAGGCACGGCGTTTCGCGGAGAGCCGGTTCCGTTTGTGATGGAACTGCCGAACTATCGCATGCCGTCGCCCAAGAACGTGCTTCTGCTCCTATGGGAAAAAGCGAAGGATTTTCTGGAGCGTGCGTTTACCATCATTCTGCTGGCGAGCGTGGTCATCTGGTTTTTGCAGACGTTCGACCTCCGGCTCAATGTGGTCAGCGACAGCGCAAACAGCTTGCTTGCGCTCATCGGCCGCCTGATTGCGCCAATCTTCCGCCCGATGGGATTTGCAGATTGGCGGGTTGCGACTTCACTCATCTCTGGCTTCGTCGCCAAAGAAGCGGTGGTGAGTACGCTCTCCGTGCTGCTTGGCACGGGTATCTCGCAGCTGCATCTTGCACTGCCGAGTCTATTTTCTACGCTCTCTGCCGTGAGTTTTCTGCTCTTTACACTGCTGTATACGCCCTGCGTTGCGGCGGTTGCGACCATTCGAAAAGAACTCAAGTCCGGCTGGGCAACGCTCGGCGTGGTGGTCATGCAGTGCGCGGTTGCCTGGGTGGTCGCGTATGCGGCGTATCTGATCGGAGGATTGTTTCTGTGATGAAACTAGCAGATTATCTGATTCTGACGCTGGTTGCGCTCGTGCTGTTTCTCGTGATTCGCCGCAGTGCGAAGCGGAAAGCAGCAGGTGCTTCCTGCGGCTGCGGCGGCTGCGCGGGGTGCAGCGCGCAGCAAAACTGTGCCCAGAAAACAGAGCAGAAGTAAGGGGATCATTCCGCTGGTTAACCCAGCGGATTTTTTTACACAGTCATATTGACAGAATTCGATATGAAGCGTATTCTTTCACATATCGAAAAGTTTTGATATGACGTATTCGATGAAGTACCGCAAAGATAGAAACATGCGAGGGAAAATAATGAACGAAACCTATTCCGAACAGGCAAAAATTATGAAGGCGTTTTGCGACGAAAATCGCTTGAAGATTCTCGCCGCCCTGCGTGGAGGCGAGCAATGTGCCTGCAAACTGCTCGAACACCTCGAAATCGGACAGCCTGCGCTGTCCTACCACATGAAAATCCTCGTCGAGAGCGGCGTGGTGATCAGCCGCGTCTGCGGGAAATGGACACACTATCGCCTGAACGAGAGCGGCGCAGGGCACGCGGTGTCGCTGCTGCGCGAGACACTTGCGCAAACGGATGCGGCAAACGAAGGATGCAGTGCTGACGGCAGTTGCGGCTGCGGACAAAAACGCGCGGCGGGTGAAAACGTATGAAAGTGATTTTTGATTTTATTCAGAACCAAATTCTCGGGATGCGCTGGCTGGACACACTGATCGGGAATCTACTTGGTGCAACGGGACTGGACATTGGCAACCGCTGGGTGAGTAGCCTGCGCTTCTTTCTCTTTGATACGATCAAGATACTCATCCTGCTTTGCGTGCTGATCTTTGTCATCAGCTATATCCAGAGCTTTTTCCCACCGGAACGGGCAAAACGCGCGCTTTCCCGCGTGCGCGGTGTTTGGGCAAATATCGGTGCAGCGCTGCTCGGCACCGTGACACCGTTTTGTTCTTGCTCGTCAATTCCGCTGTTCATCGGCTTTACGAGCGCGGGGTTGCCGGTCGGGGTTACATTTTCGTTCCTGATCTCCTCGCCGATGGTCGATTTGGGGTCGCTGCTCGTGATCACGGGTATCTTTGGCGCGAAGATTGCGGTGCTGTATGTGGTCTGCGGGCTGGTGATCGCCGTGCTTGGCGGCTTGCTGATCGAAAAACTGCACATGGAGCGGTATCTGGAGGATGTGATCGTCACCACGCGCCTTGCGGAAGTTGCGCAGCAGAATCTGACAGTGAAAGAACGCCTGCGCTTTGCCGCGGAGGCGATGGTGGAAACGTTCAAAAAGGTATTTCCCTATGTGCTGGCGGGCGTGGCCATCGGTGCAGTGATTCACAACTGGATTCCCGAAAGCTGGGTGGTAGCCGTGCTCGGAAGCAAAAATCCGTTTGGCGTAGTACTGGCAACGTTGATTGGAACGCCGATGTATGCGGATATTTTCGGCACGATTCCCGTTGCGGAGGCGCTTTTTGCAAAAGGCGCGCGCCTGGGTTCGGTGGTGTCGTTCATGATGGCTGTGACGACGCTGTCTCTGCCGTCTATGATGATGCTACGCCGTGCGGTCAAGCCGAAATTGCTTGCGCTATTTATTGCGGTTTGCGTCGTCGGCATCATTGCGATCGGGTACTTGTTTAACGCGCTGCAGGGCATAATTTGAGTGATACAATGGAAAAACAACGGACAAATGATCGAATGGAGGTTACTATGAGCGAAAAAGAAAAGACAATTTCCGTGGACGAAAGCAGTACATGCTTTTGCAGCGGCGCTATGCCGCACTATGACCTGAAGCAGGAGGAAGCTCCCGCACAGACTGAGCGCATTCTTGTGCTCGGTGCGGGCTGCCCGAAATGCCGTGCGCTGGAACAGACGGTGATCAAAGCGCTCGATGAGATGAACGCAAACCTGGCAGTCGGCCATGTGACGGACTATGCCGAGATGGCAAAATACGGCGTGATGAGTACACCCGCGTTGGTGATCGACGGCAAAGTTGTCTCCGCCGGACGCGCGCTGAACCAGAAGGACGTTCTGCGCCTGCTGAAAGAGAATCTCTAGTGTTTTTGCGCAGAAGTGCGCTGTTGAAACATAGCAAACGAACCGGAGGAGTAACGCTTGTTTACCTACATTCTTTATGCGCTTGCCATCATCGGGCTGGTCATTTCGTTCTTCAAAGACCGGCAGAAGACGAAGGCCGCGCTGATGAAGGCATGGAAGTCCTTTGAAAACATCCTGCCGCAACTGCTCACGATTTTTCTTGTAATCGGCTTTGCCTTGGCGATCTTTCCGCCGGAGACGATTCGAACGCTGCTTGGTTCAGAGAGTGGATTTCTCGGCATCCTTGCCGCGGCGCTGATTGGTTCGATCACGCTCATGCCTGGCTTTGTCGCGTTCCCGCTGGCAGCGGCGCTGCTCAAAAGCGGCGCGGGGTATATGCAGCTTGCGGCGTTTGTTTCCACGTTGATGATGGTCGGCATCATCACGATTCCGATTGAACGAAAGACGTTTGGGCTCAAAGCGACGATTACGCGGAATGTATCCGCGTTTGTCTATTCCTTCGTGGTAGCGGTAGTGATGGGGGTGGTGCTGGGATGAACGAACAGAACAAACAACCGGAAAACGGCAGGATGGCGACGCAGCCGCCCGCCAAACAAGAAGGCGCGGGCAAGATGCCAAACCAACCTGGCAACCAGCAGAAACCGTTTTTAAAGCGCTATGGTGCGTTCTTTCTCCTGCTGATCGCAGGCGTGATTGCTGGGCTTGTGCTGCCCGACTTGGGCAAAGCCGCGTTGAGCAATACCCTCGGCAGCCTCAAGGAGATGCTCTCCGTGCTGCCGCCGATCTTCATCCTGCTGGGGCTGCTGGATGTTTGGGTGGATCGCGCGACGATGATGAAATACACCGGCAAGGGTTCGGGATTCAAGGGTGTGCTCATTGCGTTTTTGCTTGGTTCCGCGGCGGCGGGGCCGCTCTATGCGGCGTTTCCGTTCGCGGCAGTCATGCTGAAAAAAGGCACGAGTTTGATGAATGTGCTGATCTTCATCGGCGCATGGTCAACCACGAAGATTCCACTGCTGGCGTTTGAAGCCTCCAGCATGGGCCCAGTGTTCACGCTGGTGCGCCTGGGGCTGAGCCTTGTCGGCATTCCGCTGATCGCGTTTGTGACCGACCGTGTGATTGGCAAGTCCGGCATGGACGAAATCTATGCCCTTAACGACGCGGGGCAGGCAAAATAAAGAACGAGAAGCGAAAGAAAAGTACAAAATATTAGGCGGAGCGCGTTGCGTTTCCGCCTTTTTCCTACAAAAATGAAGCGTGCATTCTGAACGAATGTTCGGTATAATGGAGGACAACAGAATTATAAGAATTGAGCAAATTTGAAATTCTTATAATTTTCTGTGGATCATCTGATGTAACCTGAAACAAAAAGAAGGGAGCATCATTATGAGTAACAAATTTTCAAACCTCGACGATGATACAATGAGCGCAGCCGTGAAGAAAGCTATACTAGGCTTCAAAGCGACAACTGGGCAAGAACAGAACACAGGAAAAAGCGACAGCGATTCGCAAACAACGACGAAAAAACAGGGCTTCATTAATCCATCAAAAATCGATCGTGTTGAGGAACGACTCAACTATGCAGATCAGGCAATCATTCCGCCTGTAAAGAGACCGACAATCCCAAGTAACATAGTTCGGCAAACGCCTCTGCTGAGCGAAGTTCAACAATATGAGGATTATTATCGGCAAGAACAGCAAAGGATACAATCGATTGATAAGGGGAAAGCGCTGGAGGTATTTGAAAGCGCACTGCGTCACGACTTGTATGGAGAACCTTTGGCAAAGAAGCCAACTCCACTCGAATCAGGCGTAATTGCTTTAAAAGATTCGGGCAACACATCGCTTGGAGCGGGCAGTGCCCTCGCAAAAAACGGCGCTCGGACACGTGGATATACAGATACTGCCTCGGATACCGGCGCGCCGATTCGGTTCACAGGAGGAACGCTAAAGGATATTGAACGTAAGCACAATGAGGCTATGGCGAGGAAGGACGATACCCTAGATCGATTTTATGCGACCTTGGATGTGCATCATATCGATCGTTTCAAACTATCGCCAGAGCAAAAAGAAATCGTGGAACTTGTTGAACAGGAGTTAATTAAGAAGTCTGTTTTGGGAACGTTAACTGATAGAGAACGAGAATCCGTTATCGATAAAACCTGGAAATTTCTGTACAATAATACAAAGTCCGCCAATGGTGATTCATACCCGGTTTTTATTGATATAGCAAAAACGGGAGGCGCTGCTCCGTATGATGCCATCATCGATGTTGCACCTCAAAATGACTATTCTGGTGGCGCTTTTCCTGAGCAGATAGCCATGAACACAGACATACTTCCGGATGAAGCGTTGAAGTCGATTTTCGAGTATGGACGTCAAAAGTCTGCCAAAAGCGGAGAGGCGGAAAAATACCGGCAACAATTTGCCTATAAAAACAATGTGTATTTAGAAGAAATGGAGAATTACTTCGATGCATTGAAAAACGGGAAAGCAACTCCCAAAGACAGACAAAAATATCTTGATCAAGCGGTGCTCAGAATTTATGAAACGTGCATAAAACCAATACCTGTTAAGGATAAGAGAGGTAAAGATGCAGGGACGATTCCAATTGGAGACTTGATTGCACCGTATGATGATTCGTTTGGAGCGCAAGTAGCTCGACAAGCGATGCGGTTATTAGGGTTAGCGTATCTAGCTGAAGCCAGTAAGCTCATACCTGGGGAAAATGGAGGCTACAAAATCGATTGTTCAAGACTTGTTTGCTGGGCACTGTCAGAAATTAATCCTGAGTGGAAGTATAATACGATTAATACATCTGCGCGGTATCAGATCAATGGGTTTAGAGAAGTGTGGAGCAATAGCGGAAGCGCAAAACCGCCCTATAAGGATATGCTTCCGGGCGACACCCTTTTTTGGAAAGGCAACGAAACAGGAGAGATCGTCCATACTGCGATCTATATTGGCATGGTCGACGAAGTACCTATGATGATTGAAGCTGGCCATACAGTGCAAATTGTCGAAGTAAGAGAAAAAACAACCAACAATAATGGTGAAGACTCGACTCTCGTACAAGTAAATAGAATGACACCGGAGGAGCTGGACAAACATCATGATCAGAACACAGCAAAAAGCATTAACTAAAGCGTTCATTGCTATAATCGGATTATTAATGCTGATTTCGCCTTTCAACGCTTCTTCTCAAGCCGAAAGCGACTTATTTCCTGTTTACGGACCGTTTGACGGCGATGGCTGGAGCGTCACCTCCGACGGTGTGTTGACGATTGAGAGCAATCAAGGCTGGGTAAACTGTCTGAAACATGGATATGAGAAATACGTCACGAAACTCGTAATTGGAAAAGATGTATCCACTTTTCGACTCTATGACTTACCGTTTGATCTGCCGAGCGAAGACTTCTTTAGCAAGTCTGATATCATTGGGTATGGGGAGCACGGAGAACCGTATTATGATTATTCGAAATTGCATGACCTATTCCCCAATGAAATAGTTGTTGAAAGCGACAATCCGGTTTTTCGAGTCGTCGATGGGTTACTCATTAATTCAGTAACCAACGAGTTAGTATTATCAAAAATGTCGTTGACGGATGTTGTAATCCCTGAAGGCGTGGAGACAATCACGTTGTCGGCGTTTTCAGAAAGGGAGATTCAATCGGTTAGTTTTCCAACAAGCTTAAGGGCAATCAACGATTATGCGTTCTACAAATGTAAGAACCTTGTGCGGATTGATTTACCGGATTCGTTGGCGGAGCTGAAAGCAGGGGCATTTTTCGGATGTTCCAGTTTATCCGTAGTGAATCTATCTCGCGGGCTTACGAGCATTGGGCGAAGTGCGTTCAGTGGTTGCGCAATACAGCATCTTCAAATTCCAGAAGGCGTTCAAAATATCAGCGAAAATGCCTTTATGGAGTGTGCTCAGCTTCAAGAGGTTCTCCTGCCGGACAGCATTAGAAGAATTGGATCCGGCACTTTTAGCTGTTGCATGCAGCTTTCCGACATAAACTTTCCTGACAAACTGGAATATATCGGCGAGGGTGCGTTTCATCTTTGTACAAGCTTAAGAAAAGTCATTTTACCAAATTCTCTGCGCCAGATAGAGAATAGAGCATTCTGGTATTGCGACCTCTCTGTTTTACGAGTTCCTGACAATCTATCATTCTTGGTGTTTTATGATTATGATCGGGGATATATCATTAGTCCGTATTCTAAGCGAAACAAATGTTTTGGGGCTTCCTCCGTCGAAACCGTAATTTTTGCTGGCAGCGATTATGACTTCGGGTACCCCGCAATCACCGACGCGAAGAACGTCTATTTCCTGAGCACCCCGCCGGAGGAAGTAGGGCAGATACTGGACAAGGATTCCGTGGGGAATATCTACTGCTCCGATGAATTTGAGTATCAGTGGACGCGCTCCAGCGTCGCAAGCTGGGTGCGGCAAAGGCTCACGATTCTGCCTGCCGCAGAAATCAAGGCGATTGCCGAGGAAGCGGTCAACGCCACGCCGGAACCGATCGTGACCCCGCGCCCAACGCCAACGCCGTTGCCAACGGAAACACCTTGGCCAACGCCGATTGTCACGCCGAGAGCAACGCCGCGCCAGGAAGCCCCGGCCGAGATTAAGCCCGTCGATCCGATTTTGTTCGTCTTTGCGGGCGTGATCGTGGGTGTGATTGTTGGGATCGTTTTGGTTTCGCAGCAAGCGAAGAAAACGAAGAAGCGTTCGCGCTCGAAGAAATAGTTCGTTGATCAATAGGAGTGAACGATATGCAAAAGAAGGCCAAGTCATTTGCCCTAGGTCTGTTTCTCGCGCTCGTTGGGGCAGTTTGCCTTTTGCTGAATGCCGCGCATGCCCGCGCCGAAAGCGACTACGAACCATTTGACGGCGATGGCTGGAGCGTCACCGCCGACGGCGTGATGACGATTGAGAATAACCAGGGTTGGTGGAATGCGATGAAGCACGATTATGAGCAGCATGTCTATAAACTTGTCATAGGACGCG
>JAEWYO010000051.1 GCA_023395595.1 Bacillota bacterium
CCCAAATGTCAAACAAGCGTTAGCCTACGTTGATGCCAAGCAGCTGCTTTGCCGCAAGACCGATCAAGAACGACAGCGCCGCAACGCCGAGACTGATGAGCACCATCTCGCCGAATCGCCGGAAAAACGGCAAATCCTGCGCGATTGAGATATAGTAATTGAACGCAAGGATGATGAGCACCACAACCGCGATCATGATGACAAACGCGAGCACATACAGCTCATTCGGCAACAGCAGATAGGGCAGCACGATCGCAACCACGGTGAGCAGATACGCGACTCCCGTATAGAGGCTGGATTTGAACGCCTCGCCGCTGCCTTCCACACGCTTGGCCAGATAGTTGGATGCCGCCATGGACAGCGTCGCCGCAACGCCGGTGATGATGCCGGAGAGCGCAACGAGCCTGTTGTTGGCGAGCGCAAATGTCAACCCTGCGATGGTACCCGTGAGTTCCACCAGCGCGTCGTTGAGCCCAAGCACGATGGAGCCGACATAGTGCAAGCGCTCCTCGTCGATCATCTCCATCAGCCGATTCTCGTGCGCTTCCTCGTCCGCGATGATGCGGCGCACCTCCGGCAGCTCCTGCTCGATTGCGTGCAGGTCTTTGAGCCCCAGGTCTTCCCCTTTTTCGAAGAGCTTGATGGCAAACGTGATGCCAAGAATCCGGCTCATCAGCGAAAACGCAAAGATCTTGCCGCGGTTTGGCGCAACGTCCTGCCCTGTATAGCTGCGCCAGGTTTCATAGTGCCCCCGTTCCGCGCGGGAGATCTCCTCAAACGCTTTCTTGTTGTTTTCATCCTTTAAGCGCGTGGCAATCTTGCCGTAGAGAATGCTTCCGGTCAACTCATCCCGCTGCATATTGAGCAGATGCTTTTTCAATGCCGGACGGATGCTCTGTTCCATTTCGCAACCCCGCTTTCCATGTCGTTCTTGCACAATCGTGTGTGTTTTCGCGTTCATTATACCCCCGCATGCAATCTGCGTACAGGGATTGCTTTGGCGCGTTGTACTGCGCACCGAAAGAAAAAGAGAACCCGCTCCGAAACAGATTCGAAGCGGGTATTGCGCGCTTTGGGTGTGCTTTTGTGTTGCGCTGCGGCTTAGAAGAGGTTGTTTTCGTCCTCGTCATCATCGTCCATCTTGTCCTCGCGGTTCTTGATGAACAGCCAGATCCCGCCGACGATCAACGCAACCGCGATGAGCACGATTGCCGCGATGAACCAGCCATCCGAACCGATTCCCTCATTCCCCTTGTCGGGCGAAACGGAGGGCGACGGCAGCGGAGAAGCGGAGGCGTCCGGTGTGGGCGAGAGTTCCGGCGACGGGCTCGCCGCGTTGATATCACGGCTGAGGAAGACATAGTCCGAGCAGTGCGTCTGGGACACGGTTGCCCAACCTGTGTTGTCCACGGTCGCCGTCTGCTGGAACGCAAGGGTATTATCCGCGTTGAGCAGATAGTAATAGAGCGTCTTGCCCGCCTGCGCCGCACCGACATTCAGGCGGATGTTCGCCTTGGCCGGCAGCTCACCGCTGTAGTTGTAATGTACGGTTGCCACATAGGCATCGCCCGCGATCTCCTGCGCGGTCTGCGCGGCGATGGAGTTATTGATCGACGCACCAAAGTCATACCATAGCTGGGTATACGTCTGCGTCATCGTTCCCTTGGCAAAGGAGAACTCCACGTCCGGCTGCTTGATGGTCACATCCTGCGCCTTGTTTCCTTCCGCGAGGCTCTTCATCGTCGAGTACAGGATGCGCGTGTTGTCCGGTGTGAGGGTGTAGGTATACAGCGCGGTCGTGGCGCTGCTCGTTGCGCTGGGCTTGGGAGACGGCGTTGCGCTCGTGTCGTCATCGCTCGAGGAGGAAGACGAGGTCGAGGTCTTGTATGGTTCGCTGGAGGGCGAAGCATCCGTGGTTGCCGTTGCCTTATAGCGCTGATAGAAGGTATAGCTGGTGCCGGACTTGAGTCCACTGAAGGTCGGGCTGTCCTGCCAGGTGGTCCCGCCGCGGGAGTATTCCATACCCGAAATCGTGTTGAGCACGATCTTGGAGGTCGAGCGGCTGTAGCGCGTTGGCGCATCCGGCGCATCACCAGTGTAGTATGCCTTCGCAACCGTGCCGAGCGATTTTGTGACAACGCCGCCCTGCACCGTGCTGGTCACCTCGACCGAAAGCGGGTTGCTGATGTCCGCCGCGCTGACGGCATAGGCCGGGCCCGTGCCGACAACGGTGGTTCCGCGCTTCCAGGTATAGGTCAGTGTGCCGGTGTTGTTGCTTGCCGTGAGCGTCGCGGTCATGGTCATGCCATAGCGCGCCTCGCCGGTGGTATTGATCGTGCCCGTGAGTCCGGAGAGCGTACCGAAGTTCGCGCCTGCGCTGGATGCGGAAGCAAGCGTGGTTGCCGTCTCCGCGACGCGCTGATAGAACGTATAGGTTGCTCCCGTTGTGAGGGAGTGGAAGGTCGGCGTGTCCTGCCAGTAGGTTCCGCCAAGCGAATACTGGTATCCTGTGACGGCGTTGAGGGTGATACTGCTCGCCGTTGCGCTCGCCATCGAAGGCGCGGCGGGCACGGTTGCGTTCTCCGCCTTGAGCACCGTTGCGGTTGCGGCGGAAAGCGTACCGCTCTGCTCGCTTGCGGTTACGGAGAGTGTGATGACCTGACCCACATCCGCACTGCCAAGCAGATATGTCGTGCCCGTTGCGACGGTTGCGCCGCCGCGCTGCCAGACATAGCTGATCGTACCGGAAGCATTGGAGCCGGAGAGTGAACCCGTGAGGGTCTTGCCAGACTGCGCGGTACCGGTGATAATCGCGGTTCCGGTGAGTCCGGTGATGGTCTTAACGGTGAGTTTCTCGCTCGCGTCGGAGGCAAACGTGGTGCCGGTTTCCTTCACGCGCTGATAGAAATCATAGCTCTGTCCCGCGGTCAGGCCGGAGAACGTCGTGCCGTCCTGCCACGAGCCGCCCGTGATCATGTATTCATATCCGCTAACGCTTGTAAGCACGACGGACGTATCCGTCACCGTCTGCGCAACGGGTTTGGTCACAGTGCCGGAATAGGGAACTTTCGTAACAGCCGAGCGGGTGATATAGACTTCCAGATCGCCGGTCAATGCAGCGCCCGAGAGGGAAAAGCTACCCGACGCACCGTTTACTGCGATTGCAGTATGCAGGTCATACCCCGCTTGTGCAGGAATTGAAAACGCGACCGTCGCGCCGCTTGCAACCGCTTGACCGCTGACAATTGCGGTGCTGTCCGCCGTTGCGCCCTGTCCCGCGCCGGAGGTGGTGAACACCACGGCGAGTTTCGCGCCGTCATCGGTCGTTGCAAACGAGCCGGAGACTGCGGCGTTCGGGTTGTTTGCCGCGTCGGCAAAGACACCTGCGTCCACATTGACGGTATACGTCTTGCTCACCGCAAGCGTAAGCGCAGTACCGCCGCTGGTAAAGTCGCTCAGGTCATAGACGGCATACCAAGGTCCGCTTGTTGCGTCGCCAACCAGCGTGCCGGAGGCGGCATCCGATGCGTAAGTCGTTGTGCCGTCGGATACGGTGATGGAATGCCCGGAGACCAGAGATGCCTTTTCGCTCAGCGAGAAGATGATCTTCTGGTTTGCGGTCGTTGCGGCACTCACCGTGGGCGAATACAACGATGCAACGGGTGCGGTTGTGTCCGCTTCCGCAAGCGCCGCCGCCGGAAGAGAAACCGCCAACGCGAGCACGACGAAAAACGCCAGTAACTTTTTGTGTTTTGTGAAGAACATATGCGCTCCTTTCCGCAGCGCGGCGGATGGGTTTTGCCTTTGCCGCGCGCAGTGGGTCCTTGTGATTTTTTACCAATTTGCTTCTCTCAGGCGGGAGTCCTGAAACAAGCGGGGAATGCTTCTTTGGGATTCATGGACGATAGCGATACTCTTTGCCTCAGTATGCCACATTCATTTTTCGATTGCAAACCATCTAAGGCGCTTCTATATACAACACTCGACAAAAACCGAATTCGTTGCAGAGTGTTTGCAATTTCTACGAAATTTTTGCAGGAAATTTTGGCGGTGTTCGCTTGGATACCGCGGGCGGATGGTATCCGCCGATCATCCCATATATCCTATCCGCGAAAAAGAAGCTGCCTTTTTCTAGACAGCTTCTATCGTCCTGATTCTTTTTTACAGTGCATGTTTCAGCGCGAGAAATCGAAGGTACAGCGCGTCATATTCGCAGCCGCAGCTGCCGCATTCCTCGTTTGCCTGCTCCACCGCCATAATCAACTCATCCTTGCAGCTCTCGCCGCAGAGATACGCGTTGGCGGGCGCGGAGATCAGCTCCCAGCCGGAATCCGCAAAGCGTTTCAAGATTGACCGAAGTTCATGTTCTTCCATCTTCCGTGTGCCTCCTTTTGCAATTGCTTGGTTCGGGGGTACCTTCTCAGAATGGGTTCTGTCCTTCCGCGCTGCCGATTGATTCGTAAAATGGCTCCGTGTGGTCGCTGGCGCATACGAAAAAGAGTATTTACGCCTTTGCGCCCTGTTCCTTCTTGAGTCGGGCCGCTTCGCGCTCCTCTTCTTCCTTCATCTGCGAATAATAGATCGCGCTGTTGTTTTCGTCCCAGAGGCGCTCCATGTTGTAATACTTGCGCTCTTCGGGATAGAACACATGCACGAGAATATCTGCAAAGTCGAGCACGACCCATTTGCCCTCGCCATAACCTTCGCTGCGGCGGATGGTGAGTCCGAGTTCCGATGCTTTTGCATCTACTTCGTCTGCAAGAGATTTGACCTGCTGGGTCGCTCTACCGCTGCAGATGATGAACCAGTCGGCCACGATGGTCTTGTCCGCCACATGGATGGCGACGATGTCCTGTGCTTTCTTATTGTAGAGAACTTCGCAGACGGCAAGCGCCTTTTGTTTGATGGATTCGTTCAAGTGGTTTCCTCCGTGTTTTCTTGTGTGTTGTGTTTGTATCGTTGTTGTTCGTGTGTTTGTGTCAGCGCGATTGTTGCGCATACCACGCGAGTGCCCGCGCAGAAGCGGGGTGCGCCTGCTTGCCCCGGCGCTCGATGAGCTGGGACACGCGCGCAATCGCATAGCGCATAAAGCCGTCGATATCCGGCGAAATCCGGTTTCGATACTCCTCCACGCCGGGAAACTCCCTCGTGGGTTCGATTAGGTCCGCCGCGTAGATCAGCGCCTCGAAATCCGTCATGCCCCAGTCGCCCGTGGTGTGCAGCCGGATCGCGCGGAGAATGGTTTCGTCTGTAATGCCATACTCCATCTTTGCCAGCACCGCGCCGGCAAACGCGTGATAGACGGGCGCAATCCCTGTTTCATCGCCGGAGAGCACCTCCTGCGCGACGGGGTCGAGGCACTTTGCGCAGTCGTGCAACAGAGCCGCGACGCGTGCCTTTTGCGCATCCTGCCGCCAGAGCACGGCAAGCCTTGCCGCCGCACGCATGGTTCCGCAAACGTGGGTATACCGCTTTGGCACGAGCGCCGCACGGCTTTTCTCCTGCATTGCCCTAAACTCCGGCGGAAAATAGCGTCCGCATTCATAAACCGCCTGCTCCACCGCGTCCGGCAGCATGCCGTCCAAGGGAAGCCCCGCCGTCAAACGCTTTCGAATCTCGGTGGACGCGATGATCTCCGCCTTGGCGGAAAGCAAGCGAATCCGTGCGCCATATCGCTCCCGCAGCATCTGCGCGTTCTTTTCGTCGTCCTGATCGATGCCCACGCGCGGCACGCACAGCACACTCGCAAGTTTGAGCACTTCTTCTGGATGGTACCAATTCGGTAGGTCGGAAAGCGTATCGCTCCCGATGATCAGAAAAAGCTCCGCTCCGGGATATTGCGCCAAGAGCGCCTGTATCGTGAGCAGCGTATAGCTCTTTCCGCCGCGGACGATCTCCAGATCACTCGCCTGCATCCGCTCCTGTCCGGAGATCGCAATCTCCACGAGGTCAAAGCGCACCTCGGCGGGAATATCTTCGTCCACGCGCTTATGCGGGGGATCGGCCGCGACCATGAGCAGCACCAGATCCAGCGCGGCTTCGTCCCGCGCAATCTGGGCCATCTGCACGTGCGCGCGGTGAATGGGGTTAAACGTGCCGCCAAGCAGTCCGATTCGCATGTAAGCCGCCCTAACCCCTCTCGTACTTGCGCAAACGCAAACGCGTTCTCAAGCAAAATCAATCTATTGCTGTAACTTTGCTTTTCTACTATAAGAATACCATGTTTTTTTCTCCCGTAAAAGAGCGGGTTTCTGCGGGCGCTGATCCCCCGCCGCAGAATTGACAAACGCAGGCTTGAATGCGACAATAAACGCGTATAAATATTAGGGATGCCTGCATGCGCGCGCGGTTCATTTCTATGCACGTCCAGCGGGCAAACGACAATTCGGAAAGCGGGGGTTCAACATGGCAATCGAATACAAAAAGCTGCAAAACGGAAGCGACATCCGCGGGGTCGCAATGGAGGGCATCGAAGGCCAGCCGGTCACACTGACGCAGGAGGCCGTCACCAACATTGCCAAAGCGTTTGTGCTGTTTTTGCAGGAGCGCACGGGCAAAAGCGAGCTTCGTCTCTCCATCGGCCGGGACTCCCGCCTCTCCGGCGAAGCGCTGCTGCATGCGGCGGCGGACGGCATCCTCGCGATGGGTGCGGATGTTGCGGATTTTGGCCTTGCCAGCACGCCGAGCATGTTCATGAGCACCGTCACCAAGGGCTATGAATACGACGGCGCGATCATGCTCACCGCGAGCCACCTGCCATGGAACCGAAACGGATTGAAGTTTTTCACCAAAAACGGCGGACTGGAGAAGAGCGACATCGCGAGCATTCTTGCCAGCGCGCAGGCGGATGCGTTCATCCCCGCCGTAGAGCGCGGCTCTCTCACCAAGGTCGATTTCCTCTCGGTCTATGCCGCGGGGCTGGTCGAGCGAATCCGCAGCGGCGTGAACGCCGAGGATCACGATCATCCGCTCAAGGGATTCCGCATCGTCGTGGACGCGGGCAACGGAGCAGGCGGGTTTTATATGGATCGCGTGTTGCAGCCGCTGGGCGCGGATACGACGGGCAGCCAGTTCCTCGAACCCGACGGGCATTTCCCCAACCACCAGCCAAACCCGGAGGACAAGGCGGCGATGGATTCCATCGCGCAGTGCGTGCTGGACAACAAAGCCGACATGGGTATCATCTTCGACACGGATGTGGATCGCGCGGGCGCCGTCGCCAACGACGGTAAGGAGCTCAACCGCAACCGCCTGATCGCGCTGATCTCCGCCGTGCTGCTGGAGGAGCATCCGGGCACGACCATCGTCACGGATTCGATTACATCTAGCGGTCTTGCCGCGTTCATCGCCCAAAAAGGCGGCGTGCATCACCGCTTCAAGCGCGGATATAAAAACGTGATCGACGAAAGCATCCGCATCAACAAGAGCGGGAAGGATAGCCAGCTCGCGATTGAAACCAGCGGGCACGGCGCGCTGAAAGAGAACTACTTCCTCGACGACGGAGCCTACCTCATCACCAAGTTGCTCATCAAGATGGCGCAGCTTCGCAAGGAGAACCGCACGCTGTTTTCGCTGATCGA
>JAEWYO010000043.1 GCA_023395595.1 Bacillota bacterium
CAAATTCGTTGCGTTATGTTTCATTCTTTAACTTAAGCATCTTTCGATGCTCTTGCCTCAGAATTACTGGCTTGTTTTTTGTTTCTTGCACTATATAGTTTTCAAGGTGCTCTGCCCGCTTTCGCTCGCCTTTTTGCTTGCTTTTCGAGCCTCGCTGCTCGCTTGTTTTGTTTGTTCCCTGCGACAGCTTCGTTAGTATAGCAGTGAAACGAGCTCAAGACAAAGCGCTTTTACGGTCATATTCCGCCTTTATGGATTATTACGTTCACTATTTAGCGATTAATTCAAAATATTCATAACGTTTGTTGTTTTACTCCGTTTTTCTCCGTTTTTCAAAACGGATTCGCATTTTGCCAAAACTTCCTCAAAAGACACCGTTTTAGCTCGTTTTTTACTTCCCCAGAAACGCAACAACCTGCCCGCGGAAACCCCGCGGACAGGCTGTTTTTGATCCCGTTTTGCGTTTCTGCCCGTTTTCGAACACAGGCATAAACGATATTGCTTATTTAATCGGTTTCATCGTCGGGAAAAGGAGCACGTCGCGGATGGTTGCAGCGTTGGTCAGTAGCATCACCATGCGGTCGATGCCGATGCCGATACCGCCCGTCGGGGGCAGGCCGTATTCCAGCGCGGTGCAGAAATCCTCGTCAATCATCATGGCTTCGTCATCGCCCTTGGCGCGCTCCTGCGCCTGCTGGGTAAACCTGCCGCGTTGATCCACGGGGTCATTGAGCTCCGAAAACGCGTTTGCGTACTCGTGCCCTGCGATAAATAGTTCAAAGCGCTCCGTCAAATGCGGCGCGGAGGGCTTGCGCTTACTCAATGGAGAAATCTCCACCGGATAGTCGATGATAAATGTCGGCTGAATCAGCGTGTCTTCTACAAACGCGTCAAACGCCTCGGCCAGCAGCTTCCCGCGAGACGCGGTCTTGTCCTTGACCTCCAGCTTGAGCGACTTTGCCTTCTCTCGCGCTTCTTCATCTGTTACGCAGGCGTAGAAGTCCACGCCCGTGACCTTGCGTACCGCCTCGTTCATGGAGACGCGCGCAAACGGCGGCGTCAGGTCGATCGCCTGATCCTGGTAGGTAATCTTCGTCGTACCGTTGACGGCGATGCTGCAGCGCGAGAAGAGGTCTTCCGCGAGCTCCATCATGCCGTTGTAGTCGGTATACGCCTGATACGCCTCAATGGTCGTGAATTCCGGGTTGTGCATGGCGTCCATACCCTCGTTGCGGAACAGCCGGCCGATCTCGTAAACGCGCTCAAGCCCGCCGACAACACACTCCTTGAGGTGCAGCTCGGTTGCGATGCGCAGATACATATCCAGATCAAGCGTGTTGTGGTGCGTCACAAACGGACGCGCCGAGGCGCCGCTCGCGGTCGTGTTCAGCACAGGGGTTTCGACCTCGATGAATCCGCGCTCGTCCATGCGGCGGCGAATCTCCGAGATGATACGGCTGCGCTTTTGAAACATCTCGCGCACGTCGGGGTTCACGATCAAATCGACAAACCGCTGGCGATAGCGCAGTTCCGCGTCCTTGAGCCCGTGGTACTTCTCCGGCAGCGGGCGCAGGGATTTGCTCAGGAGCGTAATCTCCTCCGCGTGCACGCTGGTCTCGCCCGTCCTCGTGACGAATACGAAGCCCTTGATGCCGACGATGTCGCCAATGTCAAACGTCTTAAACGCCTCGTATACACCTTCTGAGAGGTCGTCCCGCTTGAGATAGACCTGGATCTTTCCTCTGGCGTCCAGAAGGTGTGCAAAGCTCGCCTTGCCCATGATGCGGCGGGAGATCATGCGCCCCGCGATGGAGACCTGCATGCCGTGTTCGCCTTCCTGCGGCTGAGGCGCAGACAGAATGTCGCTGCTATAATGGCTCACGTCGTAGGTGGTGTTGGCAAAGGGGTCTTGTCCCGCCGCCTGCAACGCGCTGAGTTTATCGCGGCGCACCTGCAGCAGCTCGGATAGCTGCTCCTGCGTGAGTTCCTGTTCCTGTGCCTGCTGATCTATGGGTTGTTCCATATGCTCTCTCTCCTAAATCTGTTCTGCTTTGCCGTTTGATTGGCGCGATTACAAAAAACAAGGGGGCTCTTTAGCCCCCGAAAAACCTGTTTGCGTTACTTGCCGATGGAAGTGACCTTCAGCTTCAGCATGCCGCCGGGGGTTGTGACCTCGACCACATCGCCGGATTTATGCCCAAGCACAGCCTTGCCAATCGGCGACTCGTTGGAGATTCGCCCGTTGACCGGATCGGCTTCCGCACTACCTACGATCTGGAAGGTGTATTTCTTGGTCTTGTCGTTGACATCGGCGAGTTTCACCGTCGCACCCACACCAACCGTGGTGACATCGATTGCGCTCTCGTCGATGACCTTCGCGTTTTTCAGCTCATTTTCCAGCTGCTGGATGTCATATTCGTTTTTCGCCTGCTCGTTTTTCGCCGCGTCATATTCCGCGTTTTCGGAAAGGTCGCCAAAGGCGCGCGCAATCTTGAGCTGTTCGGCAATCTCGAGACGTTTCGCTGTCTTGAGGTACTCGAGCCGCTCCTCGCGTTTTGTAATTTCTTCAGGCGTAAGCCAGATATCTGCCATCGTTCGTTACTCCTTCATGATAGAGGCATTCTTTGCCACCCCTACCGTGTTTACCTATTATATTGGTGCAAAAAATTCGTGTCAACCCCATATTTGCTCGAGTTCTTCGAGCGTTTTACAAGTATTGATACGCGTTCTGAGTTTTGCCGCGTCGTGGATGCCCCGCAAATAAAACGCGAGGTGCTTTCGAAGTTCCACAATCGCGTGATCGCCCTTTTCCGCGAGCGCCATCCGTGCATGCCGCATAGCGGTTTCGCGCCGCTCGTCCCAAGTGGGCGGCGTATAGGCTTTACCTTCCAGCGCAGAACGTATTTCTTCAAACACAAACGGATTGCCCAGCGCACCGCGCCCGATCATAATTCCGTCGCATCCCGTTTCACGCAGTGTGTCCAGCGCGCTCGTTGCGTCATGCACATCGCCGTTGGCAATCACGGGAATTTTTACCGCCTGCTTGACCCGCGCCATGCAGGCGCGGTCTGCAACGCCGGAATACATCTGTTCCCGTGTTCTGCCATGGATGGTCAGAAACGCTGCGCCGTTTTTCTCGCACACGCTGGCGAATTCCTCCGCGTTCTCATGCGCCGCGTCCCAGCCTTTGCGGAACTTGACCGAGACCGGCACGTGCGCCGCCCGGGCCGTTGCAGCAACAATTTCCCCCGCGAGGGTGGGATCGCGCATCAGCGCACTTCCGTCGCCGTTTCCGGCAATCTTTGGCGCGGGGCAGCCCATGTTGAGGTCGATGGAGAGCAGCGTCTCGCCCAAATCGTGCTCCACAATGGAGACCGCCTTCTCCAGTGTCTCCGGTTCGTTGCCGAAGAGCTGCACGCAATAGGGCGCATCGCCTTCCTGCGGCAGATACAGCGCTCGTGTCTTCTTGCTCATGAAGAGCAGGCCCTTTGCACTGATCATCTCGCTGGTGACCATGTCGGCTCCGCGTTCCAGGCAAAGCAGGCGAAACGTCCGGTCGGAAAACCCCGCCATCGGCGCAAGGCAAACCAGCGGCCGCCCTGCGGGAAAGATGGTTCTTGTCATGGCGCTTCCGTGGGCTTGGGCGTTGGCGTCGCCGCCGGAATCGGGGATTCGTTCGGGTCAGGCGTGCCGAGGTTGGAACTATCCGGATTCTCCTCCAGCAACGTCAGCTCGGAGACATACCAACGTGAATTCACATTGATGAATTTGATCTTATAGCGTTTGGGTGTCCATTCCGGCAGTGGAAAATCTGCGGGGCTTTGGTCCTCGCCGAGTTGATCCGCGTTGATGTTGCCCTTGAGGGTCACGCGTTCCGTCGCCGTAACCGTTGCACTCATCGACCACGGCAGCACACTGATTCTTTCTATTGTAAGATCGTAGTTGTAGTCTGTGATCGTATAGTTGGCATAAGTCGCGTCCGACATTGCAGGATCGCTTTGCAAAAACGCTAACGTAAAATATTCTTCCAGATCGTTGCGCGCGCCATCGGCAAAGACACACTCCGCGCGCAGCGCCATGCCCTCGGATGTTAAGATATAGAGGTTGGAATACCGCTCCGCGGTCAAAAACGCGCCGATGCAGAGAATCACAGCAAGGATAATCAGCAACAGCGAGCGCACGACGTACATCATCGAGCGCCGCGCAACGCGAAGCCGCTTGACCTCTTTTGGTTCTTCGTGAGTCGAGTTTGTCATTTCTTCACCTTCGAGAGCTATGATAGCATATCTTCCCCGCGCTTTGCAAACCAACAAATTGGAAACAAAAGCGTGATTTTCCGCCATAGTTCGCGCGTTTTACCCAATCGCTGGCATCGCTCTTTCGTGATTTTCTCACGCTTGGTCAATCGCTCTGCGGTTGACAGAAATCATCCGCAGCGTATAATTAAGAAGCGCAGGGTTTCCGGCAAATATCGGAAACAAGCGCGATGCCGTCTCTGCGGCAGTGCCCACATGCAATCCGCATATTCAATAAATTAAGATAAAGGATAACCAAATCATATGGAAGACTGCACCCACGATTGCTCCAGCTGCGGAGCCTCCTGCTCCAGCCGCGAGAAAACCAGCATGCTCGAAGACCCGCACGTGATGACGCATGTGAAGAAGGTCATCGGCGTGGTCAGCGGCAAAGGCGGCGTTGGCAAATCCATCGTCACCTCCATGCTCGCCGTTCTGATGCGCAGGCGCGGTTACCGCACCGCGATTCTGGACGCGGATATCACCGGCCCTTCGATCCCGCAGGCGTTCGGCCTCCATTCCCGCGCGGAAGGCTCCGATCAGGGCATCTTCCCCGTGATGAGCAAGACGGGCGTCGAGGTCATGAGCATGAACCTGCTGCTGGAAAACGAAACCGACCCCGTCGTCTGGCGCGGACCGATCATCGCCGGCTCCGTCAAGCAATTCTGGACGGACGTGCTTTGGGGCAATGTGGACGTGATGTTCATCGACATGCCGCCGGGAACGGGCGATGTTCCGCTGACGGTGTTTCAGTCGATTCCCGTGGACGGCATCGTGGTTGTCACCTCTCCGCAACAGCTCGTGAGCATGATCGTCGAAAAAGCCGTGCACATGGCCGGGATGATGAACATCCCCGTGCTCGCGCTTGTGCAGAACATGAGCTATGTCGAGTGCCCGGGCTGCAAGGAAGTCATCCATCCCTTTGGCGAAAGCGACATCAAGACGCTCGCGGACAAGCACAACATTCCCGCGACCGCCGAGCTGCCGATTCAGAGCGCACTGGCCACCGCCTGCGACGCGGGACTCATCGAACTCTTCGAGGGAGATTGGCTGAATGGGTTGGCGGATACGCTGGAAGCGATGATTAAAGACGGCAAGAAATAGTTTTCAGATTCTACTCAAACACAAAGCAAGCAAAAGACCGGCGTGAGCCGGTCTTTGTTGTTGCGGTTGATTAAATCCCCATCTCCGCCTTGACCGCGGCAAACGCGGCGACCGCGAAGTCGAGGTCTTCCTTCGTGTGCGCGGCGGAGACCTGCGTGCGGATGCGCGCCTTTCCCATCGGCACAACAGGATAGAAGAAGCCGACGACGTAGACGCCGTGCTCCAGCATCTTTTTTGCAAAGGTTTGCGCGGTCTGCGCGTCGTAGAGCATCACGGGGACGATCGGGTGCTCGCTCTTGGGTACGTCGAAACCGAGTTTGCCGAGCTGCTGGCGAAAATAGCGCGTGTTCTCATGCAGGCGATCACGCAGCGCGGTCGATTCTTCCAGCAAATCTAAAACTTTGATACTCGCGGCGCAGATCGCGGGCGCAACCGTGTTGGAAAACAAGTATGGACGCGAACGCTGTCTCAGCAGGTCAATGATCTCCTGCTTGGCCGCCGCGTAGCCGCCACTTGCTCCGCCGAGCGCCTTGCCCAGCGTTCCGGTGATGATGTCCACACGCCCCATCACGCCGCAGTATTCGTGCGTGCCGCGCCCGCGCTCGCCCATGAAGCCGACCGCGTGGCTGTCGTCCACCATCACGAGCGCACCATACTCCTCCGCAAGATCGCAGATCGCGGACAGATTTGCGATGGTGCCATCCATCGAAAACACACCGTCGGTGGCGATGAGCTTGATCCGCGCGCCGTTTGCCGCCTCCAGCTGCTCTCGCAGACTGCCCATGTCGTTGTTTTGATAGCGATAGCGCGCGGCTTTGCAGAGGCGCACGCCGTCGATGATGCTCGCGTGGTTGAGCTCGTCGGAAATCACCGCGTCCGCATCGGTCAGCAGCGTTTCAAACAAGCCGCCGTTTGCATCAAAGCAGGAGCTGTAGAGAATCGCGTCCTCCATACCGAGGAACTTCGCAATCCGCGATTCAAGCGCTTTGTGGACGCCCTGCGTGCCGCAGATGAAGCGCACGGAGGAAAGCCCGTAACCCCACGTATCATAGGAGGCTTTCGCTGCCGCAATCAGGGCGGGATGATCCGCCAACCCCAGATAGTTGTTGGCGCACATGTTGAGCACGCCCGTCGTCTGCGTGGTGTCAATCCGCGCACCCTGCGGCGTGGTGATCACGCGCTCTTCCTTATACGTGCCCGCAGCGCGAATCTCGTCCAGCACGCCGCGATAGATTTCATATGCCTGTTTGCTCATGCCTTCTCCTCCGTCCAGTCCAGCACCACCTTGCCGCTTTGCCCACTGTTCATCACGGCGAAAGCCTCCTCAAACCCGGTATAGTGATAGCGGTGCGTCAAAATCGGCGAAAGGTCCAGCCCTGCCTCCACCATCGCCATCATCTTATACCAGGTTTCATACATCTTTCTGCCGTAGACGCCCTGTAGCGTGAGCCCCTTGAAGATCACGTCATTCCAGTCGATGACCGTGCCGGGGCCTGCGATGCCGAGTAGTGCGACCTTGCCGCCGTTTCGCATCAATCGAAGCATTTGGTTGAGCGCGTTTCCGTTGCCGCTCATCTCGCAACCAACGTCAAAGCCTTCCACGATGTGGAGTTCTTTCATCGCGTCCTCGACCGTCTGCGTCTTGAGGTTGACGGTTGCGGAGGCTCCCATCTTTTTAGCGATGTCAAGGCGATAGTCGTTCACGTCGGTGATCACGATTCTGCGCGCGCCATTTTGACGGCAGATGCCGACCGCCATCATGCCGATTGGTCCCGCTCCGGTGATCAGCACGTCTTCGCCGGTGACGTCAAACATCGTCGCCGTGTGGCAGGCGTTGCCGTATGCGTCGTAAAACGAAACGATCTCCTCCGGCGTGGTGGAGGGTACGGCGATCACGTTGGTTTCGGGAATGCAGAGATATTCGGCAAACGCGCCGTCGCGATTCACCCCCACGCCCTTGGTGAATTTGCACCAGTGCCCGTTGCCCGCGCGGCAGTTGCGGCAGTGCCCGCAGACGATGTGCCCCTCACCGGTGACGATCTGGCCGACGTGATAATCGTCCACACCGGGGCCGAGCGCCGCAATTTCACCGACGTATTCGTGCCCGATGGTCATCGGCGGCACGATGGTTTTCTGGCTCCATGCGTCCCAATTATAGATGTGTACGTCCGTTCCGCAGATCGCAGTTTTGTGGATTTTGATGAGCACCTCGCCAATCTGGGGAACCGGCGTTTTCACCTGTTTGAGCGTCAGCCCCTTGTCGGCGGTTTCTTTCACAAGCGCGCGCATATAGGCTGGAATCATATGTTATCCTCCGAAAAAATCAGATTGAAGAAGTTTTGTTTTTGAGAACGGTTTCTAACTAAAACTTTATCTTTTTTAGTCGCGCAATTCAATGTATTGGCAACAATATAAGATTCTGCTTGTGATTCTAGAGTAAAGTGAAAAGCACACCCGCCGAATTTGGTTCCGGCGGGTGCGTTTGTTGGTTATTCGGTTAGATTCCGCTCGTGGCAGCAAGCGCATCCAGCGCGTTGTTGATCGCTTCGTCGCCGAAACAATAGCCCAGCGTGGTGTAGCCTGCGCGGAGTTTTGCAACTTCGCTTGCGATGGGTTTGTTTCTGAGCACGCAATCCGCAATCAGATTGGCCAACTGCTCAAACTCCCTTGCACCGAAACCAAAGCGCGTCATCTCGGAGACGCCGAGGCGCAGCGCGCCGCTTGCGGTGAAGCCCTCTTCCTCTGGCGTCGCCTGATAGTTGACGATAATGTTGTTTTCCTCCAGCCGCTCCGCTACCTCAGGTCCCGTGCCGTAGCCGGTTTTTACGATGACCTGATGTGTTTCGGTATAGCCAATCGCAGGATCGCCGGCAACATCCAGCCCGGCCGCCTTCAGGCTCCGCGCAAAGGACTTCGCGTTGGCAATCACGTTATTCTGGTATTCATCGCCAAACGCGTTCATCTCGTATGCCGCCATGAGCAAACCGACTACCGTGCCGAGATGGTGATTGCTCACCGCGCCCGGGAACGCGCGCGTCTGAATCGTCTTCCAGAGGTCATATTTGAGTTCGTCCTCTTTGTAGTTGACCGCGATCACACCGCGCTGCGGGCCAAAAAACGTCTTGTGCGTGGAGCCGGTGACGATCTCCGCGCCCTCTTCAAACGGCATCTGGAAATGCGGGCCGACGAGGCCAAGCACATGCGCCATGTCGTACATGATCGTAGTGTTGATCTTCTGTTCGTCCACAAACGCGCGGATCTCGCGCACGGGCTCTTTGTGCAGCACCATCGACTTGCCGAAGATGATGAACTCCGGTCGATACCGCTCGATGACCTTCTTGGTCTCTTCCACGTCGATCTTAAAGAGATTCTCGCGCAGCACGGGGAAATTCACCACGGCGGAACGCTCCGTCGCGGGATCGACCGCGACATAATCGTGCAGAGCGCCCATCGGTTGCGCGCTGAGGTGCCCGCCTTTGATGATGTGGTTGTTGAGGATGTAACCGAGCCTCTTGGGCGTGCGCTTGCGATCGAGACGGTTTTTGTAGTCCATCAGTGCGGAGAACACGGTGACGTTACTCATCTGACCGCTGATCACGCGCGCCTCCACCTCTGTGCAGTGGAAATATTTGACCAGCTCGGCAACCAGCGCACGTTCGACTTCGTCGATGAACTTCGTGCCCTGATAATAGAAAACCTCGTGGTCATAGAACGAAGCCGTGCGCTTATGCTCGGCATAGCGAAAGCTCGGGTCGCTGCCGGAAAGCAGCCGCACCGCGCGGGAAGCGGTCATCTCGGAGGGGATCAGGTTGATACACTGCTCCTGCCGCCAGGCGTGGTTGTCCGCGGCTTTTTTGAGTAGGTTGAGCGCGCTTGCGGACAAATCGGCGGCGGGTTTGTCCTTCGGTTCCTCCGGCGCATCCACGACGATGGGCCGCGCATACGGCGGCGCGTCTCCGCGCAGATGCCAAGCCGGAACCACGGCGGAAATCTTGCTGCCGCGGATGTCCACCTCGACCACGTCATCGGTCAACACATCCGAATCCAGCAGCGCAAGCCCGATGGAGCGCATCGCTTTCTGGTCGGTGAAGGTCTCCAGCAGGCTTCCCTGGTTTTCAACCACATAGCGCGGAATCATTGTGCCGCTGGTGACATAGCCAATTTCTCTTCCATCCTTATAGACGGGGAATCCCGCGCGGAGCACACCGCGCCCGGTCAGCGCGATGGGACGCACCCTGCGTGGTAATTTGCGCAAATCGGAGAAGTCGCGGTTGAGGATGCGGCTGCTCGCGGCGAACTGCCGCTCCAGCGGCGCGTGCCCGATCATGCCCTTCTTCTCCTCGGCGAAGCTCACGGCAAAGCGCGCAAGCGAGATCGCGAAGATCGGAATCTCGTTGCCGTCCTTGTCCTGCCCAAGCTCGTGCCCGTAGAGCGGCAAGCCCGCCTCCATGCGCAGGGTGTCTCGCGCACCGAGGCCGATGGGCTTTGCGCCGCGCTTGACAAGCTCGTCCCAGAGGAGCAAGCCATCGTCCCGCAGGCAGAATATTTCATAGCCCACGGGTTCACCCGTATAGCCCGTCTTTGCGATATGCGCGGTCTTCCCGCAGAGAGAGACGGTACCGAGCGCATTTTTCACCGGCTCGGTGAGGAACGCGCCGCCTGACATGTCGCTGAGGATCTGTTTGGATTTGGGTCCCTGCACGGAAAGCAGCGCGACGGCTTCGGACTTGTTTTCCATCTGCGCGTCAAACGCCTTGATCTCGCGGGACAGATGCGCCCAGTCCTTCTCCGCGTTTGCGGCGTTGACCACGAGAATATACGCATCCTCGACGAAGCGATAGAGATACGCGTCGTCGATTGCGCCGCCGTTTTCGTTCGGGATGATCGCATACTGCGCTTGATTGAGATCCAGCGCGGAGACGTTGCTGGTCAGCACATGCTGTAAAAACGCCTTTGCGTCGTTGCCCGTGATGCGAAAGCGTCCCATATGGCTCACGTCAAACAGCCCGCAACCGCTTCTGGTCGCGAGGTGTTCGGTCACGATGCCGTCGGGATACTGAATCGGCATGTCCCAGCCGCCGAAATCGACCATCGTTGCGCCCGCCGCCACGTGACGCTCATAAAAAAGAGTGCGTTTTAGCTCGCTCATCCTACTACCTCCGTAAAATCATAGCGCAAAATCGGGTTGCGCGCGGCGCCAACCTCGTCCGGCCGCCCGATGGGCGTAGTCGCGGGCGCGGCATGAAGCGCTTCCGGCTCCGTCTTGGCGCGCGCAAGGATCGAAAGGACCGCATCCGCCGCCTGATCCAGCGTCTCCTTGCCCTCCGTCTCCGTCGGCTCAAACATCAGCGCCTCGTGGACGATCAACGGGAAATACATCGTCGGCGGGTGCATGCCCGCGTCGATCAGGGACTTTGCAACGTCCATTGCACTCACACCCGTCTGCTTTTTCAGTTCTTCAAGCGAGACAACGAACTCGTGCATGCAGAAGCCCTCGTTTGCCGCGGGCAACGCATCCTTGAGCAGTGTGCGCATATAGTTTGCGTTGAGCACAGCGTTCTCGCTGGCTTCTTTGAGCCCGTCGCCGCCGAGCATGGTGACATACGTCAGCGCGCGCAGCACGACGAGGAAGTTGCCGTGGAAGGATTTCATACGGCCCACGCTTTGCTCGATTTCGGCATAACCGAACGTGCCATCCGCATTTCGTGTCGGCAGGCGATCCGGCAGGAACGGCACGAGGCACTCCTTGCAGCCGACCGCGCCCGCACCCGGGCCACCGCCGCCATGCGGGGTCGAGAACGTCTTGTGCAGGTTGAGATGCACCACGTCAAAGCCCATGTCGCCGGGACGCGCCGCGCCCATGATGGCATTCATATTCGCGCCGTCATAATAGCAAAGCCCGCCCGCGCCGTGGACGATGTCCGTTATCGCCTCGATGTTCTTATCAAAGATGCCAAGCGTGTTGGGGTTGGTGAGCATCAAGCCCGCCGTGTCCGCGCCCACCGCCGCACGAAGGGCGGCCAAATCGACCGTTCCGTCCGGTGCGGAGGGAATGTTCACCACCGTAAAGCCCGCCATACTCGCGGTTGCGGGGTTCGTTCCGTGCGCAGAGTCCGGCACAATGATCTTCTTTCTGGCGCAGTCGCCGCGCGATTCATGATAGCGCTTGATTAAAAGCAAGCCCAAAAACTCGCCGTGTGCGCCCGCCGCGGGTTGGAAGGTCATCTCGTCCATACCCACGAGCTGGCAAAGCAACTCTTTCGCGCGAACGAGCATCTCGACGGCTCCCTGCGCGGTCTCGACCGGTTGCAGCGGATGGATCTCGCGAAAGCCTTCCAGCGAGGCCGCCTGCTCATTGACCGCGGGGTTGTATTTCATCGTGCAGGAACCCAGCGGATAAAATCCGTCGTTCACACCGTAAACCTGCTGTTCGAGCTCAGAATAATGCCGGCTCACGTCGGTTTCGCTCAACTCCGGCAGGTGCAGCGGCGTTTTGCGCAGCAGCGCGTCGGAAAGCGCGGCTTGCGGCACGGCGGTTTTGGGAATCACGCTGCCTCTTCTTCCGGCAACGCTTCGTTCAAACGAAAGTTTCATTCTGCCACCGCCTTTTTCAGGATTGCGACCAGCTGGTCAATCTGCGACTTCGTGTTGCGCTCCGTCGCGCACCATAGGATGCCGCCTTCGACGGGCAACCCGCCGAGGATGCCCGCGTCTTCCAGCGTCTTGAGCAACTTCTCGGTGTTTGCGGGTGCTGTTGTCAAGAACTCGTGAAAAAATGGCGCATTGGGATTGACCAGCGAAAAGCCCTTGATCTTGCCAAGCTCGCTCGCAAGATAGTGCGCGTTGTCATAGCACGCGCGCGCAATTTCTGTCAACCCGACAGGCCCCATCGCGGAACAATAGGCGGCGGCAGTCAGCGCGCAAAGCGCTTGATTCGAGCAGATGTTGCTGCTGGCTTTTTCGCGGCGGATGTGCTGTTCGCGCGCTTGCAGCGTCAGCACAAAGCATCGCCTGCCCGCCGCATCCGTGGTTTGACCCACGATTCTGCCCGGGAGCTTGCGCACCATGTCCTTCTTGCACGCCATGAAGCCGAGGAACGGGCCGCCGAAGCTCAGCGGAATGCCGAGCGGCTGCCCGTCGCCAATCGCCACGTCCGCGCCCATCTCGCCGGGGCTAGCCAGCAGCGCCATCGCGGTTGGGTTCATGCTGACCACCAGCTTTGCGCCCGCCGCGTGGACGAGTGCGGCAATCGCAGGCACGTCCTCGATCACGCCGTAGTAGTTTGGCGATTGGAGGATCAGGCTCGCGACATTGCCGCCAAGAGCGGCTTTCAGCGCGTCCAGATCGAGCCTTCCGTCTTTGTTTGGCACGATATGCAGCTCCGCATCCGCACCGAACCCGTAGGTTTGCACGGTCTGGATGGACTCCGGGTTGAGCCCCGCGGCAAGCAGCGTGACGCTGCGGTTGCGCTCACGACACATGGCGGCGGCTTCCGCCGCGGCCGTTGCGCCGTCGTAGACAGAGGCGTTGCCCGCATCCATGCCGGTGAGTTCGCAGAGCATGGTTTGATACTCGAATATCGTCTGCAAAATGCCCTGGCTGATCTCCGGCTGATAGGGCGTATACGCGGTGACAAACGCTTCCTTTGCGGCAATGCGGCTCACCACGGCGGGGATATGGTGCCAGTAGGCGCCCGCTCCGCGAAAGATCGCGTCAAACACGCGATTTTGTTTCGCGAGTTGTTTCATCTGTTCCAGCGCTTCAAATTCTGAAACACCATTTGGCATCGCGGCAACCGCATCCGCCGCCTGTTTTCTCAGGTCGGCGGGGATATCCGCATAGAGCTCTTCGATGTTGCGCACGCCGACGGCATTCATCATCTCGCGGCGTTGCGCATCGGTTGATGGCAGAAAATTGCCCAAGGCAATCCCTCCTTGTCAAAATCAAATATTTTTGCTTCACAAAGACAAACAGCCTCCCAGCGGGAGGCCATTTTTGCGATTTACGCGTTAGCGCAGAAGGCTTCGTATGCGACGGCATCCATGAGCTCGGCAAAGCCGGTCACGCTGCCAACCTCGATGAGCCAAGCGCCGTAGGGATCGGCATTGATCGATTCCGGCGCGGAAGAGAGGGCTTCGTTGGTTGCGGTCACGGTACCGGTGACAGGACTGAGCACTTCGGACACGGCCTTGACGCTCTCCACGTCACCCAGGGATATTTCCGCCGTGACGGCATCGCCCGGCTGCGGCAGGTCGATGAAGACGATATCGCCAAGTGAGTTCTGCGCATAGTCGCTGAGTCCAACGCGATAGGTTCCGTTGCCGAGGTCGAGCAGCCACTCGTGGGAGCTGGTGTACTTACGGTCGTTTTGCAGTGTCATTGCTATTTCCTCCGAATCATTTAATAGGTAGAACTTTTTTCGAGAATGCTATTTGGCGTTTGGGACGCTTGCCAAAACAAAAAAACAGGACGCGCGAACCAAGTCGCGCGCCCCGTATCTGTACCTGAAAGATTCTTTCGCAATCCATATTCATGTTCCTGATTGCGAAATTGCCTCGTCGGTGCTGGACATACATCCAGCTTTCCGAAGCTTCGTCGGGTATCGGTCCTTTTGCCTGAGAGTTTGTTGCGCAATCCCCTTCGGCGCTGCCCTATGGCAGTCTCTCCCGATGCCGTCATCCGAATATGTAATTTTCACGGTGTAAGTGTATCGTATTGTGGGTTGAGCTGTCAACGGAAACTCATTTTCACAGCGATACTTTCGTGAAAAAGTTGTTTAATTTGCTGTACGCAGGGTCGCGCTCTGATCACCAAGTACGTCCCGGATAAAATTCTCCGCAGCGATTGCATCCGAATAGATAGGAATGCGAATGCCCTGCCAGATTGCCATAAGTGTGTACTCAGCTGCAACAAACTTGTTGTCGGTAAACTTCGGCATATTGTCTGGCGACATATGTCCGTACACAAACCCAACTTTGCCAAGATAAAACGTATTGTCACTGATCTGGAAATTTTCGTTTGCATTATTTGTGCTGCCCAAATCGACGGCGCAAAGATTTCCGCTTGTCCCGAGTATTTTGGTTTGCTTTTCGAATCCCCAGCAATTTCCGGTATCAAGCACATAATTATCCGTAAAGGTAATGTTGCGAAATACATATGGATTGTCCGTTTTTGCATAGTCGGCAAAGTTGCCTATATACAAAGCCGTACAGGAATTCTCAATCATATTGCCACGCATCAGAATATTGTTATTTTTAGTTGAATCATCAACTTGATAAACAATAATAAAACATTTGCAATCATTGTCATGGACATAGTTGTTGATCGCTGACTGATTTTGTCCGCAAATATGGATTGCTCCTCCGGTCACAGTTGGCTGCCAATATTCATATTCCTGTTGCCGGTAATGCGCGCTGACAAAACCACCGCAGTATGCAATTTCGCAATTTTGAATCAGCGTCCCCTCGAACTGGTCTCCGTTGCAGATAATTCCACAACCCGCATAATGTCGAAAACTCAGGTTGTCAAGCGTGACCTGATTGCCAAATACTTCCGCTCCATTCCCTTCTAACGAAATTTCAATCGAGGCAAATACGTCCGCCGGATTTCCTTGGTCACAACGCAGATAGAGTGGCCCCGTAAACTTTCCATTCGGTAGATAGTCGTTCTCACGATATCCGGTCATTTCGGGCGCAGAGAAAAACATCAGGTCATGTGTCAAATGCACTTTGGGGTCAAATTGCATCCCATGATCGGTCACGTAGCGATTGTTTGCGCTGTCCCAGCTTAACAAAAGCCGTTCGGCATAACGCTTCCCTCCATCAAAAAATAGGCCACCCGCCTGCGGCAACATCTGCTGAAAGACCCAAACCTTCTCTCCTCGCGCACCTTCCCACTCAAGCGTCCAGTTTGCAGAGTCTTTTACGGAAACATCCATGGTCCCGTTAAAAATTGGCTTTGTGCCCGTTCCATATGCAGAATACGTCACCTGCGCTCTTGCATTCAGTGTGCCAAACCATGTGCCACCGCGTTCAAAGAACACCGCACTACCCTTTGCGAAGTTCTCTTTATTGACGCGATCTAGCGTTGCCCATGCGCGCTCAGGTGCAAGCCCGTCATTAGCGTCGTTTCCACTGTTGGAAACATAATATGCTTTCCCTGAGTAGGTCTTACCTTGCTCATTGACAGAGCCCTGTACTATCTCGGTTTGGCTGTTTACAATGTTGTCTCGGCGCGCACCCGCTTGGTCTAAAAACGCCTGATCCAACTCATCCGGTTCGTGCGCAACATCCAAACGGAATCCCGGTACGGATTCGTAAACGCGTACGGCGGCTTTCATTGCATCTTCCCGCGTCAAAGGTAGATTGCTATGCATTGAATTTTCCGCAAGGTCATAGTCGAAAATCGAACGATTGCTAACATTGGACACCTGTCCCAAGGCAAAAAAATAGGAAGATGTAATATAGTCCCAGCCCGGTGTGTGTCCTGGATTGTCCTGCATCGGGCTAATCTCAGTTGCCATAGGGAATTCCGGATAATCCCAACTCAGTTCGTCCCAGCATTTTTCGCCGATCTTTTCGTTCAACGCAAGCCATTCACTGTTGATGTTCTCGCCGATCCCCATAAGGCAGGCTGCATAGTAAGCAGCGATCATGCCGTCGTCGCGTTTCATACTGCGCATCGAAGTGGCTGCTTTCTCGGCAAACGTGTCCCATTTGGTAAGTGTTTCCGAATCAAAACGCTCCAACATCGCTCGTAATATGTCGCAATCCTCTTGAAACGTGATTCTCTCGTCATAGTCGGCTTGCAGCTCTGCCGGCACAAATCCATATTGAATCGCGCGCGCTACTTCTGAATTCGGCGCTACCATCACCGATTCTGTCGTAGGGATTGTAGTTGTTTTAATTTCCGCTGGTCCTTTGTTTTGGGTTGTCGAAGTCTGATCCGCTCCATTTGCGCAAGCTAGTAAACTTAAGAACATCACCATAGCAAGGAGTGTCGAAACAATTCTTTTTCGCATGGGCTCCTCCATAGATCCGATTTTGAGGCATTATAGGAAGAAACCACACGAAAAGCAACTGCTTTTATGAACACTCGCAAAATTTCGTTTCTCCTTTCCCTAGTGGGTTTCATTCGCTGTAGCAAAAGACCCCCGACTTTCGCCGGAGGCCTTGCGTAAGCATGCGTTATTATTTTGCTTTCTTTTTGAAGATGTCGCGTCGGAAAAGAATGACGTTCATCACGATGAACAACACCGTCAGCGCGGCTAGCGTGATCCACGTGTTGGTCAGGTTCGTCGTCGCCGGATCGGCGGTGAGCCCAATCGGCGCAAAGCCCAACAGCAGCAGCATCGGGAACCCGAACACGATTGCCCAGAGTTGCTGGTAGACGAGGTTGCTCGCGGCAGGGGTTTTAAAGAGCGGATCGATTTCGCGCAGGAGGATTACGCCCGTGCTCGCGGTGCCCGTGAGCATGCCGTAGAGCGAGAGGAACGCCTCCGCCGGATACTCCGGATAGATGCGCTTACAGATGACGTCCAGCTGAATATATGTCGCAACCGCACCGACGATGCAGATCACGCTCAGCGGGATCACAAACTCCCGATGCGCAAACGCCGAGAGGTCGATTGCCGCAATGCTCGCAACCACCATCAGGTCAAACATCACGCCGGAGATGCGCGCAAGCATGAAGTTGTTGAGATATTGCCTGCGCCCGCGGTTGGTGAAGCCTTTAAGCACATTGCGCACGAGGATAGCCATCACGGTGCCGATCAGGAAGTTGAATCCCCAGACGAGAGGCTTGACGGTGCTCATGAAGAACCCGCCGAGATAGTCCAACCCGATGGAGAGCAGATACATCACACCATAGGCCGCCATGTAGGTAAACACCACAAGCCCGATCTGAACCGTAAGTTTATCAAGTGATTCGGAAAGCGGAATCTCACCCTTCTCAGTGATCGACTCCGCGGTGAGGTCTTCCATCTCGTCGGCGTTGAGCAGGAGCTTGTCGATCTGTCCTTTTTTCTTCATCCGCTGCAGATAGAACACGCCGCCGAGTCCCGCGGAGACAAAGCCCATCGCGGCGACGGTCAACCCGAAGCTACCGCCGAATTTGAACGGCGCATACGCGGTTGCGGTTTCGTAAACGTGCCCCCAGTTGTAAGCCTGTCCTGGGCCTTGCCCATAGCCCATCGGCAAGAGCAAGCCGGAAGCCGGCCAACTGCCAAGCAGATAGAAAAAACCGACCGTGATCGCCAACCCAAGAATACCCTGCAAGAGATAGGAAGAGACTGTGGTAACGCCCGCGTCAAACACGGCGGCGTTGCTCTTCTTGTTCTTTTCTCGTTTATTGGAGCGCAACGCCATCGCGACAAAACCGAGGCCAAGGCCGTGATAGGTCAGCGTTTCCATCGTGACCTTGCTAAAAAGCGTAGTTCCAGTGATCTTTTCATAGGCGATGTTAGCAAATAAAATCAGAAATCCGCCGAGAACGGAGCTCGGAATCAGCGACTGCCGCAGCGGCTTGATGAGGCGGCGGAGCATGTTTGCCGTGAGCATGCCGACCAGCAGGATGGTCAGTTCGATCATCAGCGACCATACGCCCGCATCCCAGAAATTGTGTCCTGTTGTCATATTGGTGGCTCCTTATCTATCTCTAAATTGTCGAAAGAAGTCAAAAGAAAACAGCGTTTATGCGATGGAACTTCGCGTGATTTGTCCATCATCAAGCCGCATGCTTGCATTCAATATACCACTCCATCTGGCGCTTGGCAAATCAAGGTTTTTTGACAGAACACAAGTTGGTGTTTATTAAATATCGTCTTTTTTCGCCGTGCGCGCCTGTTTCATGCGCGTACGCCTAACGAACAAACTTCATTGGTCAAGCCTGCGCCGCCTTCTCCTCCAGCATCTTGTTCGTGTCGGATTCAATGTTCAAAAACAGGATCACAACCATCATTACCGCGGCGACAACCATCGGAATCCAGCCCAAAATCGCGTTGATGGCAGCGATTGCTCCGGCGGGTTGCGCAGTCAGCTTCGCGTCAAACCCGTTGAGCGAGAGCGAAAGCGCGACAAGCTGCGTTGCGCCCGCAACGGCGAGCTTACTTGCTAGGTTGTCCGCCGTGGAGACGAGGCTATCGAGTCGTCTGCCAGACTGCCACTCGATGATGTCCACGATGTTGTTGCGGTTGGTGTTGAACATCACAAACGTGATCGTCAGAGCGATGCCGACTGAGATTGCGTTGACATAGATTGCGCCCAGAGAGAAGGGATTGATCACGAACCACACTTTGCCAAGGATGAACAGCGCAGCGGCCAGCAGCATCGTCTTCTTTCTGCCGAGCAGGCGATCGATCGCAGAGACGAGGAACGAGGAGCCGAGCGCCGCAACGAGATAGGCCGCCTGGATGGCGGTTGCCGCCGCTGTGCTGCCGATGACATAGGTCGCATAATAGGTGATGCAGCTCATCAGAAGCAGGTTGATCACGCCGTAGCAGATGATATAGAGCATATTGAGCACCCAGCTCTTGCAGCGAAACAGCATCCCGAGCACTGTTTTTGCGGAGAGCTTCTCGTCGTCCTCCGCGATGGGTTTCACGCGTTCTTTGGTGGTGAAAAAATGTACAATGCAGCCGATGACGCACACAACACCCATCACGCAGGCGGTGAGCAGAAACCCGCGCGAACTCGCGGAATCGACTAAATTGCCCTTGCCATCCATCGCACCGAAGACTTTGAGCAGCGGCAGGCACGCAACCGCACCAATGCCCGCGCCCAACGCACCGCCGAGGTTGCGAAAGACGTTGATTGAGCGCCTGTCCGCGTCCAGATTGGTCGCGAGACTACCCATGCTGTTGTACGGAATGCCAACAAATGTGTTAAACAGCTCAAAGAGCAGATAGACGATCAGTGCAACAGCGACCGCCGCCTTGTTCGGCAAACCGAAGTCGGTAAAGAGCAGCACGACGGTAATCGCCCACGGCACGGCAAACCAAATTGCCAGCGGACGGACGCGCTCTCCGTTTTTAAACTTGTGGTTGACCGCCCAGAAGCCGATCAGGGGATCATTGATCGCATCCCAGATGGTGCCGAGGGTGAGGATCGTTCCCGCAACCAGCACATCGATCTTGAGCACATTGGTCAGAAAAAAGAGATAGTAGATGCTCTTGAACTGGTAGACGACATTGCTTGCTGTTGAAAAGGTGCAAAACCCTAGCTTCTCCGGGAAGCGCGTGCGGGGAATCGGCTGTGAAACAGGATTGCTCATCTGTATTCTCCTCAACTTCTATTTTCTATCGATTGCTTCCGCCGCGCAAACGGCGCGTGGAAGCGAACGTTTCTGCCAGGATTGAGTCTTTATAGCACAGGAACCCGCGACCTAAAACGCTTTTGTCAGCGTAAACGTGTAGTGATCGCCAAACATATAGTCGCGATAATAGCGCTGCGTCACGGGAGAAAACGTCGTCACGCAGATACTTCGATCCTTTAGCTGAAACGTCAGGGTGCGAAGCTGCCCGCAATCCGCTTCAAAATGCTGATAATTGTACATCAGTTCCGCAACCGTCCGATCCGGCTTTCCGTCGTGGTCGTCGTCCAGCGCATCAATGCGGGAACTCACGCCGAGCACATGCCCGCAGAGTACGAGCCGCACGTTCGAGTTGGGTTTGACGATCTGTTCAAAGAGCGCCTTTCCGTTGACCCCAAAGCGCCCGTCGGTTTGCAGGTAGTCATGTGCCAATAAAATCGCGGTTCGGTCGCGATGTTTGGCTAGTATGTCGTTTGTCCATTGGATGGCATCCTGTCCGGCACCATAGCCCACTGCCACTATCATAAACGAATTCCCATGATAGTCAAATGTTGCGTAACTGGCCTCGCCGCGCATGAAGGTGTGATCGCGCGGAATGGTACGGATATCCTCGCGCATCCAGTAGTCCCGGTAGCCGTTCTTCTTAACCTCGTGGTTTCCCGCGGCGGAGATATACGGAATTTTTCCGCGAATCTGGTCATACATCACATCATACCGCTGCCATTGCGTTGCGGAGGCACCATTGTCCACGGCGTCGCCGGTTTGCACAACATAGCGGATGTTCTTATCATCCTTCTGTTCAAGAATCCATTTACCCATGGTGTCAAACGCATCACCGTAGCCGTGATAGGAGATATCCTGCGTATCGGATATCCAAAGAATTGTGAACGAATCGCTCTCTTGCGCCTCCGCCGCGTGGCTTATAAAAGCCGGCCAGCACCAAAAAAGTGCAGCAAAAAATAAGAGTCCCCATAGCCTCTTCATAAAATGTCCCATCCCAAACTTTTTTTAATTTGTTTTGCGCACGATTCGCGCGGTGTCACTCAATGATTAGCCCCGCCAACCAGCAAAAAAGCCACCGTCTCCCTTAAGTGGCTTTTTCAGTTGCGTTTGCGCAGGCTCCTAAACATTCCTCTCTTTTTTCTTAATTGTCATCAGTCGGTCAATCAGAAGTGTTTTGAATCGTTCCGGTTCGTCGCCCATCGGGTTGTGTCCCGACTGTTCAAACCAAACCAGTTCCTTTTGCGGCGCCTCGATGCTGTCAAACCAGTCCTGCACGAGCGAGGCAGGTGTGTTTTGATCCAGCACGCCGTCAAAGATGAAATATGGTACGGCAAACTTGGTGCAGGTTTCGGGGAAGTTGGTCGCCGCGACCGCATCCCACATCTCGGTGAGTACATATTGATATCCGCGTACAAGGCCATAGATATCCCGCAGAGAATATTCGCCGGAGAACAGCACCGGCACGACGAAGGAGGAGAAATAGCTCCGCTTCTTTGCACTCTTGCTGTAGCCGCCGTATTTCATCATGATGTTTCTCTGTGCCATCATGCCGTCAAAGCCGCCTTTGTACACACCCTTGATTGGCGGGCCGACTTTGTTCAAAATCGCGATGGACTTCTCGTCTCCAGCTTTCTTCGCTTCGTCCATGGCAAAGGCAAAACTGATCTCTTCGTTCTTCGCGCCGTCCACCACCTGTCCAAATCCCACATACGCCGCGATATGCTCCGGATGGCGATGGGCAAGATAGGTGCCCAGTTCACTGCCCCAGCTGCCGCCGATGATGAAGATCTTGTCCTTGTGAAACCGTTCGCAGAGCCAGAGCACGAGGGCGTTTGCGTCCTCTACCAGCTGATCGATGGTCAATGTCTCTTTCTTCGCGCCGAAATAGGAGCCGCCGCTGCCGCGCTGATCCCACGCGACGATGGTGAACGTCTTGGCGAGATCCGCGTGATTCGTCATCACCGTATGGCGGTTGCAAACACCGGGTCCGCCGTGTAAAAACAGCAGCACGGGATTGGCTTCGTCCGCACTCTTGATGTGAATTTTTTGCGACAAACCGTTCAGCACGACCATGCGTTTTTCGTCCGTCACTGCGTCGTTCCCTCCTTGTATGTATTCGGTTGTATATTGTACCATACCAATATAGCGCAAACGAATCCAATTTGCCAGCATTTGTGCAGGAATTTTCGTAAAAAGTCCATGAAACAAAATGTGGCAGAATTTTACTTCGTCACATTGTTGACAAGAGTGCTAAAGTCACAGAAAACGTGGATGTTTGCGGGTTGCAAAGCGACATTTCCTATGTTAATATTGTTTGATACTGGCGATTTATGCCAATTTCGAATCAAGATGTAATCGATATACAGTTGGAGGAGCACATGGCAACCTTTGAAAAACTTGAAAACAACCGCGCAAAACTGACGATTTCCGTTTCGCCTGAGGCGTTCGGCACAGCCGTACAGAAAGCATACCAGAAGACCGCAGGGCGTTTTAACGTGCCTGGATTCCGCAAGGGTAAAGCCCCGCGCAAGGTCATCGAAAGCATGTATGGCGAGAGCGCATTCTACGAAGAAGCGTTTGACCTCGTCTGGGGCGACGCATACGACGCAGCACTTGAAGAGCACAAGCTCACCGCCGTGGATAAGCCCTCGCTGGACATCACCACCATCGGCGCAGAAGGCGTTGTCTTCACCGCGGAAGTACAGCTCAAGCCCGAGGTCACCCTCGGTGCCTATAAAAAGATTGAAGTACCGGAACCCGACTTCGCCGTCAAGGACGAAGAAGTTCTTGCCGAGATCGAGAAAGAGCGCGAAAAGAGCGCCCGCTTTATCGAGGTGGAACGCGCCGTGGAAAACGGTGATCGCGTGATTCTGGACTATTCCGGTAGCGTGGACGGCGAGAAGTTTGAGGGCGGCACGGCGGAAGACCAGCTGCTCGTGATCGGTTCCGGCACGTTTATCCCCGGCTTTGAAGAACAGCTCGTCGGCCTCAAGGCAGGCGAAGAGAAGGATATCTCCGTCAAGTTCCCGGATGAATACTCCGCACCGCTTGCCGGCAAGGACGCGGTGTTTGCCATCAAGATCAAGGCCGTTCAGGTCAAGGAACTGCCCGCGCTGGACGACGAGTTTGCAAAGGACATTTCGGACTTTGACACTCTCGACGCGCTCAAGGCGGACAAGAAAGCCAAGATGGAAGAAAAGGCCGAGAAGAACCGCCAGACCGCGATTGAAAACATCGCGCTCCAGCGCACCGCCGACAACGCCATCGTGGATATTCCGGATGTGATGGTCGAGCGCCAGATCAACTACATGCTGCGCGACATCGCGTATCAGTTGAGCATGAGCGGTCTTTCGCTGGAAGACTATGTGAAGTACACCGGCACCGACATGAACGGACTCAAGGAAAGCTATCGCACCGAAGCGGCAGCCCGCGTGAAGATGCAGCTCGTCATCGAAGCCATCGGCGAAAAAGAAGGCGTCACCTGCACCGAAGAGGACATGAAGGCCATCATCGCGGAGTATGCGGAAGGCAGCGGCAAGAGCGCGGAAGAATTTGAAAAGGCACTCAAGGAAGATGACCGCGAGTACCTAAGCGACAACGTGCTGGCAAGAAAAGCCGTCAAGATCGTGACCGACAGCGTGGTTCTCGTCAAGGAAGACGCAGAGAAAAAGCCCGCCAAGAAGGCCGCAAAGAAAGCGGACGACGCCGGCGAAACCGCCGAAAAACCCGCCAAAAAGACCGCAAAAAAGGCGGAACCCAACGAGTAATCCAACTAGGATTCCCCAATAGCGACCCATTTCCCCGAGAAGGAGGGAACGAACATGAACCTCATCCCAATGGTCATCGAGCAGACCAGCCACGGCGAACGCAGCTATGACATCTACAGCCGTCTGCTCAAAGACCGCATCATCTTCATCGGCGGCCCGATCGACGACGACATCGCAAACAGCGTTGTTGCGCAGCTGCTCTTTTTAGAGGGCGACGACCCCGATAAAGACATCAACCTCTACATCAACTCGCCCGGCGGTTCCGTAAGCGCGGGACTCGCCATCTACGATACGATGCAGTACATCAAATGCGAAGTGTCCACCATCTGCATCGGCCTTGCCGCCTCCATGGGCGCGTTTCTACTCGCGGCAGGCGCAAAGGGCAAGCGCAAAGCACTGCCCAACGCCGAGATCATGATCCATCAGGTCAGCGGCGGCGCGCAGGGACAGGCCACGGACATCAACATTCAAGCAGAACAGATTCTTAAGCTCAAGAAGCGGCTCAATGAAATCCTCGCGGAGCGCACCGGCCAGAGCGTCGCGCGCGTCACGCAGGACACCGAGCGGGACAATTACATGAGCGCCGAGGAGGCGCGCGCCTACGGATTGATCGACGAGGTCTTTCCCCCGCGCAGATAACCCGGAAAGGGGTAGTTTATGACAAAAGTTGAAGATTCGTCCGTCGTGCGCTGTTCGTTTTGCGGCAAGGCGCAGGAGGACGTTCACCGCATCATCGCGGGGCCCGGCGTGAACATCTGCAACGAGTGTGTCGAGCTTTGCCGCGAGATCATCGAGGAGGATGTGGAGGCCGAACCCATCGATCTAACCAACATCCCCAAACCGCAGGAGATCGTCGCCCAGCTCAACCAGTACGTCATCGGCCAGGATATGGCCAAGCGTGCGCTGGCGGTTTCGGTGTATAACCACTACAAGCGCATCCACACGCCCGCCAAGAAGGATGACGAGATCGAACTGCAAAAGAGCAACATCATCATGCTTGGACCAACGGGCAGCGGCAAGACGATGCTGGCGCAAACCCTTGCGCGCATTCTCAACGTGCCGTTTGCCGTTGCGGACGCAACCAGCCTCACCGAGGCGGGCTATGTCGGCGAGGATGTGGAAAACATTCTGCTCAAGCTCATTCAAGCGGCGGATTACGACGTGGAGAAGGCCAGCAAAGGCATCATCTACATCGACGAAATCGACAAGATCGCCAGAAAAGGCGAGAATGTCTCCATCACGCGTGATGTCTCCGGCGAAGGCGTGCAACAGGCGCTGCTGAAGATTCTCGAAGGCACCGTCGCCTCCGTTCCGCCGCAGGGCGGGCGGAAGCACCCGCATCAGGAGTTCATCCAGATCGACACGACGAACATCCTCTTTGTCTGCGGCGGCGCGTTCTCCGGGATCGACAAGATCATCGAGAAGCGCATCGGTCACAAGATCCTCGGCTTCGGCGCAGAAGTGACCAGCAACGTGCAGAAGGACATCGGCGAGACGCTCAAGAACATCCTTCCGGAAGACCTCCTTAAGTTCGGTCTGATTCCGGAGTTTGTGGGACGCATGCCGATCATTGTGACGCTCGAAAACCTCGACGAGAACGCGCTCATGCGCATCCTCACCGAGCCGAAGAACGCGCTCACCAAGCAGTATCAGCGGCTGTTCGAGATGGACGGTGTGGAGCTGAGCTTTGACGAAGAGGCGTTGCGTGCGGTGGCGAAGAAAGCCATCGAGCGCAAGACCGGCGCACGCGGACTAAGAGCCATCCTCGAAGACGTGATGCTGGACATCATGTTCGACATTCCCTCGCGCGATGACATCGGCTATTGCCGCATCACGAAGGACGTCATCGACAAGGTCTGCCCGCCGCTGCTCGTTGAGAGTACCGGCGAGAAAAAAGCCGCGAAGAAACCCAAGCAGTCGGCATAACGAAAAGAACACAACAGCGCGAAACCGGATGGTTTCATGCTGGCAAAAAGAAACAACCGATTCCATTCAAAACCAAAGCAGGAATCCTTTCAGAACAAATGAGAGGGTTCCTGCTTGTCTCAAGAAGCGTGTGCTAGAGTGTCTACCAGAAATCAAGTAAAAACTTGTCCGGGCACAAGCGCGGTTCCCTGATTGCTCCAAAAAACGATGTTTACTCGCTCATTCGCTTGCAGCGTGATTTTCCCAAGCGGAACAAAAGCAAAGGATAACGACAGATGACTCTGATCAAAAAAGCAACTCGTATATCGCTCCTTTTCGTGATCCTATTCCTCGCCCTTGCAGGATGCGCCGCCAAAACACGCGAGCCTGCTCAAGAAGCGGTCTCTACCGCACCTGCCCTCTCTCCTGCCGCAGTAGATGCAACCTTTGAACAGTATATTTCCGGTTGCGCGAACACAGCGACCGAGCACAACCTCGACAAACTGCGCGAAGAATATGACGGTATACAATCACAGTATGCCAAGGGAGGCCTCACCGCAGCAGCATATGAGGAGCAGATGTACGCCTTTGATGATTCACTCCGGGAAGCGGGTGTCTATCTTCCTTATAAAAGCCTGGCTGCTTATACGGCTGCGATTCCGGCGGTATCGCAGGAAGACCGCTCCTTTCTGGAAGAGAATTACGATCATTTTATGACGGCATATACGCAGGCCAACAATTCTGAGGATTTGCTCAACATCTATGCCCAAGGGAAAGAAATCTACAAAAAGTATCATCTGAATCTGGATGAACTGATTTCGAGCATTCAGGGTTCCACCTATAACTTCGCGATTTTTAAAGTGGATGGCAACACGATGGCACTTGATCCTGATCGGAATACCACGTTTCAGCCAATCGATGATACGCAAAAGCAGAAATATGAGGATGCATGCGCGCAAATCCGTGCGATTGTGCCGGAGGATATCTGGAAACGAGTTTCCAGCTTTGCCGTGTTTGCCTCCGGCAGTACATCCGCCTTTGCGCAGTTTGAAAATCTTGATCGCAAGACTTTTCGCATCGGGATCGACGAAACCAGCATGCTCGATCAATCCGGCCGCTTGATCCCTGAGCAAAAGGAGGTCATTGTACACGAAACGGCGCACATCATCACGCAAAACGACTCGCAGGTTTCATCCAAGCCAATGAAATCCAGTTACGCAACGGTCAATGACGAGTTTCTGGATCAATATCAAAAAGATTCGTATCTGTATCAGTTCTTTCTGCGGTTCTGGTCGAATCTCTACGAGGAATATCGCAACTCTACTGATCCCTCTGTGTTTTACAGCAAATACCAAGACCAGTTTGTCTCCGATTATGCGGCTATGGTACCGGAAGAAGATATTGCCGAGAGTTTCCGCGTCTTTGTTTTGAACGACAAACCAACGTCCGACAGCATTCGGGATCAAAAAGTTCGTTTCTTCTATGAATACGAAGAGTTTGTCCGGTGGCGTGAAGAAATCCGAGCTGCTCTGTCAAAGTAATCGGCAAGCGAATTTAGCGTCGCAGATCGCTTGCTGAAATCGCACATGCAATCCGTGCCTTCCGATCGCACAAGAAGACTATCATGCGCATTCGTAGCCTCGTCCAGTCAAAAAGAGCGAAGCCATCTGGTTTCGCTCTTTTTCTTGCACGGCAGCGTTTGAATTGTCTCAGTTTTTACCTGTGGTCTTGCCGATACAACTAAATTTACCACGAATGGTATGCGTGCATATTCGCGCAATCCGGCTGTTCGCGTTTTACCACCAATGGTAGCAACCGCCATTAGCGGCAAATTCGCTTACAGTTTCCCTTGTATCGTGACGGTGGTAAACGTGCGGAGCGTGTGTTGCATCCGCTCCTGCTTGAGCAGCGGCAAAACATTGCGCACGATCTGCGCGCGGGTGATTCCCGTCAGCTCCATGAGCATCTCGGACGCATCGTTGATGCTCGGCAACTCGTCAAGCACGACCTTGATCGTGTCCTCGCCGCTGAGCGAGATGCGAATTAGCCGCGTAAACGGTGTTTCGACAAAATGCGCCACGATGTTCAGCGAGAGTTCGCCCGTCTCCGAAAGCTCCGTTTGCACGGCATAGCGCACCTCAAATACGTCTCCGCGCTGGCTAACGGTTGCGCTCGTGTATCCGTGCTCCGCGAGCGTGAAGCGGTGCTTGTATTCCCCTTCCACCAGCTCGACGGCAAGTGTATTGCCTTCGCCGCGGGCAAAGACGATCTGCTTGAGCCCTGTGGTAAAGTTGTTGTGCACGCTTTGCAGGATAAACGGCATTAACCCGCCAATGTTGCCGTCAAACGTGTACACGCGATCAAGCAAGCGAGCGGTGATTTCCTCTAGCGGGATGCTCTTGCGATCCGGCAGATAGAATGGCGCGCGAAACCGCGTGCTCAACGCCGCAATGGTGGTCTCTACCGCGTCCTCCGCGCGCGGGTCGCGCGGGAGTGGCTCGTTGCCGATTCCGTCAAACGCGCTGGTGACATAGTCTAGCACGCCGCCCTGCGCAAAAAGACGCGATGTGCCGGAGAACAGCACCACGATGGCGTTGAGGTCCGGCAGCGCGAGCATATACTGCCCGAAAGCGCCGTTGAAGAGAAACGCGCCTTTGCGCGCGGTCATCCAGATTTGGTGGCCGTAGCCGTAGGTAATCTCGCCATGCGGTGTGTCGATCTGCGGCTTGGTCGCTTCTTCGATCCATTGTTCGGAAAGCAGCCGCTTCTCGCCGAACAGTGTTTTCCAAACGCCCTTGTTGAGGTAGAGTTGGCCGACTTTGGCGACGCTCTCCGGCGTGAGCGAAAGACCCCAGCCGCCTTTTTCTGTTCCATTGGGGCAGGTTTCCCAATAGTGGGATTCAATCCCAAGCGGCTCATACAAGCGCGGCGTGAGATACTCCGACAGCGTCTCGCCCGTCTTGCGGCGAACGATTGCGGCGAGCATATAGGTGTTCATGGAATTGTAGTCAAACGCGCTGCCCGGCTCAAACTTCACCGGCGCGTTCAAAAAGTCCCGCTCCCAATCAGTGCCCATCGCGGAACCTGCTTCATTAAAGTAGGTCCCCGTGCTCATGTTGAGCAGCATCCGAACGGTCATCTTCTGCGCGGGATGCGTTTCACTCTCCGGCGCTTTGTCGAAGAAGATATCACAGAGGCGTTCATCGATATCGAGCAATCCCTCATCCACCAGCATGCCGACGGCGGTTGCGGTGATGCTCTTGCTCAGCGAATAGAGCTGATGCGGCAGGCGGCTGTCGTAAGGCGACCAGTTCGCCTCCGCAATCACCTTTCCGTTGCGCAGTACCATGATCTCGTGCGCCCTTGCCGCCTCGTCCGCATGTACCGCGTCCAGCAGCGCATGAATGGCGCGTGACGAAACGCCCTCCCGCTCCGGCGTGCTGCGCGGCAGTGGTTTTTTCTCCGCCTGCGGCACAAACGCGGGCTTCTGCGGGCGGTGTGCATAGGGATACAGATGCTGGGTATCCTGCGTGAGAAATTTCCAGATCATGTCCATCGCGCGTTTTTGCAGCGTGAGATCGACCTTGTCCATCTCCTTACGGAAGATACCGCGCTTGCGCCGCAGCTGCGCGCGTTCCATTCCAGCAAGGGTTTCATAGCGCGCATTCACGCGGGAAATCACCGCATCCCAGGCAACGGGTGCCATCGCGCGGGCTTGCTTTCGCATCTTCTGCTGCGCCGCCGGGTCGGCAAGATAGTCTGCAATCGCCTGCGCCATGCTCTCTGCATTGTCCCCGCAGGTCAATCCGTTCACCCCGTCCGTAATCAGCTCTCCCGGCAAGCTGCCCGCGATGACGAGCGAGGGCGTGCCCTGCACCGCCGCCTCGCGCACGACAAGCCCCGCGCTGATGCGCTGCATCGGAAACAGGCACAGCGCGCTCTCGGCATAGAGACCGCCCAGCAGTGCTTCGTCTGTAATCTGCCCTAGAAAACGAACCGTGCCGAGTATGCCAAGCTCTCGTGCAAGCGTGCGCGCGTTCTTTTCCTCCGGGCCTGTGCCCGCAATCAGGAGTTGAAAATCCTGCCCGCGTTGGCGCAACAGCGCCGCCGCCTCCAGCACGCGGCCGAGGTTCTTCTGCTGATCTAAACTGCCGGCAAACAGTAGCGCAGGCGACTGCGCAAGGTGAAACACCTCCCGCGCGCGCGCCCGCGTTTGCGCGTCCGCCTCCTCCTGCTCGGTTCCATTGTCAAACACCTCGACGTTTCCTTCAAACCCACGTTCATAGAGAAACGCGCGTGCCTCGTCACTGGCGACCCAGATTTCGTCGCAGCGGTTGAAAAAATCGAATGCGAAATACTTGGAGAGTTGTGCTTGCCGCTCATCCTTGGAATTCATCAGATATTCGCGGATGTATTTTGTGTGAAAGGTGCCGACCAGCGGCACATGGCATTTATCCGCAATGCGCACCGCCTCATACCCCGCGGAACCGGGGCTGTGCGCATGCACGATGTCAAACGAATGCGCATTGACGCGCGAAAGATAGTGCACGTCCAGTGAAGCGGAGGTCGATTTCAGCTGCGTACTGCCGGGCAGGCTCAGCGCAAGAAAATCGAGTATTTCATACGGCAGCCTGCCGCGATATCCCTGCGTCACCAGCGGGGTGATCACATAGACCTCCTGCCCGAGCGCACAGAGTTCCCTCGCATAGGCATTTACCACGCGGCTCACGCCGTCGGTCACGGGATAAAACTGATCGGAGCATTGCGCAATTTTCAGCATACATTTATTCCTCCGCATCCATTCTAGCACAGCGGGCATGTGTCCCGCCAGAGCGGCATAACCACCCCACGATTCCATTCTTTACGCACACGACTGCATCCTGTATACTAGACAAAACAACACGATACGGGGGAACTCATTCCAATGGAAGCAAACGCGGCAAAACAACAAACGCTCGCCGAATTCATGGCTCCAAAGAAGTCTTTGCGCATTTGGCAGATTATTCTTGCGGCACTGCTCTCGCTCATGATCCTTGGCGCGGTCTATGAATTCACAAAGCCGAAGCCAGGTCCTGTGCAGATGAGCACCGCGCTGGAGAGCAGCACCTACAGCTATGTGGATATCACGTTGCTCTCGCCTTGGCTGCTGAAAGTGACCGGGGATCACGAATACACACTCTATGAAGCGATGGACGCGGAGGGCAACTGGTTTTTGCTCACGCTGGACGATTTCAAGGCGGCGGAGCTCTCCGCCCTGCAGGATGCCTATAACGCCTCCTCCACAGCCGACCCGCAGACGTTTGTTCTGCCGGAGGCTGTCCGCTTGACGGGTGTTACGCACGGCACAGACCTCGACGATGCCAGTCGGATTGCAGAAATGTATGACAACGAAACTCAGGCGAGCATCCTTGCCTTCTACGGCAGCAACTATCTGGCAGAAGGCGAAAACAATCAGGATGGCAATGCCTATGGCTATATCTTCGGCGGATTGCTCATCGCTTGTTTTCTGATCATTGTGTTCGTCGGTACCTCCTCGCAGCGCGGCAACTATCGCAAGAGCGAGCAGCGGCTCTATGAGCTCGGCAAGCTCGAAGAAGCCGAAGCGGAATTCTCCGCGCCGGAAAGCATTCATTTTGAGAAGTCCAAGCTGGTCCTCTCCAAGCAGTTTGTTTTCTGCGGTGCCAGCGGCTGGGTTCTGCCGTATGGCGACATTGGCTGGGCATATCAGCGTGTGCAGCGCAGCTATGGTGTACCGATCGGAAAGCAGATCGTTGCAGGGCTGATCAATGGAAAGACCGCCATTCTGGCGAGCAAAGCGGTCAATGACCAGCTGCTGACGGATACCGCACGCACGATCTACACGGCAAATCCAGAGTGCCTGATCGGTTATTCGTTTGACAACATCAAGCTCTACAAACAGCGCGTAAAAGAATACAAGCAAAGCCACCCGAAATAAATCACGCGTTCCTTTGAGAGACGGTTTCCACCGTCTCTCTTTTTTGTCACATTCCGCTGTTCAAGTTCACGTTGTGTTAACACCAGTTTCATGAACGTGTGTTGATTTATTGGCACGATTCGTTTATATTGAGACGTGAACAATTGTTGTGGTTTGTACTGTTTAGAATCACGCGCCGAAAAAATCAGATTCCCTCCGGAATGTATGCATTTCAATAGTGTATGTTTATATTCGGGGCTTCGGGCAGATACAAATCGTTACCAATGCGAGAGCAACTAAAAATAAGCAACATCATGATCGGAGGTTTTCTCCCTTGGAAAGCAAGAAAATGGATCGCCGCGTAAGAAAAACACGCATGCAGCTCCGTGCGGGGCTCACACAGCTCATGCGCGAAAAACCGATTAAGGACATCACCGTGCGGGAGCTGGCTCAGCTTGTGGACATCAACCGCTGCACGTTTTATCTGCACTACCGCGACATCTACGACATGGTAGAGCAGGTGGAGCAAGAGGTGTTTGACGAGTTTGAGGAGATTGTCAGCAGCTACTCGCCGGAGGATTTGGAAGCGCGTCCGCTCTCCCTACTGCTGGCGCTGTTTGAGTTCTTCGCTGCCAATGCAGACTTGAGCGCGGCCTTCCTCGGCGGCAACGGCGATATGGCGTTTTTCAACAAGCTCATCGACATGATCCGCGACCGCGTGCTGGAATACTGGCAGCGTGAGAAGAAGAAGGACCCGGAGCAATTCGACTATTACTTCTCATTCCTCGCCTCCGGTTTTATCGGCATCATCCGCGAATGGTTCTCGCGGGACATGAAGGAATCCCCCGCGCAGATGGCAGCCATGGCGGAGCAGCTCGTGCTCTATGGCATGGGCCGCTGAGACGATATTATTCTGACAGCATACGTTGGAACTCTATCGAACCATTTTCCCTCCGACATATGCCGGAATAATTCATAATCGATCAAACCCTTGGAAATAAGAAAGAAAGCAATATGACAGAACATACACCGTCCAAGAAACCGCTCTACTACTACGCCGTCATCGCGATGATCGCGCTGCTGCTGCTCAACGCGTTTGTCTTCCCCTCGCTGCTGCAAAGCGAGGTCAAAGAGGTGGGCTACAACGAGTTCCTCTCCATGGTGGACAAAGGCAAGGTCAACGAGGTCTCCCGCGACGAGACCACACAGGCCATCACCTTCACCAGTAAAGATGGTGACAAAACGCTCTACTACAAAACAGGCATCTGGCCGGACGATTCGCTGGTTGACCGCCTCGACAAAGCAGGCGTAACATTCACCGCGAGCATCCCGACGCAGGCAAACCCGCTGATGAGTTTTCTGATCAGCTGGATGCTGCCGATCTTAATCTTCGTCGGCCTCGGACAGTTTTTAATGAAGCGCATGCAAAACGGCATGCCCGGTGGCATGGGCAACGCGCTCGCCTTCGGCAAAGCCAACGCAAAGATTTATGTAGAGGCGCAGACCGGCAAGACCTTTGGCGACGTGGCCGGTCAGGACGAGGCGAAGGAAGCGCTGCTGGAAATCGTCGATTTTCTCCACAACCCCGAACGTTATGCCGAAATCGGCGCAAAACTACCCAAGGGTGCACTGCTCGTGGGCCCTCCGGGAACGGGCAAAACGCTCATGGCAAAGGCCGTTGCGGGAGAGGCGAATGTGCCGTTCTTCAGCATCTCCGGTTCCGCGTTTGTCGAAATGTTCGTCGGCATGGGCGCGGCAAAGGTGCGCGACCTCTTCTCGCAAGCCGAGCAGAAGGCGCCCTGCATCGTGTTCATCGACGAAATCGACACCATCGGGAAAAAGCGCGACAACAGCCTCGGCGGCAACGACGAGCGGGAACAGACGCTCAACCAATTGCTCACCGAGATGGACGGGTTTGACGCGCGCAAAGGCGTTGTCATCCTCGCCGCGACCAACCGCCCGGATTCGCTCGACCCCGCGCTGCTGCGCCCCGGCCGTTTCGACCGTCGCATTCACGTGGAACTACCGGATCTCAAAGGCCGCACCGCCATTCTCAAAGTGCACGCACGCGGCGTAAGGATCGCCGAGTCAGTCGATTTTGAAGCCATCGCACGCGCGACCAGCGGCGCATCCGGCGCAGACCTTGCCAACATCATCAACGAGGCTGCCCTCCGCGCCGTACGCATGAAGCGCGACACCGTCGTGCAGGAAGACCTTGAGGAGAGCGTGGAGGTCGTCATCGCCGGCTATGCGCGCAAGAACGCCGTCATTTCGCCCAAAGAAAAACGCATCGTGGCGTATCACGAAATCGGCCATGCGCTGGTTGCCGCCAAGCAAACCGAGAGCGCGCCGGTGCACAAGATCACCATTGTGCCGCGCACGAGCGGCGCACTGGGCTACACCATGCAGGTGGACGAAAGCGAACATTACTTGATGACCAAAGAAGAGGCGGAAAACAAGATCGCCACCCTTACCGGCGGCAGAGCCGCAGAAGAAACGGTCTTTGGCACCATCACGACGGGCGCCAGCAACGACATTGAGCAGGCAACGCGGATGGCACGGGCAATGGTCGTGCGCTACGGCATGAGCGACGAGTTTGGCATGGTCGCGCTGGAATGCCAGAACAACCCGTACTTAAGTCAGGACGGCACCATGACCTGCTCCTCGGACACGGCAGCACGCGTAGATGCGGAAGTCATCGCGATTGTGAACCGTGCGCATGAGCGGGCAAAGCAAATTCTCAAAGAGAACGAAACCGCGCTGCACAAGCTAGCCGAGCACTTGTTGGAGCGCGAAACCATCACAGGCGAAGAGTTCACGCAGTTGCTCAAAGAGGTTTCCCCGGAAGCCGTGCCGGCAAACGCATAAATCGATCCTGTTTGATAGACGGAGGCATGCCCTTTGTCTATTTCTTTGCCCCGGTTCTTGCAAAAATGTGAAAATATTGTGGAAGCGAGCGCGCGCGCTTGAAAACAGCCCGATAGCGTAGTATGCTAGATTAGCACTCGATGTTATTGAGTGCTAACAAGAATTTGCATTTCATAACGGAGGCGCACTTTTCATGGCAAAAAAACAATTCAAGGCGGAATCGCGGCGCATACTCGACCTGATGATCGACAGCATCTACACGCATAAAGAGATCTTTTTGCGTGAGCTCATCAGCAACGCCAGCGATGCGATGGATAAGCTCTATTTCCTCTCTCTGACGGACGACAAGGTCGGCAAGAGCCGCGAAGACTTCGAAATCCGCATCACCGCGGACAAGGATAAACGCACCCTGACCATCACGGACAACGGCATCGGCATGACCAAGGACGAGCTGGACGAAAACCTCGGCACCATCGCCAAGAGCGGCACGCTCGCCTTCAAGAAAGAGCATGACACGGGCGACGCGGTTGACATCATCGGCCAGTTCGGCGTCGGGTTCTATTCCAGCTTCATGGTGGCGGACGACGTGCAGGTGCTTTCCCGCGCTTATGGCAGCGACGAAGCGTGGCTCTGGGAGAGCGAAGGGCGCGAGGGTTACACGCTCTCCAAGGCGGAAAAGCCGGAGTGCGGTACCGTCATCACCCTCAAGATCAAGGCAAACACCGACGACGAGCAATATGACCGCTTTCTGGAGTTCTATACCATCTCGCAGCTCGTCAAGCAGTACTCGGACTATATCCGCTACCCGATTCGGATGGAGCACACGCACACCCGCCCGAAGAACGGCGACCCGAAGGACACGGAAAGCGTTACCGAAGACGAAACACTCAACAGCCAGATTCCGCTCTGGAAAAAACCCAAGAGCGAGCTCAAGGACGAGGACTATAACGAGTTCTACAAGAGCAAGTTCCACGACTATGAAGACCCGCTGCTCACCATCCATTTCAGCGGAGAAGGCGTAGTCAGCTACGACGCGTTGCTCTTTATCCCGAAAAACCCGCCGTATGATTTCTACGCGAAGGAGTATCAGCGCGGCTTGCAGCTCTATTCCAGCGGCGTGCTGATCATGGAAAAATGCGCTGATCTACTGCCGGACTATTTCGGTTTTGTCAGCGGCCTTGTGGATAGCAGCGATCTTTCGCTGAACATCTCGCGTGAACTCTTGCAACACGACCGCCAGCTCAAGACCATCGCGGTCACGCTCAAGAAGCGCATCAAGACCGAACTCAAGAAGCTCATGGACAACGACCGCGAGAAATACGAGTTGTTCTACAAGAGCTTCAAGCTGCCGATCAAATACGGCCTCTACAGCGATTACGGCATGAACAAGGACTTCCTGAGCGACCTCGTGCTCTATCACAGCGCGGCGCAAAACAAGCTCGTCTCGCTCAAAGAATACGTAGACGCGATGAAGGAAGACCAGAAGCACATCTACTATGTTTCGGCTGAGACGGTAGAGCGCGCGATGAAGCTACCGCAGACCGAACGCGTGCGCGATCAGGGATATGATATTCTCTGCATGACGGACGACGTGGACGAATTCGCTGTGCGCATGCTCGGCACCTATATGGAGAAGACGTTCAAGTCCGTCTCCGATGCCGACCTTAACCTCGTTTCGGATGAGGAAAAGCGGGCGCAGGAACGCGCGCAGGAGGAGAACAAGGACATTCTCGCCGCGCTGAGCGCCGCGCTGAGCGGCAAGGTCAAGGATGTTCGCCTGAGCGACCGCCTCAAGAGCTCACCCGTGTGCCTGACCAGCGACGGCCCGCTCTCCATCGAGATGGAGAAGGTGCTCGCCAGCATGCCGGTCTCCGACGGAACGGTGAAGGCCGAGCGCGTGCTGGAGATCAACCCCGCGCACCCGGTGTTCGCGGTGCTGGCGAAACTCGGTGCGGACGATGCACGCGTTGGCAAATACGCCAACCTGCTCTACGATCAGGCGCTGCTCATCGAAGGCTTGCCGATTGAAGACCCGGTGTCATTCTCCAATTCGATTTGCGAATTGATGGTGTAACAGGATATTCTTCTGAGGGCACCGCCCTCAAGCTCCCACATCGCTTCTGAATAGCAAAATGGCAGGCCGCCTGGCCTGCCATTTTTGTTGTTTGTAAACGTGTTAGATGATCTCCAGCCGTTTTGCGCGATTGATCGCGGAAAGAATTCCGCGCAGCGGCGCAAGGCTGATGTTATGCGAAATGCCCACGCCGAAGACATCCTTGCCGGAAAGCGACCGCAGATGGATATACGCAACCGCTTTGGAGTCCGAACCGCTGCGGATTGCGTGCTCCTTGTAGTCCACAAACGTGAATTTGTCCATCTTCTGCCCGCGGATGGCGTTGAAGAATGCATCGATCGGGCCGTTGCCCTCGCCAACCACGTCAAAGAACGTCTCCTTGTGCGCCAGCGTGCCAGAGAATGTCACATGCGAATTGCCCTGATCGTCCGTGGTCTCAGAGAAGGAGTGTTTCACGAGGCGGTACGGCGCGTCGAGATCAACATATTCCGCCGTGAAGAGCTCGTAGATGCGCTCGGGCTTGAGTTCCTTGCCCACGCGGTCGGTCTCCTTTTGCACCACCGTGCCAAACTCGGGGTGCATGGCTTTGGGCAGGTCAAAGTCGAAGTTCTGCTGCATGATGAACGCAGCTCCGCCCTTACCGGACTGGCTGTTGATGCGGATGATCGGCTCATATTGCCGCCCGACGTCTGCCGGGTCAATCGGCAGATACGGCACCTCCCAGAAGTCCGTCTGCGTCTCCTGCATATAATGGAAGCCCTTGTTGATCGCGTCCTGATGCGAACCGGAGAATGCGGTGAACACCAGTTCGCCCGCATACGGCTGCCGCTCGCCAATCTTCATCTTGGTGACGCTCTCGTAGACTTCCTTGATCTTGTTGATGTTGGAAAAATCCAACTTCGGGTCAACGCGCTGGGTGAAGAGGTTCATCGCAAGGGTCACAAGGTCCACGTTGCCCGTGCGCTCGCCGTTGCCAAAGAGCGTGCCTTCCACGCGATCCGCGCCCGCAAGCAGGCCGAGCTCCGCCGTCGCCACACCGCATCCGCGGTCGTTATGCGGGTGGAGCGAGATGATCGCGCTTTCGCGATTGGGCAGGTGCGCGATGAAATATTCGATTTCGTCGGCAAAATAGTTGGGCATGCAGTTTTCCACCGTGGAAGGAAGGTTGAGAATCACCGGCTGTTCCGGCGTTGCGCCGAGCTCTTCCATCACGCGCTGGCAGATATACACCGCGTTGTCCATCTCCGTGCCCATGAACGACTCCGGTGAATACTCGTATCTGAGGTTCATGCCGGAAGCGATGGCAGGCGCGGAGAGCCTGCGAATCAACTGCGCCGCTTCCACCGCGATCTTCACGATTCCGTCCATCTCCATGCGGAAGACGACCTTGCGCTGGAGCGTCGAGGTGGAGTTGTAAAAGTGTAAAATCACATTCTTCGCGCCGGCAATCGCCTCAAACGTACGCTGGATGAGGTGCGCACGCGCCTGCACCAGCACCTGAATCGTCACATCGTTTGGGATATGCCCGCCTTCGATCAGCGTGCGGAGAAACGAAAATTCTGTCTCGGAGGCAGAAGGAAAGCCGACCTCGATCTCTTTGAGCCCGATGTCCACAAGCGTATGGAAGAGCCGGAGCTTTTCTTCGACGTTCATGGGATCGACCAGCGCCTGGTTGCCGTCCCGCAGATCAACAGAGCACCAGGCAGGCGCCTGCGTGATCTGGCGGTCGGGCCAGGAACGTTTCTGCATCGGGATCGGTTCAAACGGAATGTACTTTTCAAACGAACGGTGCATGGTGAATAACTCCTCCTCTTTTGCGTTGCGGTCAGAGGGTAAAAGAAAAGCCCCCGACCAAATCGTGTTGGTCAGGGGCGTAGTTTACGCGGTACCACCCTGGTTTAGCCTTCGGTTGCCCGAATGCCCTCAATAGCCTCCATCAAGGCCTGAACCGTTAACGAGGTCAGTCGTTTCGTCCTAACGAACTCGTTCAGACGAACAGCTCCGGGATGAGCCATACACATGGACTGCCGCACCGGTTCGCACCAAACCACCGGCTCTCTGAGCGGAAGAGGCCACGTCTTGTTCCCTTCACAGCTTTTAGATCATATATTGTTTGCTATTTTATCCACTCTTCACATGGTTGTCAAGTAAAAATTGGTTGATTTTATAATATTCTTTCGTGCGGGGAGCCCAACTCATCCGATATTTCTTGCTTTGTATTTTACAAACAGATAAAATAATTGTGTATGGCCATGATTGATGAAATAAGGCGCGCAACACAGGCACAAGCCTGCGCAAACCCGAGGCAACTAGCGCCCTTGGCGCTGGCGCAAATCGGCGACACTGTTTGCGATCTCTACGCGCGCATCTACCTCAACGACCAGTTCGCGCGATCTCCGCACGAGCTGCACCTCGCCGCGAGCAAATTCGTTTGCGCGGCGGGACAAGCCGCAGCCTACCGCCGGATGGAACCCCATCTGACGGAGGACGAAGCCGCGGTCTTTCGCCGCGGGCGCAACGCCCACAGCGGCACCATGCCGAAGAATGCCTCCGCCGCGGACTACCACACGGCGACAGGGCTGGAGGCAATGGTCGGCTGGCTGTTTTTAAGCGGCGCGGACGAGCGGCTAAACGAGCTGATGACGTATTATTTTCTACCGGAAGCAAAGCCGGAGCAATGACAGCCATTGACCACAGACACGGCGTTCACAGGGCAACAATGTCGGGGAACGCCAAACAAGACTATTTTAAGACAGGCACAGCGTTCACTGGGTAAAAACATCAGAAGCGCCAAACAAGACTATCTAAGATTGAAATGAGGAAATACTTCCATGCCGCAAAAACAGTTCGGCTCCGGCCAGGGTGGCCAGAATAAAGGCTCCTATCCCCGCTCCGGCGAGAAGAAGGGCGGATATCCGAAATCCGGCGGTTATCAGGGCAGTAAGCCCTATGGCCAGAAGACCGAGGGCGGGTATCAGGGTAAGAAAACCTATGGCGATCGCCCGCAGGGCGAAGGCTATCATGGGAAAAAGACCTACGGTGACAAACCCGCCGGCACGGGTTATCAGGGCAAGAAGCCATATAGCGACCGTCCGCAGGGCGGCGGCTATCAGGGTAAGCGCGACTTTGGCGACAAGCCCGCTGGAGAAGGCTACCAAGGCAACCGTTCCTACGGTGATCGTCCGCAGGGCACGGGCTATCAGGGTAAAAAGCCGTTCGGTCAAAAGACCGAAGGCGGGTATCAAGGCAATCGCTCCTATGGCGATAAACCCGCAGGAACAGGTTATCAGGGAAAGAAACCCTATGGCGACCGTCCGCAGAGCGGTGGTTATCAGGGTAAGCGCGACTTTGGCGACAAGCCCGCAGGTGAAGGTTACCAAGGCAACCGTACCTATGGTGATCGTCCGCAAGGCACGGG
>JAEWYO010000013.1 GCA_023395595.1 Bacillota bacterium
AAGCAAGGCGAAATCGACGAAGCGAAGGCGAAAGAGATTGCGCTGAACTACATCAACAACATGTTTGATGCAAACGAAACGCAAGCGAGCGTCGAACAGGATCAAATGGAATATTTTCGCGATGAAACCGGCGCGCTGGTGACCGCGGGAGATGGCAACTCCACCCGTGAGCGGCTCTATTTTATTCGCGTTCCGGAGGAAACGGCGATCATTCAGTATGAAGTTGCGATTCTGGGCAGCACGGGAGAAGTCCTCTATGTAAGCCGGGGTAACTCGAACATTCGATTGACCGATGCGCAAAAAAAGCAGGCGGAAGAGTTCTACGCGGAGACTTCGGAATGGGAAGATCTTCATGTGGCAGCGATGCAATCGCTCAGACAAGCTTGCTTTGATTGGGCAAAGACGAAGCTGGACGAATCCCGCCCAGTCGTGCTGGACGCAAACCGCGGAGAAATGCCCGGCGTGAAACAGAGGCAGTTTAGTCACAGCTTCTATGTCGTTACGCGGGACGGACGAGTCTATTCCGTTTCAATGCATTGGCCTTCCATGCAAGCGCTGAGCATCGAAGTGATCAACAACTAGTCGATTGACTTGTTTCCCATAAGGGAGGAGCACGGAACAGATTTTTTGGAGGACAACATGAAACGAAAAATCGCGCTACTGATCGTCATTATTCTCTCTTTTTCTCTTTTCGTGATCGCCTGTGGGCAAAGTGAAATCACCGATAAAAAAGGCGAGATCGGTGAGGCGAAGGCAAAGGAACTCGCGCTGGACAACATCAACAAGGCGTTTCAGACGAACCAGACGGAGGCAATCGTTTCGCGGGAGCAGATGGGCTGCCTGCCGGATCAGGTCGGCGCGATGGCGACCACGGGCAACGCGGAGGACACCTCGCGCTGGCTCTATATCGTGAGCGTACCTTCGCGGGACAATGAGAAATACACGGCGTATGTCGTGGAGAGCACGGGCGAGGTAATCTTCCTTTCCCAAAGCGAAACCAACATCTCGCTGACGGACGAACAGAAGAAGCAGGCGACAGACCTGCTCGCGGCGGAGCCGAACTTCGGCAGACAACATGAGAAAGAGGTTGCGAAGCTCAAGGAAGCCTGCAAAGAGTGGGCGATTGTCACCCTAAACGATGAGCACCCGATTCTTCTGGACGCGCTGCTCGGCAGAATGCCGGATCAAGCGGTCAGAGAATCCTTTCCCGTTGATTTCTACGTCGTCACCGACGACGCGCGGATCTATTCTGTCACGATGTACTGGCCTTCCATGCAGGTGCTGAACATCAAAGTGATCAACGCGAAATAATCCCGCAGTAAGATTCGTCTTGCGTAGCGAAGGGGAAGAACATGGATCAGCAAACAGGACAGCCCAATCGAGAACCAACCGAGAGCCTTGATGCGCAGGATCGCGCATCGCACAAGGCGTCCTCTGGGGTGCACAAAACGGGAAACGTTCGCGGCGGCGGACAAACGAAACCGAAAAAGCGCCGCAAAGCCACAAGCGCCATCGCGGTCGATCTTGGCATCGCGGCGCTGATCATCGGCTCGTTCTATCTGGTGAACTATGGTTTGCCATCGAGAACGCAAGGGAAACCGCTAACCGGTTCGACCGGCAGCGTCAGCACGAAGGCAAGCAATTTGACCGGGACGAGCAACGTTAGCAGCGCGGGGCAGACTAGCGCCAATGCGGATTATTCCGCGCCGGAGACACCCGCGGAAACGCCGCTCCCCAAACCTACGGTTGATCTAACGCCGTGGCGCGAGAAATTTGCGGACAAATTCACCATAGGCGCGGTGGAAAAGACCGACTCGACCTACAAGAGTGCGAACCTCAACATCCGCATCGATAAAGTACAAAAAGATGATCTCGTCTACTTCTTTGCGGACATCTACATCGCAGATTTGGCGTGTTTTCGAAGCGCGTTTGCAAAGCGTGCCGATGTGATGGGAGACCGGGAGCCGACCCAAACGGTCGCCGAGCAGAACAGCGCGATCCTCGCCATCAACGGGGATCATTGTGTGGATAACAACGGTCCTGTGATTCGAAACGGGAAGCTCTATCGCGATGAAGCATATGCCGATGCGCTCGTGCTGAATACCGACGGCAGCATGGAGACGTTTTCGGCAGATCGACTGGACATGAGTCACGTGATCGCCAGTCAGGCATGGCAGGTTTGGACATTTGGCCCGATGCTGCTGGAAAACGGACAGCCGATGAGCGAGTTTGACAGCACGCTCAAAAAAGCCAATCCCAGAACAGCGGTTGGATATTTTGAACCCGGGCACTATTGCTTCCTCGTCGTGGATGGCAGGCAGGAGGGGTATTCCGAGGGCATGACGCTCGCGCAACTCTCGCAGTTCTTTTACGAAAAAGGCTGTACGGTCGCGTTTAATCTTGACGGCGGACGCTCCAGCGAAATGGTGTTTCTGGGCAAAACGATCAACCGCCCGTATGACGGCGGCAGGGCGACGACGGATATTTTGATGATAGCGGAAGAATAGGAGAGCGGGCTTTATGAGAAAGCTGCTTGCGCATATCTGCGTGATCCTCTCGCTTGTCACGCTGACGTTGCTGGTTTTGAATCAGTTTAATCCGAGCATCTTCGGAAAACCTTTTTTCCGCGTGGAGTTGCTGTTCTACGTCGTTGCGGTGCTGCTTCTTTCGGTTCGCGTCATCCTGCGCGGCAAACGAAAGAGCAAAGACCGTTCGGAGACGGCAAATCTTTCCGGCGTATAGAGTACGAAGGGAAAGCTAATTAGAAAACAATAAAAACGATTTTCGCACACTGTCTGCACGAAACAAGGGCGTTATCCAGAAATGGATCGCTCCCTTTTTTGTGTGCGTGCGCCCGCGGATTTACCCATACATGATAAAACCTTGACATTCAGGCATCGCGGGCGGATAATATCCGCCCCTACAGACCTCTCGTTGCAGCACGGGTAGCGTTATGAAAGAAAAAAGAAGAACAATCTTTACGAGGTTCGTTTGAGGATCAACTCAAGCCGCCTGTAGGGGCGGATATCATCCGCCCGCGTACCAAACGGGCGCACCGTTTCCGGTGCGCCCGTTGCGTTGTGTGTTTGTTGGTTTAGACTTAGTCTTCCAGACCCATCTGACGCTCCACGCCGTTCTTCTCCAGCTTTTTGAGCATGGCGGCGGGGTCTTTGACCTTCGCGAGGAAGATCATCGCGGCGATGATGTACGGCTTGAAGGAAGCCTGCTTGTAGAGCGGGTCGCGATAGCGGTCAAACACCGTTGCGGCGACTTCGCCCGCTTCGCAGCTCACGCCCGTGATGTCGGCGGGCAGGCAGTGCAGGTAGAGCGCCTTGCCGTCCTTGGTGGAGGCCATCAGCTCTTCGGTGCATTCCCAATCCTTGTGCTCGGCGTTCTGCTTGAGCAGTTTCTTTTCGAGCTGCTTGATGCCGTCGCTATCTCCGTTGCCGTAGAGCTCCGTGCGCTCTTCCATGGCCTTGAAAGGTGCCCAGCTCTTCGGGTACACGATGTCCGCGTCCTTGAACGCTTCCGCCATGCTGTTGGTGACGGTGAACTTGCCGCCGCTCTCCGCGGACTGGCGCTTTGCAACTTCGATGACGTCGTCCATGACTTCATATCCTTCCGGATGGGCCAGAACGACTTCCATGCCAAAGCGGGTGAAGAGACCGATCACGCCCTGCGGGACGGACAGCGGCTTGCCGTAGCTGGGGCTGTATGCCCAGGTCATGGCGATCTTCTTGCCCTTGAGGTTTTCTACGCCGCCGAGTTCGCGGATGACATGCGCCATGTCAGCCATGCACTGCGTCGGATGGTCGATGTCGCACTGGAGGTTGACCAGCGTCGGCTTCTGCTCGAGCACACCGTCGATGTTGCCCTGCTTGACAGAGTCCACAACCTCGTGCATGTAGGCGTTGCCTTTGCCGATGTACATGTCGTCGCGGATACCGATGACGTCCGCCATGAAGCTGATCATGTTGGCGGTTTCGCGGACGGTTTCGCCGTGCGCAATCTGGCTCTTGCCTTCGTCGAGGTCCTGCACCTCAAGACCCAGCAGGTTGCAAGCGGACGCAAACGAGAAGCGCGTGCGCGTGCTGTTGTCGCGGAACAGGGAGACGCCGAGGCCGGAATCAAAAATCTTCGTGGAGATGTTGCGCTCGCGCAGGTTACGCAGAGCGTTGGCAACGGTGAACACCGCGTCCAGTTCGTCACGGGATTTTTCCCACGTCAGGAAAAAGTCGCCTTCGTACATGTCGTCAAACTTCAGGTTTTCCAGTTCCTTCGTGAACTGCTTGATGTCTTCCTTTTTACCCATAAACTCACTCCTAAATATTCTTGTTGGTGTTGGTGAAACCTTCATTCTTGTTTTAGAGAAAACAAGTGCAGAGCGGGCAGTGCCCGCTCTGCACCACGCTTGCTGTTAGCAGGCAGATTTGTCGGAATTGGTATCCGTGCCGCCCGCGCGGAATTGGCAGACATCCTCGTCGCCTTTGCCTTTATACATCGAGGGAACCAGCGCATAGACAGCCGCGCAGGTCACAAGATCCTGTTTCCAGATGATCTCGTTGGGCGCGTGCGCCTGGCTCTCCGCACCGGGGCCGAAGCCGACGCAGGGGATGCCGTGGCGGCCCTGAATCGCGACGCCGTTGGTGGAGAACGTCCATTTGTCGATCAGCGGACGATTGCGCAGGTGCATGGAACCCGCGTTGCCGATGCGCTGTTCGCCATAGAGCGCCTTGTGCGCGTCGGCAAGCGCCTGGACGTGCGGGGCGGTCTCTTTGTTGATCCATGTCGGGAAATAGCACTCGGTTTCGTACACGAGACCGGTCCAGGCGGGACGGTCATACTGATACATGCTCACCACTGCGCCGTGCTTTTTGCACGCCGGCAGGTTTTCGATTTCCTTGAGGCAGCTTTCCCAGGTTTCGCCTGCGGTCATGCGGCGGTCGATCGAGATCGAGCAGCTATCCGCAACGGCGCAGCGCGACGGGCTGGTGAAGAAAATCTGGGAGACGGTGCAGGTGCCTCTTCCGAGGAAGCGCGCGTCTTCGTAGTGGTTGGGGTTAAACTTCGGATCGAGCATCTTGACGAGGCCCTTGATGGTGTCGCTCTCCGCAGCGCCGTTGGCGTTGAGGGCTTCGACATCCTTGAGCACGTCCGCCATCTTGTAGATCGCGTTGTCGCCGCGTTCCGGTGCGCTGCCGTGGCAGGAGATACCCTTCACGTCCACGCGGATTTCCATACGGCCGCGGTGTCCGCGATAGATACCGCCGTCGGTCGGCTCGGTGGAGACGACGAACTCCGGCTTGATCTTGTCTTCATTGTGGATGTACTGCCAGCAGAGCCCGTCGCAGTCTTCTTCCTGCACGGTCGCCGTCACGAGGATTTTGTAGCCTTCCGGAATCAGGCCGAGGTCTTTCATGATCTTTGCGCCGTAGACAGCGGAAACCACGCCGCCTTCCTGATCGGAACCACCGCGCCCGTAGATCACATCGTCGGTTTCATAGCCTTCGTAGGGGTCTTTTTCCCAGTTGTTGATGTTGCCGATGCCGACGGTGTCGATGTGTCCGTCAAAGGCAATGATCTTGTCGCCGGTACCCATCCAGCCGAGGGCGTTTCCTTCGGGGTCGATTTCGGCCTTGTCAAAGCCGAGCGCTTCCATCTCTTTGATGGTGCGTCTCACAACGCCTTCCTCTTCGCAGCTTTCGCTGGGAATTGCGATCAGATCGCGGAGGAATTTCGTCATTTGCTTTTCGTAAGCCTGCGCCGCCTGTTTGACCTTGCTGTAATCCATGGTGCGTGAAACTTCCTTTCTTCTGCTGTGGCGAACTGCCGCAGCATGCGGCATCGCGTCAGTCTTTTTTTGCGTCGATGTAGGAATATAGGGTGTATTTGCTGATGCCGAAATATTTCGACACCTTGTCGCCGCTCTTGGTAACGAGGAAAGCCCCCGCCTGATAGAGAAACTGAATCGCCGCGATCTTGTCTTCCTTGGTCATCATCGCGACAGGTTTACCGACGATGGCGACGCTTTGCTCGATGAGATCGTCAAGCAGATCGTTGACGTTCTGCGGAATACGCTCCGGCAGGGTCGGCTCGCTGTTGTGATGGAGTACGGAAGAGATCGCGCGTTCCGCCATCAGTAGTTCGGTGATGTCATAGTTGATGGAGAGCACGCCTTCGATCACACCTTCGCTGTTGCGCAGGTAGACGGTGCTGGATTTGAGCACTCTGCCGTCGCGCGTCTTGGTGAGATAGCCAAGTTCGTCCACCAGCGTCGGGTCGTGTTTGCGCTGAATCGCTTCGAGTACCACGCGGGAGGCGCTGCCGCCGGCCTGACGGTGGGAGACATGACCGTTTTCAATCGCAACGATCGTGTGCTCGGTGTCGTCGCCGGAGATGTCATGCACGACGACTTCGCTGCTCTCGCCAAACTCAGAAGTGATGGCTTTGGCGAGCCGCTGCAAAAATTCCAAATCCATGTCGCGAACCCTCTTCCTTATAAATAATATACAGAACAAAACGAAAAAACAAGCAGGAAAACAAATATATTTTATCGAACCTCAAATATTTTTTGTTCCCGTGCTCTAAATATTAATTTGATTGTATCATAAAACAAAAGTAGATGGCAAAAATTTTTGAGGCAAACGGCATAAAGCGGCGTATTTCCGGCGTTTTGGAGACAGGTGTGGATCAAAAACCGGTAAAATGACGAAAATTCAGGATTTTGCCATACAGAGTGCGTAACAAACTCACGTTTCCTTTCTTGTACTTCCGTTTGAAATACGGTAAAATAAATTGACCTGAAAACAGGCAGAAACGTAAAGGTGGTGAACCGCATGGAAGAAGAACGCGATTTGGTGGTTTTTTCCGACGACGAGGGCAATGAGTTTGAACTTGAGATCGTAGACTATTTTGATTATGAAGGTCAGGAATACGCGGTGCTGGTCGATCCCGAGAGCGGTTGCAGCTGTGGCTGTGGCTGTGAATGTGACGACGAAGAGTGCGAAGGCGAACATGATCACGAGCATGGCTCGGAAGTCTATATCATGAAGATCGTCGTCAATGGCGAATATGAAGAGTTTCTCCCCGCGGACGAGGACAAGATGGAAGCCCTCTCCAAGATCGTGGAAGAACGCTTTGAAGCCATGGAAGACGAAGACGAAGAAGACGACGAGTAACCCAAGTCTTACGGAATCAAAACCCATTAAACCCGCGGCAGAATCTGCCTGCGGGTTTTCTTTTTT
>JAEWYO010000071.1 GCA_023395595.1 Bacillota bacterium
GCCAAGCACAACCATGTTCGAGGAAGCGCTGGCGCAGATGGATATTTATACCGCCGCATCGCCACGCCGCGGCACAACGGCAAAGTGGAGCGACAGCACCCTGCGGACAGGTCTGCCGAAAGGGACGTGTCCAGCATACCACGCGGATGCTCGTCAAGGTCGTGTTCTATTTCCTTTGGAAATCTCTACACTCCCCCTGACTAGCAAGATGCTTTTTCTCATCTTGCCTGGCAGCTATGTTTGACGCCCCTACACAATTTTGCCAAAATACATTGGGTTTGCTATTGCAAATCGAAAAGTCCTATGCTATAATACCTAAGCGTTGGCGATGCCAATATAGCTCAGTTGGTAGAGCAATGGTTTCGTAAACCATAGGTCAAGGGTTCGAGTCCCTTTATTGGCTCCAGCACCGAGGTGTAGCGCAGCTTGGTAGCGCGTTTGGTTCGGGACCAAAAGGTCGCTGGTTCAAATCCAGTCACCCCGACCAATAAAAAAGCAGCCGCTATTGGCTGTTTTTTTATTGGCCTTTTGCATATAACTGGATTTGAAGCCGCGATCAGAAAATGATCCAGTGGATCGTTTTCCGCGGCCGGGTAGCGCAGGCGAGAGATTGCGCCGCACGAAGCGCAAGTAAGCCGAAGCCCAGCGGAAAATCCAGTCACCCCGACCATAAAAAAGACCATCCAGCTTGGGTGGTCTTTTTTATGTCTTGTTGTCACTTGGATTCCGTCGTCTAGACGGAATACCAAATCCTTAATCTAAAACCGAACCGTCGAAGGCTCGCCTCCAAACGCATAGAACGTTGCGGTTGCATCTTTGAGGTAAAACGCCTGACAATTGCCGTCATCTGCCTGATACATTCCTTTGAGCGACGGCACCAAGTCCAGCAACTTCTGCCGCACTTCCACGCGATCATCCTCAATTGCAAGCGCCGCGATCCGAATCCACTCACTGCCGGACGTGCCGCTGATTTCGATTTTCGGGTTCGCAAGCATCTGCTTGGAGACATCTTTCCGTTTTCCTGTCAGGAAATAAAGCTTTCCATCGATGATTTCCGCAACGCCAAACGGGCGCACTCTGGGTTGATCGCCCTCCATTGTCGCGAGATAATAGACCGCGCACTTCTTCAAAAACGCACAAACTGTTTCCATATTGCCTCCGTGTTTATCACAAGAAGTACTTCTTGTGTTTCGTATTTATTGTAGGGGTATGGGGTGGGTTGTGCAAGGGGGAAGGTGGTATCGAAAATGGAAGAGCTATGGAATCGAGCAGTAAATCAATCACTCCTGCCGTCGGAAAACCATCGATAGATTGACTTAGCGATAAGTACCAATGCTTATTTTCTTTATAACAAACAACCTTATCAATTGCAACCTTAACTTACCAATGGTATTATATTCGCACTGACTGCTAAAGCTGTTTCATTCACAAGCACCAATCGAAATATGTACTCCTCATTTAGTGATTCTCCATTTAATATAATAGGCCGTAAGGAGAAGATTATGGAAACTCACCCCCCCACAACGCTGGAACAACACCCCGGCGGTTATATATCGCAATTAACATTTAATAGCGGAGAGATTCTAAATATCAATGAAGACGATATAGTCGTTTTCGTTGGCCCAAATAATGCCGGAAAGAGTCAGGCACTTCGAGATATTTGGACGAACTGTGAGTACAAAAGAACAACTGTCATAGTGTCAGACATTGAAATTGTTAAGCACAATTATAATCTTCAGCAATTCCTTTCTTCAGTCTCGATTGTTAATGACCGCGGAACTGTTCGGGATTTCAGTGGTATGGGGTTCAGTATTACATGCCATGTCTCGAGAATTCAGGATAACGAGAAGTATTACAATTCACTTTCTCCTGTTTTTGTTTGCTATCTTGACACCATGAATCGATTGTCAATTACTTCGCCACCTCAAACAATTACACGCGATGCAATAAAAACACATCCTATACATCAACTTATGACTAACTCGCAATACAGAAGATGGCTCTCAAATAACTTCGCGAAAGCATTTGGAAGTGAATTAGTCCCACACACACAATTCGGCGCAAGTATTCCACTTTGCATTGGCAGCCCCGTAAAACTTGAAAACGATTTCGAAAACGAACAAGAGCGCTTAGAAGAGTACGCAAGAATTCTTGATACCTATAAGCATGTGCATAATCAAGGTGACGGTATAAAGAGCTTTACCGGAATTCTCCTATACCTAATGATTGATTACTATTGCACATACTTGATTGATGAGCCTGAATCGTTCTTGCATCCTCCGCAAGCTAATATTCTCGGTCGAATAATTGGTGAGACCTTGACATCTCATCAACAAGCTTTTATATCTACTCACAGCGAAGAAATCATAAAGGGGTTGATGTCCGTTTGTCCTCAAAGAGTTAAGATTGTACGTATCACAAGGGAGGAAGACACGAATTCTTTCTCCGTATTAGAAAACGAAAAATTCAACTCCATATGGAATGATCCCTTACTAAAATACTCAAACATCATGAGTAGCTTATTTCACAAAAACGTTGTTCTTTGTGAAAGTGATTCTGATTGCAAAATGTATTCACTGATCGAGAGTCACTTGAAGAAAGTGGCAGGACAATACTCGGAAACGCTGTTCATCCATTGTGGAGGAAAACAGCGAATGGCAAAAATTGCAACAGCGCTTCGCTCGCTCAACATTGAAGTAAAGCTTATTGCTGACATCGATGTTCTGAACGACGAAGGTATTCTAAGGGGAATTACTGATGCTTTTGAAGTTGATTGGAACACGATCAACGGTGATTACAATACACTTGCAAGCAATCTCCATAGTAATAAGGAAAAGATTATCAGAGGTGATTTTCGTAATGATCTAGATAGAATTCTTGCTTCATCTGGAGATAAAGAATTGACTAAAAAGGAGATTGAAGCAATTAATGATTTAGTTCGCATAGAATCAAAATGGACTGCGTTGAAAAAAAGTGGCATTGCTGCGCTTCCACGTGGTGACGCGTTTAGTGCATTTACGCGACTAAATCAAATTCTTAAAGATCACAAAGTATTCTTAGTTCCCGTCGGTGAACTGGAATGCTTCATAAAAGACGTTGGTGGTCACGGGCCAGAATGGACAAACCGAGTTCTAGAAGCATTCCCCGATCTTGATAATCCGGTTTACGATGCTATGAAAGGATTTATTAATAACATAATGTGATTATAATTCTTACTGAACACTGACAATAGAAACTATAAGTCTATTTCAGCGCCCACTTCCCCAATCCATACTATTATGCAAATCCCAAATTTCCATAATTAGCATCCATGCTATATAGCGACAAACTTCCGAAGAAGTTCAACAAAATAATCCAGCAAACATGCGCTAGCGGCGGCATCGAAATCGAAGCCGCCTTTACTTTTGCCGCGAGGGACACGCAATATCAGAGCCTAGCTTAATCTCACCAAACTCAAGCAAGCCGAAACTTAGCACCCCCCCACCTTGCCCAATCCCAAACGACCTTGCGAACTGTTACCCTCCTCCTAACAGCACATCACGTTGTTGTATTCCGTTATGATTTGTTTTGTAGTATGATACGATACAAACAATCCGTTTTTGAGGCAACTATGAAAAACATCTGTATGTTCTGGTTCTCTGGTACGGGGATGACAAAATATGTGGTGGATCAGATTGCGCGAACGCTAGAAGAACGTTCACTCACGGTCAATCTTTACCCCATCGAAACAACTTCGATTCAGAGCATCCCTCTTGGCACATACGATGCGGTGGGCATCGCGTATCCTGTGCACGCCTTCAACGCACCTAAAATTGTGATCCGCTTCGCAAAGGCGCTGCCGGTGGCTGCCTCTACCAACGTTTTTCTCATCAGCACCGCCGGAGAAGACCATCCAATCAACTACGCCACCTCCCGCCTGCTGATTCGGATTTTGCAACGCAAGCACTATCGCGTGTTCTACGACAAGCTTCTCGCCATGCCCTCCAACTTCGCGATCAAGTATGACGAAGAGAAGGTTAGACAGATGCTTTCGGCGGTCAATTCTAGCATCCCGCAAATTGCGCAGGAGATTACGGGCTTGACTCCGCTTCGGCAAACCATCGGACTGCGCACAAAAATCATGGCGTTCATTGGTCGGGCGGAGTGGTTTGGCGCAGTGTTCATCGGCAAAATGTTCCACGCGGATAAAAACTGCAACCGCTGCGGCGCTTGCGCCAAACACTGCCCGAACCGCAACATCGTCATCGGGAAGCGCATCCGCTTTGGGTGGCACTGTGGTTTGTGCATGCGCTGCCTTTACCTCTGCCCGCAGCATGCCATCCAGGTGCATCGCCCTTTTCGATTCATCCGTTTCGATACGTGGTATCAAAACGAAAATTTACAACCAGGGCGAAGGAGATAAGAGGATTGCCCTGTGCCCTGCAGGCGCGCTTGTTTTCGCCGCGATGGGCGCGCGTATCATCGAAGGCTGGATCGACGACATTGTTCGCTTCCTCAGCGCGTAATCTACACGGACGTTTTCAGCAGGCAAGCGTAATCGTCCGTCAGCAAGGAGAGCCAGAATGATTGAGCAAGAGGTGCATTTTCATAAGCGCATTCCGCTCCTGTGTGGAGTCATGTCCGCGTTGATCATTCTTTTATCCTGTGCTCCTACGTCAACGCCCCCGACCGCTACCCCACTCCCAGCCTCCCAAACCGCCCGCCTCACCCTCGAAAGTTCCGCGATGGACGCAATTGTTCCGTTCATGGTCTATCTGCCCGCTGGCTATACAGCAGCGCAAAAATACCCCGTATGGTATGCCATGCACGGCTATAGCTCCACCGAAACATGGTGGTTGGACGATGCCCGCGCGGGCGAACGCGCCGACGCGCTGATCGCAGACGGCGACCTTGCGCCTATGATCATGGTGTTTCCTATGACGCGCTATGACGACGCGAAAACCATCGAGACGGATATGGCAGATGGCATCCGCGGGCCAAGCCGGATGGAGCGGTTTCTCTGCGAGGAACTGATTCCTTATATTGACGCGCACTACAGCACGCTCGCCTCTGCCGAGGGGCGATTCATCGGCGGATTCTCGATGGGTGGCTTGTTCGCGTTGCAAATCGGACTCCATCAGCCGCAATTGTTCAGCAAAATCGGCGCATACAGCCCGGCGCTGACCTATAGCGACTTCTCCGGCGATCATTTCGAGCGTTGGCTTTCAGCCGATCCTGCCGACGCTAACGACCTGACTAACTACGCATCCAGACACAATCTGGAAGGGATTTCGATCTATCTCGACTGCGGCGGTGCGGGCGATCCGTTCTCCACCGGTGCCGCTTCGTTACAGGAGGCGTTCATCGCGCGCGGAATCACCAGCGAGTTTCACCCGCACGATGGGGGGCACGCTCTTGATCGATCACTGCTGGATGCCTATCTCTTATTCTATGTTGGTAAATAGCGAAATTGCATGCTGCCTCGCAAACGGCAGCATTTCAAGCAGGAAGAAAATACGGTGTGTGGTAGCTCCTGTTTGTTGCATAACTAGAAACGGAGCCTCGCGGCTCCGTTTTGTGATCGCTCCATATTCGATTACAGCGCTTCTCCTGCGCCAAAGTCGATGCCGATCTGGCGGCGCGCTTCGTCCAGCAGACGCATGACACGCAAGCTTTGTTCATCATACTCCGCCGTGCTCTCGCCGTTTGCAACCATCCGGGCAAACACGTTGAGTTCGTGCACCATGTTGTTTTTCACGGGGGTAAAGAGCTCCTCCGTCCGCCCGTTGCGATAGAGCATCCGCAAATAACTCGGCTGATTCAGCGTGTCAAACGTCAACGTACCCAGCTCGCCCTGCACGATGCTCGGGTGAACCGAACATGTCACCTTCGAATATGAAATCGTCGTCTGCTGCTCGCCATAATCCAGCAGCACCGTACCCGCTGCCTCGGTACCGTTTGGCAAAAAGCTCGCAGCGGCGTTGAGCTTTTTCGGTTCTCCGAACAACGCCACGCACGTATGCAGGCAATAGACCGCAAGATCCATCAGCGATGCATTCCCCAACGAGGACTCGAATACATTTGGCCGTTCGCCCGCGAGAAAGCGGTCATAGCGCGACGAATACTGGCAAAACTCAAAGGTCGCCCGGCGAATACGCCCGACCTTGTGCAAATTCTCGCGCAAGGCTGTCAAAAACGGATCGTGCACCGGGCGGATCGCCTCCAGCAGGATCAATCCCTTCTCATGCGCAAACGCAAGCATGCGCTCCGCCTGCGCGGCATTGATCGCGAGCGGCTTTTCACAGAGAACATGCTTGCCGCGCGAGAGCGCGTCCATCGTTTGACGATAGTGCGCCACATTTGGACTCGCAACATAGACCGCATCGATCGCATCCGACGTGTAAAACGCTTCTTCATCGTCAAAACAACTGCATATACACTGCTTCTGCGCATATGCCGTGCCGCGTGAAAGATCACGCGAGTACACTGCGGAGATTTCGCAGCTTTCGCTCATCTGAGCGGCTTGACAAATCCAGTCGCTCACAAAACTCGTGCCGATAATGCCGATGCTCAAGGGTTTTACCATTGCGTCTATACCGCCTTACCTCATGAAAATCTTCTTCCCCATTGTAAGAGCCGGCGCATACAAAGTCAATTGAATATTATTTTCGGAAGTATATTTGCTTTCTTTCGTAAGTTTCTCGTTTACTTTTTAGGTGATTTCGTGTAAAATCAACGCGAAAAGAGGTGTTGCATCATGGAAGAAGCATTGGTATTCAATCTGCAAAAATTCTCAATTCACGACGGCGCGGGCATCCGCACGGACGTGTTTTTTCAGGGATGCAACCTGCACTGCGGCTGGTGCAGCAACCCGGAAAGCCAGCCGATGGAGCCGTTGCCCGGCGAAAAAGCGACCGCATACACCGTGCCTGCGCTCGTTACGGAGCTGGTCAAGGACAAGGCGTTTTATGAGGAGAGCGGCGGTGGGGTCACGCTGACGGGAGGCGAAGCACTCCTGCACCCCGATTTTGTGCTTGCGCTGTGCGCAGCGCTGCATAAAGAAGGAATTCATGTCGCGCTTGAGACCGCAGCTTGCGTCAATGAAGATGTGTTTGCCCGCGTGCTGGCGGCGGTGGATTTTGCATATATCGATCTCAAGCATTATGACGATGCCAAACATCGCGCGGGAACCGGTGTTGGCAACGCGTTGATTTTGCGCAACATCGCCTGTGCGCTCCAGAGTAAAACCCCTGTCGTGCTGCGAATTCCCGTGATTCCTGGATTCAACGACAGCGAGGGGGACTTTGCAGGATTTGCTGAAGTTCTCAACAGTCTAGGTGCAAAAGAGGTACAGCTCTTGCCGTTTCATCAGTTGGGTGAGAGCAAATACAAACGTTTGCAATTGCAATATGCCTTTGACGGGCAAAAGCAGCTACGCGACGGCGATGTTTCCGCGTTTGCGGATGTACTCTCCAGCGCAGGCCTGCAAGTTCAAATCGGAGGATAACATTTTCTTTGTGCGTCGGTTCCCGCCGCACTTTTTTTATATTTCTTTGCTCACGTGAACTGTTAAACAAAAAGAAGCTTCTGAAATAAGCCTATTCGCGCACCTGCACTCTTTCTACAGAAA
>JAEWYO010000086.1 GCA_023395595.1 Bacillota bacterium
CGCGTGGGCATCATCGCGGGAATCTGCGTTGCCCTCGCCGGAATCAACGTCAACGTCCTCGACATCTCCCAAACCATCCTCGGCGGCATGTTCACGATGGTCATGCTCGTGGATATAAAGGAAGCAAGCGTCCCCTTCGGCGAAATCTCCAAGGTGCTGGACGCGGAAGGCGAGCGCCTCGGCATGACGATTCGCATCCAGCGGGAAGACATCTTCAACGCCATGCACCGCATTTGAGGGAAAAATGAGATGATCGACCGCAAAGAGATATTCGAAACCCAACACATGATCGACCGCGAGCACCTCGACATCCGCACCATCACGATGGGAATTTCGCTGCGGGACTGCGCGGACGGCGACTATAAACGCGCGACACAGAAGATTTACGACAAGATCACCCGTTGTGCCGAGCGGCTTGTGCCCGTTGGCGAGGAGATTGAGCGCGAGATGGGCATTCCCATCGTCAACAAGCGCATCTCCGTGACCCCGATGGCGCTGGTTGCGGACGCGAGCGACACCGAGGATTATGTCCCCTTCGCGCTTGCAATGGATCGCGCGGCGAAGGAATGCGGCGTGAACTTCATCGGCGGGTTTTCCGCGCTGGTGCAAAAAGGGTTCACGCGCGGAGACATGCGGCTGATTCGCTCGATTCCCGAAGCGCTGGCGCTCACGCAGTTCGTCTGCTCTTCCATCAACGTCGCCTCCACACGCGCGGGCATCAATATGGACGCCGTGCGCCTGATGGGCGAAATCATCAAAGCCACCGCCGAACGCACCGCCGATCAGGACGGCCTCGGCTGCGCGAAACTAGTCGTGTTCTGCAACGCGGTGGAGGACAACCCCTTCATGGCGGGCGCGTTCCACGGCGTGGGCGAGGCGGAGTGCGTCATCAACGTTGGCGTCAGCGGGCCCGGCGTGGTCTGCCACGCGCTCAAGGACGTCAAGGGTCAGCCAATCGACGTGGTAGCCGAGACGGTGAAGAAAACGGCGTTTAAGGTCACGCGCATGGGCCAGCTTATCGCGCGAGAGGCTTCCACGCGGCTGAACGTTCCGTTTGGCATTGTGGATCTGAGCCTCGCGCCAACCCCCGCGCAGGGGGATTCCGTCGCGCGCATCCTAGAGGAGATGGGGCTGGAACGCTGCGGCACGCATGGAACAACCGCCGCGCTCGCGCTGCTCAACGACGCGGTGAAGAAGGGCGGCGTGATGGCAAGTTCGCAGGTTGGCGGGCTTTCCGGCGCGTTTATTCCGGTTTCGGAGGATGAGGGCATGATTGCCGCCGCGCAGGCGGGCACGCTGACCATCGACAAACTGGAGGCGATGACCTGCGTCTGCTCCGTCGGGCTGGATATGATCGCGGTACCTGGAGACACGCCCGCTGAGACGCTGTCTGCAATCATCGCGGACGAAGCCGCAATCGGCATGATCAACAACAAGACGACGGCTGTACGCATCATCCCCGCGCCCGGCAAACAGGTTGGCGATCTGGTAGAGATGGGCGGTTTGCTCGGCAGCGCGCCGGTGATGCCGGTGCATACCGAATCCAGCGCGGATTTCATCCATCGCGGCGGGCGTATTCCCGCGCCACTCAACGCCCTGCGGAACTAATTAAAAACACACAACGCAAGCAAACAGCCCGCCGGAAGGCGGGCTGTGTTTGTTATGTGTTGCTTGTTATGCTTCCGGCAGGTCGATTTCGTCCGGATCGGTTTCGTAGGGGTAGCATTGCCAGCTTTCGCCGTTTGCCTCAAAGTCCGCAATGTCGCTGAGCTTGAGTTTCATGTACTTGGCGGTTGCGGTGACGGCGACTTCGCCGTTTGGCAGCAGGATTGCGCCTTCTCCGGTGAAGAGGCGGCGATTGTTTTCCACGACGCGGCCCGTGACGGTGATCTCGGTTCCATACGGCACCGGCTTTTTGTAGCGAGTATTGATCTCCACCGTGACCGCCCAGGTGTCCAGCTCGGACACGTTGATCGCCCTGCCGATGGTCTCGTCCAGCAGCGCCGCGCTAACGCCGCCATGCAGGCGGCCGGGGTAGCTCTGGTGGTGCTCGCTGGGGGTCACCTTGGCAACGAGGGTACCGTCTTCCAATTCGAAAAAGTCGGTATGCAAGCCAAATGGATTATTCACACCGCAGACGAAGCAGCCTTTGCCCGCGTTGTGTTTTTTAACGACGTGTTTCTTCATTTGAATCGCTTCTTATTTTTGCACAAAGAACAGCCCGAACGCATTCGGTCCGCCATGGCAGGCAACCGCCGCGCAGACGGAGAGCGGGATGATCTTCTTAAAATAATGCAGCGAGTCGATCTGTTCCATGAGGCTGTTCAGCAGCGCTTCGTCTTGAATCGCGTGCGAAATCATGACAACCTCCGGGTCCATCTGCTCGTGCTGGTCGAGCATGGTGTCGATGAACTCCTTCAGCGCGCGCTTGTAGGTGCCCATGTATTTTTTGCCGACGACCAGCTTGCCATCGCGAATGTTGATACTCTGGCGGATCTGGAGCGCGCTTGCACCGAGGTAGGCCAGCGTGGAGCAGCGTCCGCCCTCGTGCAGGTATTCCAGTGTTTCGATGATGAAACTGCCGATGATCTTTTTCTGATATGCAACCAGATACTCGACGAGCTCCTTGGCAGGCATCGTGTCCTTCAGGCGAACCGCCTCCATCGCAAGCAGCGAACTGCCGCTGGAGATCGAGAGCGAATCGATCACGTAGACATTCTCCATGTCGCTCGCTGCGGCAACCGCATTGGCATAGCAGCTCGACATGCCGGAACTCTTGGCGATGAAGATCACAGAATCATGATTCTCCAAGCACTGCTTGAACAGTGTGGTATAATCGTTCGGGTTTGCCGCCGCGGTTTGGGGCAACTTTCTCGTTCTGCGGAAATAATCAAACAGATCGCTCTGTTTCAGATCGGGATAATCCAGATAGTCCGTGTCGTCCATGCGAACATAGGACGCGCTGACTTCGATGCCATACTCACGCACCATATCGAGCGTCATGTCAAAGGTGCTGTCGGCCGCTATGCAAATTCGTTCCATCATGCTTCTCCTTGTTTGTTGATTGACCCGTTTGGGCGGGGGAATTGGATGTTACGCCGCTAGCGTAGAAAAATGTTAGCAAAATTCATGCAAAATTGAGCGCTGCATTGCTAGCATAGAGAAAAGTGTCAACAAAATTCATCCGAAATCGGGCGCTGCATTGCTAGCATAAAGAAAAAGGTTCAATAAAAAGTAAATGATTTCAAGTTCTTATTATACAGGAAAAAAGATCAATTACAAATATTTTACCAATGTGATTTGATTATAACAACCAACGTCACGTAAAAAACACCAGACTTATGCGAAAAAATCCTATATTCTTCCTGCGCTCTTTCCAAGTGCAACAGCGTGTGTTACCTTTATTTTGCCGGAATTCACAACAACCTAGACAAGCGAAAAACGGTATCCTATGGGAGCGAATATGAAAAAACTAATGATTTTGTCCACGGGTGGTACGATCGCCTGCACGCAGACGGCGGAAGGGCTCATCCCAACACTGAGCGCGGACGATATCCTCGCCTATGCGCCGGAGGCAAAGCGCCTCGGCAAGATCGAAACCAAGACGATTCTGAATCTCGACAGCTCAAATATTCAGCCGGAGGAATGGCGGCTCATCGCGGGTGCGGTGTTCGATTGCCTGCCGGACTACGATGGCATCGTGATTTTACACGGCACGGATACGATGGCGTATACCGCGAGCATGCTTTCCTTCATGCTGCGGCATGTCAACAAACCCGTGGTGATCACGGGTTCGCAGCTGCCCGTTGGGCACCCGCAAACGGACGCGAAAGCAAACCTGCGGGATGCGCTGATCACTGCCGCAAGCGGAATTGCCGGCGTGTTTGTGGTGTTTGATCGACAGATCATGCTCGGCTGCCGCGTGGCAAAGGTGCGTACCACGAGCCAGAACGCGTTTGAGAGCATCAACCGCCTGCCGGTGGGCCGTGTGCGCCTGGGCAGGGTGCGGCTGATTGCTCCGCCGGAACAGTCGAAGGAAAAGCCCGCGCTGGATGACGCGATTGAACCAAACGTGTTTCTGCTCAAGCTCATTCCGGGTACGCGGCCGGAGGTGTTTGACGACATCGCGAGGCTCGGTTATCGCGGCGTGGTGATCGAAGGGTTCGGCCTCGGCGGGCTGCATTGCCTGAGGCGAAACCTGCTGGAAGGCATTCAGAAGCTGATGGACGCAAATGTCGCGGTGCTGCTGACCACACAGTGCCGCTATGAGCCCAGCGACCCGACGGTCTATGAAACCGGGCGGCTCGCGCTGGAGCTCGGCATTCTGCAAGCCTACGACATGACGAGTGAATGCACGGTGACAAAGCTTATGTGGGTGCTGGCGCACGCGAACACACCGGCGGATGTCCGGCGGATGATGTACACAGACTTTTGCGGAGAAATTTCTCTCCCTGCAAATACATAAAAACGCAATACAGCCTGCTTGCGCGGGCTGTATTGGTTTGGGATTCGTTTTTTAAGTAATCTATTGAAGAAAAACGCGAATTGATTCGGTTGAATGAAAACGGACTAAGAATTGATCTTTAAAAATTGCACCGTCTGTTCTTTCAGCGAAATCTTCCCGACCTGATAGCCAAACGGCAGCAGTTCTTTTTTAAAATTGAGAAACGAATGGTCAATCTCGAACCCCAGCACTTGCCGAATCTCGTCAAACGTCAGCCGAAACATTGGCTCTTCATGCGTCGCGATCGATGCCCAAAGCTGATCATATTTGCTCATGTAATTTTTTCCACATCTTTTTCTCTAAATTTTTTCTCCAGATCGTTTTCACAACATCTGTTTCTCTATCGTAACACGATAACCTGCCAGATGTTGTCAGGTTTTGTGGAATATTTTACGAAAGTCGATCGTTTTGCGATTGGAAAGCATTGGTAATCAATGGTATATTAACAGCAGTACTGCTTATTTGAAAAATCATTCGAAATCACTTGGAATCATCCATCTTACGTTGAGGAGAATACAACCATGCGAAACACAACGCCGATCAACGACGGCTGGTTCTTTGCGGAACACTATGAAGAAGGAATGGAGCGCGCGCAGACGGGCGAGAGCACATTTGTTCCCGTGCGCATTCCGCACACCAGCCGCGAACTGCCGCTGAACAACTTCGACGAGCGGAAAAGCCAGCTTGTGAGTTGCTATCGCAGACGCATTCGCGTGGCTCCGCAAGCGGGCAGGCGCGTGTTTTTGCATTTTGAAGGCGTGATGGCGGCGGCAAAGGTATTCTTCAACGGCGTTTTCCTTTGCGAACACCTTGGCGGCTATACGCCATTTACCTGCGAGCTCACGGGGCTCGTCACCGGCGGGGAGGATGTGCTTGCCGTGGTTGTGGACTCCACCGAGCGCAGCGATATCCCGCCGTTTGGCTATGTGATCGATTACCTGACCTATGGCGGCATCTATCGTGAGGTATGGCTGGAAGAGACGGATGCGGTCTATATCCGCAACGTGCATTCAAAGACGGAGACCGATTGGGAAACATCGCTCGTTCGCGACAACTGGGCGGTGAACGCGGAAATACTCCTCGACAACGCGAGCGGTTTCACGGGTGAGATGGAGATTGCCTGTGTGCTCTCGGGCGCAAACGGGTATAAAAAGGGCTTTTCACAGACGGCTATGATCGACGGAACGCGAAAGCAGCGCTGCGGTGTTCGCTTTTTTGCGGAGCAGATTGAAGTATGGGATTTGGAACACCCAAACCTCTATGACCTGACGGTTTCGCTCATTCGCGATGGGATTGCAACGGACGCTTTCTCCTGCCGGATCGGGTTTCGTTCGGCACAATTTGGCGAAAACGGCTTTTATCTCAACGGCAAGCGGATCAAAATCCGCGGGCTCAACCGCCACCAGAGCTATCCCTATGTCGGCTACGCGATGCCGAAGCGTGCGCAAGAGAACGACGCGGAGCTGCTCAAGCGAACACTGGGGGTCAATCTCGTGCGCACGAGCCACTATCCGCAATCCATACACTTCCTCAACCGCTGCGACGAGCTGGGGCTATTGGTGTTTGAGGAGTTCCCGGGCTGGCAGCACATAGGCGACGAAGGTTGGAAGCAAAACGCGATGGTAGCGCTGCGGGAGATGATCGAGCGTGACTGGAACCACCCAAGCATCGTGCTCTGGGGGGTGCGCATCAACGAATCGCAGGACGATGACGCGTTTTATCGCGAAACAAACGAACTTGCCCACCGGCTGGATCACACGCGGCAGACGGGCGGTGTACGCAACTTTGCAGGAAGCCATTTCTTTGAGGATGTGTATACCTACAACGATTTTGTGCATAGCGGGAGCAATCAGGCGCTCAAGACGCGCAAAGAGGTCGCAAACGGCCGCGTGCCGTATCTCGTTACCGAGCACAACGGGCATATGTTCCCCACGAAGAAGACCGACAACGAAGAGCGGCGCGTGGAGCACGCCCTGCGGCATCTGCGCGTGCTCAACAGCGCATATGGCGCGGAGGAGATCTCCGGTGCGATTGGCTGGTGCATGAGCGACTACAACACCCACAAGGATTTCGGCAGCGGGGATAAAATCTGCTATCACGGCGTGACGGATCTGTTCCGCCTGCCAAAGTTTGCCGCGTATGCCTATCGTTCTCAGAAGGATGAAGAAGTCGTGATGGAGGTTGCCTCCGGCATGAACCAGGGCGAACGCACGGGCTCCAACCTCAGCGAAGTGCATGTATTCACAAACTGCGACTCTGTCCGCCTCTACAAAAACGGCGCATATGTCGGTGAATTTTTTCCCGACAAGAAGGCGTATCCAAACCTGCCGCATCCGCCGGTGGTGATCACGGATTTCATCGGCGAAACGATGGAGAAAAATGAAGGGTTCGGGAAAAGAGACGCGGAGCGAATCAAAAAAATACTCGTCGCGATTCTGAAATACGGCGACAAGTCGCTTCCGCTGCGCTACAAGCTCATGATGGGCTACAGTATGCTCAAGCTCAAGCTTTCCTACGATGACGCGGTGGGTCTCTATATGCGCTATGTCGCGGGCTGGGGCTCGGAATCGACCGAGTTTGTGTTTGAAGGATGCGACGCGTATGAAGACGTGGTTGCGCGCGTGACGCGCGGCGCCGCCGCCAGCGCGGGACTGAAGATTACGCCGGACACGCGGGAACTTGTTGAAGGGGACACCTATGATGTCTGCCGGATCGTGATGGAGCATATCGATTCGTTTGGCATGGTGTTGCCGTATTCCACGGAAGCGGTTCGGGTGAGCGTATCCGGCGCGGGCGAGCGCATCGGGCCTGCCTGCATTCCGCTCGTCGGCGGTTCAAGCGCCTTCTGGGTCAAAACCACGGGGGTTGGCGAGATTCTTGTTGCAATCGAATCAGAACGATTCTGCAGGCAGGAAATCAAACTGACGGTATCGCGTGGCTGATCGCCAAGGCGTAACATCCATACCGCGGAGAAAAAGATCAAATAAGTTTTAATTGACAAACCTTAAAGTTGTGTTAAGATAAAAAAGCGCAAAACGAAACAGAGGATTTGCGCATACTTGGCCGAGTAAAAATGCCCATCGGACAGGGCTGGCCGCCGCCGCGCGTGACGTGAAGCGTCACATTATTGATTGAGTTTGAAGACTCAAATTTTATAAGTTGGTTACTTCATAACCAGTGCGAAA
>JAEWYO010000038.1 GCA_023395595.1 Bacillota bacterium
CACTCGTCGCAGAGATAGTCTCCAATGATCGGCGCGCCGTTTGCGATCTTCTGGCAGCTCTCCACCTTGCAATCCAGCACGCGAAGCGGGTTCGTCTCCAATCTCGTTTTGCAGGTTTCGCAGAGCGCGTCGTAGTGCTCATGCAGATAGCTCTTGAGCGCTTCATGATAGTGCGGACGACACTTCGGGCAGCCGATGCTGTTGAGGCGAACGGTCAGCCCATCGCAACCAAGACTCGCGAGCAGTTCCGTCGCAACCGCGATGCATTCCGCATCCGCGCTGGGCTTGCTTGCGCCGAAGAACTCTACACCAAACTGGTGGTGTTCACGCAATCTGCCCGCCTGCGGGCGCTCATAGCGAAATGTCGGGCTATAGAGATAAAACATCTTCGTCGGTTGGGTTTCGCCGAAGAGGTTATTCTCCACAAACATCCGCACAACGCCCGCCGTGCCCTCCGGTTTGAGGGTGACGGAACGCTCGCCTTTGTCGAGGAAGGTATACATCTCCTTTTGCACGATGTCCGTGGTTTCGCCGACGCCGCGCAAGAAGAGCTCCGTATGCTCAAAAACGGGTGTGCGTACTTCTAAAAATCCGTATTTTTTGACGATCTCCCGAATCCGCGCTTCCAAAAACTGCCATTGGTAGCTTTGTTCGGGGAGCACATCTTTGGTTCCCTTTGGAGCTCTATAGGCTGCCATATCCGTCCTCCGTATTTCGATTAACCTCTTTATTTCCTCTATTATACCAGAAAACGGTATAAAAAAAGCAGGTTCCGATCCTCTAGGGACGGGAAACCCGCGGTGCCACCCTGATTGAACGAACCGGCGTTCTTTGCCGCGTTCCTTCCGCTCATGTTCCGTTAACGCCGGAGTTACGTCGCAGCTTTGGGCAGCATTTCGTCTGCCGTTTGGTCGCGCGGTTCGCGGGTGCCGTTCATCCAACGCTCGTTTGCGAAACTCTCACCAATCGTTTCGCTCTCTTCGGCGACTGCGTTCGGACTACTCTCCCGTTCTCAACCTGTTTCTAGCACATTATAACGATGCGCGTTCCCGCTGTCAATCGTTTCCGGCACGCAAACGGCGCTTTTTTGCCCGCGTCAGGTGAAAAATTCCCGCTTGTCATCTATCAGACGTTCCAACTTGGCCAGATAGGTCGGCACATCCTTCGGGCTCGGCAGGCGTTCAATCCGGTTTTGCCCGCCAAAGACGCGTTTGGTCATCGTGCCTGCGCCATGCGACAGAATACTTGCTGTTTCCTCCATCATGTCGATGTTGTAGACGCATTCCTTACCAGGCAGAGCGTAACCCACGTTTTCGAGGTTCCCGCTCATGTACTTTTGCCGGTACATATAATATGGCTGCATGCCCATTTGCGCCGCGCAAGCCGCACCGATGCGCGTCATCTCCTCTGCCTCAGCCGCGCTGGAGAGCGCATGCTCGTCGAGCTCCTTCTTGAGCGTGGAAGAGCGTTTGATCGCGAGTGAATGCACGGTTAGGTTATCCGGCTGAAGCCGAGCAATCGCGTCACAGCTTCGCTGCATGTCGTCCGCTGTCTCGCCGGGCAACCCCGCGATGAGGTCCATGTTGATCGAATCAAACCCAATCTCGCGCGCAAGGTCATAGACGCGAACGATGTCGTCTTTCGTGTGGCTTCTGCCGACACGCCGGAGCGTCTGGTCATTCATCGTCTGCGGATTGATCGAAATGCGCCCGATACCGTGCGATTTTAGGATCAGCAGTTTTTCGCGGTCGATGGTGTCGGGTCGTCCCGCCTCTACCGTCGCCTCGATGCCAAAACTACCGTATTGCGCGCGGATGAACGAAAGCAGCTCATCCATCTGCCCCGCGTTGAGCACGGTCGGTGTGCCACCGCCCATATAGAAGGAGCGAACCGATAACCCGTTTTCACGCACCAGAGCTGCGCCCGCCGCAATGTCGCGCTTCAGCACGTCCAGATATTGCGTCAGGCGATCCTGTTTCCCCAGCACCTCGCTCGGAAACGAGCAGTACAAACACTTTGTCTTGCAAAATGGAATGCCGACATAGATGTCGATCTCGTTTGGCTGCACGGAGCGGATAAACGGCTCTTGCACGGCGCAGATGCGCGCGGCAAGTTCGGTCTTCGCCGGCGAAACATCAAACACGCCAAGAAAACGCTCTTTTGCTATCTGCACTCCATCCGCTTGCGAGAGTTCGCGAAAGAGCTTCGTCGGGCGAATGCCGGTGAGCGATCCCCACGGCGTCGCAACGGCGGGATACATCTGCTTGAGCAGATGATAGCACGCGAGTTTCAGCGCGCGTTTTTCGAGTTTCTTTTTCTCCAGTGCAGTCGCATTTTCGGAAAGATCAAACGTTTCTATCGATTCAAGCGCGTTTGCTCTTGCAAAGGCGGTATAGTGCAACCCCTCTTGCACCAGTTGCAAATCAAAAACGATCTCGGCAGAACTTGGATCGATTTCCTCAACCAGCACGATGTCCGCCAAACCGAGAAACAGCCGAATCTCTTCGGCTATGTCGTTTCGGTATTCACTTCGATTGGTGGCAATGGCAATCATGATCTTTTTTTACCAGCCGCGTCTGCGACCCATCTCGACAAAGGGATTGTTGTTGCGTTCGTGTTCCAGCGTGGTCTCTTCCTCGTGTCCGCAATAGACATCAAAATCGCCTTCCAGGGGAAAAAGCTTGTCCGCGATGGAATGATACAGTTCCTTTTCGCTGCCGCCGGGGAAATCCGTACGACCGGAACCTTCCAGAAAGAGCGTATCACCAACAAAGAGCTTGCGTTCGCTCTTGAGCGCGTAGCAGACGCCGCCTTTCGTGTGCCCAGGTGTGTGGATCACGTCCAGCGTCAGCCCCGCGAGCGCCAGCGTTTCGCCGCCGTGCAGGAGCACATCCGGCTCTACGGGTTTGACAAGACTGCCCGTGAGTACCGCGAGGCTCATGCGGTTGCTCTTGAGCATGCTTGCGTCCGCTTCGTGAATATAGATTGGCGCATGATACGCGTCTTTGAGCGCGCGTACACCGCCAATGTGGTCAAAATGCCCGTGCGTGAGCAGTACCGCGACGCAGTTGAGCCCGTTTTTTTGCAACGCGTCCAGCGCGGGCTTTGCCTCGCCGGGATCGATAACAACAACGTCCTTTTTGCCATCTGCGCCGAGAAGATAAATATGTTCACCCAGCGAGCCGCTGGTGATCTGCCGGAAATACATGGGATCATCACTCCTAACGCTAGAAATCGTTCATTGCATACTTAGCATAGCACAAACGCCTGCATTAAAACAATTTCTTCGAGTCCAGCAAGATCGTATGTGGACCGTCGTTGACGAGGCGCACTTGCATATTTGCCTGAAACACGCCATGTTGAACGGGCACGCTTTCGGAAATCTTAGCAATCGCCGCCTCGTAAAGCGGAATCGCCTGTTCCGGCCGCGCGGCTTTGATGTAGCTCGGCCGTTTACCCTTTCGCGCGTCCGCGCAGAGCGTGAACTGGGACACCAGCAAGACGCTACCGCCAATGTCCGCAACCGACAGGTTCGGAATCTCGTTTTCGTCGTCAAACACACGAAGACCCGTCACCTTGTCGCAAATATACAGTAGATCTTGTGTTGTGTCGCCTTCCTCAATGCCCAAAAATACGACGAGACCGCGCCCGATCTCGCCGACATTGGTTCCTTCAACAGTGACCGAAGCGCCCGTTGTGCGCTGGACTACGGCTCTCATGTACTATGTTCTCCCATTTTGCCACCAAGCGTTTTGTGAGCGCTTGGTTTTCTTATTTATTCATGCGGTAAACATCGCTCACGCATTTGAGTTTCTTGAGATTACGGATGATAACGTTGAGCTGCTCCGTGTTGGCAACCTCAAACGTCATGTCGATGATGTAGCGATCATCCGCAACCGGTTTCCCGCTGATGGACTGGATGCTTACATTCAGGCTCGAAATCTGCTGCGAAATCTGCGAAAGCGTGCCCGGACGGTTGTCGCCCTCAATCTGGAGAGACGCGTTGAACGCGCTCTTGGTATTGATCGCCCACTCGACCTCGATGATGCGATCCAGATCGCTTCTGAGATTGGTTACGTTCGGACAGTTGGCGCGGTGAACTGAAACGCCTCTGCCGCGTGTGATATAGCCAATGATCGGGTCGCCGGGCAGCGGGTTGCAGCAGTTGCCAAAGCGAACCGCCATGCCGGGGTCGCCTTTGACGATGATGCCGTTGACCGGCACATGCGTCTTACCCGCGTCCTCTGCGCCGCCGGTGCGAATCTTCTCCGCAATTTCGGCCGCTTTGTCGTCCTTCTTTTTCAGCTCCAGCAGCTTATGCAACACCTGGCTTGCGGACATGCCGCCAAAGCCGATTGCCGCATAGATGTCTTCGATTCCGCTGACATTCAACCGCTCGACCAGCGGATTGACAAACTCCGGCTTGGTCAAATCGCTGACAACAAGATTCTGTCGTTTGGCGGAGTCTTCGAGCGCTTCTCTGCCGCGGGCAATGTTCCCCTCGCGGTTCTCTTTCTTGAACCACTGACGAATCTTATTGCGCGCCGCCTGCGTTTTGACGATCTTGAGCCAGTCGAGACTCGGGCCCGCCTGGTTGTTGGAGGTGATGATCTCCACCACGTCGTTGGTTTTGAGTTTATAGTCAAGCCGCACCAGCGCGCCGTTGATGCGCGCGCCTTGCGTGTGGTGTCCGATGTTGGTATGGATGCGATAGGCAAAATCCAGTGGCGTAGAACCGCGCGGAAGGTCGATGATTTCGCCCTTTGGAGTGAGCACGAAAACATACTCGCCGAGGAAATCCTTCATGATGCTCTCGACGAATTCTTTGCTGTCCTCGGTGGTGTCCCGCGCTTCAATGACCTGACGAAGCCAACTGGTCTTTCGATCCAGCAAGCTCTGGACGTTGCGCCCTTCCTTATACATCCAGTGCGCGGCGATGCCGTATTCCGCCGTCTTATGCATCTCCTTGGTGCGAATCTGCACCTCAAACGGGATGCCATTGGGCGCCAGCAGCGTGGTATGCAGCGAGCGGTACATGTTCGGTTTCGGGGTTGCGATATAGTCCTTAAACCGACCCGGCAGCGGTTTCCAACCCGCATGAATGACACCCAGCGCTGCATAGCAGTCGTTGACGGATTCAACGATGACGCGGATAGCGATCAGGTCGTAGATCTCTGCGATGCTGCTGTTCTGGCGCTGCATCTTTTTATAGACGCTATAGAGATGCTTCGGTCTGCCGCTGATGGTGGATTCGATGCCGGCAGCGGCGAGTTCTTCTTTGATGATGCGTTTGGCGTTGTCCAGCGTTTCCTGGCGTTCCGCCTGCTTTTCGCGGAATTGACGGCTGATGTCCGCATACTCTTCCGGCATCAGGTACATAAAAGAAAGGTCTTCCAACTCGCCTTTGATCGCGCCCATGCCGAAGCGGTGCGCGAGGGGAGCGTAGACCTCCAGTGTTTCCTTTGCCTTTCGCATGCGTTTGTACGGGTTACAGTACGCCAAAGTTCGCATGTTGTGCAGGCGGTCGGCGAGCTTGATAATCACGACGCGGACATCCGCCGCGATCGCAAGAAAGAGCTTTCGAAGATTCTCCGATTGCTCCTGTTTTTTGGTGATATACGTTTGCTGTCCGCTCTTGGTCAGCTTGGTAACGCCGTCAACCAACTTGGCTACTTCCGCGCCAAACTGTTCCTCGATATCGACAACGGTGATGTTATCCCCGTCCTCGACCACGTCGTGCAACACGGCGGCGGTGACGCTGGACGCGTCCATGCCCATGTCCATGACAAGGCGCGCAACCTCCAACGGATGCACCACATATGGCTCGCCAGACTCGCGCAGCTGGGTGGAGTGTGTCTGATATGCAAAATCGACCGCGCGGCGAAATACCTCCGTCTGTTCCGGAGAGTACTTCTTGGAAAACTCTTGCACCAGTTCCTGCATATCCATTTTATACACACCTCCTCCCGCCTTTTTGCCGCAGCGGGTGAACCCCGCACACACGGGGAATTAGGCTATAGAATACCGCCTTTCCCTGCAATAAGTCAACTATTGCAGGGAATTTTTTGGAAGTTGTTCGCAATTGCGAACATTGCTTCACTTCCAACTCGAATATTTTGTTGTTGCGTATGAAGTAGAAAAAATCAACGGCGAACCGTTGATCTTTCAATGCAAAGATTTTTTCTTAATATTGCATGACGGATTGCACGTCGTAGCCTGCCAGCGGGGAGCGCCCGTCAAATTCGGAACTCAGCTCAATGGCAAACCGCAGCCCGACCACTTCGCCGCCCGCCTGCTCAACGAGCTTCACGGTCGCCAGCGCGGTGCCGCCGGTTGCAAGCAGGTCGTCTACGATGACAACTTTCTGCCCGGGTTGAATGGAATCCGTGTGGATTTCCAGCACGTCTGCGCCGTACTCCAGGCCATACTCATAACGCATGGTCTCGCAGGGCAGCTTGCCCGGTTTGCGCGCGAGAACAAAGCCCGCGCCGAGTGCATAGGCCAGCGCTGCGCCGATGACAAACCCCCGCGCTTCCGGCCCGATGACAAGATCGACCTGGCGATCCTTGAGGGACTCCGCAATGGTTTCAATCAGTGCGTGATAACCATCTTTATCCTTGAGCAGCGTGGTGATGTCGCGGAATAAAACGCCCTTGATCGGGAAATCCGGGATGCTGCGAATCTTTTCTTTTAGGTCCATGTTACGCCTCCTGTCGGTCGTTTAACATTCGATAGAGCGTGCTTTCTCCAAGCGTGCGCGGTGTGCAGCCGGCGTTTGGCAGAATCCGCTCTGTGTCTGGATCGTAGGCAAAAAACGAAAGCTGTGTGAACACGCAAAGCGCAAACAGTTCTTCGTTTCGCAAAGCACGTATCAACGCAAACAGCGGGATGGAACCCTCGCTGAGCGCGCTTTGGAGCCGCCGATAGTGTTTTCGCATGACAGCGTCGTCAAGTTCCGCCTGAAAACGTCCGTTGTGCGAACCATACCATTCGGCAATTCTACCATCCGAACAGTCTCCATTATACAGTCTTTGTTGGAAAAAAGCATTAAAAAAAGCAACTTTTTCTTCGGAGGCATTCGCGCAAATCCAGAAGAGTTCCACGCTCTCGCTGCCGCGATATTCGTTGATCGTTGGCCGCGCGAGCAGATCCCAATCCGCCGCCGTATTCAACGGCTCCAGCAAGTCGCTCTTGCCAAATGCCACGAGGCGCATGACCTGATCCGCCTGCACCACGCTCGCGCAGAAGTGCTTATCGTCCTTACCGATGGTGCGAAGCGAGGCAAACCGAACGCCGTTGATGCGAAATGCGGGCTCCGCGTTCCCTTCGCCATAGGGAGCAAGCAAGCGAAGCTCCTTGACCCGCGCGCTGTTGAGCTCGCTCAACTGCACCGCCTCATCGTAGGTAAACGAAGGATAAAAATCCTCTGCGCGATAGCTTTGCTCAATATGCGCTTCAAACGCAAACCGAAACTCTTCGTACCGCTCCTTGGCAATGGTTACGCCCGCCGCGCGCGCATGCCCGCCAAAGCGAATAAACATCTGCGAAAACGCGCTGAGGTTTTCAAAGAGGTCTACCCCCGCGATGCTGCGTCCGGAGCCGGTAAGTACCCCGTTTTGATCCGCAAAGAGAATCACAGGCAGGTGATATTTTTCACACAAGCGGGAGGCAACGATGCCGATGACTCCAGCGTTCCAGCTCTCGTGCGCAAGAAGAATTGCTTTGCCGATCGTCCCGCGCGCGGCAATCTGCCGCTCCGCCTCTTCGAGAATCTCGTTCTCCGTGTCACGTCTGCGCTGGTTATATTCATTGAGCGTGCTTGCAATTTTGTCCGCGTGCGTGATGTCTTCACCAAGCAGCAAATGCACCGCTTCCAGAGCGGTCGCCATGCGTCCCGCCGCGTTGAGGCGCGGAGCAATCATGAACGAAACCGTCATCTCGTCCACGCGTGGCTGGCTGAATCCCGCCGCACGAAGCAGCGCGGAAAGCCCGGTCAGGGATTGGATGTGTTTTAGCCCGCAGGCCGCGATCACACGGTTCTCCCCCGTGAGCGGAACCACGTCCGCAATGGTTGCAACCGCGGCAAGCGCGAGTTCTTCCGGCGCATATTCTCCGTCGTTGAGCGCCTGAATGAGCTTGAGCGCGACGCCCGCGCCGCAAAGATAGCGGTTTGGATACGTTGCGTCCTTGCGCGAGGCGGCAACGACCGCGATGCAAGCCGGAATCGTTTTGCCGACGCTGTGGTGGTCGGTGATAATCACATCGATTCCCAGCGCCGTGCACAAGGCAACCTCGTCAAACGCGGAAACGCCGTTGTCCACGGTGACAATGATCTTGACCCCGTGGGCATGCAGCGTGCGCACCGCGTCTGGCGACATGCCGTAGCCTTCCGTGTGCCGGTGCGGAATGTAGTATTCCACGCTCGCGCCCATCTTTTGCAGGCGCTGCACCAGCATCGCGGTGGAGCAAACGCCGTCCGCGTCATAGTCTCCATAGACACAGATATGCTCGTTTTCTTCAATAGCGCGTCGGATTCGATCCGCCGCCGTCTGCATATCGGGTAGCAGGAACGGATCGAGCAAATCGCTCTCTTTGGGGCTGAGAAAGCGCCGCGTCTCCTCAGACGAGGATACGCCGCGCCGAATCAGCGCCCGCGCGATGAGCTGCGAGCAGTTGCAAGCAGATGCGATTTTATCCACGAGCGCCGGATCGCAAGCGACCGGTTCCCGCGCAAGCAGTCGGTTGTTCATTGTTCGCTCAAGTAGATTCCGATGGCGCATTCAATGCGCTTTTTCATCAGATGGCAACTGATCTCGTGCGGCGTTTCGAGCGCACCGCCATAGAGAACCGCATTTGCCATGCATCCACCGCTGCAATAATATTTCGCCCAGCAATTCTTGCAGGTGTCTTTGGTGCAGACGTTGCAGCCGAGGAATGCTTCCTGCAGGTCGCTTCTCAGTGTTGGCTGGTCAAGCGTGCCGAGCTTGTAGTCCTGCATGCCGACGAACTGATGGCAGGGATAGATATCCCCATCCGGTGTAATCGCGACATACTCCGTACCCGCGCCGCAGCCGTTAATGCGCTTGCGCAGGCAGGGCCCGCCGTCCGGATCAAACATAAAGTGAAAGAAGTTATACCACGAGTCGGAGTTCTTGCGCGCCTCGATGTAATGGTTCGCCAGCGCGTCATACTCCGCGTCAATTCGCGCCAGATGCTCCGGCAGTAGGCTATACGGGCTGTCATCCGGCAAGACGGCGGGCTCAATCGAAATCTGGTCAAACCCGAATCCGGTGAGTGCTTTCACGTCCTCCAGAAAATCGAGGTTTTCGCGCGTGAATGTCCCGCGAATGTAGTATTCTTTTTCGCCGCGACCTGCAACAAGTTTTTTCGCGTTGCCGAGGATGATGTCAAACGAACCCTTGCCGTTGACGGTCGGGCGGAGCGCATCGTGAATCTCCTTGCGCCCGTCGAGGCTGATGACTACGTTGTGCATCTCGCGGTTGATGAAGTCGATCTTCTCATCGTCGAGCGCCACGCAGTTGGTGGTAATCGTAAAATGAATGATCTTGTTGTATTGCTTCTCTAGTTCGCGGCCGTATGCCACAAGCTGCTTGCAGACATCCCAATTCATCAGCGGTTCGCCACCGAAGAGATCGACTTCCAGATGCTGACGCGTGCCACTGCGCTCCATCAGAAAATCCAGTGCGCGCTTGCCGGTCTCAAAGGACATGAGCATGCGTTCACCGTGAAAATCCCCCGTCGCGGCAAAGCAATAGCGGCAGCGCAGGTTGCAGTCGTGCGCCACATGCAGGCACATAGACTTGATTGCGCTTCCGCCGAGAATCTCCGGCGCGATGGGCGTTTGGGTTTCGAATGCGCCACCCGATTTGAGCTCCTCCAGATCGGAAAGCACTTCGGAAACAGTCGCTTTGTCTACGCCGACGGCATACGGGTCCTGCCCGTTTTCCATCGCGGAAACAACGGCAAACGCCGCGTCGTCAACGGTATGAATCGCGCCGCTCTCAACATCGAGCAGCACGTTGTGGTTTTGAAATCGGAACGAATGGATCAAGCGTGTTCTCCTTGTGGTCTGATAGTTTATTTGAATCGAGTTTTATCCGTTGTTCTCTTTCAATTGAACTATTTCAAAAGACAAAAAAAGGCCGATAGTGGCCTTTCTTTGCGGATCGGCTGATCAAAGATAGCCTACGATTACTTTTCTTCCTTCGCGCACTTCTGGTTGGCAACCGTGCAAGAGGTTTTGCATGCCGACTGGCAGCTCGCCTGGCACTCGCCGCACGCGGTGTTCTTGCCCGCTTTGATGCAGGGTTTCTGAATGGTTTGAATATGCTTCATGACTGAATTCCTCCGAAACGATATCTCTCTTTGCGATTATACACGATTTGCACTTACAGCGCAAGCGCGGCGGTATCGCGCGCGATGGTCATCTCTTCGTCGGTTGGAATCACGTAGACATGCACCTTGCTCGTGGGTTTTGTGATCTCCAGATCGGTTCCTCTCGGGCAGGAGAGATTGAAATCCCAGTCCATATCCATGCCGAGGTACTCCAACCCTTGAAGGATCATTTCACGGATGTAGCCATCGTTTTCGCCAACGCCTGCGGTCATGACAATCGCGTCAACGCCGCCGAGCGTCGCGGCATAGGAGCCGATGAACTGGCGCACCTTGTAGCAGAACATCTTGCGTGCAAGTGCAGCGCGCTCGTTGCCCTGCTTGGCAGCGGCGCTTAAATCGCGAAAATCGCTGCTTACGCCGGAGATGCCGAGCATGCCGCTTTTCTTATTCATATAGGTGTCGATTTCCTGCGCGCTCATGCCGGTTCTGCCCATGAGATACGGAATAATCGCGGGATCGATGCTGCCGCAGCGCGTTCCCATCGGCACGCCTTCGAGCGGGGTGAGCCCCATCGACGTATCCACGCACTTGCCGCCTTTGACCGCGGAGAGGCTGGAACCGTTGCCGAGATGGCAGGTGATTACACGGGTGTCCTCTTTTTTCATGCCGAGGGCGACGAGTTTCTTGACCGCCTGGCCGGAAACATAACGGTGCGACGTGCCATGGAAGCCATAGCGACGTACTTTATGATCCGTATATGCCTCATACGGCAATGCATACATGTACGCTTCCGCGGGCATGGTCTGACCCCATGCGGTGTCAAACACGGCAACCATCGGCACACCCGGCATTGCCGCCATGCAACCGCGAATGCCCATCAGGTTCGCGGGATTGTGCAGCGGTCCAAGCGGAATGCACTCTTCGATGGCTTCGAGAACCTGATCGTCGATCAGCACCGGTTCGGAGTATTTTTCGCCGCCGTGCAGGACGCGATGCCCCACCGCGCGGATGCTGCTCATGTCTTTGATCACGCCTCTTTGCGGATCGGTCAACACGTTGAGAACGAGCTTGATCGCGTCCTCGTGCGTCTTCATCGGGCTTTCCTGTTCAAACGTTTCGCCGTTTGCGGGCTTGTAGCAAAGAACGGACTTTGCAATGCCGATGCGTTCGCAGATGCCCTTTGCGATAATCTGCTCCTGATCGATATCGATCAGCTGGTATTTCAACGAAGAGCTTCCTGCGTTAATGACGAGAATGTTGGTCATGTTGGTCGGTTCTCCTTATAAATTCTGCGCCTGAACGGCGGTAATAGCGACGACGGAAACGATGTCCTCCACGCTGCAACCGCGCGAAAGATCGTTGATCGGATAACGGAATCCCTGGCAGATCGGGCCGATTGCCTCGGCACCGGCAAGGCGCTGGACAAGCTTGTAGCCGATGTTGCCCGCCTGCAGGTCGGGGAAAATCAGCACATTCGCCTTGCCCGCAACAGGGCTTCCCGGGCTCTTGAGCTGGCCCACTTTTGGCACGAGCGCGGCATCCGCCTGCAGTTCGCCATCCACGTTGAGTTCCGGCGCAAGCTCGTGCACGAGTCGCGTGGCTTCCACGACTTTATCGACCAGCTCGTGCTTTGCGCTACCCTTCGTGGAGAAGGAAAGCATCGCAACCCGCGGCTGCATGCCGCAGAGGCACTGCGCCGTCTGTGCGGACGAGATCGCAATTGCCGCGAGTTGATCCGCCGTCGGGTTCGGGTTGACCGCGCAATCGCCGAAGACCATCATGCCCTCGTCGCCATACGCTTTGTTCGGCAGTTCCATAATAAAGCAGCTCGACACAACCGAAATGCCCTTTGCCATCTTGATGATCTGGAGTCCCGGACGGAGCGTATCGCCCGTGGTGCTGATTGCCCCCGCGACCATGCCGTCCGCACGACCTTTTTTGATCATCATCGCGGCGAAGAACTTCGTGTCCTTCATCATCTTCACTGCGCCTTCTTGGGTCATGCCCTTGTCTTTGCGCATTTCATAATATTCCGCAACGTAGGCCGGGAAGTCTGCGTCTTTTTCCGGATCGACAAGAGAAACGCCGTCGAGCGATACGTTGAATTTCTCGGCAGTTGCCAGAATTTCATCCGTGTTCCCGAGCAGCGTTACTTCGGCGATTCCTTCTGCTTTGATCAGTGCCACCGCTTGTACGGTTCGTTCTTCCGAGCCTTCCGGCAGGAGAATGTGTTTCTTGTGCATCTTGGCTTTTACCTTGATCGTATCCATCAAAGCCATCTTCTTATCTGCGCCTCCATATTGATTCATTCATGCAGATTGAAATCGAACATTTTTTGTTCGTTTCTACCATTTTTCTTACATTTTGTTCTCAACCGCTAGAGTATACCACAATCATATCCAAAATGGTATACTTGTCATACGAAATTATTCAGCATTTCAGCGGAGAAAAACAAACATGCGCGTCGTGGGAATCATCGCGGAATACAACCCGCTGCATAACGGCCACATCTATCATCTGGAGCGAGCAAAAGCGCTTTCCGATGCGGATTTCTGCGTGGTTGTGCTCTCCGGCAACTTTGTACAGCGCGGAGAGGCCGCCTGTACCGACAAGTTTTCCCGCGCAACCTGGGCGCTGCGCGCCGGGGCAGATCTCGTGCTGGAGCTGCCGAGCGTTTATGCTGTGGCTCCGGCGGAGCGTTTCGCAACGGGTGCCGTGCGCACTCTCAACGCAACCGGCGTGGTCACCGATCTAGCCTTTGGCTGCGAGGCACCGGATCTTCGCACGCTATATCAAATTTCGGACATCATCGCGACCGAACCGCCCGCCTTACAAGAGGCGATTAAAAAGCATCTTTCGTTGGGAAAAAGTTATCCGCGCGCGCGGTTTGACGCGCTCTCGGAATACGGCATCCCAAAGAGCATGCTCGCCGCTATTGCACAGCCGAACAACATTCTCGCCGTGGAATACCTCGGCGCGATTCGCCAATACGCAAAAGGGATTGAGCCGCTGCCGATTGAGCGAATCGGAACAGGCTATCACAGCGAGGAGATCGTCGGCGAATTTGCCAGCGCAACGGCGATTCGCAAGGCGATTATCGAAGGGCGCAACGAAATTCTCTCCACAATGCCGAGCTTCGTCGGTGGGCCGTTGCTCTATGACGATCAGTTCATCATTCCGCAGGAGGCGCTCAGCGACGTGATGCTCTACGCCATCCGACGCATGAACACAGCGGAGCTTGCCGCCCTGCCAGACGTTGCTGAAGGGTTTGAAAACGTGCTGTATCGCGCGGTGCGCGAGGCGCGCTCTCTCACCGAATTTTATGAAAAGATCAAGACAAAACGCTATACCCTCGCGCGATGCAAACGCATTGTCGCAAGTGCGCTTCTGGGCATTACATCTGATCAGGTGCGAAAGCTCGCGCAGAGCCGCGAAGGCAGTTACCTCAAGGTGCTGGGTTTTCGCAGGCAGGCGCGCACGCTCATCAGCGAGATTGCCAAACGCAAGACCGCTCCGCTGTTTTTGCGCAACAGCGATCTGGAAGACTGCCCCGCGTTCATCCGCCAAAACGTGGAGACCGATCTGCTCAGTACCGATATTCTGAGCTATGTGACTACGCAGGAGATCAAGCGCGACCTAAGCGGCGCAGTGATCCTGTAGCGCACTTTCGTCAAGCATCGAACGCATGCAAACATGTTACAAATTAACACAGGCGCGTCGATTCTTACCGTTCGCGCCTGCTTTGTATTCAGTTTATAACATGTTTCATACATTTGTATTGGCTGCAATCCCTTGGTTTTTCATTACTCTTCCAGCAGCTTTCGGATTGCGGGCAACGCTTCGAGGGTCACTCGCCTGCCCTCTTCGATGGTTGCGCCCGCCTGGTCGGTTTGGAATCGTCCACTGACGAACAGCACCTCCGGCACGAGCATGACATCCGCCTCTTCCCTGCGGTATTTTGTGAGTTCCCATTGCATCAACGAAATTGTGTGGTTCAGCATGGAGTATGCGCCAAAGTCGGATACATCCTTGGTGTCTCCGTGATAGCCGACATCCACGCCGATCACCACATCCATTCCGTGGTCGCGCAGGGTTTTGCAGGGCACGCGTTCGAGGACTCCACCGTCGATATACGTTTTTCCGTTGAGCTGCACGGGTTCAAAAAAGCCGGGCATAGACATGCTCGCGCGGATACTCTCGTGCAGCGGGCCTTCTTCTAACACGTCCAGCTTGCCCGCCTCCGCATCCACAACCACGCACGCAAACGGAATCTTCGTCTCGGCAAACGACTTGTTGTGTGTAAACACGCGAACCAATTCCTGTAAGCGCTCGCCCTTAAGTAGACCGCCCGTGAGCGGCAGCTTCACATCCAGATAGTCATAGAGCTTGATCGACGTGATAAATCGTTGGAGCATGTCCAGATCGGTACCAACACTGTAGATGCCGCCGATGATCGCCCCCATACTGCTGCCGGAAATCATATTGATCGGGATATTCGCTTCCTCCAGCGCTTTTAGTACGCCGATATGCGCAAAACCTTTTGCGCTGCCCGCGCCAAGCGCGAGTCCCACTTTTTTTCTCATACGTTCCTACCTGATTCTTGTGATACATTCCCGCTATCTCATCTGAGAAAACGAGCCGGAAGAAAAATCCCCGGCTCGTCGTGTTTCTGCTTAATAGTCCTCGTCTTCGTCTTCATCGTCGTCATCGGATTCGATGAACTCGATCAGGCGCTTTCGGGGTTTCTTCTCCTTTGGCTCTTTGGCAGCCTTGGGAGCCGGCTCTTCCCAGTCCTCGTCCTCTTCGTCTTCATCTTCGTCATCCTCTGCTGCAAGCAGGCGGGAGAACAGTCCCTTTTTCTTCGGCGGCGCTTCTTCCACGCGGGAATCGCGGCGGCGGGGCGCTTCTTCCATCTCTTCAGCGGGCATCGGACGGCTCACCGGACGCGCAAACTGACGCGTTGCGGTGGGGTCTTCTTCCACAGCGTAGCGGTCGGCAACGGGGTGCTGCGCGCGCACCTGACGCGGCGGCTCACTGTACGCGGGCTCCTGATAACGCGGGGGTTCCGCATAAGCAGGCTCCGCATATCGCGGCTGCTCGGCAACGGGTGCCGGCTGGGAGGGCATATACTGTGCTTGCGCGGCATACTGCGGTTCCGCTGCGGGAACGCGCACCGGAGCAGGGGTAACAACCGGTGCGGGCGCAGAACTATCGTCCACACCGAGCTCCTTGCGGTTGTTTTCGATCATCTGGTGATATTCGGCAAGATAGCGCTGCAAATCCACGAGAATTTCGTCTGCATATTTACGCGCGCCGTTGTAGATCGCGGTTGCGTTCTCCTCCGCCTCGGCGGCAATTCCGCTTGCGCGGGTGAACGCTTCTTTATACACTTCGCTTTCGCCAACGCGGTGGTCAAACTCCGCCTGCGCGTCCGCGCGAATGCTGTCCGCGTGCGCTTGCGCCTGGCTCAGGATGGTGTCCGCCTCCTGATGCGCCTGCTCGACGATTTCGACCGCGTTCTCCTTTGCGTCGGCAATCGTGTTTTCGGCTTCCGAAAGAATGCCGGTCGCTCTGCGGATGTCCTCGGGAATGACGACCTTGAGGTCTTCGAGGAGATCCAGCAGGCGGTCAACCTCGACCACGCGCTTGTTTCCGCCGCCAAACTTGGAACGGGGGCTTTCCTCCAGCTCCTGTTTGATGCGGTTTATAATGCTGAAAATCTTCATGGTTTGTGCGCTGCTCATGGTTTTTTTAACCTTTCTGCAATGATATTCTGAATACTGTTCGGTACGAGTCCATCGATGTTTCCGCCCATGGAACCAATCTCGCGCACGGCGCTGGAGCTCAAAAACGAGTGCTCCGGCCGGGCCATGAAATAGACGGTGTCCACATCTGGCGCAAGGTGGAGGTTGAGTGCGTTGATCTGAAACTCATACTCAAAATCCATGGTTGCGCGCAGCCCACGGATGACATAATCCGCGCCGATTGCGCGTGCATAATCGACCATCAACCCGTCAAAGTGCGTGACGACGACATTGGGCATGCCCTCGGCTTCCACCATGCGCTGGATCATCTCCACGCGTTCTTCCACCGAGAAAACGGGGTGTTTGGCGGCGTTGTTCAGTACGCTGACGTACACGCGGTCAAACATGGCAATCGCTCGCTCCAGAACATCGTGGTGTCCGATGGTAAACGGGTCAAAACTACCGGGGTACACGCAGGTTCGCATGCTCGCCTGGCCTTTCTGTCGGGCATTTCCCATCAGGAAACAACCTCGTCGTTCGCTCGTTCAAAAATTGAAACGGCACAGCTTCCGTAGCGCTTCGTCTGCGTCAGCTTTGCGCGTGGTGTGGTCAAACTCGGCGGAAGATTGTCCGCGTGTTCTATGATGACGCGGCCGCCTTCTTTTAGCAATCCCTGTGTGAAGATCTGGTCGGCAGCCGCCTGCGCGGTGCCGTCCTGATAGGGCGCATCGAGAAACACAAAGTCAAATTGCTCACCCGCCCGCGCAAGATCGTTTAAGCACGAGGCGAAATCTTTACTATACACTTGCACGACGGCATCCAACGAGAGCAGTTTTGCGTTTTTACGGATCTGCTCCGCACAGTCGCGATTGTAATCGTTGCAGATCACCTTGCTTGCCCCGCGGGATGCTGCCTCCAACCCCAGATTGCCGGAGCCGGAAAAAAGATCGAGCACGGTGCTTTGGGGAATCTCAAACTGAATGGAGCCGAAGAGCGCTTCTTTCACGCGATCCAGCGTCGGGCGTGTGTCCATGCCCTTTGGCGCATCAAACCGGCGGCCGCGTGCCGTTCCCGCGATGATTCTCAAGCGTCCCTCCTGAACCGGATTGCTTCCGTGTTACGGCTCTTTTTCGTGTGTGTCCGCAGAAAAAGTCCACAATACGTTACTATAGTATAACACTGCGGTACAGGCGGCACAAGAAAAAATCGATTGTACGGGTGTTTACGGTGCTTCTCTTTCTGCAGCTAAGTGCCATCCATGCCCGCTGCTTCGTGTCTGACACGAAAGCTAAGGCTGAATCGGGCCGATGCCCGCCTGCACAAACAAGTCGTACGGATTCACATATTTGCCCTCCGGCGTGACAAGCCCAAGATGCAGGTGGTATGCCGCGCTGTTCCCTGTGCTGCCAACAATGCCGATCTGCTGGCCTTGCTTGACCGTGTCGCCTTCCTTGACAAACGTGGTCAGCTCAAACATATGATAGTAATGGTAGACGTAGCCGTACGGGTCTTCGATCATCACATAATAGCCGGGAATCGGCAAAAAGCCGATGTACTTCACCACACCGTCGGTCGCGGACAAAATCGGTGTTTTCGCGCGGCGCTTGATATCCGTGCCCATGTGCAGGCGCGTCCGGCGGGAGCGCGGGTCGTACCAGCCGTTTTTGATCAGCCCGCCTTTGACGGGATGGATGACCGTCGCCAGATATTCCGGCGAAAACTGGTGTGTTTCAATCGGCGCCATGCCGCCGTCGTCCAGATAGACCGTATTGAAATAGTCCAGCGCAAGGATTCCTTCCACCAGCTCATCATGCGTGCCCGTTCCGGCGAGGTCTTCAAACGATGGCACCGGCCACGTTAGCTTCACACCGGAAAACGCGCTTCCTTCCCGCTCCACCGCGAGGGATGCAGCGATTGCATCGGTCATACCCTCGCCGAAGATATAGTAGAGCGCGGCGCACTCGCGCCAGCCAAGATGCATCTGCGGCTGCCCTTCGGCGGAAAGCGGAATCTCGGCTGCGCGGAAATCGCGGCTGATGCTGCGTACACAGGCGGCGGACGATTCGAGAATGGATTGATTCAACGAATCCGCCAACGCGGTAAACGCGGAAACATTCTGCGCATAGCTGTCGTATACTCCTGGCTCAAATGCATGGAGCGAAGCACTCCATGCCGTCCAGTTCGGGCGAAGACGCGTTTTCATGAGCCGTGCTGCCGCGTCGAACGAAACATTGACGATTTGGTTTTTCGTCATATTCTTGTTCAGGCTGGTGCGGGAGATGAATCCCGCTTCCCAGCGGAGCATCTCCGCAGCATAGGCGGCCGAGTCGCCGGAGAGCGTGTTTGCGCCGAGGCATGCCTCGCCCAGAATGGCAATAGCCTGCGAAGGCTCCGGTGTGGGCTCCGGCTGCGGCGTTGCGGCGGCAAGTGACACGCGAACAGAAGCTGTCGATGCTAGAATCAGCACCGACAGCAAGAGTAAAATTTTACTTTTCTTCTTTTTTTGTGTCATTCCTTATCGGGACACTTTCCCTTACCAACTAGGGGTCGGTTCAGCAGGCGGCGCAGCGGTAGTCGTCTCCGTCGGAGGTGCTGTTACTTCGCCTCCGGTTCCCGGAGTGGGTGTGGTGCCTGCTGGAAGCGGTGTTTCGGCATCGCCATCGCCAAGATCCGGCAAGGGCAGCGGTGCGTTCTTATACGGCAGCGTACGCACGAGGCCTTCAATGGTCCAGTTGTCCGTCCAAGGCGCAGTACCTGCTTTGAGTTTGATGCCAGGTATTGACTTCGGCAAAATCAGCTGTGAGCGAATTGAGCCGGTATCGGTATCCAGCGGATCACCCTTGCGGATCTCGCAGGTGGTGCCATAGCCGATGTTGTACCAAATCCAGCGCGAATCCGGCACGGTCAAACGGATGCAAGCGTGGCTTGCCTTTGTGCCGAGATTGTCATACGAATCCTGAATCAGCGAGTTCAGATTCTCCGCCTTGTCATATAGAATCGAATGGAAATACGTTCTGCTGCGAATCAGCGTGAGGTATTGCGCAGCCTCAAGATTGACAAACTGATAGAAACGACCTTTGGGAACCTGAATTTGGAAGATGCCCATCGTAGTCTCGTGGCCATACTCCTTGTTCGGGTTGCCGGAGGAGCAGATCATGTAGCGCACGGGCTGCGTCAGGTCGGGCTTGCCGAACGTAGTGCCATCGTCGAGGCGCTTATACACCATGACGACCTGCCACTGCAAATCTACGATAATATAGTAGGTCTTAGGATCGGGGTACCCGTCTTTGAGCAGTTCCTTTGCGGACTTGCCCAAATCATCCGTGCCGCCAACCAGTTCTTCATAGGTCATGTTGACCGTCGGTGCATAGTAGGAAAACGGAAGCGGAGTCGGCGTTGGTTCCGGCGTTGCGGTGGGCGCAGGCATATCGCCAAAGTCCTCACCGTTGAGATCCACGACCTCCATATTGATCACGACGGGTTCTGGTGTGATTTCCGGTGTCGGTTCCGCAGCGGGGGTCGCCTCGCCGCAGCCGAACGCAAAAAGAGCGGCAATCACAAGACACGCTAAAAGAAGCGTCTTGGTGAGATGTCGTTCCAAGGGCATAATCGTAACCTCTTTAGCATTGATTTGATCGAAAATGCTGTTTCCGGTTTGTTTCTGCGTAAAAAACGCGCAAAAAATGTCGGACAACTGTTTTCCGAATCTCGTGTATTGTACCACACCACTGCGGGAGATTCTCTTGAAGATGAGAAAGTTCACAATTTTTCCCGATTGCGTTCGCTTCGCTCTATTCGTCTTTCTGCGGTTGGGTTTCATGTTGCATCGGGGTGCGGAGGCTCTCGAGCATATGGAGCGCCTTTGCGCCAAACTCCAGAGAGCTTTCGGTATATGCGCTCAGCGCGCGGAAGATTTCCCCGCGCACCTGCTCGGATAACTTCACACGATCCATCTCGCTATCTTCCATCACGAGCATGCGGCGCATGCCCTCCAGCGCGGTCTTGCTCACGGGTTCACCATGCTGCACGCACGCGTTGCAAACCGAGCCCCCTCGCGCGGAAAAGCGGACGATTGCGTCCCCGCGAATATCCCGCCCGCACTGCGCGCAGGTTGTGATGGAGGGGCGGTATCCAAGCGTATTGAGAAAGCGAATCAAAAAGCAGCAAAATAAGTCCTGCGGGTTGGATTCGCCGTAAGCCAGAAACGAGAGCGTATGGTAGAGCAGCGAGAAAAGCGCTTCGTTCGGCTCGTTCTCCGGCGCTGCCTCGTGGCATAGGCGCAGAATCACAGAACCGATCGAAAAGCGCTCATAATCTTCGCGAATGGGATAAAAGGTTTCCCGGATATCGCAGGCATTGACGGTTGCTTTGTCTTTTCCGGTGTATAGTTCAAATTGTCCAAACACAAATGGCTGGCATGCGTTGACGAGCGGGCTCTGCGGCTTGCGGCAGCCGCGCGCCTTTGCATCCAGCCGCCCGTGCTGAATCGTAAATATACTCAATATGCGGTCGCTCTCGCGATAGTTTGCATATCGCGTGACGATTCCTTCCGCGCAGATGACCGACATAACTTGCTCCTACTCGATTGTTTCGCTCACTCGTATCCGAGCTCGTGCAGCATGCCCGGACGGTTGCGCCAGTCTTCCTTAATCTTGATCCAAAGCTGCAGATTGACGGGGCAACCGAGCATCCACTCGATGTCCTTGCGGGATTCCTGTCCGATTCGTTTGAGCATAGAACCGCCCTTGCCGATGATGATTCCCTTGTGGGATTCCCGTTCGCAATAGATGGTTGCGTACACATCCATCATGTCGCGGTCTTCCCTGCGCTCCATCTTGTCCACGCCGACACCAACCCCGTGCGGGACCTCCTCACGCAGCAGGAGCAGCGCTTTTTCGCGGATCAGTTCGCCAACGATAATCCGCTCCGGCTGGTCGGTGACCATGTCGTCAGGAAAATATTGCGGCCCAGGTACCATGAAGGTGCTGAGCGTTTGCTCCAGCTCTTCCAGTCCTTTGCCGTTACCTGCTGAACCACGCAAAATCGCTTTGATGAAGCCTTGCTGCTCCAACGTTTCCTGCGCTTCATTGGCCTGGCCAAGACTTGCCACGTCCGTCTTGTTGATAAACGCGATGACGGGCGCTTTTGCGTGGCTGAGCTTTTCAAGGATCGCCGCGTCGCGTTCCCGCACGCCCTGCTCCGCGTCGGCAACAAATAGAATTGCTTCCACCTCGTTGATTGCGTCGTAGGCGACTTTTTGCATGTATTCGCCGAGTTTGTTCTTCGGGTTGGTTACGCCCGGCGTATCGAGAAAGATCATCTGATAATCAGGCTTGGAAAGCACACCCGTGATCTTGTTGCGCGTGGTCTGCGCGCGATCAGACACGATTGCGATCTTTTGCCCGATGAGTTTGTTGAGCAGCGTCGATTTACCGACGTTCGGACAACCGATGATGGAGACAAATCCGGAGCGAAACGTGTTCATAGCAGATCCTCCGGTCCAAAGGAATGCGGCAACAGATCGCCGAGTGTAGATTCGATATAGTTTCGCTTGTTGTCCGCAAACACCACCGGCATGTCGTTCTTGCAAAACTCGCGCAGTACCTGACGGCAAACGCCGCAGGGTGCCGCCGGATTCTTACCGGAGCAAACGATCACGATGGCGCTAAAGTTTCGTTCGCCTTCCGATACCGCTTTGAACATCGCCGTGCGCTCGGCACAGTTGGTCGGCGTGTAGGACGCGCTCTCGATATTGCAGCCCAAATAGTATTTTCCACTCTCGCCTTTCAGGCAAGCGCCAACGTTAAAATGAGAATACGGCGTATACGCTTGCTCCATCGCTTCATATGCAAGGTCAAGCATGTGCTCCCGTTCTGTTTCGTTTAATTTGCGCATCGCAAATACCCCAGTTCATTCAAAATCTCGTCTTGTTTTGCCAGCATTTTCTGCTCGTCTTGCGGCTCCATGTGATCGTAACCAAGCAGATGCAGCGCGCCGTGCACCGCAAGAAACGCGAGTTCGCGCTCCAGCGAATGCCCGAATTCCTCCGCCTGCTCCTCGGCGCGTTCAAAGCAGATTGCGATATCACCCAGGTATCCATCCGGCGGGCAGAGGATTGCATCACCTTCCCATGCAGGAAAGGTCAGCACATCCGTGACGCGGTCGATGTTGCGATAGCCTGCGTTGAGCCGCTGGATCTCCTCCGCGTCCGTCACCAGCACGCAAACATCTCCGCTCGCGCCCTCTTTTTGCAGCGCGGCTTCCACCACGCGGCGAATGAGCGCTTCCGCATCTTGCGGCAGGCACTCCAGCTCGGTCTGTACGTCAATCATGACATCGCCTCCAGCGCAGGATAGCGGATGCGTTCGTGCATCAGCCCCGTGAACGTCACGAGAAAACTCTTCTCGATCTGGTTGATCTCGCCAAGCGTCAGCGGACTCATCTTGAGCTGTCCGTCGTCCATCTTGCCCTGCACGATCTTTCGCACCATCTCGGCAACCTCTTCACGCGTGGGTTCGCTCATGGAGCGCACCGCTGCCTCACAGCTATCCGCCAGCATGACGATCGCACTTTCCTTTGTGCTCGGCAGATTTCCTTGATAGCGGAACAAACGCTCGATGACAGGTTCGCCGTCCTGCGACTGCATCTGCTTCGCCTTATAGTAGAAATAGGTAACCATCGTCGTGCCGTGGTGTTCGGCGACAATCTTCTTCACCTCGGACGGCATACGGTAGCGCGAAAGATAGCTCATCGCATCCTTCTGGTGCGCAATGATGAATCCCGCGCTTTCCTCGGGCTGCAAGGTATCGTGAATGTTCTGCCCGTTCTGGTTCTCTTTGAAATACTGCGGACGGCGCAGCTTGCCAACGTCGTGGTACATCGCGCCCGTTCGCGCAAGCAGCGCATTTGCGCCGATCGCTTCCGCCGCACCCTCGGCAAGTGATGCAACCATCATGCTGTGATGATAGGTGCCGGGTGCCGCGACCATCATCTTCTTGAGCAGCGGGTGGTTGGTGTTGGCAAGCTCGTGCAGTCTTGCCGGGGTTACGATATCAAACAGGTTCTCCCAGAGGCTGAGCATGCCCACGCAGAACACGGAGAGAATCAGCGCCGCCGCCATCTGCAGCCCCGCATAGATCAGCGCGGTGTTCCAGTTGTAGTTGAGAATCATGCCGCCCGCGACCACGACCACCGCACCGGCAACGCCGCCGAGTGAACCCGCCGCAATCAGCGAACCGCGCCGTCTGCTGCGCTCTGCCGCGACCATGACCATCTGACCCGAGACGAGCATTGCCGCCATCGACAGGATCGAATCCGCGCCGAAAAGCGTGGAACCGCTGCCGCCCGCAAGCAGCGAAAGCGACAGCGCAAAGGCGACGTTGACCGCCTCAGCCGTCTTTCGCGAAACCAGCAGCGTGGTCAACAGTACGCCAAAGACCGCAGGGGTGACGCGTGGGTCGATGATATAGCAAACCCATTCCAGCGTGATGGTCAACCAGAGGATCAGCGCGAGAATCGTCATCTGCTTGTTGGAGGAGAACGTCTCCTTCTCAAACACGATCAGATACAGCGCCAGCATGGCAAACACACTAAATAGATATAGTATCGTACCCGGGGTGAGCTGGCTTGCCGCCTCCGCGCCCTTGACCAAATCGAGCGAGAGGAGCATGTCATATTGCTCCTGCGAGACGGTCTGCCCCGCCTCGATAATCGTAGCCCCGCGCGCGATATAGATCGGCTCTACCGCGTCCGCGGCCTTTGCCTGTGCGCGCGTCGTCTCCACGGAGTTAACGACATTGGTCGGCTGCAGATATTCATCGTATACGCTTTCGCCTACCGCTTTGAGCCAGACAGAAAGCGAAGAAACCTTGAGTGCCTTGCTGATTCGCGCGAGGGTCTTGACCTGATCGGCCTCGGAAACACCCGCCCGCAATTCTGTTTGTAGCGTAGTCGTCACGAGGTCTTTGAGCTGTTTAATCTCCGCATCGGAAGCCTCAAGCAGCGCATAACCAACCGCAGTATCCGTGATCTTCACGGGAAGCTTTTCGAGCATCGCTGTCAGATCGGCAACCGGGATCACATCCTGCCAGGTCCGCGTATCGTCCGCATCCCCGTCGCCGTCGCCAACGGCGGTTTTGCTAGCCGCGCGCGTGGTGTTTGCGGCGTTGCGGAAACTGGCAAGCGCGGAAAAGAAGCTCTGCGCATTGGAAACCAGCGTATCGGCGAGCTTTTCGTCCACCGCATACACCGGGGCAACATTGTTTCGCGCGGCTTGGCGTAGCGCCTCGGTGTTCACCTGATCCACGACCATGCGCGGTGTGGCGATCGCCTCCGTTGCGCGGGAACCGACCGAGACATCATAGCGCTTCGGTGTAAGAGATGTGATGCTCACCAAACACGCAAGCGCAAAACTAATGCTCATCACAATCACGCCGTAAATGCGCGACTTGGGCTTGGGCTGTGCTTTTTTCTTTTTGGTTTTAACTGGTTTTTGCGTTTCAGACACGATCTTCTCGTCCTCGTTCATTCAGGATAGGCTGCGAAATCCGCAACCGGGGCGATTAGGCGCGCTTTGGCTTCTCAAACTTTTCATATGCACAGATGATGCGCTGCACCAGTTCGTGGCGCACGACATCTTTATGCGTGAGGTTGATGATCTTGATTCCTTCTACCCCTTCGAGCACCTTGACCGCCTGCACCAGCCCGCTGGCCTTTTCGCGCGGGAGGTCGATCTGCGTCACATCCCCCGTGACAACCACGCGGGAACCTTCACCGATGCGGGTCAAAAACATCTTCATCTGTTCGGTGGAGCAGTTCTGTGCTTCGTCGAGAATGATATAGGCATTGTTAAGCGTTCTGCCGCGCATATAGGCAAGCGGGGCGACTTCGATAGCGCCGCGTTCATAGAGCGCTTTATAGCTCTCCAAGCCGAGAAATTCCTGCATCGCGTCGTAGAGTGGCCTGAGATACGGGTCCACCTTGCTCTGCAGATCGCCCGGCAGGAAGCCAAGCTTTTCGCCCGCTTCTACGGCCGGCCGCGTGAGAATGATTCGCTCGACATCCTTGTTCTTAAACGCCTGCACCGCCATCGCCACGGCAAGATATGTCTTGCCTGTTCCGGCGGGGCCGATGCCAAAGACCAGTTCAAACTCCTTGAGCGCCTGCACATACCGTTTCTGCCCAAGGGTTTTGCATTTGATCTGACGACCTTTGTTGGTGATTGCAATCACGTCGCCCATGATCTTGTCGATCATGTCCGCGTTGCCCTCTTTGGCGAGGTCTACCGCATATCGAATGCGGCTGCGGTTGATCTTCTCTCCGCGGCGCTGCATGTCCAGCATCTTCTCGATGACGATGCGCGCAAGGTTTGCGCCTTCCGGCTCCCCCGTGATGCGAATGCCGTGCTCCTCCGCGCTGATATGCGTGCCGGTCTCGTCCTCCAGAACGCCGATGTTCTCGTCAAACACACCGAACAATCCCAGCAGTTCGTCAACATTCTCCAGCGGGATTGCAAGCATAACCCGCTCTGTTTCCTGTGTCAAGCAGCGCTCTCCTTTGCTGATGAAATGTTTCCAATCCAACGCGCAACCGGTGTGTTTTGCGTGTTTTCTTTCGCCGAAAACGCCGTTTGCTTACTCGCGATTATAACACAACCGCACACAAAAAACCACGACAGTCCGCCAAAGCGCTGCGCTTGCTTCATGGATTGCGCGTAAAATTTCCTTGTCAAACCCATAGAAAAGAAAATCCCGCCGGTTTTCTTCGGCGGGAGTGTGTTGTGTGTGTTTATGCCTGTTGTCCGGATTCTTCGACATCCTGATTCGGCAGTTTCCCGCTCCAGCGATCCATGATGAACGCACCGGCGAATCCTGCCGCAGCGGCAAGAATGCAAAGCAGTGCCTCACCCCAGCCCGTAAACGAAACGGGAATGATCGGAATCGTAGACGCGATGACGAAGCCGATGACGCAGTAAAACGCGATTCCATAGTGCTTGTCAAACAGATGGTTCACAAGACGGGCAAGCAACACCACCGTTGCGATGATCCCGATTGCAAACGGGATGAGCACACCAAAGTCCAGCGAGGCGATCCCTGCCGACATCGGCTGATAGAGCCCAAGAAACATCAGCAGCGAAGAGGAGCTCATGCCGGGTACGATCAGGCTGATGCCCCAAAGCGCGCCGCAGAAGACATACCAGCCAAACGACGGCGTAACGGCGGTGGAAGTGCTGAGCTTAAGCGTATAGAAGAACCCAAGCAGCGCAACCGTGCTGATCGCAAGAGCGATCCACATACCCTTGGTCTTGCCGTTTTTTGCGCCTTCGCGCAGCAGTCCTGGGAATGTTCCGGCGATGAGTCCCACAAACAGGCTCACAACCGCAGGCCCGTTGAGTGAGAGCAGTTTTGCGATTGCACCGGCGAGGCCGACAAAACCGATAGCCCAACCGATTGCAATCGGGATAAACATCTTCCAATATAATTTGAGATTTTTCAAGGGGTGCGCCAGTACCGCCATCATCGGGCGATAGATGCCAAAAACCACGCAGAGCACACCGCCGGAAATGCCCGGCAGAATCGCGCCCGCGCCAATGATTGCGCCTTGAATCACCCGCACGACGAATTTTCGCAGGTTGGTGAAAACGGTTGGTCGTTTTTGTTCTTCCATCTTTGGTGCTTGCCTTTCGAGATATGTTGCCCAATACAGATTACAAACGCAACACAGCAGTGTATTTCAAAATCGTTCAAAAAACAGTATATACTATTTCGCGTCGATAAGGCAACCCGCTGGCACGATAAGTCACAAGTTGTTACGTATCCATTCCTTCCGTTGGCGTATTTGGCTTATCCAATCCGATTCCGGTAGATCGATATAACGTTTATATCAAATATAACTAACTCATATCAAAGCTTCCTGCTCTGTTACATTCAATTCAAACTTCACGCAATATTTTCCCCAAACAGAAGAAATAATACACGTTTTTCGTGTAACTGTTGTCAAACATCACTGTTCTTCCTGTGGAAAAAATGTTTTTGATTTATACGCTTATTTGCGCTTTACAACAGTCAATATCATGCGTAGAATGGAGTTAATTTGTACAATAGAATATAGTAATTTGCGCACTATTGGGGAGAATTCTATGAAGAGAAGATTGTTTGCGTCATTGCTCGTTATTGTCATGGTGTTGTGTTTTGCCCCCGCCAAATCGCTGGCATATGCTTCCACGGAAAGCAAAATGCAGCTTGGCGCAAGTGGCATCAAGACCGACGACGAGGTCTATTTCGGCTCTTACGATGGAAGCGTAATCCCTTGGACCGTGCTATCGTCTTCCGCGCTTTCCGAAACATCCGTACCATCCGGAGCGAACGTATTGCCTCTTTTTTCCCGCAATTTACTCGGCCATGTTCAGTTTCATGGCACGGTTTTCGGGCACTATTCTGATAGCACGCTGCGTACGACTATGGATACATTGTTTCTTGCATTCCCCGCGCAGGATCAAAGCGCGGTTGTGGATGCAACCCTTTCTGGTGGCAGCATGTATTCTGGTCAACCAGATCTGGCGAATCAAAAGCTCTTTCCTCTTTCATTAGAAGAAACATCTGTGTTTGATTCCACCTTAAACATTGCATACGACTCTGAAAGAGTAGCACGCAATTGGTGGTTGCGTACTTCCAGCGATGATAGCAACGCTTACAGCATATCCGATGTTGGGAGTAGCTACATAAACACGGTGCGAAGCGACTACGCAGTTCGTCCCGCGCTCTATCTGGATCAGTCCTCTGTGCTCTTCATCTCCGCAGCGTCCCGCGGAAAAGCCCTAAGCGGTTTCGGTTTAAGCTCCATCGCCACCGGATCTGTCGCCAAATGGAAACTGACGCTTTATGATAAGAATCGCGCGGGTTTCTCCATCAAAACAACCAAATATGAACCGTCTTCTATCTCCATCGATTACTCCGGTGCACTCACAGGGACAGATGAGTATCTTTCCGCGGTTATCGTCGATGAAGGCAGCGTCGTTTACTATGGCCGCCTGCTTCAGTTGGACGGATCGACGCACGGTGCCTCTGGTCATGTTAGCATCGACATCCCTGCCGGTGTAACACTTGATTCGAACACCACGCTTCGCCTGTTTAACGAACAATATCACAACGATTCCGTAGAGTCCCCAATCCTGACCGACTATTCCAGCGCACTCAGGAGTGTCACTCTTTCGGCAGAGATACCGGCAACTGGTGATTCCTCTACGCCTGTTCTTTGGTTTGGCATTGCGATTGCAGCGCTCATCGGGCTTGCGGGCAGTGCCGTCCTCTCTCGCAGAGCGATCCGAGCGCATCGAGCATAAGTAAGGAGTATTTCGATCCCGCTATCTTATTTAGCGGGATCGTTTTTTGTGGAACATGAAACCCGAATTCTCAAAGCATAAAAAGAAACACAAGAAGATACAAAAGCGCTTGCTATTGATGCTAAACGGTGTGCTGCTGTTGGCGTTGGTCGTCTCCAGCATCCACTTGATCATCACGTATACTTCTTATCAAAGAAGCGCAAAGGCCTACCAATCCTTGAACGAAGCTGCGCTCTCTACACCAACACCTTCACCTGCCAGCCAAGTCGATGACGCATCTCCTTCGCCAGAAGTCCAGATTGAAGTGCCGGTAACCATCAATTGGACAACGCTGCGTGATCAAAACAAAGAAATCGTCGCTTGGCTATATTGTCAAGATACACCAATCAATTATCCAGTGACGCAGAGTGACAACAACAGTTATTACTTGACGCATAACGCCAGCAAGCAGAAAGACGAGGCTGGTTCGCTGTTTCTTGATTGCAGAAATGACATCGGTCCCGGCGCGGCGAACATCATCATCTACGGGCACAGGCGAAACGATCGCTCCATGTTCGGTTCTCTGGTCAAGTTTTCAGATCAAAAGTATCTGGCCAAACATCCGAACATGTTTCTTCTAACGCCGGAGCATAGTTATCTAGTCGAACTGTTTGCCTGCCGTACGGTTCACGGCACAGAAAAAAACTTCGAGACGCAGTTTGATCAAGAAACCCGCTTCCTTTCTTATGTGAACAAAGCGATCAATCAGTCGTATTGGCCGACACAGATTCAAATCAGTGCGGAAGATACTATACTTACACTCGCTACTTGTTCCCGGTATGACGGAGCAGATGGCGCGCGTCTGTTGTTGCATGGGAAATTAGTACCAATCGATTAATCGCTACACAAACTGAATGGATACACCGGCGTTCGCAAAGCCTGTTCTCTTGCACGCGCGCAATTTTATATGATATAATGCCTTGATTTAGACATTGGGAGGCTTGGTTTTGTTTACTGCAAACGGATTTTACTCGCAGCTCCACGGCAGCTATCTTTTCTACGAAGTCGGTAAGCGCGCGGCAGCGTTTGCCAAGGCACATCCCGAAGCAAAGATCATTCGCATGGGCATTGGCGATGTCACACGCCCGCTGGTTCCGGCGGTGGTGGACGCCATGCACAAAGCGGTGGACGATATGTCCAAAGCCGAAACTTTCCATGGTTACGGTCCGGACTTTGGCTATGAGTTTTTACGCGAGGCGATCCTCCGGCGGGACTATACCGCGCGCGGCGTTTCCCTCGATCTGGACGAAATCTTCGTTTCCGATGGCGCAAAGTGCGACGTTGGCAACATTCAAGAGATCTTCTCGCAGGAGTGCGTCGTCGCGGTGACCGACCCCGTCTACCCCGTCTATGTGGATACAAACGTGATGAGTGGACGCGGCGGCAACTATGACGAAACAAAAGGCGGCTACCAGAAGATCGTATACATGCCCGGCTCGGAAGCAAACGGTTTTGTTGCCGCGTTGCCGACCCAGCGTGTGGACGTGATGTATCTCTGCTTCCCGAACAACCCCACGGGCGTGACCCTCACCAAAGAACAGCTCAAGGTCTATGTGGACTATGCCCGCGCAAACGGCACACTGATTCTCTACGATTCGGCCTATGAATCCTACATCTCTGAACCGAACATTCCGCACAGCATCTATGAAGTAGAAGGCGCAAAGGAATGCGCAATCGAGTTTCGTTCCATGTCCAAGACCGCGGGCTTTACCGGCACGCGCTGCGCCTACACCGTCGTGCCCAAGGCGCTGGTCTTTAAGGACAGTTTTGGCAATGACGTACACCTGCGCGACCTCTGGGCACGCCGGGTTTCGACGAAGTTTAACGGCGTTTCCTATATCACCCAGCGCGGTGCGGAAGCGGCTTACAGCCCTGAGGGCAACGCACAGATTATGGACGTTGTTGCGGACTACATGGAAAACGCACGCATCATCCGCGAAGGGCTGCAAAAGGCGGGCTACACTGTGTTCGGCGGCATCAACGCGCCTTACATCTGGCTCAAGGTGCCGCATGGAGACAGTTGGCGGTTTTATGACGAGCTGCTCAGCCGCCACCACATCATCGGCACGCCCGGCGAAGGGTTTGGTGCCGCTGGCGAAGGGTATTTCCGCATGACGGCGTTTGCCACGCGGGAGAACACACTGGAAGCCACGGAGCGCATTCAGAAAGGTTCGCTATGACGAAGATCATCGCGTTCGAAGGTATCGACGGAACGGGAAAAACCGTCCAGCTGCAGCGGCTCTATGAGCGGCTGATCGCGGACGGGCGCTATCACGTGCAGACGCTCTCGTTTCCGATGTACGACACCTTTTTTGGCGCAGAATGCGGCAGGCTCCTTTCCGGCAGCGGCGGCGTGCGCGCAAACGAGGTGGACGGCAAGAGCATGGCGCTGTGGTATGCGTTGGATCGGTTTGAGGCGTTTCGCGATCTCGACTACTCCGGCGCGGACGTACTGCTCATCAACCGCTATATCCTGAGCAACGCGGTCTACCAGTCCGTGCGTGATTGCGACCTCGACAAACCCGATCTGCTGGAGTTTGTGATCGAGCTGGAGCACGAGCATTTTCGCATTCCGCGCGCGGATGCACACATCGTGCTGGATATGAATCCCGAGAATGCCTATGAAAACGTTGGGAAAAAAGGCTATCGGGACTACGTTGGCGACCAACCGGATATCTACGAAGCGCTGCCGGATATTCAAAAGCGTGCAAGGCAAAAGTATATCGAGTATGCCAAGCGCATGCCCGGCATCCACATCATCCCCTGCATGGAGCAAAACAAGCTCAAGAGCATCGAAGCAATCGGCGAACTGATCGATCGGGAACTCGCGTTCCTGCTCGAATAATTCTGGATTCAATCCATCCGTTTGACGATCACTTGAACGGATGCTTGAAGATATTCAAGCAACATATTAAGAGAAGGATTCAATTAGGAGGTAACAACATGCGCAAAATTGGTATTCTCACGGGCGGCGGAGACTGCCCCGGTCTGAACGCGGTTATCCGTGGCGTCGTCGAGGAATGTGCGGCGGCAGGCATCGAAGTGTATGGCTTTTCGGCTGGTTGGCGCGGCGCGCTCACCGGTGAAGGCCGCTGGCTCACCCTCAAGGACGTGGAAGGACTGCAGACCCAGGGCGGCACGATTCTCGAGAGCAGCCGCACGAACGTCATGAAGGAAAAGGACGGCCCGGAGCGCGTCCGCAAGACCCTCGAAAGCCTCGGCCTCGAAGGCATGGTTGCCATCGGCGGCGATGACACGTTGGGCGTTGCCAACAAGCTCACGAAGATGGGCATGAAGATGATCGGCGTGCCGAAGACCATCGACAACGATCTCTCCTGCACCGACTATACCTTTGGTTTTGACACGGCGAGCAACATCGCCATGGATTGCATCGACCGTCTGCACACCACCGCTGCTTCCCACGCGCGCTGCTTCGTCGTGGAGTGCATGGGCCGCCACACCGGCTGGATCGCGGTTCAGGCGGGTCTTGCCGCAGACGCGAACCTGATCCTGATTCCGGAGTTCCCCAAGACCTTCGAAGAAGTCATGCAAGTGATCCGCGCGCGCTATGTCAAAGGCCAGCGCCACACGATCATCGCGGTTGCGGAAGGCTTCGAGCTCAAGGGCGAAGTGGAAGAAAACGTCGGTCTCGACGCGTTCGGCAACAAGCTGCTGCTCGAAAAAGAAATCGCAAAGACGCTGGCGGATCGCATTGAGAAGGCCATGCGCGCAGACGAGTCCCTCGACGAGAAGCGCAAGTATTTCGAGTGCCGCTCGGTCGTTCTGGGTCACATTCAGCGCGGCGGTTCCCCCTCTTGCTTCGACCGCGTGCTCGGCACGCGTCTCGGCTTCAAGGCGGGCGAGCTGGTTGTCACCGAGCAGTACGGCAACATGGTTGCGCTCCAGGGCACTTCCATCGTCACCGCCGACCTCGACAAAGCAGTCACCGAACGCAAGGAAGTGGATTGGGACTTCTACAAGTCCATCTCGATCCTTTTCAAATAACAATAACAAGCAACAAACAAGCGGGCGGGGTTTTCCCCGTCCGCTTTACTTTATTAACATATCGGAAATGTGTTTTCTTCCTTTTGCAGCGAATGAAATTTGTGTTCCTTTTTCTAACTCATATATCAACAGTTCTTCATTATGCCGAGGCAACTCTGAAACTACGGAACCATTCTGATCAATTGCCATAGTTGGAGCAGTTTGACTTTTCGTGGCGCTATTGACGCTAAGAATTGGAAAAACATTTTCAACAGCACGTGTTCTTAAATGCGCTTTTATCAAATCAAATCGTTCCATTGAGTCATCAGTTGAGGTATCACAAAACAATACAGCCGCACAAACCACATTTTTGCGGTATAACTCGCGGAAATACTCAGGAAAACGAACTTCATAGCAAATTCGAACGCCAACTCGAAATCCATCGATTTCGACTATGCCATCGCCAATTTCTCCAGAAGAAAAGTTATCCATATCCCAGCCCCAAAGTGCTCTTTTACGATATATCGTTTCTGCTTTTTTGCCGGGTTTAATAAGAACGGCGCTATTATAATACTTTCCTTCTGAATACTCAGCTGTACCAACCACAACGTGTAAATTGCTGTCTGATGCAAGCTTTTCCAAATCGTTTATTGAGCGTTCTACCCATTGAAAATCAATCTCTTTGATCGTATATGTTTCTTTTGGATACCCTGTCAGCGCACATTCAGGTAGAATTAGCAAATTTACGTCATTCGAGGTAGCCTTGTTAACCGCAGATTTAATATGCGTCATATTTTCATTGAGATTGTCTGATACTTCAAACTGATATACTCCGATATTCATACATACCTGCTAATTCTATAGTTCGTGCTCCAGCACACGCTTGAACTGCGTTTCATATAGTTCGCGATAGACGCCGTCTTGCGTCAGCAACGCGTCGTGCGTGCCCTGCTCGGCAATCACGCCGTCTTTGACCACGAGGATGTGATCGGCAGCCAGCACGGTTGAGAGCCGGTGCGCAATCACGATGCTGGTTCTGCCCGCCATCACCTGCTCCAGTGCGTCCTGAATCGCATGCTCAGAGATGCTGTCGAGCGAACTCGTCGCCTCGTCCAGCACGAGTATCTTCGGGTCTTTGAGCACCACGCGCGCCAACGAGAGCCGTTGTTTCTCTCCACCGCTGAGCTTGAGCCCGCGATTGCCGACGAGCGTATCAAACCCAAGCTCCTGAGACGCGACAAACTCATATATATTTGCGAGCTTGCAAGCGCTCTCCAGCTCTTGCAGCGTTGCATCCTGCTTTGCGTAGAGCAGATTCTCGCGGATGGTTCCGTTGAACAGATACGCGTCCTGCGTGACCACGCCGATGTGCGTGCGCAGATACGCAAGGTCAAAATCCCGCACATCTATGCCATTGATCGAAACCGAGCCGGAATCCACATCATAGAGTCGCAGAAGCAGATTGACTAGCGTGGATTTGCCGGAGCCGGATGGACCAACGATTGCATACATCTTGCCCGATGGAATTTCGAAACTGACATCCTTGAGAATCGGCGCTTTCTGCTCGTAGGTAAACGTCACATGATCATAGCAAATCTCCGTCCGGCTCAAATCCGGCTTGCTCGCGTTTGGCTTACTCTTGATCGTGACTTCCTTGTCGTAATAGTCAAAAATGCGCGTGAACAGCGCAAGCGAACGCGTAAAATCGACCCCCAGATTCAGCAAGGAGTTAACCGGCCCGTAGAGCCGATTCACCAGCGCGATCATCGCCGTGATGGTACCGATGGTCAGCGTCGTGTCCCCTTGCGAAATGATCAGCCAACCGCCGGTAAAATAGATCAGCAGCGGGCCGATCTGCGAAAGTGTGCCGAGAATCATCACAAACCATTTGCCGCTGCGCTGCTCTTTGAGTGAGAGCCGCGTCACACTGTCGTTCACGCTCACAAACCGGTCATATTCCGATTGCTCCCGGGTGAAAAGCTTCATCAACATAGAGCCGGACACGCTCAGCGTCTCGGTAATGAGCTGATTCATCTTGTCGCGCTCGTTTTGCACATCGGTGAGCAGTTTCCAGCGAGTTTTACCAACCCGGCGCGCAGGAATCAGCGTCATTGGAATAATCGCGATGCCGACGAGCGCCATCTTCCAGTTCATCGAAAACAGTGCAATCAGCGTTGCAGTCATCACCGAAATATTTGAAACTGAGGTGGTCAGCGTGCTGGTGATGACCGTACCAACTCCGCTGATGTCGCTTTCCATGCGCGTTAGGATGTCGCCTTGCTTTTCCGAGGTGTAAAACGAATGCGGCATCTGCTGTAAATGCGCATACATCTGGTTTTGCATGTCGAATATGATGCGCTGTGAGATATAGGAGTTGATGTAGCTTTGCAGCACAAGGATCGCTTGAGAGACCGTCAGCGTGACCAACGCCAGCAGCAGCAGCTGAATCAACAATGCCATGTTTTTGCCAACCAGCGCCTGATCGACAATTCGCCCGGTGATGATCGACGGAAACAGCCCGATCACTGCGCTGATCAAAATCGCGAGAAACACAAACACAAACTGCACGCGATAGGGCTTGAGATACGACAAAATCCGCAACAACAGCGCTTTTGTCACCTTCGGTCGGTTTTGCTTTTCCTCCTCGGTCAGAAAGCCGCGCATGCCGCCAAAACCTCTGCCCATTCCTTGTGCCATGCTTGTATTCCTCCGCGCGTGTTGCGGTTCTTTTTGTGTGTCAGTTGCCTTGCAGGCGTTTCACACGCTGTGCGACGGCTTTCCCAGTTGGCGTGGTTGCCAATCCGCCGCGCGCGGTTTCGCGATATTCCACGCGAATGTCTTTGCCAACCGCGTACATTGCGGAGACGACCTCGTCAAACGGAATCAGGCTCGTGATGCCCGCCAGCGCCATATCCGCGCAGAGCATGGCATTCACCGCACCCAGTGCGTTTCGCTTGATGCACGGGCACTCGACCAAGCCAGCAACCGGGTCGCAGATCAGCCCCATCACGTTTTTCATCGCCATCGCCGCGGCGTCCAGCGCCTGAATCGGGGCTCCTCCGCTGATTTCTACCAATGCCGCCGCCGTCATGGACGCGGCAACGCCCGTCTCCGCCTGACAGCCGCCGCCCGCGCCGGAGATCGTTGCGTTTTTCGCGAAGATCAGGCCGATGGCTCCCGCAGTGAAGAGGCCCTCCACCAATGTCTCATCCGACCAGCCACGCTGGCGTCCGGCTTCGATCAGTGCTCCCGCGAGGATTCCGCTGGCTCCCGCCGTTGGTGCTGCGACAATTCGCCCCATGGAGGCATTGACTTCTACCACCGCCATAGACGAAGCAGCGGCGCGACAAGCCGTATAACCTGAAAACGGGTTGTGCTTGCCGTATTTAAAGAGTTTCATCGCTTCGCCGCCGGAGAGTCCGCTGACAGACTCCACCTTGCCGCTTAATCCGCGCTCCACAGAGGCGCGCATCACATCGAGGTTTTTTTGCATCTCGGCGATGATGTCTTCGCGCGGTTTGTCGCTGAGCTTCTCTTCTCTGCGAATCATCGCCTCATAGATCGGGATGTCGCTTTCCAGACAATAGCGGCGCAGGGATTCGCCATTTTCAAATGCATCCGATAACAGCATGGTTTTTCTCCTCCCTTACACCACAAAAAGTTTGTTGATGCCGTCACACAGGCGCAGAATCATATTCTGCATGTCCTGTGTCACAGGTTGATCGGTCTCGATGGTCATGTATGCATCCTCGCCTTTTCCATGGCGGAATACGCGCATGAACGCGATATTGATGTTGAGCTGCGCCAGCACATGCGAAACCTCTGCAATCACGCCCGGCTGGTCATTGTGCTGAATGATCAGGGTCGGATACTCGCCGGAAAACTCGACCGCAAGACCGTTGATTTCCGAGATGCGGATATTGCCGCCGCCAACAGACTGCCCGACCACGTCCGTCACCTGACATTGCGAGCCGGTAATCACGATGCGCGCTGTATTCGGGTGTTTGGGTGGCTCGTCTGAAAATTCGACCGAGACCAGAACGCCCATCTCTCTGGCGACCGCAAACGCTTCCTTGATGCGCGGATCGTCCGGGTCCATACCGAGCACGCCCGCAACGAGCGCCTTGTCCGTGCCGTGGCCCTTGCCCGTCTCAGCGAACGAACCGTAGAGCGTAAACGCCGCTTCCGCTACGTCTTCGCCTGCGATTTTTCGCGCGATATGGGACAGGCGAACCGCCCCCGCCGTGTGCGAGCTGCTTGGTCCCGTCATGCGCGGGCCAATGATATCAAATACCGAAAAGTCTTCCATTTGTATTCGCTCCAAGTATTTTCATGTTTCCGATTCATTGCTTGCTTTGCCGAAATAGAAAGAAACCGACGCATCATACGTATGACGCGTCGGTCGATGGAATTGCCGCGCACCCGAACTTTGACAAACACGCCTCCGGGCGACGCTCCGACAGGTTGCTCCTTTCAGGCTGCTCCGCGGCACATCGCATTTTCCGCTGAATGCTGCTTCCGTCAGGACCTGACATGGTTCACGGCCTGCGATTGCACGGGACCCGACGCTCAACACCCCTTATCGGGATCTGACCCCACAGGCGCTTGCCGGGGAACGGGATTTCAGCCCTGCTATAGCGGATTGCAGATATAGGGCACCGCTAACTCCCCGCTTAGCGCGGCAAACTGGTTTACTCGATGATTGTACCATATTGCGCCGAGAAAGCCAAACGAATTTTGAGGCATACGTATGAAAGGATTGCGAACTTCTCAGTTAGAATTGGTTGATTGTGCGAATTTTTTGAGTGCATAGGCCGCCGCGATGCGAACGCCCTCCCTCTCGTCGACAAGCCACGGTTTGATCAGCGGGATCAAATCGGTTCTGCCTTGCTTTGCGGCGATCACGCAGGCGTGCTGAATCACACGCCCCTGCTTATTGAGATTCTTGCCGACGATTGCAAGCACGGGTTTGATGCGCCCCGCCAAAATCTCCTCCAACTGGAAAGCCTCTGGCATCTCGTCAATCGGCTCGATCCCCGCATTATACGGGCATACCTTCTGGCAGAGTTCACAGCCGAGGATGCAGGTCATGGCGTCCATCACCCATTCTTCCATCGGATCGCCACCCATATACGCGCGTGCACATGCTCTAAAATCGTATCCACCTTCGCTGATCGCACCGCTCGGGCACACCTTCTCGCAGGCATGGCATGCACTGCATCGCGTCAGAATCGGTTCGCGTTTGGGCGTGTAGACGGGTTCCGGCAGCGCACAAGCCAACACCTGTACTGAATACCGCGTGCCAAGCCCAGGGAGCAGCGTCAAGCCGTTTTTGAGCATGACACCCGTGCCATTTCTAGTCAGCAGTTCTCGAATCGGTACTTCCGCACACTCCGTGCGCACACCCCCTGCATTCAGTTGCCGCATCACCGCACCAGAGGCATGGTAGGATGCGTTGCTTGCCGGATAGTTGCCGGATACAGGGATTTCGTCCCGATATGGACGGTAGGGATAGATCAGCGCGAGAATCGCATTTGCCCAGGGATGCACTTGACTCAAATTCGCCGTCAAGTCATATCCCGCGTTATGCAAAGCGCCGTTTTCTAGACGGCGCTCATAGTGAACAAACTCTTCGGTTGTGAACACGAAGCATGCGGCAAATCCCTGTTCTGCGGCAAGCGCTTCCACGTCCATATGCTCTACCTCACATAAAATGTTTAAGATAGTATAGCACACAAACCATAGGATGGAAATCCATCACTCGCGATTATGCCTTCTGCTGCTGGAGCATCTCTTTGGTCTTCATCAGCCGCGTTAGGTTGCCGCGCTCGTTTTCGTCGAGTTTCATCTGGATACGGCGTATGGTCTCCGTAATCTGCGGGATCATGACGTACTCCAGCGCGTTGACACGGCGGCGCGTCTTTTCGATTTCATCCGCCAACCGTCCGCAGGCTTTCTCAATCTCCGCGAGCTGCACCAGAAGCGGCAGCACCTCCGCAAGCAATTGGACCGAAAGATCGAGGTCGGCACTCGTGGTTGCAAAGCCGTATGGATACGTGAATCCTTCCTGTGCGGAAATTTCGATCTTTGGCACCTGAATAGAGAGCACCTGTTGTACGCCTGCCGTCACCTCGGCGGCTCTGGCTGGATACATCAGCGCTTCTTCAATCTCCGCGCCGCTCATGGAGGCGCGCGCAAGCACAAAGCTCTTCATCGCGCGGGAGAGTTTTTCTTCCACTTCCGCACGCAGAACCTGATTTTGTCTGGCAAATTCGATGAAGCGGCGGACGAGCTCGTCGCGCTTGTCCTTCATCATCTTGTGTCCGCGCACGGCAACCTTTTTGCGTTTTTTGAGGTTGCTGAGTTCCATGCGCGTGGGTTTCACCTGGATCGCGGCCATTGGCTACGCCTCCTTGGGGTAATACTTCTCGATGTATGCATCCTTAATGCGCTTGAGTTCTGACTTCGGCAGGATGCCGAGCAGCTTCCAGCCGATGTCCAGCGTTTCCTCGATCGTACGGTTGGCATAATAACCCTGCGACACATACTCCTGCTCAAACGCGTCGGCAAACTTCGCATAGAGTTTGTCCACGTCACTCAACGCCGCGTCACCGAGGATGACGGCAAGTTCCTTTGCGTCCTTGCCGCGCGAATAGGCCGAGAAGAGCTGGTTCATCGTGTCCGCGTGATCCTCGCGCGTTTTACCTTTACCGATGCCCTTGTCCTTGAGGCGCGAAAGCGAAGGAAGCACGTTGATCGGCGGAGTTAAACCTTTGCGATAAAGTTCACGCGAGAGGATGATCTGACCTTCCGTAATGTAGCCCGTCAGGTCGGGAATCGGGTGCGTCACGTCGTCTTCCGGCATCGAGAGAATCGGAATCATCGTGATAGAACCCGCGTTGCCGCGAATTCTGCCCGCGCGTTCGTACATACTCGCAAGATCAGTATACAGATAACCGGGATAGCCGCGCCTTCCGGGGACTTCTTTTCTGGCGGCAGAGACTTCACGCAGTGCTTCTGCGTAGTTCGTGATGTCCGTGATGATGACCAGCACGTGCATGCCGAGTTCATATGCCAAATATTCCGCGGCGGTAATCGCCATACGCGGGGTTGCGATGCGTTCGATAGCAGGGTCGTTGGCGAGGTTGATGAACGTAACCGTCTTCTCGATTGCACCCGTCTTTCGAAAATCGTTGATGAAGAAGTCGGATTCTTCAAATGTGATGCCGACGGCGGCAAACACAACGGCGAACTTCTCATCCGAGCCCAGCACGCGTGCCTGACGCGCAATCTGCGCGGCGAGGTTTGCATGCGGCAGACCGGAGCCGGAAAACACCGGCAGCTTCTGCCCGCGCACCAGTGTGTTGAGCCCGTCGATTGCGGAGATGCCCGTTTGAATAAATTCGCTGGGATAATCGCGCGCGGCGGGGTTCATCGGTGTTCCGTTGATGTTCAGGTTTTTTTCGGGAATCAGTGCCGGTCCCTTGTCGATGGGCTTGCCCATGCCGTCGAAGATTCGGCCAAGCATATCGGGCGCAACGTCCAACTCGATGCTCTTACCCAAAAATCTTGCTTTTGATGTGCTGATCTGCAAGCCCTGCGAACCTTCAAAGAGCTGCAAGAGCGCTTTGTCGCGGTCGATCTCCAGCACGCGTCCGCGGCGGATGCTGCCGTCCTGTTGTTCAATCTCGACAAGTTCGTCGTATTTGACCCCGGAAACCTGCTCGACCAGCATCAGCGGGCCAACGACTTCTCGAATGGTCTTGTATTCTTTACGCATGCTGTTCGCCTCCTTCCGTCAGGGCGCGAATCTGATCGTTCAACTCTCTTAGAATCGCATCAAACTGCGCCTGCACATCGTCCTCCGGCACATATTTGAGACGGCCGATCTTTTCTCGCACGGGCAGGCGAACCAGCTTACTAAACGGCGCATCCTCCTGCAAGGCAATCAAACTCTTATCGTAGAACGAGAGAATCGCCTTTAGCAGCAGATATTGCTTCTTCGGCGAAGAATAGGTGTCAACTTCGTGATACGCGTTTTGATGCAGATAGTCCTCGCGGATGCTGCGCGTGCTCTCTAGCGTCAGTCGGTCGCGGAAGGAAAGCGCGTCGATACCGACGAGGCGGACGATTTCATCCAGCTCGCTCTCTTCTTGCAGGAGCGCCATGGTCTTCTGCACAAGCGCCGACCATTCGGGCGAAACATTCTCATTGAACCAGCCTTCGAGGCGATCCAGATACAGCGAATAGCTCTGCAGCCAGTCGATCGCCGGGAAATGGCGGGCATAGGCCAGCTTGCTGCTCAGCCCCCAGAACACCTTTACGATGCGGAGCGTCGCCTGCGAGACCGGCTCGGAGATATCGCCGCCCGGAGGGGAAACCGCACCGATTGCGGAAACAGCACCTTCGCGCCCGTCACTGCCGAGGGCTTTGACCGAACCCGCGCGCTCATAAAACTCCGCCAAACGGCTGGAAAGATACGCGGGGTATCCTTCTTCGCCGGGCATTTCTTCGAGGCGTCCACTCATCTCGCGCAGCGCTTCCGCCCAGCGGGACGTGCTGTCCGCCATGATGGCGACTTTATAGCCCATGTCACGGAAATATTCCGCAATCGTGATGCCTGTGTAAATCGAAGCTTCGCGCGCTGCGACCGGCATGTCCGACGTGTTGGCGATCAGCACCGTGCGCTTCATCAACGATAGTCCCGTGCGCGGGTCTTTCAGCTCCGGAAACTCCATGAGCACGTCGGTCATCTCGTTGCCGCGCTCTCCGCAGCCAACGTAGACGATGATGTCCGCATCCGCCCATTTCGCGAGCTGATGCTGTACGACCGTCTTGCCGCTGCCGAACGGGCCGGGAACGGCTGCCGTTCCGCCCTTTGCAACGGGAAAGAGCGTATCGATGACGCGCTGTCCGGTGATCATCGGCTCGCGCGGAGAGATTTTCTCTGCATAGGGACGGCCTTTGCGAACCGGCCACTTTTGCAGCATCGGAACTTCAACAAGCGTGCCATCCGCCTTCTCGATCTTTGCAATCGGGGTGACGATGTTCGCTTCGCCTTCGAATATCCAAACCAGCTTGCCGGAGAGCATCGGTGGGACCATCACGCGGTGCAGCACCGCCTCGGTTTCCTGTACGGTGCCGAGCACGTCGCCGCCGGTGAGCAGATCGCCAACCTTGGCAACCGGAGTAAACGCCCAAAGCTTCTCGTGGCTGAGCGAATCGACCATGATACCGCGGGTGATGCGATCCCCTGCCTGTTCGCGAATCAGGTTCAGCGGGCGCTGGATACCGTCGTAGATGCTCTCAATCAGCCCCGGCGCAAGTTCAACGGACAGCGGCGCACCCGTCGAAACGACAGGTTCGCCCGGACCGATTCCGCCCGTCTCCTCATATACCTGAATGGACGCCTGATCGCCGCGCAGCTCAATGACCTCTCCGATCAACTGCTTGTCGGAAACGCGCACAACGTCGTACATCTGCACGTCCGCCATGCCGCCGGCTACGATGAGTGGTCCCGAGACCTTTATGATCGTTCCTTGCATGCTGTTTGCCCTTTCGTACTTATAAAAAGTCATGTACCATTCATGCGCTGTGCTTTTTTCAAACCGCAGCGCGTAATTTCTTACTTAATGATTGGAGAGGATGTCCATGCCGACCGCTTTTTCTACGTTCTGCCGGAGCATCTTCTCGCCGACTCCGCGCGAGCCGCTGTTGTCGGGAATTGGGACAATCGCGGGGTACGGCTGACCTTTAAACTCCTCAATCGTCTCCGCACACGCCGAAAAAAGTTTCTCGGTCACAAACACGGCGGCATATCCTTCTCTGGCGAGGCAGTGGAGCGTGCGGTTTGCACGCTCTCCCTCGTCTTCAAAAAACACATCCAACCCAACCGCCTTGAAGAGCAGCACGGAATCACGGTCTCCAATGACACCGATTTTAGCCATACAGTTCCCTGAGCCTTTCTGCAATCACCGCGTCGTCCAGACCGTTTCGTTTCACAGTCAAAATCAGGCGAACGGCTTTCGCCTCGCGATCCCGCGCAAGATAGTATCCGACTACGGGAAAAATCGTCATGCTCTCGTGCCTGTGAGAATTCACCAGTGAGAGCAGATAGTCGTCCCGCGTTTTTTCGAGCATTGCGATATTGCCCGTTGCAAGCATTTGATTGAGCCCTTCTTGCAGCGCACCTTTGGCGACACTGCCGGAGATCGCTTTGGTTAGCGTCTCTGCGGAGAGCTCGTATGCGTTGATGAGTGAATCCGTCTGTACGCCTGCGCTCGGAAAGAGCACTTCCTTCAGATCTTCCTTTTGCGCACCCATCGCGCGCATGCGAAGAAAGGTAATAACGTTGTTAAAGTCACAAAGCGCTGCGAAGTACTGCCGGATAAACGGCTCCTTCATGCTCTTTGTCGCATGCAAGCAATGCGCGTGATAGCCATAGTCGGCATACACACTCACCATCTGCGGTTCCGCCGCAATCTTGAGCTTTGCTTCGAGGCGACGCATTGCTTCGCACAGCTCCTCCGGCAGCAGATCGTATTTCATCTCTGAAACCATTGTGCCGAGTTGCTCCCGCGTGAAAAGCCCGCCTTCGAGCCAGATGATGTCCGGCGTACCAAGCAAGCGCGCTTTGATTAAAACCTTGAGGTTTTGTGCATCTGTTTGCAGCAAAAATAGGTCTGTGAGTGCGGAATCCGGCGACAGCTCGCGGATTGTTTCCACAGTTTGTCTGCGAACGGACTCAATCATTCGCTCTGTGTCTTCTCCCGTTGCGTCCGGCAAATTGCCGTACTTCGCGTCGGACAGCATCCGCAGCGCGTCTTCCAGCGATCCTTCGGCCATACGGCGGACGGCATCTTTGCCAAAGAGCGACTTTTCCAGCGCACTGATACGTGCGCAGGCGTAGGCGTAGCTAGGCTGTGGCATGACTCCCTCCCTCCGCTCAGTCGAAGAGCAGCTGATAGACCGCGGTTTCTTCCGCGTCCCGAACGGTTGCAAGCAGCGAACGGAAGGAACAATCCTTCTCGTATCCGTCGCCGAGCAGGATAAACCCGCCATCGATTGCGGCACAGCCGTTTGCAAGCGTCAGCTTCTTCTCCGGCATGGCGAGTACCAGCGCGGCAAGCGCTTCGCGATCCCGCTCCGCGGGCAAAACCGTTTCTCCACCCTCCGCCTGAGACGCAAGCATGCTTGCGCAGATGCTTTTGCGCTGCTCAAAGCCGAGCGAGAGCATCGCGTCATACGCGCGGGTAAACGCAGAATCGATCACCGCGCGTTTTTTTCGCAACGCGTCTTTCTTTGCGTCCAGCTTGGCGCGGGTTTGATAGCCGCTGATGAGGCTCTTGACCGCGTTTTCTTTCTGGCTGGTCAATTCCGTCCTGCGCGCAGAGACTACCTTGCCGCCTTCGCGTTGGATACCGTCTGCCACCGTTTGTGCTTCCGCAAGAACGGCGCGCGCCTCATCCTGCGCATCAAGAACGATGCGCTCGGCGAGTTTATTGGTTCCGGAGATGGTTACACTTGCCATTGGCTGCTCCTTATCGTGCAAACGCTGATTCACTTTATCCAATCTTCACGCCGTTGACGAGCAGGAAGGAGATCAGCAGTGCAAGAACCGCGTAGGTTTCGACCATGACGGTCATAAGCATCGCTTTACCAAATTCTTCCGGCTTTTTTGCAACGAGGTTGATGCCGGCGACGGCAACTTTACCCTGTGCGATTGCGGAAAGCCAGCCGCCAAAAGCCGCGGGGCATGCCGCAAAGAGCAGGTTGAGTCCATTGGTAATGGTGACCGCCTGCGCGGCTCCGCCCAGAAGGCCTGCTTTGGTTGCGATGACGAACGCGATGAGAAGGCCATAGATGCCCTGTGTGCCCGGCAAAAGCTGCAAGAGCAAGCAAGAGCCAAAGCGATCCGGGTCTTCCGAAACAACGCCCGCTGCGGCCTGACCCGCCATGCCGACGCCAACCGCGCTGCCAACACCCGCCATTGCTGCGGAGAGAACCGCGGCTGCCGCCGCCAGAACGATGCCCCAATTGATTTCCATACTTGAAATCCTCCTTATACTACTATTGAAACCAGATGATAGAGTGATGGATGTTCACAACATCCGAAGTATTGTTGCTTTGTGGTTTTAGTGCTATTCCGCTACGTGAGATGCGTCCTGAGCGATCCGCACGTGCTTGGTTCGATACCCCAGCGGCTGGAAAGGTCTGCCACCCGCTTCGTAAAACTTGCCGAAAAATTCGACATACTGCAAACGAGCGGTGTGCACAAACGCACCGAGCGTATTGATCGCCAGCCCGAATGCATGCAGCGCGACGAGCAACGCAACGCCGATTGCAGTACCGAGTATCTTCAGGATGAGGTTCGGAGACGTCATGAGCATACTGCAAAGGTCGTTGAACACGGTTGCGATAACACCCGTTGCAACGCCGAGCGCGAACAGACGCGAATAGGACAGAATGTCCGAAAGATAGCCGGAGATCTGATAGAGCTCAAACAAGCCTTGCGCCGTTCTGCCAACCACATTTTTCGATTCTCTGCCTTTGAAGAGCAGGAGCGTGAGCGCGCCGAGAATCGCCATATACATACCGATCGTTCCAACGATTGCTGGAATTCCGGCAATGGCGCTGCCGAGCCCGAACACGACGAGCCCGATGAGCACAAACATCCAAGAGAGCGTGTCGTAGATTGCCGTTCTCCAATCTCCGCGGGAAAGCGCCATCCGCATCTTGAGTCCAAGACCAAACAGGATGTGAAGGAACCCCAGCCCGAAGCAGATGATCAACATACCGATCGGGTCCGTCATCGGGTCGAGAATCATCGGAAATTTATCCACCGTGCCAAAGAGCACGTCAAAGTCCATACCAAAGAATGTGCCAACCAAAAACCCCCACAGAACTGTGGACAGCCCGCCCCAGAAGAGAACCCAGGCAAACCCCAAGGCACCGCCGGTTGGTTTTTTGAGTTTAATAAACAGGAAGCACAGAAGGGACAGTACGAGACCGTAGCCCGTGTCGCTGAGCATCATGCCAAAGAGCAGCACGTAAAACGGTGTCATATAGGGCGTTGCGTCAATTCCCTTTGGATCGGGACGACTATAGAGGTTCGTCACCTGTTCAAACGGGGTCACGAACGGTTTGTTCTCTACGTAAGAGGGTGGAACCTCGTCCTCCTCCGGCTCGCGCACATCTAGATAGTATGCGTCCGTGACGGAGTTGACCGCCTGCACAAGAGCATCCTGCTTGTCCGCAGGGAGCCAACCTTCAAGCTGGAACGTCGCCGCCGAGCGAACCAGTTCCGCCGCGGCAAGCGCGCGGTCACGTTCGATGACAGCCGCGTCATATGCGCCTTCCACAAGCGATTCGCGTCCGGTCGCGGATTCGCTCAGTTCGTTTTCGAGTTCAACCTTTTTCGCGTTGAGTGTGCGGTTTCTCTCGGAAAGCTCTTCCATCGCTTCTGCCGGAGTGCCTGGCATCTTCGGGAAAGCATAGTCCGTCCAGTCGAGCGATTTTAGGAAGTTTGCAACGCTTTTTACCTCGTCAATCGGGCAGGCGACTACACACGTGCGCACAATGCCCTCGTTGAAGAGTTGATACTCCGCCGTTGCATCGATGTTTTCGAGTTTCTCGACATCCGAAGAAGCGATCAGTCCCGTGAAATACTTGACTTTCTTACTGACGAAATACGTCATCATATCCGCGGGAAACGCTTGCCAAGGGCGCAGAGCAGCGATCAGCGCTTCGTTTTTATCGATCTCAGATTTTGTGCTTGCCAGCTCTCGGTTGAGTATGCTGAGCGTGTCACTCAGCGTGACCGCCTCCGGTAATAGAGCAAAAAGCTCCTCCGCCTTTGCTTCGGTCGGAGCAGCAAACAAGCTCTTTTTTTGCGCATATGGGCGCATGGTTTTCAGCGCGTCGCCCAGTTTCTGAAGCCGCGCCTGCGCGCGTTCCAGCGCGGCTAGCGCGCCATTGTCTTCTCCACCGGAGATGACTTCAACCGCGCGTATCGCCTGCAATGCGTTCAAAATCTTTGCTTCGTCCGCCTTGTGCGCAACGAGCGTCATCCGCTTCATCGAAACGATCATGCCGTTATCGTCACCTTATCCAAAAGATAGGCCACTGCCTGATCCAGCTTTTCATTTGCTTTTTCGCAGAGCGTGCCTGCTTTCTGCTGCATGGTTTCGAGCAGCGCAGCAGAACGTTGTTCGCCCTCCTGCTTCGCCGATTCAAGCGCCGCCTGCATCTCTGTGCGCGATTCGCTCTCCAAATCGGCAAGCGCACGCGCCGCATCTTCCTTTGCTTTCTGGGTCAATTCACGCGCCTGGAGCGCCGCATCCTGACGGATTTGCTCCGCCTGCTGCTCCGCTGTAGCGATTTCTTCGATGACCGATCGCATGCGTTTCCTCCGAATCCCGTAATCGTCCGAACTGTTTTGTTTGTTCTGAATATCTGAAAAAATGATCTGCTTGTTCGATCTTACCATATTACAATCGGGCTAGACAACACTATAAAAGAGATTTCGAAGGATTTTATTCATATATAATTTCGAATCGTTCTTTCTAGAAGAGCAAAACGCAGGCTATGCGGCGGGAAGAACACCCGTCACATGCCTGCGTATTGATGAATTCGGTGGCTCAGGTTGTTTATTTGGTACCAAAGAGGCGGTCGCCCGCGTCGCCAAGGCCGGGCACGATATAGCCGTGCTCATTGAGCTTCTCGTCGATATGCGCCACATAGATGTCCACATCCGGGTGCGCAGCCTGCATAGCGGCGATTCCTTCGGGTGCGGCGATCAGGCTCACAAAGCGGATGCTTCCGACGTTGTTTTGCTTGAGGATGTGAATCGCTTCGATGCCGGAGTTTCCGGTGGCAAGCATCGGATCGACGATGATGGTTTCGCGCTCTGCAATATCCTGCGGCAGCTTGCAATAGTAGCCAGTGGGCATGAGCGTATCGGGATTGCGATAGAGTCCAATATGCCCGACTTTCGCGTTGGGGATCAGGCTCATGATGCCGTCCGCCATACCAAGCCCAGCGCGGAGAATCGGGATCACCGCGATTTTTTCGTTGGCGAGGGTCTGTACAGAGGTTTTGCAAATCGGTGTTTCGATTTCGATTGTTTTGAGTTCGAGATCGCGCGTGACCTCATAGGCCATCAGCATCGCAAGCTCGTAAACGAGTTCACGGAATGCCTTGGAGCCGGTGTCTTTGTCGCGCAGGAGCGAAAGCTTGTGCTGTACGAGCGGGTGGTCGATGGTGGTTACTTTTGACATAGATGAGCCTCCTTAGTGCGTTTTTTCGTAAGCGGATATTTTATCGATTCTGCGCTGGTGCCGTTCTCCGTGCGAAAACGGTTCCTCCAGCCAGAGATCAACGATTCCCTTTGCGCGCACAACCGTGGTTACGTTCGCGCCGAGAGCCAGCATATTGGTGTCGTTGTGTTCGCGCGTCATTTTAGCGGAGTATTCGTCTGTAACCAGCGCACAGCGTATGCCGTGCACCTTGTTTGCGGCAATGCTCACGCCGATGCCGGTCGTGCAGATGACGATGCCGCGTTCAAACTCCCCGCGCGCTACGCCTTCCGCTACAGGAAAGACGTAATCCGGGTAGTCGATGCTGTTTTTATCGTAGGAACCGAAGTCTTTCACCTCATGCCCTTCCTCGCGCAGATAAGCGACGAGCGCTTCTTTCAGGTCGAAGCCGCCGTGGTCGCAACCGATGGCCAGTTTCATGTTCTCTCTCTTCCTTTCGTGCCTCTGGTGTCTTGTGTATCTCAAATCTGATTTGTCTCTCAGTCTTTCGAAGCGTCGATTACGTGAAATCCCGCCGCACGCAGGAGACGGTTCATATATGCCAATCCCTCGTCCTCCGCAGGAATGCCTTCTGCAAGAATCAAATCCGCACGGGTGTCCATCTCACGAAGCGCGGAGAATAGATTGGCGCAAAGCGTTTCCGGTTCGTCGCGATCACCAAGAACCGTAAAGCGCTTGCTTCGATAATACGCTTTTGTCTGCTCGGTCGCGGCAATTTCGACCGATCGCCCGTCCGCCTCCGCCTCGCGATACAGCGCATTGATGCGCTTTGCCGCTTGTTCCGGTTTGCCGAGAATGACGATCACCTCTGCGGACGGAGCGTAGTGCTGATATTTCATGCCCGGAGAGGCGGCAACTTCACCATCCTTCATCGGGTTGAGGATGCTGTTACTCACGCGCACTTCGCCGATCAGCGCGGCGATCATCTCCCGCGTAATCGCGCCCGGACGGAGAATAGTGGGTTCGCCGACGAGTGAGAGCACGGTAGACTCCACGCCGTATTTGCACGCCCCGCCATCAATGATCAGCGGAATGCGCCCACCTAAATCATCCAGCACGTGCTGTGCAGTGGTCGGACTCGGCCGGCCGGATCGGTTCGCGCTCGGCGCCGCGATAGGTACGCCTGCTTTTGCGATCAAGGCGCGTGCCGTCTTGTTCTGCGGCATGCGCACGGCGACGGTATCTAGCCCTGCCGTAACTTCCTCCGGCACGATGTCGCTCTTGGGTGCCACCAACGTTAGAGGCCCCGGCCAAAAGGTATCCATTAAAATCTGCGCCTGTTTGGGCATTCTACTCCAAAGCGCGCGCACATCACTTTTTTTTGCGATGTGTTCGATCAGCGGGTTGTCGGACGGTCTGCCCTTTGCGGCAAATATCTTCGCAACTGCCGCGCCGTTTAGTCCGTTTGCGCCGAGTCCGTAGACCGTTTCGGTTGGAAAAGCGACCAGTTCGCCCGCTTGAATGAGCTTTGCACCCTGAATCGTGCCCGCTTCTTCCTGCCGCACTGCGCTGACGACCTGCGTTTCAAACGTCGGGTTCGTGTCTTGTTGTTGTCGCATATCAGTCCGACTCTCCGGCAAGCATCTCGCTGCGCTCGGCTAGGCTCAGCGCATCCAGCATCTCGTCCATGTCTCCGTCGATAAACGCATCGAGTTTATAGAGCGTCAATCCGATGCGATGATCGGTCACTCTACCCTGCGGAAAGTTATAAGTACGGATGCGCTCGCTGCGATCACCCGAACCAACTTGATTCTTTCTCGCGCCTGCGCGCTCCGCCTGCTGCTGATTCAGGTAAAAATCATACAGGCGGCTCTTGAGCACGCGCATCGCCTGCTCTTTGTTCTTGAGCTGAGACTTTTCGTCCTGACAGGAGACGACCATGCCAGTTGGCAGGTGCGTGATTCGAATGGCGCTTTCCGTTTTGTTGACATGCTGTCCGCCCGCGCCGCTTGATCGATAGGTGTCGATGCGAAGGTCGGCGTCCTTGATGTCGATCTGCACATCATCCACCTCCGGCAAAACCGCAACGGTCGCCGCGCTGGTGTGGATGCGCCCTTGCGATTCCGTCTCCGGCACGCGCTGGACGCGATGGACACCGCTTTCGAACTTGAGTTTGCTAAATGCGCCGCGCTTGCCGCCGATGGATAGCACGACCTCCTTCACCCCGCCCATCTCTGTGAGGTTGTTGGACAAATACTCTACCTTGTAGCCGTTTCGTTCAGCATAACGCAGATACATCCGTAAGAGGTCCGCGCCAAAGAGCGAGGCTTCGTCTCCACCCGTTCCCGCTCGGATTTCGAGAATCACGTCACGATCATCGTTCGGGTCTTTGGGAAGAAGCAAGATATGCAATTTTTCGTCGAGCGTCTCCCGTTTGGTTTCCAACTCGTCAATCTCTGCGCGAACCAGCTCTTTCATCTCGCTGTCCAGCCGCTCACCGAGCATGGCTTTGCAGTTTTCCAAAGAGCCCAAAACATCGCTGTATTCGTCAAACGCGATGACAAGTTCCTCCAGAGAAGCCCGTTCTTTTACCATCTCGCGCCAGGCGTCTTTGTCCGCCATCACGTCCGGCTCTGCAAGCTTCTCGGAAAGAAAGTCAAAGCGTTGTTTGATTCCTTGTAGTTTGTCGATCATTGTCCCTCCGGCATATGGGCCATCCGTTCGCTCCGGCCCGCGCCCGCGCGCAAAGAAGCGCTCTCGGGCAGTCGAATCCTGTTAAAATAATACCATTTTACGTTTCTACGATCAGTACGCGCGGATTTCCGCAAAGATCCTGCAAAACGCTCGTCTTCGCGGCAAACAACGCCGCGGCAGACGCGGACTGTGTGCTGCCGATTTCGAGTAGCAGCATGCCGTTTTCATTAAGATGGGATTGATACTCCCACGCGATTTTGCGATAAAAATCGAGCCCGTCGCCGCCGCCATAGAGCGCGAGCTTCGGCTCAAACGTAACTTCTTTTTGCAGGGCTTGCATCTCGTCCAGCGTCAGATACGGTGGGTTGCAGACAATCATGTCAAACTTCTCCGGTATCCGCTCAAACAAGTCACTCTCGACAAACGAAACGTCCGCTTCGTTGAGCTCTGCGTTTTCTTTTGCAAGTGCGATCGCCTCGCGGCTGATATCCGAACACTTGACAGAAATCCCACCCAGTTTCGCAATCGTGATGCCCAAGCACCCCGTGCCCGTGCAAAGATCAAGGCAGCTGCGATATCCACGCTCGCGAATCAAGCGAATCGCGGTTTCGGCAAGCAGCTCCGTGTCTTGCCGCGGGATAAGCGCACGCGCGTCCACATAAAACGGCAATCCCATGAACTCCCATTCGCCGAGGATGTATTGCAGCGGTTCGCCTTGCGATCTGCGCTCCAGCATCTCGCCAAGATCGGCCAATTGCTCCGGAGAAAGGATCATATCTGAATGAATCGTGAGTGCGCTTGTTTCGATTCCGGCAATCGTAGAGACAAGGATCTTCGCCTGTTGCAGCGCTTCTTCCTGCGCAACAGGTTCCAGCATGATCTTCGCTTCCCGAACGGCTTCCGAAACATTGATGCTCACGCTTCTACCTTTTTTGATTCTTCCTTTGGTTCTTCCTTTGGTTCTTCCTTTGATTCTTCGTTTGCTTCTTCTGCTACAACAGCTTGTGTGGTTTCGATGGTATCTGTCACCGGCTCTTCCTGCGGAAGCACGCCGTCATAGATCGCCAGATTAAACGCAGCAATCGCGACCTCCAGCATCTCCAATTCCGGCTCGCGCGTGGTCAAGTACTGCAGCCCAAGCCCCGGTGCGCGGATGATTCGCGCCCAGAGTGCATCGGACGCCGCAGCAAGCTTGAGCACCTCGTAGGCAAGCCCGGCAACCAGCGGCAGAAAGACGATGCGCGTGAGCACACGCAAAAACAGGTTTTCCGCATACGGCAGCATCGCAAAAAACAGGATGGAAACCGCCATCACGAGGAAGAGATAGTTGGTGCCGCAGCGCGCATGCAAACGGGAATACTTCTTCGCGTTTTCCGGCGTCAACGGCGCGTCGTGTTCATAGCACGCGATGGTCTTATGCTCCGCACCGTGATACATATATACGCGGCGGATATCCTTCATCATGGAGATCGCGGTGATGTAGCCAAGGAAAATAAACAGGCGCACAAAGCCTTCGACCAAGCTCTTCCAGATGCGAGGAGAACCCTCCTGCCAGTGGATCAGCTGCGTCACCAAGGACGGCAGCAGCACAAACAGCCCGATGGCCAACCCAGCCGCGAGGATTACCGCAACGATGATCGCAATGTCCATCACATCTTTGCCGGTCTTCTTTGCAATCCATTTTTCAAAACGGCTCGGTTCTTCCTCGATGGCTTCGCCATAGAGCTCCGCCGAGCGCGTCATCATCTTCATGCCCGTGGCAAGCGAATCGACAAACGCGACAACGCCGCGCACAACAGGCCACTTGAGAATCGGGTTCTTACTCTCTTGCTTTTTGGGTGTATATTCTGTTTCGATGCTGCCATCCGCCTTTCGAACAGCGAGCGCGATTCCGCCGCTCATCGTGCGCATCATCACGCCTTCCATGACGGCCTGGCCGCCAACCGAGCATCGTTTCATGTGTTGTTTCCCCTTTTATGCTTTCATACGGGAACCAACCGATCAAAGTGCGATTGTGTCCTGCATGTTCGGATCATTTTATCATACACAGAATAGCCGGGCAAGAAAAAACCTCCCCCGTAAAGGGAAGGTTTTTACGCTTCTTACAGACCGTAACGCTTTTTGAAACGGTCAACACGTCCGCCACTGTCGATAAGCTTTTGCTTACCAGTGAAAAACGGATGGCACTTGCTGCAGATTTCGACAGACAGTTCCTCTTTCGTGGAACCAGTCTTGAAGGTCTCGCCGCAAGCACAGCGAACCAGAGATTCGCCATATTTCGGATGAATATCCTTCTTCATGATTGATCACTCCTTAAAAAACACTACCAAAAGTTAGTATAGCGATAGATCACGCAAAAATCAATAGTTTTCTGAATATTTTCGTGTTTATACCAAGATATTCCTATTGTTTTCTTTATTTTCCAAAGCGGCTCGTGGACATGGTCGTATAGCCATCTTTTTCATAGATGCCGACCCAGTCCTTGAGGCGCTGGAGAAACTCATCGTTGTTGTTGGTCTTCTCCAGCATACTGATGAGATGCTCCGTCACATCCGCCGTGTTGCCGCCCGCAAGCACTTTACGGATGGTACGCACACCCTCCAGCTCCTCTGACGAGAGCAGCAGGTCTTCCCTGCGTGTGCCGGATTTGTAGATGTCGATGGCGGGGAAAATGCGGCGTTCGCTGAGCTTGCGATCCAGATGAATCTCCATGTTGCCTGTGCCCTTGAACTCTTCATAAACCATGTCGTCCATGCGGCTGCCCGTCTCGGTCAGCGCGGTTGCGATCACGGTGAGGCTGCCGCCGTTTTCAATCTTTCGCGCGGCACCAAAGAAACGCTTGGGTTTGTGCAGCGCGCCCGGGTCCATACCACCGGAGAGCGTCCGTCCCGTCGGCGGAATCGTGAGGTTATACGCGCGGGCAAGCCTTGTCAGGCTGTCCATGAGGATCACGACATCTTTCCCCATCTCAACCAGTCGCATCGCGCGCTCCTGCACCATCTCCGCGACGCGGGTGTGGTGCTCCGGCAGCTCGTCAAACGTAGAATACAGCACTTCGCCTTTGATGGAACGCTGCATGTCCGTGACTTCTTCCGGGCGCTCGTCGATGAGCAGCACGATCAGGTGCGCTTCCGGATAGTTCTTGGAGATGCCGTTTGCAATGCTTTTGAGCAACGTGGTTTTGCCCGCCTTTGGCTGGGAGACGATCATGGCGCGCTGGCCTTTACCGATTGGCGCGATCAGATCGATCAATCGGATCGCGAGGCTGTTTGTACCCGGCAATTCGAGCGTATAACGCTCATAGGGGAACACGGGTACAAGCTCTTCATACGGTTTGCGCTCTACGATGCTCTCGGGGGATTCGCCGTTGACTGCCGTGATGTACAGCAGAGCGAGAAAGCGCTCGCCTTCCTTGGAAGGGCGCGTCTTGCCGGTGACCATATCACCCGTGCGCAGACCGAAACGGCGAATCTGCGCGATGGACACATATACATCATGCTGACCGGAGAGATAGTTTTCGCTGCGGAGGAATCCATAACCATCCGGTAGCACTTCCAACACGCCCTCTGCGTCTCCGCAATCGCCCGTCTGGAGAATTTCAGGAACGGCGGGATTGCTGGTGCCATAGTCTTTATTGTAGTAGCCCTCAGGGTTGCGCGGGCGCATGTTTGCGCCTTCAAAGCCGGGCTGCTCCGTGCCATAACTCGCTGCGTTGAACCCCGGTTGAAAACCCTGCTGCGCAAAGTTGGGCTGCTGGTAACTATTCTGTTGCTGATAGGAGTTTTGCTGTTGATAGGAGTTTTGTTGATAATTGTTGCGTTGGTAGCCGTTTTGCTGGTAACCGCCCTGCTGATAATTGCTTTGCTGCTGATAGTTCTGCTGATAGCTGCCGGGCTGCGAGTATTGTCTTCTCTGGTACCCGCCCTGTTGCTGGCGGTTATCATAATACGGCTTGTTTTGCTGATAGGGGCGCGGCGTATAGCCCGCTCTGCGGTATTCGCCGTCCGCGCTCTGCTGCGGCATGCCGCCGGGGATTTCACCCGCGGGTTCGCCGAGTTCCGGCTGCGGGGCAGGAGCTGCCGCAAAGGGTTCCGCTTCTTCTTCCTGCGCATCTGCTTCGCCGGAAGGAGCAAAATCGGAGGGTATGACGCCTCCTCCCATAATGATCTCAACAAGCTCGTTTTTTCGATATTTGGTTAAGGATTTCACGCCCTGTAACTTTGCGATTTCGCGCAAGTCACCAAGGCTCTTGGCCTCCAACTGTTCCTTGTTCAACTGTAAACTCCTCTCTACGGTAAGACCTTCTACCTGTTAACGAAATCAAGAAGCTGATTCGATGTGACCTCTTGGATGAAGAAATCATATCGTCGGGTGGTGTTTTTGTCAATACGCGCCACTCTTTTTTCACAACACATGCCGCTTTTAAGCCGTTTGCGATGATTTTTGCAATCGCTTCCTGTTTAATTCACAAAAACCTGTTACATTCTGTTACAAAACACACGTAACGAAAACCAAATCCTTGCGCACAATAGATATTGGAAAAGCGAACGATACTCCAGTTTACTTCATATTTGTTCGAATCAAATTCGAATTGGATCAAGCGTTCATCAATCGCCATGGCACATAGGGTAACTTATTTGCAAACGAACACAGCAAATAAGTTGTGATTATACCGAATACAGCCTGTCCTGTCAATCATCGTTATCCTGTAACCAAATTGAAAACCTATTGTGCCGTATCTTTTATTTTCGCCGGATTTGTGCTAAGATACACTCCATGGCAAAGAGACCAACACAAAAAACAGAACGCAATGATTACACCGAACGGCTTGAGCGCATCCGAACCGGATTCCGCCTCCGCCCGCGTTATATCATTTTGTTCTTTATATTAACCTTCTTCGTACTCGGCGGCGTTTATCTCTCCCAGCAGACGAAGTTGAGCTCCATTGCGGAAGAAAAAGTCACGCTGCAAACAAGGCTCGACCAGAAAAAAGTTGAAGAAGAGCGTCTGGAGCGCATGTTGGAATATATGCGCACCACGGATTACATGATTCAGTACGCGCGTGAGAAACTCGGCTATGTGTTCGCGGACGACTGGAAATTTTATGACGATTCGACAAACGTAAAAGTCACACCCAAGCTCGCGGAAACGCCAACACCCGTTCCGGCACTGACCACTCCTTCCGTCACGCCTTCCCCGACGCCGACACCGATTCCGACCACTGCGCCCAATGATACGGGTACAGTCACCGTCACCATGGGGCCTGTTAAGCCATGAAGCTGCTCATATTTGACATTGGAAGCAACTCTGTTCGCACCCTTCGCGTCACGCAGGAGGCAGCGCTACCCGCGCAGTTTTCCGGTAAACGCGTCTATACCACGCGCCTTGCGGAAGGGCTTGCCGAGACCGGCGCGCTTTCGCAGGCAAGAATGCTGCAATCCCTGCTCGTGATTCGTTCGCTGCACAGCGAACACACGGCGCAGGGTTTTTCTTCGTTTGCTTACGCAACCAGCGCGGTACGCGACGCAAGCAACGGCAGAGCATTCATTGACTCTGTCGAAGAGATCATCGGCGGCGGGCACGCGCGAATTCTTTCCGGCGACGAAGAAGCAGCCTTTGCGCAGCAGGGCGCAGACCCGGACGGCGGCAGAACCATCGTCGATATCGGCGGCGGCAGCACGCAGGTCGTCCGCCCCGGCTCGCGCGAGAGCTGGCCCATCGGCTGCGTCCGCGCAAAAGACCTCGCGCCATATGACGATCTTGCATCGATTACGGAGGCACTCTACCCCATTCTCTCCGGCTTGTTTGGCCCACCGGAGCTGGACGCGCGGCCGGATCGTCCCGTGCTCTCCGGCGAAAAAACGCCCGCGCAGGATCAGCTCCTCGGCGTTGGCGGAACAATCACCACGCTTGCGCTGCTTTGTGAAGGCAAAGACACGTTCATGCCCTGGCAGGGCGAGAAGCGAATTGAACTCTTTGCGCTGCGCGCCGTGCTCAACGTCCTCGACGGCATGGGTGATAGCGAGCGTGCAAATGTTCCTCTGCTCAAAGACCGGCACGATGTGATTCTCCACGGTGGCGTGATCCTGCAATATCTGCTGGAACGGCTGCACAGCCCGCGCATTGCGGCAACCCTCTCGGACGGGCTGGACGGATATGCGTTGCATCTGCTCAAAACTCTGCCGCAGGATCTATCATTCTAGAAAACCAGTAACTTTCAAACATCAAAGAAGCTATACATGCAAAAACGGCGCTCGATCAGGAGCGCCGTTTGTGTGTTTTGGCGTTTGGTTTACGGTTTGGGTGTTGGGGTCGCTTCCGGCAGCGGTGTCGGAGAAACACCCACCACATCGTCAAAGTTCATGTCGGTCTTGTTCGCCAACACGATGGTCAAATCCATATATTCTCCATCGCGATAGATTTTGATTTTGAGTTCGTCGCCGACCATCTGGCTGAGCACGATACCGACCAGCTGCTGATGCGAGGTGATCGTCGTTCCGTTTGCCTCGACGATGATATCCCCCGCGCGCACACCCGCGAGATCCGCCGGCCTGTCCTTGACCACGCTCTCCACCCTTGCGCCAACGGGAACGCCGAGCTCTTCGGCAAGCGCTTTGTCGATGGAACTGACGGTGACGCCGATCCCCGGGCGCTCGATGTAGCCCTTGGTGATGAGCACTCCCATGATTTTCTTGACTTGATTGATCGGGAGTGCAAAGCCGATGCCTTCCGCGCTGACCGCGTTGCCAACATCGTCATACCCGGCGGTGATCGTTTTGGCGCTGTTGATGCCGATCACTTCGCCGTTGAGGTTGATCAACGGTCCTCCGCTGTTGCCGAAGTTGATCGCAGCATCCGTCTGTAAATAGCTGTTGGTATAGTTGTCGATCGTCACTTCGCGCTTGGTCGCGCTGACGATGCCAAACGTTATGGTATTTGCCAATTCGTCCGAAGAGAGCGGGTTGCCGATGGCGAGCACATATTCGCCGACACGAACACTGTCCGAATCGCCGAGTTTCAGCGGCTGCAGCTGCGCGCTTTCAACCTTGAGCACGGCAATGTCGGTCTCTGTATCGGAGCCAATCAGCGTTGCCGCGCGCTCCTCCTCTTCGCCAAACACCTTGACGGTGACTTTGTGCGCGCCTTCTACCACATGTGCATTGGTCAGGATATACCCTTCGCTGGAGACGACAAATCCGGTGCCGCTGCCATAGAGCGTGTCAACGGTCTTGCCCTTTTCATTCTTGACCTCAACATAGTTGAGCACCCCGACTACGCCGGGAGAAACCGCGTCGTAAATATCCGGGATGGGGTTGTCCGCAAGTCCCGGCAGAGCGGGAGCAACCCCGTCCAAATTCGGCATCAGCCGGTCTTGATCCGGCACAAACGGCGTCGCTGTCGGCTGCGGGGTTGCGGTCGCTTCCGCGCTCTCAGCGGGTGGTAGGATGGCATCCTCACCTGCCTGCGGCGTTGGCGTGATATTCACAATCGAATAGTCCGGCATGGTACCGCCGAGAAGCGTCGGCCAAACAAGACCGATGATGAGCAGCGCCAGCAACACGATGACAATCGTAACCACGATTCCGGCAAACAGGTTGCCGCCTCTGTCTTCGTTCTCTCGTTGGTGTTTCGGGTCCGAGGTGTAGTATCCGTTATGTTCCATATTTTTTTCCTCCGTCTGTCGTGGAGCGTTTCGGAACCGGCGCGCGCTTGAGCGTAAACGTAAACGTGCTGCCCTTTCCTTTTGCGCTCTTGAGCGTTATGGTCTGGTTGTGTTGGTCGATGATGCGCTTCACGATGGAAAGGCCGAGGCCCGTTCCGCTTTGTTTGCTCGGTGTGTGCGCTTTCTCTACTTTATAGAAGCGGTCAAATACATGCGGAATATCCTCTTCCGGAATGCCCTGGCCGGAGTCTTGAATGCTGACATAGATCTCGCGCCGCATGGCATAGGTTGCGATTCGGAGCTTTGTGTTGTCCGGCGAATACTTGATCGCGTTGTCAATGATGTTGCGCAGCACCTGCGAAATCTGCGCGCTGTCCGCCTCAACATAATATTGCTCCTGCGCGAACTTGACATCGATTTCCATCTGGTGCTCATAAATGCGCGCCTCGAAAGTGATCAAGGTTCTGCGGATGAGCTCGTTGATGTCAAAGATTTCAAGTTTGAGCGCCGTCTTCCCGCTCTCAATGCGCGCAAGGTCGAGCAGGTCATTGACCATGCCGGCCATACGCCGCGTTTCGGAAAGCACAATGCCGATGTATTTCTCGTGCTCCTCCGGGCCGATCGTTCCGTCCTGCATGGCTTCGAGAAAGCCTTTCATGCTCGTCAGCGGGCTGCGCAGTTCATGGCTGACATTGGCAACGAAACTTCTGCGCGTGGCTTCGAGGTCCTTGAGCTGATCCGCCATGTTGTTGAAACTCACGGCGAGCTGGGTTGCCTCTTCCACGCTGCTGATCGGGATGCGGACGTTGTAGTCACCCTTGGCGTATTTTTGCACGATTTCGTTGATCTCCATAAACGGTTTCGTCAGCCGCGCGGTTGTATAGTAGACCGCAATGACCGAGAGCAGAACCGCAATGAGCGACACCAGCATTACCTCGGCATACGCCATGCCGACCGCGCCGCGCGCATCGGTAATGTCTATTGAGAATCGTACCACATGGGTTGCCACGCCGTCTGTGATCACAGGCTTGGTACCCGCAAGCATGTAAAAATTGCCCTTAACTTGCGTAAAACGCACGCTGCTCGCGTCCAAATCAGAGACAGCGTTCAGCATGCGTGATATCTCTTCCTCCGAATAGTGCACGTTCATCACGTCGTCCCACTTTGAGCCGGAGGCATATTGCGCCATGGCGCCGTCAACGGAGATGATCTGAATCAACCCGTCATAGTGCCGTGCGATTGTATTGAGCTCCTGAATCGATGCGCTTTCGCCAGCGATCGGGCTCTTTGTGTTAAAGTACAGCTCGGTAACAATGCTGATTTCGTTTGCGATATTCTGCTTTTCCTGCCGCATGACAAAGCCGGACATCAACGCCCCGACGATTAGGCCGGAGAGGAGCAAAAGCCCGAGCGTGAGGCCCATATAGGTTGCCAGCATTCGGGAAAAAAGCGTTCTGAGAAAGTCTTTGCGCATCGTACCGCATCACTTCTGTTCGAATTTATACCCAACGCCCCATACGGTGCGGAGCTCCCACTCATGATCGTCGCCCAGCTTTTCGCGGATGCGCTTGACATGCACATCGACCGTTCGCGAATCCCCAAAGAAGTCAAATCCCCAAACCTGCTCAAGGAGCTGCTCTCGCGTGAACACCTTTCCGGTGTGGCTGGCCAGGAAATACAGCAACTCGATCTCTTTGGGCGGCATCTCTAGCTGTCTGCCGTCAAGCGTGACCGCATAGTTTTCCAGTGAAACAGTCAGCCCCGGCAGCGAAATTGTTCGCGCGGGCTCCGTCGGCGTGCTGCGGCGCAAAACCGCCTTGATGCGCGCAATGAGTTCCTTTGCGTCGAAGGGTTTGCTGATGTAATCATCCGCGCCGAGTTCCAGCCCCTGTACGCGATCTCCTGTATCACCCTTTGCGGTGAGCATGATGACCGGCGTCTCGCTCTCCATGCGGATATCATGCAAAACCGCCCAGCCGTCTCTGCCGGGCAGCATGATATCCAGAACGACAAGCGATGGTTTGGTCTCGTGAAAAGCCGCCATCGCGGAGGTTCCATCCGCGCAGGTGTATACCTGGAATCCGGCTTTTTTGAGATATAGCTCGATGATCGCGAGTATGTTTCTGTCGTCATCTATGACCAGAATGGTATTGTTTTCCATCCGATCACCTCCGTAATTGATAGGAAAATCAGTCTTGGAACTGCGTTTCTTACAACGTATCTTACATTTGGGTAAAGTATAACAGAGATTATTGTGTTTGTCCAACGCGGTTGAAAATTGTCACACAAACGCCGCAAGCGGTCACCATTTGCGGCGTTTGTATATACGTTTACGTTGCGTGTTCCCCATTTTGAAGCCGCGTTACGATTTGAGTGTAACCACCGTAACCCCCGCGTCGCCTTCGCCATACGCGCCGATGCGATAGGTCTTGACACGCGGATGATTTTTCAGATATTGCTGCACACCGCTCCTCAGTGCGCCCGTGCCCTTGCCATGCACCACGTAAAATTCATGCACGCCGGTGATCAGCGCGTTGTCAATGAAGCGGTCGAGTTCCAGACATGCATCGTCCACCATGCTCCCGCGCAGATCAATCGAAAGCGCGCTGCCACGATCCACAGCAAGCGAAACCTTCGCGGCGGTCGGTTGCGGCTTCTTCTTTTGCTCGATTGGGCGAATGTCGTTTAACGGGATGCTGAGCTTCATCACGCCTGCCTGCACCAGCACCTCGCCTTTGCTGTCCGCGGGCTTGAGCACTGTCGCTTCCTGGCCCAGCGTGATGAGCTTCACGCGCTCGCCGGGATGCACCTTTGCGGGCGCTTCGCCCGCCGTATCCCGCTGCACCGCCTGCTCGTAAAGCCGCTCTTCCGTCTTTCGCATCGCATCACGGGAGGATTGCACCGCTCGCTCCAGCTGCTTTTGATCGATGTTTTCGATGGAGCGCAGTCCGGCGATGAGTTTCTCCATATCCTGCCGCGTCTCTTGCACCATCCGCCGCGCATCTTCGCGCGCCTTCTGTCGAAGCAGCGTCTTCTCGTCCTCAAGCTTCTTTTTCTCTTTTTCCAGCTCGGTCTTGATCTTTTCGGTCTCGATGCGAGTTTTATAGATCGCCTCTTTGTCGTTCTCGGCGGTTCTTCTTGCCTGCTCCGCTTCCGAAAGAACGGTTTCAAACGCAACGTCCTTTTTTTGGAGGAAATCCTGCGCGCGGTCGATCACCGCATCACTCAATCCCAGCCTGCGAGAAATTTCAAACGCGTTGCTCTTGCCCGGTATGCCGATAAAGAGGCGATAAGTCGGGCAAAGCCGATCTACATCAAACTCCATCGAAGCATTCTGCATGCCCGCGTGCATCAGCGCAAACGCTTTGATCTCGCTGTAGTGTGTGGTAGCGACCGTCAGTGTGTTGCGCTCATAGAGGCTTTCGAGAATCGCCTGCGCCAGCGCCGCGCCCTCTACGGGGTCTGTGCCCGCGCCGAGTTCGTCCAGCAGCACGAGCGAGCGCCCGTCCGCTTCCGCAAGGATGCGCACGGTGTTCGTCATGTGTGAGGAGAAGGTGGAAAGCGACTGTTCAATGGACTGCTCGTCTCCGATGTCCGCAAATACGCTGTCAAACGTGGAAAGCTCCGTTCCCTCCTGCGCAGGAATGAACATGCCGCTCATCGCCATCAGCGTAAAGAGGCCGACGGTCTTGAGCGTCACGGTCTTTCCGCCGGTATTGGGTCCCGTGATGATCAGCGTGCGGAATGTTTCGCCAAGCCAGATGTCCACGGGTACCACACGGTCTTTCGCGATCAGCGGATGCCGACCGCGCACGATACGCACGCAGCCTACCTCGTTGAGTTTCGGGCGCACGGCGCGCTGATCCCGCGCCATGATTGCACGCGCGAAGATGACATCCAGTGCACCCATCACGTTGCAGCTGATGTGAATCTCGTCCGCAAAGGGCGCGATCATCGCGGTCAGGCCGGATAGAATCCGTTCAATCTCGTTCTTTTCTTCGATGAACAGGCGCTTGTTTTCGTTGCCGAGTTCGACCACGGCGGACGGCTCGATGAACAGCGTGGCTCCGCTGCTGCTCTGGTCGTGCACCAGTCCCGGTACCTGTGAGCGGAACTCCGCCTTGACTGGCAAAACATACCTGCCGTTTCGGATCGTGATAACCGCTTCTTGCAGATATTTTTGCGTGGTCTGGCTTTTGAGCATGCTGTTGAGTTTTTCGCGGACGCGTTCACCGACAATCTTGATCTGTCTGCGGATGCGGTTGAGCTCCGGCGAAGCGTTGTCCGAAATCTCGTCTTCTCCTAAGATACAGCGTGCGATTTCTTCCTCCACCGAGCGATGCGAGGTCAGTCGGTTGGCAAGATTGCACAGCAGGCTGTTCTCATCTCCGGTTTGCAGAATCTCCTTGGCTTCCCGTGCGGCGCGCATCGCCTGCGCAATGGCGAGCAGCTCCCGCGTGCTCAAAAACAACGACGCGTGCATACGTCCAACCAGCTCGCGCACATCAGGAAAGCCCGAAACAGGCGTTCTCCCCGTGCGGGTGTAGATGCTCTCCGCTTCCCATGTCTGTTCCTGCAGCACTTCCGCCTCTTTGAGCGAGGTGACAGGGCGCAGCTTTTGCGCGAACTCGTGACCTACTTCGCTGGCTAAATGCTGCTTTAATATGGATAGAATCTTATCGTATTCCAGTGTTGTATATGTTTTTTCCTGTATCATAGTTCCCCCGATATCTGTCGCAGATGCAGCTGCTATTCTTCTAAAACAAGCGCTGCAAAAGAAAGTTATAGATGCAGCATGCTTTCATTATAAACATGTACTGCAAAAAAGTTATAGATACAACATGCTTTCATTATAAAACATGTACTGCAAAAGAAAAGCGTAACGCGTGTGATTTGTATGTCGATTTGCCCGCAAAACAGAAGAAAAGCCCCGTCTCGACAATCGTGACGGGGCAAATGAATACTCGTTTTAGCGAATCTCTTTGAGATATGCGCCAATGCGCCGCATCGCTTCTTCGATGTGTTCCATCGAAGTGGCGTAGCAACACCGAATATGCCCCTCACCCGCCGCGCCAAATGCGCTGCCGGGAACGGTAACAACCTTTTTGCTGGCGAGCAGCCCGTCGCAGAATGCCTCGCTCTGCATGCCCGTGGAGCGAATCGACGGGAACACATAGAACGCGCCTTCCGGCTCGTTGCACTCCAAACCAAACGAATTGAACGCGTCGATGATATACCTACGGCGCGATTCATATTCGCGGATCATATACTGCGTATCCGCAAAATCATCGGCAAAGCCCTGTTCCATTGCGGCAATGCCTGCCCATTGCGCGGGCGTCGGCGCGCAGAGCATCATGAGCTGATGCACCTTGCGCATCGCCGCGATGATCTCCGCAGGTCCAACCGCGTAGCCCAGTCTCCAGCCGGTCATGGAAAACGCCTTGGAAAAGCCGTTGAGCACGATCGTCCGCTCCCGCATGCCGGGCAGCGAAGCAAACGTGACGTGCTGTTTGCCGTTGAACGTGAGTTCGGAATAAATATCGTCCGCAACGACGAGGATGTCCGTGCCGCGCACCACATCCGCAATTGCTTCGAGATCCGCCCGTTCCATGATTGCGCCTGTCGGGTTCGTCGGAAACGCGATGAGAATCGCCTTCGTCTTGGGCGTAATCGCCGCCTTCACCGCCTCCGCGCTCAGGCGGAATTTTTCCTCATGCTTCGTCTGAATCGCGACGGCTTTTCCACCCGCGAGTTCTATAGCCGGCGCATAGGAAACATAGCAAGGCTCATGATAGATCACCTCGTCACCGGGGTTGAGAATTGAGCGCATGGCAAGATCAATCGCCTGGCTTGCGCCAACGGTGATGAGTACGTTGTCGATGCCTTCATAGCCGCTTAAATGATAACGTTCCGAAAGAAATCGTAGAATCAGCTCCCGCAGATGCGGATCGCCGGAGTTGGAGGAGTATGGCACGCGCTCGGTCTTGAGCCGCTCGGCAACGGCTTTCCGGATACGATCCGGCGTCGGAAAGTCCGGTTCGCCAACGCCGAGGCTGATGTGCGAATCGTCCAAAAGGTCGAAGTATTTCCGAATGCCCGAAGGCGGGATGCGCCGCACGCAGCTCGAAAGTAAGCTCTGATAATCCATACATACCCCTGTTTCCGAGAGTGTTCCCGCTGTTTCATGCGTCTGTTCGTCTTGCCTGATTTTTGCGAGAATAGAATTACTATAACATGAACCTATTTTGCCGTCAAACACATTTATGGCGCAAAAAAGACGCTCTTTTTATCGAATTCGCTCTTATTCCTCCGCTTAGTTCATTGCGATATCGCCAAGTAGTGTACCGTAGCGCTCGCTTGCGAGTTCGATGAGTCGTGCGCTCTCCTCACCGCCCTGCTGTAAAATCTCCTTCGCGGCTCTCGCCGCCTCTTCCAGTAACCTCGCGTCCATCGCGCCGGAAAGAAGCCCTGCCCCATCTTCCCCGTGCTGCCGGGTGCCGATGAAATCGCCGGGGCCGCGCAAAAGCAGATCTTTTTGCGCAATCTCAAAGCCGTCGTTGGTCTGCGTCATGGTCTGCATACGCTCGTTTTCCTCGCTCCGCTCCACTCCGTAGAGCAGGAAACAATACGCCTGCTTCGCGCTTCTGCCGACTCTGCCGCGTAATTGATGCAACTGCGATAGTCCAAACCGCTCTGCTCCCTCAATCACCATGATGCAGGCGTTTGGCACATGCACGCCAACCTCGATCACCGTCGTGGTCACGAGCACATCGGTTTCCCCCGCGCGAAAGGCGCGCATGACGCGCTCTTTTTCCGTTTCCTTCATCTGCCCGTGGAGCTTTGCGATCTTTGTTTCTGGTAATTTTTTCTTGAGCTCTGCAAACAGCGCGTCCACGCTTGGGCACTCGATGGTGTCGTTTTCCTCGATTGCGGGACAAACGACATAGCTCTGCACACCTTCTTTTGCCTGTGCGGCGAGATAGGCATACATATCTTCGCGCTTGTATGCGCGGATCACGCTGGTTTTAATCGGCTTTCGCCCCGGCGGCAGTTCGTCGATCACGGAGATGTCGAGGTCGCCGTAGAGAATCAGCGCAAGCGTGCGCGGAATCGGCGTTGCGCTCATAACCAGCATATCCGGACGGGTACCTTTTTCGAGCATTGCCGCACGCTGACGCACACCGAAGCGGTGCTGCTCATCTGTAACGATGCATCCAAGATCGCAAAAGCGCACATCTTCGGAGAGCAGTGCATGGGTACCGACCACAAACAGCGCGCTGCCATCGGCAATACGCCGCAGTGCCGCGTCCCGCTGTGCCTTCTTCATACTGCCCTTTAGGAGCACAACCGTCTCGCCGAAAATTTCGGTTAGGTTTTGCGCGTGCTGCTCCGCGAGAATCTCCGTTGGTGCCAGTAACGCGCCCTGTTTTCCGTTTCCGGCAGCAACACAGAGGGCATACATCGCAATTGCGGTTTTGCCGGAACCGACATCGCCCTGCAACAGCCGGTTCATCGGCACAGGCGCGCGCATGTCATTCGAGATTTCATCAATCACGCGGAGCTGCGCCCGTGTCAGAGAAAACGGCAGTTGAGCAGTGAAGCGCGCAAGCACGCCGCTCGTGTCAAATGAAAATCCATTCTGACGCAGGCGCTCTGCTTTTTGCAACTCCACAATGATGAAATACAGCAACGTGTTCTCAAAATCAAGCCTTCGGCGCGCAAGCTCCAGCGCCTCGCGACTAAAAGGAAAGTGTGCGTGCCGCAGCGCGAGCGCGAGCGGAACAAGAGAATAGCGCTCCAAAATCGTTCTTGGCAATGGTTCGGGTATCTTATCCCAAACGCTCTCAAGGCAGGCAAAGATGCTGTCCCGCCAGGCACGCTGGTTCACGCCCTTGATCGTTGGATACACGGGTACAATGCCTGGCAGCGCCTGTGAAAGAGAAGGGTTGATCAGCGAAACGCCGTTCTTCTTGAGTACGCGCCCGCTGGCATACGTGATTTCGCCGATTTGCAGTTGCGAACTGCGATATGGCTGATTGAACCATTTGAGCGTGATCTTGCCCGTTTCATCCTGCGCGGGTGCGGAGAGCATCGTCATCCCTTTCTTGCGAAAATAGCGTGTAGCTCCGCTGATGCGCACTTGCACCGCTGCGTTTTGACCGTTCACAAGCTGGGAGATCGGCGTGGCTTTCGTGTAATCCAGATAATCCCGCGGCAAGCGAAAGAGCAGATCGCGCACGCAAGAAACGCCGAGCTTTTCAAATAACTCCGCGCGCTTTGGCCCGATTCCCTTTACGCTGGTCAAGGGTGAATCCAGCATTGCTCCCTCATTCTACCGCATTTGTTTCGCCCTAGGCGGTTAAAAAAGCCGACGACGGGAACACGTCGTTCCGTCGCCGGCTGTTCGGCATACAATTGCACGGCTAAATTTTTTATTGCACCGCGACGTAGTAATAGTACAGCGGCTGTCCGCCCGCAAGAACCATGAATTCCGCGTTCTCAAACTCCTCTTGGAGTTTGTCGGCAATCGCCTGCGCGTCCTCTTCCGTCTGACCTTCGCCAAAGTAGAGTGTCACGGTGCAGGCATCGTCTCCGCGCTCGGCAATCATCTTGCGCACGAGTTCGCCCGTTGCGTCCGCAACCGTCTTGCCGGATACGGCAAGATGATTGTTGACTAGTCCGATCATGTCGCCCTTCTTCACCGTGATGCCGTCAAACGTCGTATCGCGCACGGCATAGGTCACCGCACCGCTGATCACATCCGCAATGGCTTCCTTCATCGCGGCTTCGTTCTCCGCAACAGTAGCATCCTTGCTATACGCCATGCAGGCAGCGATGCCCTGCGGAATCGTCTTGGTCGGGATGAGCACAACGCCTTTTTGCGTCAACTCGCTCGCCTGCTGCGCCGCGAGGATGATGTTGGAGTTGTTGGGCAGCACAAACACGTTTCTCGCGTTGATTTTGTTGATCGCGGACGAGATGGTGTCGATGCTGGGGTTCATCGTCTGTCCGCCGGAGATCAGCGCGTCCACCGCAAGCGCTTTGAAGAGCTCATCGATTCCTTCGCCGGTGCTCACCGCGAGCAGACCAAATTCCTTCTCGTTGCGCTTGCGCTCCGCCATGAGTTCGCGGTTTTGCTCGCGCATGTTTTCAATTTTGAGCTTGTCCAGTTCGCCGAGGCGGAGCGCCATCTGGAGCACCTTGCCCGGGGAGTTGGAATGCACATGCACCTTGATCATGTCCGCATCGTTTGCAACGACGACAGAATCGCCCAGGCGCTCAAGATGGTTGCGGAAGCTCTCGATCTCCGTTTCATCGGTCTCCGGCGAGAGATGAATGATAAAAAATTCCGTACAATAACCGTAGGTGATGTTTTCGCCGGAAAAGCTGTCGATGTTGGAGGTCTCCTGCACGGGCTGTTCCACCACAACCTCTTCATAGCCTTCGATCTCTTCGCCGTCAAGCGAGAGCTTGAAGCCTTTGTAGATTGTAAGCAGTCCCTTGCCGCCGGAATCGACCACGCCCGCTTCCTTGAGCACGGGCAGGAGGTTCGGCGTGTCCGCAAGCGCTTTTTCGCCGCTGGTGAGCATTTCGTCCATCAGACGATAGACGTTCGCCCCCTGCTGCTGCAAGCTGGCCACATTCTCCGCAATCACGCGGGAAACGGTGAGGATGGTGCCTTCTTTGGGCTTCATGACAGCTTTGTATGCCGCCTCCGTGCCCTTGGTCAGCGCAGCAGAAAGTAGCTCTGCGTCCACAAACTCCGCGCCCTTGAACGCACGGGAAAACCCGCGAAAGAGCTGGGAGAGAATGACGCCGCTGTTGCCGCGCGCGCCTTTGAGCGCACCCATGCTCAGCGCGTCGGCAACCTGTGTTGCGTTTGCGCTCTCCGGCAGTGTGCGGATTTCGTGCACCGCGCTCTGCATGGTCATAGACATATTGGTGCCCGTGTCGCCATCCGGGACAGGGAACACATTCAAAGCGTCAATTGCCGCTTTGTTTTTCTCCAGCAACGTTGCGCCAGCGATAATCATATCGCGCAGCTGAGCGCCGCCGATCTTCATATTTTTATCCAATTTTTCCCTCCGAAATGTTCGGATCCCAAGAGCCGAACCGCGTTATACGCGAATGTTTTCGACGTGGACATTGACGGAGTGCACCGTAACGCCAGTCATCTCTTCCACCCGATACTTCACATTGCTCTTGGCATTCTGCGCCACTGCGGGCAAAGATACGCCATACTCGAGCGTGACATAAAGATCGATATCAATCACGTCGGGTGAAACGACCGTAACCTTGACGCCGCGGCGCATGTTGTCTTTTCCGAACAGTTCGATGAACGAATCGCTCGCCTTTTTTGCATTCATGCCGACGATGCCGACGTTTTCCACGGCTGCAAAGCCTGCGATGCTCGCGATCAAATCGTCTGCGATGGTGATCTTTCCTAGGGTTGTTATCATTTCCGCTGCCATACGTTACGCCTCCTTTTTTGATGCTTCTATTTTATACCAAGCGCACGAACCCCCGCAACCGCGTAACCAGTCCCCGCGGGGTATACGCAAGGCGTTGTTGTAGCCTGCGTGTGAACATTCTGCGGCGTGGGAGGAGTGATTACTCTTCCTCATCCTCGGGCAGGATGCCGTTGTGGAAGAACTCTTGCACGTCGTCGTTGTCGTCAAGCTTTTCCAAGAAACGCTCAACCTTTTCAATCGTCTCCGCGTCGGTGATGTTTACGGTGTTCTGCGGAATCATCTGCACTTCGGCGGAGATGAATTCGTATCCCGCCGCTTCCAGCGTCTCGCGCACGCGGGAGAACTCAAGCGGATCGGTGTAGATTTCAAACGCGTCGTCCTGCGCCACAAAATCGGCAGCGCCTGCGTCCAGCGCCTGCATCATGACCTCGTCCTCGTCCATCAGTGCGGTGCGCTCAATGACGATGACGCCTTTTTTATCAAACATCCAGCCGACGCAGCCACTGTTGCCGAGGTTACCGCCGCTCTTGTCGAAGATATGGCGCATCTCCGCCGCGGTGCGGTTGCGGTTGTCAGTCACGACTTCGACGATGATCGCCATGTTGCCGGGGCCGTAGCCTTCGTAGACGATCTCTTCGTAATTGACGGAGCTGCCTTCGCCTGCCGCCTTCTTGATAGAGCGGGAGATATTGTCGTTGGGCATGTTGTTTGCTTTCGCCTTGGCAATAACGTCACGCAGCTTGTTGTTGTTTGCCGGATCTGCGCCGCCTTCTTTGACCGCGATTGCAATCTCTCTGCCGATCTTCGTAAAAATCTTGCCGCGCTGGGAGTCGGTCTTCTCTTTTTTATTCTTAATATTCGCCCATTTGGAATGTCCTGACATACGTCCTCCTAAAATTTGCCCTTCCACTATTCTAAATCCACAGTACTTTTCTTCCCGTGGATCAAAATTCTCTTACGCTTACCGCATTATCTCGTATGTTTTAGCAATCGACTGCAAGTCCGCCCAAACGTCCTTTTTCTTCGACTCATCCCTTAGCAGCGCCGCCGGATGATAGGTCGGTATAAAAAGTGTGCCGTTTTTCTCCTGCCATTGTCCCCGCACGCGCGTAATCCGTGCTTCTCGGTCGTAAACATGCTTGGTTGCGGTTGCACCCAAACAGACGACAATCTTGGGTTGAATCAGCGCGTATTGCATCCGGAGAATGGGTAAACAAGCTTCGGCTTCATCGTCCAGCGGGGTTCGGTTGCCCGGCGGACGGCATTTGACAACGTTGGTAATATACAGTTCTTCGCGCGTTATGTCAATCGCTGAAAACATTTTATCCAGCAATTGCCCCGCTTTTCCGACGAAAGGGCGACCTTTTGCGTCTTCCTCTGCGCCCGGGCCTTCGCCAACGAGCATGATGTCCGCCTTGCGGTTGCCTTCGCCGAGGACGATGCTGTTTCGCTGCTGGCACAGCCCGCAGCGGCGGCAGTTTGCAATTTGCTGCTCGATGCTCTCCCAGCTCAGCTCCGCCATATTCCGCCTGCTTTCCGTCACTTTAGAGAGCGATTATACGTGCTCCGCCGCGTCTTCGTCGAGCATAAAGATCGCATTCTGATGCAGCTGCAGATAGCTTGCCGGTACGCTCGGCAGCACCGGGCCGGAGATGACCAGCGGCGCGATCGTGCTGAGTTCATAGCCGGAAAGTATGGCAATCACGCGTTTGGCGGACATGATGGTGGAGATACCCACCGTCACGACTCTGCCGTGCTCTCCGCGTTCCACATGCGTCACGGGTGCGAGTTCGGGATTTGGCATGATGCAGGCGATTCTGCCATCCGCGCCAACGGTGCACACAACGGTGTCCAGCCCGCCGACGTCGAGAATTGCGTTCTCATAGTCGTTGCAAAGAACGCTCCAATCCCGCGTTTGCGCGCTGGGCGCATAGATATTTTCGGCCAGAATATTTACGCGGTCATACAGCATGCTGTGCATCCGCATTTCGTCGGTCGGTTCCCCGTCCTGCCGGACATGCTCAAAAAGATTGAATGCACGCACACAAGCCCAGTCAAGCAGCCCGTCGCTCGTCATCCCGGCGATCTTTCGATAAGCGGAGGCAAGCTGCGGGTTGCAATCCAAGCCCAGCACGCTATTCGTCTTCTCGATCATGCAGCCTGCAAGCAGCGTTGCCAGCGCTTGGCTGAGCGTGTCGCTGTCGCGATAGACGAGCACGCTCATGACAGCTCTCCCATCGCTTCCACCGCGTTGATGAACAGGAGCACGTCGCCATAGACTTCCTGGCGATTGATCTCATTGAGCATCTCGTGCCGTCCGTTTTCATAGAGCTTGAGCTCCGCTTCGTGCCCTGTCTTAGCAAGCCAAGCGTGCACTTGTTTTACGCCCTTGCCCTTACCGCCGACGGGGTCCATCGCGCCGGAGAACACCAGAATCGGCTTTTTCGGTACGCGAGAAGCCCATTTTTCGCTCGAAATCTCGGCTAATCCCGTGAAAACATCGTACATTGCGCTAGACGTAAACGGGAACCCGCAATTCTCGTCAGCCACATAGGCGTCAACCCGCGCTTCATCGCGCGAGAGCCAGTCGTTTGCGGTGCGGTTGGGTTTGAAAGCGTTGTTGTAGGAACCAAAGCTCATCTTAAAGAGCGTTTCGCTCGGCAATTTGCCGCCGGTCTTTTTCATCTCGCGCTTGGCAATCCATTTCCCGATGCCGAGCACGGGGTTTGCACCCGCCGTGCCGGAAAAGATGAACGCCTCAAAATCCTCGCCGGTGCGCCCTGCGTAGGTGCGCGCGAGGAAAGAGCCCATCGAATGTCCCATCAGGATGAACGGGATGGCTGGATAGTCCTTTTTCACGAGCTCGCGCATGGTGCGCATATCCGATACCACCGCGTCCCAACCGTTTTTCTCGCCAAAATAGCCCTTGGGGACGCCAGCTGCCGTGCTCTTGCCATGACTTGCAATGTCGTTGCCATAGACCAACACGCCGTTTTCCGCCAAAAACGAGGCAAACTCGTCATAGCGATCGATATGCTCCGCCATACCGTGTGTAATCTGGAGCGCTGCGTGCGGATCTTCCGGCACCCACATGCGGTAACGGATATCGCAAAGCCCGGTTGCGGAGGGAAATCGTTTCTCGCGAAGGGTGAACTTCATACGCCAAACCTCCCTGACAATAATAAAAAAGTATACCACCTTCCGGCGGAATACTCAATATTTTCAGGCGAGATTGGTTATGGTTTGTCAACCAACTCGATCTGATCGGTTTCAATCGAAACTGGTTCAGAACTAGTTCGTGGTGTATATACATTCAAATCCCTAATGAAATCATCATATGGATAATTATCCTTATTTTTGAAAAACAAGAAATTGAGAGGCGGGTATTTTCTACCCGAGTATTGATACTTCTCTATGTACTCTCTCTCGTATTTAAACAATTCTATAGGATCACATCTCTTCAATTCGACAAATTCTATCTTTTTACCAGCTTTGATCGCTTCGTTCAACAAAACATACTTGTAACGAACCTGTTTGTTTACTATGTGGTTGTAATGGCTCGATGTTCTGGCAGACATATTTGTAGCCTGTCCGACATATAAGACTTTGCCATCTATTACGATTGCATAAATTCCACTTTTTTCACTAACATTAAAGCACACGCTTTCATCTTTGTTCTTTCCCTCTGCACAACTATTTTCCATTATTACTCTACCGTCCATACTATTACATATTTAAATTGTATTGTAGATGGGTTTATCATAATAGTCAACGGCAGAAAATGGCGCAATCATCATAAAAGCACATTTTGAATGAGTTTAGTGCTCAATTCACGCGTGTCTCACGATATTCCTCAAGCAATTCATTCCCTTTTTATGAGCCTAATCAAAATGTCATTTTTGCTCGTTTAATTAACCGATTCTCTGTTTACAATTCGCGTTGGAATATCAGCTCATTATCATCAATTCCAGCCTGTTCGAACCCAAGTTTCTTGAGGAGCCGAATCGAAGCGATGTTCTGCTCCTCCACTCCGGCCTTCACCTGCGTTAATCCCGCCTGTCGCAACTCCAGCAGCAGTTGCGTCACAACCTCAAACGCAAACCCTTGCCGCGCAAATTGTGGAGCGATCGTATAACCAATCCAACCGGCGTTTTTCTCCAGCCTAAGATAGAGATCGCCGATCAGTTCTCCGGTTTGCTTGTCCACAACCGCGAGTTGAACGCCTTCCTTGAATTTTGGTTTCTGTAAAAGCGCTGCTTTGTATTCCAGATATTTCTTGCCCTTGAATCCCTGATACTGCATCCAGTTAAGGTTGTTGCGATACGACAGGAACGCCTCAATGTCGTTTTCTTCAAAAGGTCGTACACGGCAACGTTCGGTTTCAAATGGTATCGGCATGCTCTGCTCCAATCGAGTTAATGAGAAGTATTCTATCCGATCAGTCAATGACAATCTCGCAATAGTCTCCGAACAGCGCCGCCTCCGCGTCGTCATGCGTAATCACAAGAATTGGGATGTTCGCCGCCAGCATTGTGTTTGCCGCAATGCGCTTATTCTCCTCATCCAAGCCCGTAAACGGTTCGTCGAGAAAGAGAATGTTGCC
>JAEWYO010000039.1 GCA_023395595.1 Bacillota bacterium
CAACTTCTTTGAAAGCCGCAACGATCTTCTCTGCGTCTTCCTTGTTAACGCCTTCCTTGACTTTGCTCGGTGCGCCGTCAACGACGTCCTTGGCTTCTTTGAGGCCGAGGCCGGTGAGCTCACGAACGACCTTGATGACCTTGATCTTCTCGGCGCCGACATCCTTGAGGATGACGTCGAACTCGGTCTTTTCTTCCACTTCTTCAGCGGCTGCGGCGGCGGGGCCGGCAACTGCAACAGCGGATGCGGCGGCGGACACGCCAAATTCTTCTTCGAGGGCTTTCACGAGCTCAAAAAGCTCCAGAACGGACATCGCTTTGATATCAGCGATCAATTGTTCCTTATTCATAATAAACTCCTTACATTTTTATTGCGGATGATCCGCATATTTGTCGTTGATTGTAATACGCGAACTTCCGCTTTACGCTTCCGCTCCGCCCTGCTTCTTGGCGATCTCGTTGAGTGCGATTGCGAACTTGGAAATCGGGGACATCATAGAACCCAACATACGTGCAATCATCACCTCGCGGCTCGGCAGGTCTGCAATTGCTTCGACCTGGGTCGCATTGAGAATGCTCTTTTCGACGAAGCCGCCCTTGAGCTCACACTTCTTCGCTTTCTTGACGAAAGCTTTGAGGATGCGCGCCGGAGCTGCAACGTCATCATAACCAAACGCGAAAGCGCTGGGTCCTTTGAGTACGGATGCTTCCTTTGCATCGATGCCGTTTGCTTCACACGCGCGCTCCATGATGTGGTTTTTGATAACCGCATATTCCACGCCCGCTTTGCGCATTTCTGCACGAAGCTCGGTATCCTCCGCAACGGAGATGCCGCGATAATCGAACACGACGATGCTCTGTGCCTTTTTGATCTTCTCCGCGACAGAAGCAACCTGTTCTGCTTTGCGTTCTACGTTCTGAACGTTTGCCATCTAGTTGTTTCACCTCCTTGTGCCTGTTTAAAGGAAAATAAAAAACCCTCCGCCCAAATCAAGACGAAAGGATGACATACAAACCAATATGGATGTTGTACGCATCACCTCGGCAGGACTTATGCGGTCTCCCGCTGCCGGCTGTCTTGGGCGATTACTTGTTACCGCAGAGAATGTTATCATACGCAAAACGCGTTTGTCAACCAATTCTGCAAAACAAGCGCTGAAAAAAACAAACTCCGCCCGGGAAAGCCTCCCGCAGGAGACCTTCCCGAAGCGAATGTGTTTCTTAGAACTTGAGGGTGTTGAACTTGATGCCAGGGCCCATCGTGGCGCTGATGACAACGCTCTTGAGATAGGTGCCCTTTGCTGCGGACGGCTTCGCCTTGACGATGGCATCCATCAGCGTGGTCAGGTTCTCTTCCAGTTTGTCCGCACCGAACGACGCTTTGCCGATCGGGCAGTGCACGATGCTGGTCTTGTCAACGCGATACTCCACCTTACCGGCTTTGATGTCGGTGACGGCTTTGGCGACGTCCATGGTGACCGTACCGCTCTTCGGGTTCGGCATGAGGCCTTTCGGGCCGAGGACGCGACCGATGCGACCGACGACACCCATCATATCCGGGGTCGCGACGCAAACGTCGAACTCAAACCAGTTCTCGGTCTGGATTTTCTTCACGAGGTCTTCGTCGCCAACATAATCGGCGCCGGCTTCCAGCGCTTCGCGGGCTTTGTCAGCCTTGGCGAACACGAGGACGCGAACCTTTTTGCCCGTGCCATGCGGCAGAACGACTGCACCGCGAACCTGCTGGTCTGCGTGGCGGGGGTCAACGCCGAGGCGGACAGAAGCTTCGATGGTTTCGTCAAACTTCGCTTTCGCGGTGGTCAGAACGAGATCGAGGCCTTCACGAACATCATACTGCTTCTGGGCTTCGATGTTCTTCTTGCTTTCGGTATACTTTTTGCCATGTTTCATGTTCTCGTTCCTCCTCAGTCTGCGACGATGACGCCCATGCTGCGCGCCGTGCCCGCAACCATGGACATTGCCGTTTCCACACTGCCCGCGTTGAGGTCGGGCATTTTCAGCTCGGCGATTTCACGCACCTGAGCCTTCGTGATCGTGGCAACTTTCGTCTTGTTCGGTACGCCAGAGGCGGTCTCGATACCGCAAGCCTTTTTGATCAGGATCGCAGCGGGAGGCGTCTTGGTGATAAACGAGAACGAGCGGTCTGCATACACGGTGATAACAACTGGGATGATCAGACCGGCGGATTTCTGCGTGCGTTCATTGAACTCTTTGCAGAAAGCCATGATGTTTACGCCCTGTTGACCCAGCGCGGGGCCGACCGGCGGCGCGGGCGTCGCTTTCGCCGCAGGAATTTGCAGCTTTACGTAGCCTTGGATTTTCTTTGCCATTGCAGTTCCCTCCGTTAAATTGGTTGTGGTAAGCGGGGTGCCTCCCCCTCCCACGTTCTAATCACGCATATCGCGTAATAGATGACTCTGCGCTGCGTAAGCAGCATTTGAAAGATTAGAGCCTCTGAACCTGAACAAAGTCGAGTTCGACAGGCGTTTCTCTTCCGAACATGGACACCGTGAGCTTGATCTTCTGGCGTTCAATATCGAGCGCTTCGACGCGTCCGGTGAAGTTCTCCAGCGGGCCGTTGATGACGCGGACATGCTCGCCCACTTCGATATTGAGCATGATCGGAATGCGTTCCACACCCATCGAGGTGACCTCTTCATCGGATAGCGGGACAGGTTTGCTGCCCGGACCCACAAAGCCGGTGACACCGCGGGTGTTGCGCACGACATACCAAGCGCGGGGATTCATCACGAGATCGATGGATTTACCGCCGCCCTGCTCAGCGGGACGCTCTTTTTCCATCACGTCCACGAGCATTTTTACCATTACATAACCGGGAAATACTTTTCTCTGGGTTACTTTGCGTTTTCCGTTGGGCAAAATCTCGATGGTTTCCTCCGTGGGGTATTTCACCTCAAGGATGATATCCTGAAGCCCTGCGTTTTCCACGGACTTTTCAAGGTCTTCCTTGACCTTGTTTTCATAACCCGAGTAGGTATGAACCACGTACCATTTTGCTTCCTGCACGCTCATAACTCCTTACCCGATTTTGATGCTGCTCAATGCGCCGAAACCACTCGAGAACGCAAGGTCGAGAAGACCGATGAGAAGCGCCATTGCCAGAACAAAGATGACGACCGCCAGCGTGTGGCTGAAGAGCTCTTTGCCGGTGAGCCATGTAAGCTTTTTCACTTCACCGACCATCTCCCGCAGGAAGCGGAACAGGCCGACATCGTGCTTGCCATCCACGGCGATTGCATAAAACAGCGTAACCACGACGGCGACGATGCCGCAGACGAGCGCCATCGTGCCCATCTTGGCAGACGCGGTCAAAATGACGAGGGCATACACCAGTGAAAGCGTGCCGAGCGTCATGAGGGTCTTGCCCTTCTTGCTGAACAAACCAAGAACACCTGCAACTGCCATCAGCAGGCCGAGCAGGCCGCTTGCGATCTTCAGGCCGGTCGAAAGCGTGTAGCTTTCGGAAGGCGTGATGATCTGCATCGTGTTGTAAACGGCGAGGAAAAGCCCGCCTGCCGCGAGAAGAATGCTAGCGGGAAGGAGCAGCTTCGGGCCAACCTGGCTCCAAAACGGCTTCTTGTGCGCATGTCCGTGCGCGTCGATCTTTGCGATCTTTTTGTCCGCGCTCTTGGCATCCTTCTTCGGTGTGCTAAGATTTTGTGCCATATCGTTCCTCTTTCGTCGTATCCGTTATTTGGATTCGCGATGCGTGGTGTGCTTGCGGCAGAAACGGCAATACTTGCTGAACTCAAGTCTCTCCGGGTCGTTCTTTTTGTTCTTGTAGGTGTTGTAGTTCCTCTGCTTGCACTCGGTGCAGGCCAGGGTGATTTTTACGCGTGCATCTGCTGCCATGGTCAATACCCTCCGTAAATTCGGTTAAAACATCATAAATCGAGCCCCTTTGCGGGGCACCTTCAAAAGATACCACACCAAAGGGGCTGTGTCAATCAGTTATTTCATTTTCGCCAGACTTTTTGGGAAAAACCTCGCAATACCGCCTTAGTTCCCCGCCACCGCAAGCCCCGAAATGAGGATGCTCGGCGAGCCAAAGTAGCCGCCCTGGGGCATACCGAAGCGCAGATCGCTCCCAACTGCGACAACGTCCTTCATCATGCTCACAAAGTTGCCCGCCACAGTAATATTAGAAACCGGCCGCACAACCGCGCCGTCCTCCACGAGGAAGCCCGCCGCTTTGAGCGAAAAGTCGCCGGAAACCGCGTCCACACCCGCGTGCAGCCCTTCGAGTTCCGAGATGACGAGGCCTGTGCCCAGCGCGCAAACCATCGCCTCATAATCTTGCGTTCCCGCCTCAAGACGGAACACCGTCGGCGCGATACTGACCGCGGAAGCCGCGCTTCTACGGCTGGCATTACCCGTGCTCTCCACCCCCGCCTTCTTCGCAGTCTTGAGATTGTGCAGCAGGGTTTTGAGAACGCCGTTCTCTATGACGGCCTTTCTCACGCAAGGTGTGCCCTCGCCATCAAATGCACGCGGAGCAACCGGATCAAACGGATCGTCCCAAATGGTGATCAGCGGATTGGCGATCGTCTGCCCTTCTTTTCCGGCAAGCAGAGAGCAACCCTTCTGCGCTTCGTCCGCCGAAAACATCGACGCAAACGCGCTCAGCAGATCGCCCATGGCAAACGGCTTGAGCAGCACGCGGTAGCAGCCGGAATCGACTGGGCTTGCACCAAGTTTGCCCAGCGTATCCTCCACCGCCTCTTTTGCGCAGCCTTCGACATCCGCCGCTTCCGCGCCCATGCGAAACGCAAAGCCGGTTTGCAGCTCCAGCCCATCCTCCACCGAAGGCATGACGTATAGATACGAGCTGTTCGTGCTGCGCTCTGCGTAAAGGCCGAGGGAGTTTTCCATCACAACAGCGCCGGAATCATAGCCCGCCGTGCAATAGACCACGCGTTTGACGCGCGGGTCGAGCGCGAGGCACGCTTCCTCCAGCTTCTTAGCAAGGGCGATTCGTTCGGTCTCCGTCTTGTTTTTGAACGCGCTGTCCGCACGGGTCACGCTTTGATAGGTTTGCTTGGTCTGCATCGGGTGGTCGTCTTCGCTCTCAATGCACCTTGCGTTGTCCGCTGCGTGATCAACCAGCTTCTCCGGCTCGTTGATGCGCTCGGTATATGCGTAGCCTTCTTTCCCGTTCAACGACACGCGCACGGAAACGCCTGCTTCACGGCTGACGCTGTATCGGTCGATCTCACCTGCGTTCGCGTTGACCTCAAACGATTCACCGTTTGCGTAATAGAGTTCGGAGGATTCACAGCCGATCTTTGCCGCGTAGTCCTTAGCCCGTTTTGCAAATTCCTGATATGTCATTCGATTGCGCCTCCCTTGCCGCCGATAGTCATGCCGGATACGCGGATGCGCGCCTGGCCCACATTGGTCGGCACAGAGCCGGAGAGCGAGCCGCACATGCCCGGCGACATCCACATGTTCTTGCCGACGCGATCGATCTTGAGCA
>JAEWYO010000058.1 GCA_023395595.1 Bacillota bacterium
TGAAAGGGCGGTGTCTTGACCGCTTGACCACGGGGCCACTTCTGGTCGGGGTGAAAGGATTTGAACCTTCGGCCCCATGCTCCCAAAGCACGTGCGCTACCGGACTGCGCTACACCCCGAAGATGGCGCACCGCTTTTCGCGACTTTCATAATATACAACAAGCTCATTAAATTGTCAACACGGAAAACACAAAAATCTTTCATTCGATTTGAGAATTCATGCTATAATGGAGCAAGCTGAAATGGAGTGTACTAACATGGAACAAAAATCGCCTTTGCGCAACCATTTTGAACATGGACAGCGCTTATATTATATCGAAACGTTTGGCTGCCAGATGAATGTGCGGGACAGCGAAACCGCGGCAGGATTGCTGGAAACAGTGGGCTTTTCGCGCGGAACCGACAAGGAAACCGCGGATTTGATCCTCTTTAACACCTGCTGTGTACGTGACCATGCAGAGAAACGCGTGTTCGGCAACATTGGCGCGCTCAAAGAGCTCAAAGACGAAAACCCGAATCTCATCATCGGCGTTTTTGGTTGCATGATGCAACAGCAGGAGGTCGCCGAGAAACTGTATAAACGCTTTCCTTTTGTGGATATTGTGTTCGGAACGAACCTTCTTTCGCGTCTGCCCTCGTTTGTAGAGAGCGCGGATTCCGGCGCGCGCACGCTCGCCGTGGACGAGAACAACATCCAAAACGAGGACGATCTGCCGAGCATCCGAACGGGGAAGATCAACGCTTTTATCAACATCAACTTTGGGTGCGATAATTTTTGCACGTATTGTATCGTACCATTTGTCCGCGGACGTGAGCGCTCCCGCGAGATGGCAGCGGTGGTTGAGGAAGCAAAAAATCTTGTTTCGGAAGGCTATAGTGAGATTACGTTGCTGGGGCAAAACGTAAATTCCTATGGAAAAGACCTACCGGATGCGTCATTTGCGAAGCTTCTTTCGCTTGTTTCTGAGGTGGAGGGGCTCAAACGCATTCGCTTCATGACCTCGCACCCGAAGGATTTGACCGACGAAATGATTGCCGCCATGGCAACTTTGCCAAACGTTTGCCACCATGTGCATCTGCCGATGCAGAGCGGTTCCAATGAAATTCTCAAGCTGATGAACCGCAAATACACGCGTGAACGTTATCTGGAGATCGCCGAAAAACTGCACGCCGCCATGCCGGATGTGGAGCTGACGACGGATATTATTGTTGGATTCCCCGGCGAAACAGAGGAGGATTTCCTTCAAACGCTCGATTTGGTCGAGCGGGTGGGGTTTGCCTCTGCGTTCACCTTCAAGTATTCTCCGCGCAAGGGAACGCGCGCAGCCAGCATGGAAGATCAGGTGCCGGACGTAGTCAAACGCGAGCGGCTGCATCGGCTCAACGAATTGCAGGAGCGAAAGTCGCGCGAGAACAATGAGAAATACGTTGGTGTAACAGGAATCGTCCATGTGGAGGACTGTGACCTACGAAACGAGCCTATCTGCTACGGCAAGTTTTCAAACTTTAAGATGGTGTATTTCGCGGGAACGCCGGAATTGATCGGCACCTATGTTCCTGTCACGATTACCAACGTTCGAAAGAATTCTCTCTACGGCAAGATTGCTGATTAGCAAAGCACAACAAACCGGAATTCGGAGGAGATAAAAATCATGATTGAACTGGCAAGAGAACTTGGATTGGCGCTCGCCAACTCGTGTGAATTCACCCAAATGAAGCAGGCGCAGAGCGCATTTGAGCAAAACGAAGCCATTGCGCTGCTCATGCAGGAACTCAACGAGAAACGTGACCGATTGATCGGCATTCTTTCGGATGAAGAGGGAGATGATCTAGAAGCGGTTTCGCTGACCAACGATATCGACCGTCTCGAAGCGCAACTGAAAGAAAGCCCTCTCTATAGCGAACTCATCTCCGCACAAAATGCATTTTCCGCCGTTTTAACTGCGGTCAACGACGAAATAAATGCCTGCATCGGCGCAGAAACCAGCGCAAGCAGGAGTTGTGCCGGAGATTGTGGCAGTTGCGGCGGCTGCAAGCACTAAGCCGCCTAAACGAACGTCATAAATCGATTGCGTCTGACCCGAACGACGGAGGAATGAATGCCAGCTTCGATGACGCCGATGATGCGGCAATATCTGGAACTCAAGGATAAATACAGCGATTGTCTGCTGTTTTTTCGCCTCGGTGATTTTTATGAAATGTTTTTTGAGGATGCAAAGACTGCCGCAAAAGAGCTTGATCTCGTATTAACAGGGCGCGATTGCGGTCTGAGTGAGCGTGCACCGATGTGCGGAGTGCCGTATCACGCGGTAGACAACTACGTTTCCAAGCTCATCGAAAAAGGATATAAAGTTGCGATCTGTGAGCAGGTGGAGGACCCGGCACTCGCCAAAGGTTTGGTAGAGCGCGATGTCATCCGCATCATCACGCCGGGTACGGTGATCGAAGATCGCATGCTCGAAGAAGGGCAAAACAGCTATATCGCATCCATCGCAATTGGTGATAGCGTCATCGGGCTTGCGTATGCGGATGTTTCGACCGGTGAGTTCTATTTGTTGCAGTTGAGTGGAAAACAACCATCGGTTGCGCTGTTGGATGAACTTGAGCGAATCCGCCCGCGTGAGATCATCGCGGAACCCTCGCTCTTTTTACAGCAACTTTTGTCACGCCAGATTTCGTCTTCCTACTATCTGGATCAATACGGTGCAAACGCCTTTTTACCGGAAAATGCACGAGACATACTCAAGCGACATTTTAACGTGAGCTCGCTCTCCGGCTTTGGCGCGGAGGACGCACCATACGCCGTCTCTGCCGCCGGTGCGCTGATGCGCTATCTGGACGAAACGCAGAAGAATGCGCTTTCGCACATCCGTGGCATACGCTTGCTCAACCGTAGCAGCTATATGGTGCTGGACGCAACCACGCGGCGCAATCTGGAACTCACGCAGCCGCTTCGTTTCGGCGGGAACAAGAAAAACACGCTCATCCACCTGCTTGATCATGCAAAGACCGGCATGGGCGGCAGAATGCTCCGCGACTGGGTGGATCGCCCGCTGCAATCAATTCAGGAAATTGAACGCCGACTGGATGCAGTGGATCAATTCAAGGAGAATCTGACCCAGCGTAAACAGCTGCAAGACTTGCTACACGGCATGTATGATATCGAGCGACTTTGCAGCAAGATTGTATACGGCTCCGTCAATGCGCGGGACTGTGTTGCTCTGATTCAAACCATGGAACGCGTACCACTCATCAAGGAATCTTTGCGCGCAAACGATAGCGCCGCGCTGGAAGATATTTCCAGCTCACTTGACGAGATGGAGGACGTGCTTCAACTGCTGTTTTCCGCCATTACGGAGGAGCCTCCGGCTACGCTCAAAGACGGCGGATTCATCCGCACTGGCTATAGCCCGGAGGTGGACGAGCTCAGGAGCATCGCGGAGAATTCTCAAGCCTGGCTGGAGAATTATGAAGCGTCGCAGCGCGAGAGCACAAAGATCAAATCCTTGCGTGTGAGCTATAACCGCGTGTTCGGGTATTATATCGAGGTCACGAAATCGTATCTGGCGCAGGTGCCGTATGAATACGAACGCAAGCAGACGCTGGCCAATGCCGAGCGGTATGTCACACCGGAACTCAAGGAGATGGAGCAGAAAATTCTCGGTGCTAAGGATCGCCTCGTCGTTCTGGAAAACGAGTTGTTCAACGGTATTCGAGAGGTGCTGGTCAGCTGCACGGGCAGACTTCAATCAAACGGCGCACTGATCGCCCAACTTGACTGCTATGTTTCCCTTGCGGAAGTTGCAGCAAACTATGGTTACTGCCGTCCCGTCTGGAACCAACAGGGTAGAATCAAGATTGTCAACGGCCGCCATCCGGTCATTGAACGCGCGATGAAGGACCCGTTTGTGCCAAATGATGTGTTGCTCAACCGCACAGACGACCGGTTGTTGATCATCACCGGCCCAAATATGGCGGGTAAGAGCACATATATGCGCCAAACCGCGTTGATTGCGCTGATGGCACACATCGGTTCGTTTGTGCCCGCGATGGAAGCGGATCTTTCCATTGTCGATCGCATCTTCACGCGAATCGGTGCCAGCGACGATCTCTCGTCCGGTCAAAGTACATTCATGGTGGAGATGAGCGAGGTCGCCAATATTCTTCACAACGCAAGCGAGAGTAGCCTGCTCATCCTCGATGAAATCGGCAGAGGAACCAGCACATTTGACGGGCTCAGCATCGCCTGGTCGGTGCTGGAATACATCGCAGACGCAAAGAAATGCGGCGCAAAAGCTCTGTTTGCCACGCATTATCATGAGTTGACCGAGCTCGAAGGCGAACTGCCGGGCGTGAAAAACTTCCGCGTCACGGTTCGTGAAATCGGCGAAGATATCGTGTTTTTGCGCAAGATTGTGCGCGGCGGCGCCGACCAAAGCTTCGGCATTCAGGTGGCGCGTCTCGCCGGGCTGCCTGAGGCAGTACTTGCACGCGCAAAAGAAATTCTTGAAAAGCTGGAATCGGCGGACATCGCGGCAAAACGCGAGCCAGCAAAGATTGAAACCAGCGTACAACCCTCGCTCTTGGACGAAAGCGGAGAGGAGAGCGCGCTGCGCATCCTTCGAGAAATGGACGTAAATCATTTGACGCCGCTTGAGGCGCTCAATCAGCTTTTCGCTCTACACGCGATGCTTCGACACACATAACACGCGAAATTAAACGGAGAATCTATGCCAAAGGTACACGTTTTACCGCCCAGAATTGCAAACCAGATTGCCGCCGGCGAAGTCGTCGAGCGGCCGAGTTCGGTTGTCAAAGAGCTCGTGGAGAATTCGATTGACGCGGGTGCGACAGCGATTACCATTGAGATTGAAAATGGAGGCTTGGACAGCATCCGCATCACCGACAACGGTAGCGGAATCGCGGACGAGGACTGCGAAACGGCATTCCTTCGCCACGCAACCAGCAAGATTTCTTCCGCAAACGATCTCTTTGCGATTCGCTCGCTCGGCTTTCGCGGGGAAGCGTTGGCTTCCATCGCCGCGGTATCGCGCGTAACACTCCAGACCCAAACCGAAGAGGACGAGCTAGGCACACAAATTCGCTACGAAGGCGGAGAACTCATTGAACACAAACGCACCGCCGGAACGCGAGGAACGAGCATCGACATTCGTAACCTTTTTTACAACGTTCCCGCGCGGCTCAAGTTTGTCAAAAGCGCGCGTGCCGAGAGCGCGGCGATCGGGGACTATATCGCGCGGTTGATTCTCTCCGTGCCGCAGATTGCCGTGCATTATGTCAACGGAGGGAAGAGTGTCTATCGTTCAACCGGCAACGGCAACGCAAAAGACGCGCTGCTCTCGGTCTATGGTGTAAGTGTGGAGCGTCAACTTTGCCCAGTTACGTTTGATGATGGCTACTTGAAGATAACGGGGTTTGTCGGTGTGCCGGACCTTGCGCGTGCCAATCGTTCCGGACAGACATTTTTGCTCAACGGGCGCATCATTCGCTCAAACGCGCTGAGTAATGCACTTTCGCGTTCGTTTGATACGCGGGTATTGATCGGGCGATTCCCGTTTGCGGTGCTGTATATGAGCATTGCCTATGCCGAAGTCGATGTGAACGTCCATCCCGCAAAGCTGGAAGTTCGTTTCACCGACGAGCAGCGCGTCTCGCGCAGCGTAGTAGTCGGTTGCTCCGAGGCGCTGATTCGTAGCTATGTTCCGACGATTGAGATTCGCCGGGAGGAGCCAATTCAAGAACAAACGCCGGTGTATACCATCCCGGAAGAAGCGCGCAAGGTCGATCTTCGTGCGCCGATTACGCAGCCCAGTAGTTCATTGCGTGAGAGCAGCTATGTAGATCTTCCTCCGCGTGTGCCGACTTACCGTTTCCCTGTGCGCGAGCCGGAAGAGACGCGTCCGCGCCCGGTTCCTGTGTTTCTCACAAAACCAGAGGAACCGCTTCTAGAACCGTTCCACATCGTCGGTTGTGCATTTGATACCTACTGGTATGTTCAGCAAGGCGAAAATGTCTATTGCATCGACCAACACGCGGCGCACGAACGGCTTCTTTACGACGCACTGATGGCACGCTCCGCCGCCGTAGTGTCCCAATCGCTTTTTTTGCCGGAGGATGTACGCCTTCTACCGACGGAAAGTGATGTGTTTTTTACCAACAAAGACGAACTGGAACGCTTTGGATTCGTGTTTTCGGATGCATCGGAAACAAGCGTAACGTTGCTTGCCGTGCCGCAAATCAACGGGACCGCGCTCAAAACCGCGTTTTTACATGACGTGCTGGAGTTTCTCTCCTGCTCCGATGAAGCACGCCCGAACGATTGGTTTCGTGATGCAATCGCGCAATCCGCTTGCAAACACGCAATCAAGGCAGGGGAGCGACTCTCTCATGAAGAAATTCGCCAACTTCTGGAACGCCTGACAGGGCAGGATTCCCTTTTGACCTGCCCACATGGACGTCCTGTTGCGGTTCGTTTCACAAAGACGGACATCGAAAAGATGTTCAAGCGCGTGCTTTAAAACACGGCGCGCAACGATATGGAATCTGTATCACAACGGCAAAGGATCGTTTGCATTGTAGGTCCGACCGCCTGCCACAAAACAGAGCTTTCAATTCAACTTGCAAAGCGTATCGACGGAGAGATCGTTTCCGCGGACTCTGTGCAGGTTTATTTTGGTATGGATATCGGCTCCGCAAAGCCAACATTGGAAGAACGGCAGGGGGTTCGGCACCATTTGATCGATTGCTTGCCTATCGTCACGCCAGAATTCTCCGCGGCCATGTTTCGAAACATGGCGAGTGAAGCAATCGACGGCATCGTATCGCGCGGACATGTTCCAATCGTCGTCGGCGGCAGCGGGCTGTATGTCAACGCGCTGACCTATCCGCTCGGTTTCGCAATTCTGCGTAACGATACCGCCAGAGAGAACGCCACAATCGAATATGAACGCGATTACGAGGCGGCTTATGCGCGTCTGGCAAGCGCCGATCCGATCACAGCGCAGAGATTGCATCCCAACGATAAGAAGCGGATCGTCCGTGCGCTGGAAGTGTTCGATTGCTCCGGTCAACCACTTTCCAGCTTTGGCGCGGATTTTCAGAACAGCGCGTTTGAACAGGCTCCGTTTCAGCCGATGATGATCGGGTTGACAATGGAACGGGATTTGTTGTATCAGCGAATCAATCTTCGCGTGGATCGCATGATGGAACAAGGTTTGCTGGAAGAAGCAAAGCACATATTTTACGCAGGATATAGCTCCTCATTACCCGCGATGAAGTCCATTGGATATCAACAGCTGTTTGGTTTTTTCAGAGGCGAATGCACGCTGCAAGAGGCCGTCGAGAAAATCAAACAAGACACGCGCCATTTTGCCAAGCGGCAGCTCACCTGGTTTCGTCGGGACGAGCGAATTGTCTGGCACGATGCGACACATTGGGAACAAGCGAAGAGTAGTTTAATCGATCACACTTCGTTGCAAGCCCAAGATTGGATGAAAGGAATACCATCATGATAGAAACAACAGATCGCGCACGAGAGCTTGTTTGGAGCGCAGAGCAGTCTTTGACGGACGTTTTTCGACGCATCGATGCGATAGAGATGGTCAATCAACAGCGCGTGTTGGAGGCGTTTTGGCAAGAACGTGTGAGTGTACGGCATTTTACGCCAACCACGGGATATGGCTATGACGACATCGGTAGAGACACGCTGGATCGCGTGTTTGCCCACACCCTGATGGCGCAAAAGGCCCTGGTTCGCCCACAGTTTGTCAACGGAACACACGCGATTTTCACCGCGCTGGCCGGGCTTGTTGAGCCCGGGGATCGCATCCTTTCCATCACGGGTGATCCTTACGATACGCTTCTGGAGGCGATCGGGGTGCGCGGCGACGCGCCAAATTCTCTCAAGCGAATGGGTATTTCGTTCCAATCTGTTTCACTGACGGAACAGGGCAAGATTGATCTGGATTCCATCGAGCAGGTGGATCGAAGTGCTGTAAAAATCGTCTACGCGCAGCGTTCGCGCGGCTATGCTTGGCGCGAGGCGATTACGATGACGCAGATGAAGGTCGTATTTGACTGCATACGCAATTGGTTCCCGGAGGCGATGATTCTCGTTGACAATTGTTACGGTGAGTTTGTCGAGGTAACGGAGCCCACTGCGCAGGGCGCAGACATCATCGCAGGTTCGCTGATCAAAAATCCCGGTGGCGGACTCGCGCCAACCGGCGGATATATCGCAGGCAGGGAAGACCTCATCGACCGCATTGCGCAGCGCATGACCGTGCCCGGCATGGGTGCGGAGGTTGGTTCCTATGCGGGAGATTATCGTTTGTTTTATCAGGGATTGTTTCTCGCGCCGCATGTCACGGCGCAGTGCGTCAAAGGAGCAGCGCTCTTTGCACGCGTGTTTGAGCAGCTCAATCTGCTGACTATGCCGCTCTATGATGCGCATCGATCCGACATTATTCAAGCGGTGCAGTTTCCGGATGCGGAGTCGCTAGTCGCGTTTTGCCGCAGCATACAAAAAGCGGCCCCGGTGGACAGCTTTGTGTCTCCGGAACCGTGGGATATGCCGGGATATGAAGATCAGGTCGTGATGGCAGCCGGGGCGTTCGTTCAAGGTGCAACCACCGAGCTCAGTGCAGACGGACCGATTCGCGCGCCATACACCGCCTATCTACAGGGAGCGCTAACGTATGCGCACGCGCGAATTGCCTGTATGTTGGCTTGCGACGAGCTGATTCGTCAGGGCTTCTAGGCGTCAAATCGTGCGCAACAGACCGATGACCTTTCCAGAGATTTCAACATCGTCAAAGGAAACATAGATCGGCTCAAATAGCTCGTTTTCCGGTTGCAAACGCACACGGTCTTTTTCACGGAAGAAGCGCTTGACCGTCGCACTTTCACCCTGTACGCGCGCAACGACGATATCACCATTTGTACAGTTGCAATTGTGGTTGACCACGAGGATGTCGCCGTCTCGAATACCGGCATCGCGCATGCTTTCGCCGTCTACTCGAAGCATATAAACCTCTTCCGGTTCTTTGCCATGCATGAGCACATCTGGAAGCGGAAACGCATCCTCGATATTCTCCGCTGCGAGCATAGGAATACCGGCTGCAACGCGGCCAATCAGCGGAACGGCGTACTGTTTTTCTTCTCTATCGGGCAGTTGGTCGGTGTTGATGAACACCGCGCGCTGCTTGGAAGGATCACGCGTGATCAAACCCCGCTTTTCGAGATTTCGCAGATGCGTATGCACGGTTGCCGTCGATTTTAACCCGACAGCAGCGCAAATCTCCCGGACCGAAGGGGGATATGCATGCTCCTCGGTAAACGAAATCATATAATCGAGAATCACCTGTTGGGGATCGGCCAGTTTTTTCATGGTGAATCAACAACCTCCGTTTTGCGGGACACCGCTTGACTTTGAAATGATTTTAACATATACTTCAAAATATTGCAAACATATGTTCGGGAGACAATCAATTTTATTATGAAACGTTGTGTTTTACAAGCAGATAAAATTTGCAACGACTGTGGCACGTGCGATGACCGCTGTGAACTCGATCCAAGCAAGATTTGTGACAACTGCTTCCGCTGCTTGGATGGAGATGATCGCGCATTTGCACAAATTCCGGTTTCCGGTGTGTTTTTTGGCGATGACTATGTACCGGAGAGAGAATCTGCAGCATCTGTCGATTTGGAAGACGGTTTTGTGCCGGATCTGTATGACGATTGGAAGGAAGACGCACTGGTGGAGGCAAAAACGCTGCCAATGACATATGGCGCGCGCGTCCGGCGCAACCATCCAAAGCGTTAATCGTCGCGCAGTTTGATCTTTTTCGCAGCAATGCGCTTATGCTCCTCGCTGGATGCGGCGTAGTGCTTTCGTGTGGTATTCACATCCTTGTGCCCCAACACATCCGCCACGAGATAGATGTCTTCCGTCTCATGATAGAGCATCGTACCGTAGGTGCTTCTGAGCTTGTGCGGGGTAATCTTCTTCAGCGGGGCTGCGAGCTTTGCGTATTTTTTTACCAGTAATTCGACAGAGCGGACGTTGATTCGCTTGAGCTGCATGGAGAGAAATAATGCCCGCTCATTACCCGGCAGGGCGGACTGCTTTTCGCGGATGGCATAATAGTCTGCAAGTGCTTGATGTACTTCTTCGCCAAAGTTTAGAATGTCTTCGCTGCCACCTTTCCGGGTGACGACGAAGGCATTGTTTTCAAAGTCAATATCGCCAAGGTCAATCCCGACCAATTCGCTGATGCGGATTCCCGTACCAAGAAACAGCGTGAGAATCGCGACATCGCGCACCTTGGTTGATTCATGATATGCTTTTTGCCGCTCTGTCAATCCTTCGCCGTTTTCCGCGAGATCGAGCAAATCGGCAACCTCATTCGGCTCCAGCCGGATGATCGCTTTTTCGTTGAGCTTTGGGATATCGACCAGCGCCGCTACATTCGTCGGCAGATACTCCTGCTTGTGTAAAAACTTGAAAAACGAGCGCAACGATGATAGTTTTCTGGCTTTTGCGCGCTCCTGGTTGATCCATTCGCGATCGCCTTTCTGATAAAATGAAACTTCCGCTAAAAACAATTCTATATGGTAGGCTTGCACTTTTTCCAGATCGGCCGCGGTGAGGGAGGGGATGTCTCGTCCTTTGAATAAATCATCCTGCTGAGCGGCAAACTGAAAGAATCCGCGCAGGTCTACCGCATAAGCATAGCGCGTTAACACGGATGTTTGGCTGTCAATTGCGCGAAAAAATGATCCGCAAAGCACTGGTAGCTCGGCGAGTAATGCGCGAATCTTGAGGGTGTAGTCTTTGTTAAGTGCGTTGTGGTAGGTGTTCGCCATCAAAAATCGCCTCTGAACAGTTAAAATTCGATGCTTACATTCTAACACAACTATTCGTTAAAGACAAGTTTAACGAATAGTTAGAGTAAAAAAGAGGCAAATCACATGATTTGCGACGCGATTGCCTGTTTGATGGCGAGCCGTGCCAACTCGTCACAGCGATTGTTAAACGGATTGTCCGAATGGCCCTTGACTTTGATGAACTGATAAGCATGTTTACTCAAAACGTCCAGCAGCTCGCGCCATAAGTCCTGATTTTCAACATCGCGCTTGGCGGACGTTTTCCAGCCGTTGGCCTGCCAGTTGTTCAGCCAACGTTGGTGAAATGCATTGCAGACGTAAGCGCTGTCTGTATGAATCTTCACGCTGCACGAAACCTTCAGCGCGCGCACGGCTTCGATGACTGCACGCAGCTCCATACGATTGTTCGTTGTCTCCGGTTCAAATCCGGAGAGTTCTTTTTTTTGTTGTTGATACATCAAAATTGCGCCCCAGCCGCCCGGACCTGGGTTGCCGGAGCACGCACCGTCGGTATAGATTGTAACTTCCTGCTTCATCCCTGCTCGTTTCGTATTGTATATTATATATTATTTGCTCATTCGCTCGGATTTCTCACGGCAAGCATCCACAGCGCCTATCACAGCCCCGCGCAGACCTTTTTGTTCCAGGACAGCAACGGCTTCAATCGTCGTGCCGCCCGGCGAGCAAACGCGGTCTTTCAGCTCACCTGGGTGTACACCGGTTTCGGATACCATCATAGCGGAACCCTTCACGGTCTGCGCGGCGAGCTTGAGCGCAATCGGGCGCGGCAGTCCGGCTTTTACGCCACCGTCCGCCAGCGCTTCAATAAACAGATACACATACGCGGGTCCACTGCCACTGACCGCCGTGACTGCATCCATGAGTTTCGGTTCCAAGCTGATCACTTCACCAACCGAACCAAACATCGTTTCCGCAAACGCGCGTTCGTTCTGCGTTAGTGTATCGCCGGACTCAAACACGATCATACCCTCACCGATCATCGCCGGTGTGTTCGGCATCACACGAAGCACGCGCGCGGTGGCGGGAAGAGCGTTTTTCAGACGCTCCCCTCCCCACCCTGCTGCAATGGAGACAACAGCCTTGTCCGCAAAGCGATCAAACTGTTCCTCAAATAAATGCGCACATACGTTTGGTTTTACAGCGATCAACAGCAGATCGCTTTTCTGAATCAATTCAGAAAGCGATTCCGCCACTGCAACACCGAGATCGCGCTCCAGCGCGCGGCATTTTTCCATATCCGGATCATAAACCGATGTTTGATCACCGGAGGCATAGCCACTGGTGAGGTATCCACGTAGGATTGCCTCTCCCATATTCCCCGCGCCGACGACTCCAAGGCGAATCTCATTCGAACGCATACGCATGTTCTCCTTTGTTTTGCTTGATTATACCAGATACTTGCACCGCCTGCGCAATATTCTTTCGTGCGTGCGTCTTAGGCGAGCGTTTCAAGGCGCTCTTTGAGCTTGCCAAGCATCTCTTCTGCTGCGGAGAGCTTCGCTTTTTCCTCGTCAACCACGCTCTGCGGTGCTTTTGCGAGGAAGCATTCATTGTTCAGCTTTGCGTTCGCGCGGGAGATGTCTCCGCTGACACGTTCAATCTCTTTTGCAATGCGTGCACGCTCTTTCTCAGGATCGATCAGCGATGAGAGCGGGATGATCGCCTCCACGCCGTCACAGACGATGTGCACATCGCTCTTGGGGATTTCACCCGTTTCGGTCGAGACTGTTGCGCCCTCCACACCAGCGAGTTTCGCCAGATACCCTGTCATGGTTGCAAACGCTGCTGCGTCCTGCTTTTCCACGACGAGACGCGCGCCGATTCTCTGCGCCGGTGGGACTTTCATCTCCGCGCGGAGGTTACGGATGGAACGAACCAGTTCCATCAGGCGCTCCATGCGCGCGCAATCCTCGCTATATGCGTTGAATCGCTCATCCACCTGCGGCCATGCGGAGAGCATGATCGTAGGTTCGTTGGAGAGTTTTGTAAATATTTCCTCCGTGATGAACGGCATAAACGGATGCAGCAGCTTCAGGCTCGTTTTCAACACATGCACGAGCACCGCGCTGACGGCAGCCTTCTCCTCTGTGTTTTCGCCATACAGACGGGATTTTGCGATTTCAATATACCAATCGCAATACTCCGACCAGATGAAGTCATATATTTTCTGCGCCGCCATGCCAAGCTCATAGCCGTCGAGGTTTTTCGTTACCTCTGTGATGATCTCGTTGAGCCTGCTGAGAATCCACTTATCCGCGATCTCCAGCTTGTCTTCCGACGGGAGTTCCCCTGCGTTCTCGTCCGTACCCATCAACACGAAACGGGACGCATTGTAAATTTTGTTGCAGAAGTTTCGCGCGGCTTCCACCTTTTCCCAATAGAAGCGCATGTCGTTTCCTGCGGAGTTTCCGGCAAGCAGCGAGAAACGGAGCGAATCTGCACCATGCTTTTCGATGACCTCCAGCGGGTCAATGCCGTTGCCAAGAGATTTGCTCATCTTTCTGCCCTGGCTGTCGCGCATAATACCGTGGACATAGACCGTTTCAAACGGACGCTCGTGCATCACTTCATAGCCAAACACGATCATGCGTGCCACCCAAAAGAAAATGATATCGTAGCCCGTGACAAGCGTATTAGTGGGATAGAAGTATTTGAGCTCTTCCGTCTGTTCCGGGTAGCCGAGCGTAGAAAATGGCCACATGCCGGAACTGAACCACGTGTCGAGCACATCCTCGTCCTGACGCAGCGGCGCGCCGCAGTCCGGGCACTTGTCAGGCTTCTCTTCCGAAACAACCATCTTGCCGCAGGCGTCGCAATAGTAGGCAGGAATCCTGTGACCCCACCAGAGCTGGCGCGAAATGCACCAATCTCGGATGTTGTCCATCCAGTTGAAATACGTCTTTTCAAACCGCTCCGGCACGAATTTTACTTCGCCGTTTCGAACAGCTTCAATGGCAGGAGCCGCCAGCGGCTTCATATCCACAAACCACTGTTTTGACACAATGGGTTCCACCGTGCTGTGGCAGCGGTAGCAGGTGCCAACATTGTGCGCATACGGTTCAATCTTGACGAGATTGCCGCTTTCTTCGAGTTCTTTGACAATCACTTTGCGGCACTCAAAGCGTTCTAAGCCGACAAACTTGCCGCCGTTTTCGTTGATATAACCCGCGTCCGTATAGACGCGAATCACGGGCAGCCCTTGCCGCATCGCCACTTCAAAATCATTCGGGTCATGCGCCGGGGTAATCTTCACGGCTCCTGTGCCGAATTCCATCTCGCAGTATTCGTCGCCTACGATCGGAATCTCTCTGCCCACAGCGGGCACGATGACTGTCTTGCCGATCAGGTGCTTATAGCGCGGGTCCTCGGGATTCACCGCAACGCCAGTATCGCCCAGCATCGTCTCCGGCCGTGTGGTTGCAACAGTAATCGAATAGCTCTTGTCCGGCGCATCGTAGCGCACATGCCAAAGGTGGCTGTGTTGCTCTTCATATTCCACCTCTGCGTCGGACAGCGCGGTTTTGCAGTCCGGGCACCAGTTGATGATGCGATCTCCACGATAAATCAAGCCTTTGTTATAGAGACTCACAAACACTTTGGTGACGGCCTTGCTGCATCCTTCGTCCATCGTGAAGCGTTCCCGTTCCCAGTCGCACGAGGAGCCGAGATAGCGAAGCTGCTTGACGATTGTGGAGCCGTATTCGTCCCGCCATTCCCAGGCGCGCTTTAAGAAGCCATCACGGCCGAGATCCTTTTTCGTGAGCCCTTCTTTTGCCATCTGCTCGACAATCTTCACTTCGGTTGCAATCGAAGCGTGATCAGTGCCCGGCATCCAGAGCGCCTCATAGCCGCTCATGCGTTTATAGCGAATCAGCACGTCCTGCAGAGTCTCGTCAATCGCGTGGCCCATGTGCAGCTTTCCCGTGATGTTAGGTGGCGGAATCACAATGGTGTACGGTGGTTTTCCCGTGTTCGGGCGTGCGTGAAAATAGCCGCGTTCTTCCCATGTTTTATAGAGCGTGCCTTCCACTCGTGCGTGATCGTAAGTCTTCTCCATTTCGGGGCGCATAGTATTTCTCTCCCTGTCTTTTATAACTTTCTTATCGTTTCTAAAAATAAAAAGCGCCCGCTTCGTCAAAGGACGAAACGGACGCTCGCGGTACCACCTTTGTTGAGCACATCGCAAATCTTGTGATGTGTTCCTCTTCGGTTCCGAAACGTGGAATATACGGGACATGCTATTGCGTTTGCTTCACATGTCCGGCTCTGATGCGACCTTCCGCGTCTGGTATCGCAAACCGCTTTTCAGCATAGCAGCGGTCTCTCTGGTGCGTTCAGCGCGCGTACTCCTCATCTTCACAGCCGATGACGTATCATTCAATTGTCGTCAGTCTAGCCGAATCTGGCGGTTTTGTCAAGCGCTCTTATGCGGCATCCTGCAAAAGCCCGTCCGTCCAAACATCCATCTGCTCCCGAACGAGATCAAAGTTGCCCGGTCCAAGGTCGAGATACGTTTTCAGGAACGCTGCCATATCGAACTTATCGCCAAGTTCATTCTCCGTTTCGCGATAGAGCTGTGCCAGCTGGCTGTAGCCAATCGCATAATCAAAGAAATAGTATGGCTGGTCGATGACCGTATTATAGAACAGCGGCGTGATATACTCGCCATCAAAGCCAAACCCGCTAACCGCATTCTCGACCGCAGCCTCGCTATAACCATAGTAGTTCACAAGAATGCTGATGATCGCCGGCAGAATAGCATTGATCATCATGCTGTAGTCAAAGTAAAACCGCGAAACATCCGGGTCATACTTGGTCTGATTCTCAATCGTCAGAAATTCTGCAAATTGTGCCCAGCCCTCGGCATATCCGCCGAAATTCGCCGCGCGTTGCATGAGCCCCAGTTGATCCTGGCTGCGCTGGTAGACATACTGATACATATGTCCCGGATAGCCCTCATGCGCAAGCGTGAGCAGCAGAGTCGGGTCTTCGGTCGCGGTATTGATATAGATCGTATTGTCTTTCCAGTCGTCCATGGCCGGAATCACATATGCCGCGGGCGCAAACTGCCCCTGCAATTCTTCCGGCACATCCGTTAGTGTCAGGTTGTGTTCCGGCAGAACCGGCAGCAGCGGCTGAATCAGGGTTTGGAGATAATCGAGATCCTGCTGCATATTCCCGCTGGTCATGTTGATTTCCGCGTCATATACATCCGGCTTTTTGGCGGCAATCTGAGAAAAATCATAGAACAAGTATTGCAACTCGCTCTTGAGCATCTCCAGATTCTCTTCTACAGAAAGAGAGTTGCAGCCGCCTGCCTGCAACGTGAGTTCAAAATAATCCTTGTGGGACTCGTTGAACTTTGCAGCTTCTTCATAGCTGCGGCAGTCTTTGCGGAGCTTCTCCAGCCCATCATAGAGCGTTTGGAACGAGTTGATATATTCGTTTTTGAGCAGGCTGCTGTTCTTGTCCTTGTATTGCTTCGCCTGTTCCGGCGTCAAATCGGTGAGTTTGTCAATTCCTTCTTCAAACGTTACGTAGAGGAAGGTTGTGTCTTTCGCGTCAATAATCGCTTTGCAACCTTCGAGAATCTTATCCAGCGCAGGTTCGGTCATAAACATGCCGAGTTCCGCGCGCTTTTGTTCATAGGCAAGCACTTGTCCCATATAGCGCGGCATATCGGCCAGCAGTGTAAGATAATCCTCAACATCCTGTACATTTTTGAGCTCGAACAAAGCAAACGAAAGCGGCATGTTGGAATGCAGCCCTGTGTACTCGGTCAGCGGTTCGTAATAGTAGGAGAAGTCTGAATCCGGCGCGTCGTCTTCCAGAATGTCATGGAGAACATCATAGGAAAACTGTGTCTCCGGCTTAAGTTCTTCGCGGTTGATCGCATTCAGCTTTTCCATAAATGCGTTGCAGTCGGCAGTGATGCGCGCGTCGTCTTCTGCGGTAAACTCACCAAGTGTCATTTTCACGCTTGCATGATCGATTTGATAGTTTGCAGGGTTATCGACAAACATATGGAGCGAATAGCCATCGTTTGTCGCATACCAACGAAATACTTCCAGATCCAGCGCATGAAACGCGCTTTCAGCCGCATCGCTGACCTGAAATGTCGGCTCGGGCAGTGGCGTCTCTTCCGCCTGCTCGGGCGCATCGGTTTCATTGGATTCAATTGTGATAGGTTCGTTGACGGTATTGTCCGGCAGTTTGCAGGCGGAGAACGTGCTCATCAATAGAACGAGCGCCATCACAAGCGCGGTTAGCTTACTCAGTCGATTCCAGTTTTGGTTCATTGGTCTCTCCTTTATTCTAGATTCACTCGGATTTTTCAAATGTTTGCAGGAGCGATAGCACTTTTTTTGCGCTCTCCTTTTCGCCCGCTTTCGCTAAAGCCAGCATAAAATACTCCGGCAAAGGCGCATAGAACACCATCTGTTCCCCGCTCTTTGGGTGTTTGAATGTCAAGCGATAGCCGTGTAACGCTTGTCCAATCAATCCGAACGGGCGTTTCTCCCGCCCATAGACATCGTCTCCCGTTACAGGATGCTGGATGCTGTATAGATGCACACGAATCTGGTGCGTCCTGCCTGTTTCTAACTCAATTTGAAGCAAGGAGTATTGTCCATATCGCGCAGCAACCTGCCAGTGTGTGACGGCTTCGCGACCACCGGGCACAATCGCCATTCGTTTACGATCGACTGGATGCCGCGCGAGCGGTGCATCCACGGTTCCGCAATCCTCGCGGATATTGCCGTCCACTAGCGCCGCATAACTTCGGCGCGCGCTGTGATCGCGAAATTGGTCACTTAGGACGCGATGCGCAATATCATTTTTGGCGACCACGAGCAGGCCGGATGTCATACGGTCGATGCGGTGCACAATTCCCGGGCGAAGCTCTCCACCGATGCCGGAAAGGTCGCGAATATGATAGAGTAGCGCGTTGACCAGTGTGCCGCTTTCGTGCCCTGGCGCGGGATGCACCACCATGCCCTGCGGTTTGTTGACCACGAGGAGATCCTCGTCTTCATAGAGGATGTCCAACGGAATATTTTCCGGCAGAACGTCCGTCTCCACAGGATCGGGATAGGTGATATCGACAAGATCGCCCACACAAACGGTAACGTTCGGCTTAACCGCCTTTCCATTGAGCAAAATCTCACCCTCGCGAATCATCCGCTGCGCCTGCGTGCGTGAAAGTTCCGTTTCGGTCGCAACAAACGAGTCGAGCCGACCCGTTGCGCTGCAGAGGATACTCTCCTGTTCAGGCATTTGGGTTGTCGGAATTGCCGGATTTTGCCTGGTCGGCAGAATTTTTTGCGGCAGAAATTTCTTTTTTAAACGAAACGCGCTCAAACATTGATTTCTCTTTTAAGAACAATGCATCGATGACGAGCATCACACAACCGATGCTCAGTGCGCTGTCTGCGATGTTAAACACCGGAAACGAAAACAATGGCGTAATATCCACAAAGTCGCGCACATAGGAAAGCAACGCGCGATCAACGAAGTTTCCGATCGCGCCCGCAAACAGCAGCGCGAGCGTGATCCGCGAGAAAATGGATAGCTTCTTGTGGAAACGAATGATGACAAACACGAGCGCACCGGCGACGATAAGCGTCAGCGGAATAAACAGCCAGCGGAAGCCCTCCAGCATCCCCCAGGCAGCGCCGGTGTTGTGCACATTGGTGAGTTGGAGCAGTCCGTTGATGACGGGAGCACTACTGCCGACGGGCGAAAGATAGAGCTGCACCAGATACTTCGAAATCTGATCCAGCGCAAGCAATACAACGATGATGATAAGTTCGAGCAAGATAGTTTCCTCCGGTTGGTTTGATTCAGTATAGCACGCGGCTTAACCGCCGACAACCGTCACAGATTGCGTATCGGTTGTAAAAAGATCAGGATAAAGCGTTGTGTAGTTTTCATAAGCCGTCATAACATTTTCGTAATAGCGTGCTGTATCCTCATATGGAATCGTAATCAGCGTGCCTTCTTTGGAAAAACGCGTGTCTTCTAGCCAATTTTTCACGGTACCATGTCCGGCATTGTATGCCGCGATGATCTCCATCGCGTTGCCATCAAAGCGTTCGCTCAAGAAGTTCAGGTACCAACATCCATATTCGATATTGATGTTTGGATCGGTAAGCATATCCAGCGAGTAGGCAAGTTCCGGATCGATCTTGTGCCCAATCCACTCCCCTGTGTCCGGCATGATCTGCATGAGTCCGATCGCACCGACATGGCTCACGGCGTTCGGGTCATTGCTGCTCTCGCAACGAATGATGGACTGCACCAGATATGGGTCGAGCTGATACTTTTTCGCATACGTTTGAATCAGATCGCTATACGCAACCGGATATTGCTTCAGCGCTTTTTGATGCTGGTCTTCTTCATACCAAATGTATCCGGCAAAACCAAGTGCGGAAAGAAGAAGGATTGCACCAAGAATGATTACGGCAATCTGCATGCCGCTTAATTTCTTGCGCCGATTGTCTGCGTTTTTGCGCCGTTTTGCCCCACCCTTTGGATTCAAACGCGTGCTCCTCCGGCTTTCAACGTTACATAGAGCGCGTCAACCTGCGCGAGCAGGTCGTCTTCGGAACCGTTGTTGAACAGAATGGAATCTGCCAGCAGCAGCTTTTCTTCCTCTGGCATTTGCGCTTGCATGCGGGCAAGCACCTGTTCACGTGTTAGGTTGTCCCTTTCCATCACGCGGCGGATACGACTTTCTTGGGCGCAAGAAACGACGATGTTGTGATCCATCTGCGTATGCAGTCCGCTTTCAAACAACAGCGGTACTTCAAACACCGCAATTCCGTTTGGTACGGCATCAAGGTCATGTTTGGCGCGTGCAAACAGCTCGCCGATGACATAAGGATGAATGATTTGGTTGAGCTGCGTTCGTTTTTCTTCGTCAGCAAACACGATTTGGCCCAGTCGTTTGCGGTCAATTGTTCCGTCGTCTTGTAATATCTCCCGCCCGAATGCGGAAACGACGCGGTCATAGCAAACCGCGTCGGGATCGAGCGCACGACGGGAAATCTCATCCGCGTGATAGACTCGCGCACCAAGCGCCAGAAATCGCTTTGCCGCCGTCGTCTTTCCAGAGCCGATTCCGCCCGTGAGACCGATTTTGAGATAGTTTCCGCGCTCATTCGTCATTTGGTTTCATACCAACTGTGTCCAACTTTCACATCCGCATCCAGCGGAACAGAAAGCTTGGCAACTTGTTCCATACTCTCATGAACCAGCGCAACCACTTCGTCCTCTTCCGATTTGGGCACGTCAAAGATCAGTTCGTCGTGCACCTGTAAGATCAGCTTTGTCTTGAGTCCGCGCTGCTGCAATACTTCACTCACCTTCACCATCGCGAGTTTGATGATATCAGCTGCAGTACCCTGAATCGGCATATTCATTGCAACACGCTCGCCAAAGGAACGCGTGTTGTAATTGCTGCTTTTGAGCTCCGGTAGAGCGCGGCGGCGCTCAAACATCGTGATCGCGTAACCCAATCGTTTTGCGTCATCCACACTTTGTTCCAGATACGACTTCACACCCGGATAGCGGTCAAAATAGAGTTTGATATACTCGCCCGCGCGTTTGACCGGGATATCAAGATTGCGCGCAAGGCCAAAGTCACTGATGCCATAGACGATGCCAAAATTGACCGCCTTTGCCGCGCTGCGCTGCTCACTTGTCACCTCTTCAAACGGCACACGGAACACTTCGCTCGCGGTCGTGCGGTGAATGTCCTTCCCGCTGTTAAACGCGGCAATCATACCCTCGTCACCGCTAATGTGCGCGAGCAACCGAAGCTCAATCTGCGAATAATCCGCATCCACCAGTACGTTTCCCTCGGACGCGACGAACGCTTTTCGAATCTCCCTCCCCTGCTGTGTACGCACGGGGATATTCTGCATGTTGGGTTCCGTGCTGGAAATGCGTCCGGTCGCGGTGACGCATTGGTTGAACTGCGTGCGCACGCGATCATTCGTTTCGCTGACCACGTTGAGCAGTCCATCTACAAACGTACTCTTGAGCTTCGTGATGAACCGGTATTCGAGGATCATCGGAATAGCGGGATGCTTGTCCGCAAGTGCTTCAAGCGTCTCCGCATCGGTCGAAAACCCACTCTTGTTCTTCCGCCCTGTCGGTAAGCCGAGCTTATCAAACAGCACCTCGCCGAGTTGTTTGGGCGAAAGAATGTTGAATGTCTCGCCTGTCGTTCCATAGATATTCTTGGCGAGAGATTCACTTTGCTCGTTAAATTGCGCTTGCAGTTGCTTGAGGATGTCGCGATCCACGCGAAAGCCTTCGTGTTCCATCTGATAGAGCACGTAAGCAAGCGGAAGCTCCATGTCGGTATAAAGCTTTGTCATGTGCGCTTCGTCCAGCTCGCGCAGCATACTCTCCTGCATGGAAAACAGCATCGCCGCGTTCGGCTTCTGGCTCGGGCAAATCCGCTCGGCAAGCATTGCAAAGCTTGTTGCGGGTCTTGTCGCGTCTAGAAGGTAGTCCGCAATCATCGCGTCAAACACGTTTGCGTGGAGCCGGATTGAGAACTTATCGAGCAAATGCCTCAGACGTTTGGTGTCAAACGCCAGCAACTCGCAGTCTTTGTCCTCCAAGACAGGCTTAAGCGCTCCATAGAGAACCGTTTCATCAATCGGCGTGCAGAACAAATCCGCACCCTGTACAATTTCATAATACTTCTCTTGCGAAAATGCAAACTGAACCGTTTCTCCCGCGTCGAGCGCAAAGCGTTTCACGGGAGCGGCTTTTTTGATCGCATCTGCAACAGCTTCAATTGAATCCAACTCGATACGCTGCGCCGCGGGAATCTCCGCATGTTTTGCTGCCTCCGGTGCGCTATCGCCGCCAATGCGCGCGGCAAGACCGCGCATCTCGAGCTCTAGCAGTCGCGTGCGTGCGCCGCTGATCGCGTCCGGATGGAATGCACAGTCTTCGATGGAGAGCGGAATCGGCGCGGTTGTGCAGATGGTGCCCAGTTCATAGCTCATGCGTGCGCTGCCTGCACCTGCGGCAATCTTTTCGCCGAGTTTTCCCTTGACCTCACCCGCGTGTGCCAGAACATTCTCCAGCGTGCCATATTCTTCCAGCAACTTCATGGCGGTCTTCTCGCCAACGCCCGCGATGCCTGGAATGTTGTCGGAATTATCTCCCATCAGTCCCTTGAGGTCGCGCATACGGTCGGGTTCCAGACCATATTGCTCCTTGAGTACATCGCGGTCAAACTCCACCGTTTCGCTGATACCCTTCTTGGTCATCAGTACATGCGTACGTTCTCCGATGAGTTGCAGCGCGTCGCGATCTCCCGTGACCAGCAACGCATCAATCCCTTCGGTTTCACATTTTTTCGCGAATGTGCCGAGGATGTCGTCCGCTTCAAATCGAGGTGTCTCACAAACGGCAATGCCCATTTCGCAAAGCAGCTCTTTAAGCAGCGGAAACTGTGTGCGGAGGTCGTCTTCCGTCTCCCGCCGTCCGGCTTTGTATGCGTCAAACTGTTCGTGCCGAAATGTCGGCCCGTGCATATCAAACGCAACAACCAGATAATCCGGATTACGCTCGATGAGTTTTAATAGCATACTCAAGAATCCGTGCAGCGCACCGGTTGGAACACCGGCGCGTGTCGTCATGGGCGGCAGCGCGTGATACGCGCGATGCATGAGGCTGTTTCCGTCGATTGCGATGAGCTGTTTCAAGCGGGTACCTCCTGCGTCTTTGTTTGGAAATTTGAAAGAAACTTATCGGATGACCGCGTAGACCATGGGCGCTACGTGATCCGGCTTTGCGCCGATTTGCACCGCTGCTTTCATCGTAGACACGGCGTCATCCAGATTTTTCTCGTCGTTGACATAGAGCGTGCAGATCGCTTCGCCTGCCTTCACAGAGTCACCAACGCGTTTGTGCATGATAAGCCCCACAGCAGGATCGATGACGTCCTCTTTGGTTTCGCGGCCGGCCCCAAGCACTTGCGCCGCGCGGCCGATCAACTCCGCTTGCATACCGACGACATATCCGCTCTTATCCGACGTCACGGGAACCTGACGCTTCACACGGCAGAGTGTGTCCATGCCTTCGAGCGTGAGCAGTGCCTCATCCCCGCCGAGTTCGCGAATCATTGAGCGGAGTTTCTCCAAGCCGGATCCATTGTCGATTGCTTGTTGCAACATCGAACGCGCTTCCGCATCCGTCTTGGCTATTTTAGAGAGCAGCAACATTTGCGTACCGAGCAGCAGACAAACTTCCAGCAACGGATCGCCGGCTGGCAACTGTCCGCAAAGCAGTTGCACCGCTTCACGAAATTCCAACGCATTGCCGACGGAGAGCCCCAGCGGCTGGTTCATGTCGGTTACAACGGCGACCACTTCGCGATTAAGGTGTTTGCCCATTTTCACCATGAGTTCGGCAAGGCGCTTTGCATCGTCCACCGTTTTCATAAAAGCGCCGCTGCCGACTTTGACATCCAAAACGATGGCATCCGAACCTGCGGCTAGCTTCTTGCTCATGATACTTGCAGCAATCAGCGGCACGCTCTGTACGGTGCCGGTTACGTCGCGCAGGGCATACATCTTCTTGTCGGCGGGTACAAGGTTGCCGGTTTGGCCGATGACACACACGCCTGTCTTGCGAACGATCGCTTTGAAGCGGTCGATGGGCTGACCAATGTTCACACCGGGGATGGATTCGAGCTTGTCCAGTGTGCCGCCCGAGAACGCTAGGCCTCTGCCGGACATCTTTGCGACCGTTCCACCGCATGCGGCAACGAGCGGTGCGATGACCAGCGTGGTCGTGTCGCCTACGCCACCGGAGGAATGTTTGTCCACTTTGATGCCGGGGAGGTCGCTCAAATCAACCGTGTCGCCGGAACGCATCATGCTCAGCGTCAGGTCGGCCGCCTCGCGTTCGTTCATATCATTGAGCACGATGGCCATCATCAGCGCGGACATCTGATAGTCCGGAATCTCTCCGCTGACAAAACCATCCACGACGAATTGAATTTCGTCGTGCGTGAGTTCTTCATGATTCACTTTTTTCTCAATGCAATCTACCATTCGCATATGCGATATCCTCCTAAAACGTTTGAACTATGTTTTTGATTCTAAATTACAGATCGTTGATGACAGTTTCTTCCCGCAACACAGGCGGAAACAGCGGAACGGGAAGAATCGGTGTGTTCTTGATGATCAAAAACAATGCATCCGCTGCCTCGTCAAAGGATGTGGTTTCAATTGGAACAAGCGGCGCATCATCTACCTTGGCAAAGAATCGCCCGTCGTCTGTGAAGGCGAGCACCGCAACATGTTTTCGCAGCACTCGGCAATGAAACAGCAGCGCATCAGTCGTTGCGTCCTTCATAGAACCTGCATCGTCGAGCAGCCGCGTGAGTGCGATGAGCCAATCCGCGCGCGAAAGATGCAGATTGAATTCGCATTCATCCAGCACGGTCTCAATTCCGTTTCGATACTCAATCCGGACACTGTTGCGCTGGGTTGCAGGAATCCGCTTGCCGAGCACAGTTGCATACCGGCCTTCCGGCACGTCTTCCGGCAAAACACCGGTTCCCGCCGCAACGATATACTCCGTAAATCCCTTGTTTTGCGGCAAGGTGAGCGCCTGCGTCAATTCGTTTTGTGTAAGAATTTCGGACTCGATGACGACCGTGCGATTTGGTAAAACTCCGTAATGCATCTCCCGAACTTCACCGGAATCCAGCGTGATGTTTGCCTTGAGATAGCGCCCGTTGTTGGAGCAGACCAGCGCGTCGATCGTCCCCTGTCCGCCATCTGCGATGAGCTGTGTGCGAAGCATCGCCTTCGGCAGCACGCGGGACGCGGAGCGCAGCATGTGCCTCGCCGCATCAGCGGACGTAAACTTGCCCGCCCATGCATCCGGTGCGATCAGGATGCGTGTGCAGTGTCCGGGCTTTTCGCACACTTCCGGTAGGTTACCTTTGATCTGCATAGTGCCAAAGCTTACTTCACCATTTGCTACGGTTCCATCCGCCTGCACCTGTCCCAAATAATCCACCACGCTGCATTTTTCCACGCGGTTGTTCTGAATAAACGGGCGATAGATTGTTAGGTAGGAAAGCAGCACGGGCTTATGCTGGAGCTGCGCAAAGAGTGCCTTGCCAACCTTAAGCGGTAGGTTTGAAAACATGCAGATGTACGCGGATTCGCTTTCTGCCGCGCCCACATCGTCCCATGCACCAAAGAGCGTGGTGCCGACTGTATGGGTGATCGGCACCTCGGAAAATGTGATGTTCCAGCAGTCGGCAGGTGTCAGGTTTGAATCGCTTGTCATCGCGAAACGTAGTCCGAGAGAAAATTTGGAATACTCCATGTATTTTTCCTCCTCAAGCGAATCTCTTTCGCTTGGAGCTATTCTTCTTCGAAGTTTGAGAGTGCGGTGAGCTCAAATTCCGCCTGTTCCCAAGCCGCATAGCAAGATTCCACAAGGGATCGCTGCTGATCCATCTGTTCATAGATGCTCTTTGCCGCTTCAAAATCGCTGGCAACCTGCGGGTCAAACGCGCGCTCTTCCAGTGCTTTGAGCGCTGCTTCTTCCGTGTGGACGCGCTCCTCCGCCTTTTTGAGTGCTGATTTTGCCTTGACCCATGCGCTCTTTCGTTCTTTTGCGAGTTGATAGTCGTTCTTTGTCGAGACCGTTTCCTTCTCTTTCGGCGCGGTGCTCTCGGCGAGGAACTCTTTGTATGCATCCCAGTCACCTTCAAACTCGCGCATGCCATCCTCATCCATGATAATGATCCGGTCTGCGATGCGATTTGCGAGGTATCGATCATGCGTCACGATCAGCATCGTGCCGCCATAATCACTCAACGCCCCTTCCAGCGCCTCGCAGGAAGGAATGTCAAGATGATTGGTCGGTTCATCGAGAAAGAGTACATTGCTGCCGTTGAGCATGAGCTTGAGCAGCTGGATCCGCGCATATTCCCCGCCGGAAAGATCGCTCATACGTTTGAAGCAGTCGTCCCCGCGAAAAAGGAACGAGCCCAGCATGTTGCGCAACTGCTTCGTGTCATAGCGCGGAAACATTGCGTTGAGCGCTTCCAGAATCGTCCGCTGATCATTCGGGCGGACGGAGCCCTGTTCATAATAGCCCACATGAACGTTGGAGCCGAGCTTAAAGCTGCCGGAATCCGGCTCGATTTTATTGGTAAGTATCTTGAGCAACGTTGTCTTGCCGCAACCGTTTGCGCCAAGCAGGCAAACCTTTTCGTCCCGACGAATCATTAGATTCAGTCTTCGGAATATCTCCCGTTCGCCGAATCGCTTGGACAGATCCTTGCAGACGATGACTTCGTTCGCAGTTAACGCATCCGCTTTGAGATGGAAGTGAATCCCCTCCGGCGCATCCTCCGGCTTGACAAGCGTGCTCTTGATCCGTTCGATTTGCTTCTCTTTGGATGCGATGGTGACATAGTTTCGTGCCTGGTTCCATCTGCGTTGCTGTTCAATAATGCCTTCAATGCGCTTGATCTCTCGCAAAGTGTTTTGATATTTTCTCATGGCGAACTCGCGCTCATCCATCTTCTTTTCCATGGACTGGCTATAGTTGCCGGAGTACTGATTCATAGAACCATTCTCCAGCTCGAAAATGCGATTACAGACCTTGTCCAGAAAATAGCGGTCGTGCGAGATCAGCACAAACGCACCACGAAAGGAAGCAAGATAGTTCTCCAGCCACTCCAGCGAGGCGATATCGAGATGGTTGGTCGGTTCGTCAAGCAGTAAAAGGTCGGCATCTGAGAGCAATATCTTCGCCAGAGACGCTTTGCGCATCTGTCCGCCACTCATCACGGAGATTGGGCTTTCCAGCTGCGCCTCACTAAACCCCAACCCGATGAGTGTTGATCGCGTGCGCGCGCGATAGGTCAGCCCGCCGCCGATCGTGTAGCGATCCTGCAAATCTGCCTGCCGACGAATCAATGCTTCGCTTGCGCCCTGTTGCTCAATTCTCTCTGAAATTTCGTGCAACTCGCGTTCCGCGTTCATCCATTTGCCGGAAGCCTCCAACACCGCTTCAAAGAGAGTTTGCCCCTCGCCCCAATTGGGGCTTTGGTCCAGCATTGCAACAGAAGCATTTTTGGAAACAGAAAGTTGACCGCGTCCATCGTGCGGTTCTTGCCCAGCTATCATGCGCATCAATGTGCTCTTACCGCAGCCGTTGACCCCGACGAGGCCAACGTGATCTTGTTCGAATACATCAAATGCGATTTCTGAAAACAGTGTTCGTTCTCCGAAGCTTTTTTCAAGCTCCTGCGCGTGAATCAGTGACATTGTGTTTTTCTCCAATAATTAGACAGCTTATTTTACCATAGCGAACAGGCATTTGCAAAAGCAGTCGCACGCGAAATCTGCAAACAAATCGTGTCAAATCCTGTTTTGATCCTTTCATACAACGGTCCTCATGTTTGAGATCACAAAAATGCAAACAGACTGTATCCATTCCGTTCAAAATTATGTAACATTTTTGTAGCCAAGTTTTGAAAATGTTCAAATCAATCCATCAATAGATTCGGTATAATGTAAGTATGTTTTTGTTTCAATTGCTTTAGTGTCATACACAAACATGAACCAACTTATGAGGTAATCCAATTTGAATACACCGCGACTTCCTTCTGGAAAACTAAAAAAAGCGATCTTTCCTCCCGCTGCGCGCACATGGATTCTGAGCATTGCGGGTGGTTGTGTGATTGCGTTCCTCGTTTTACCGCTCGCCATTCGGCATTTCTCCGGCGCAAACACCGTCGCACAGGTTGCAGATCGTGCAATCATCGAAGTAACACCAACACCGATTCCATTTAGTGCTGAGGCGCTCGCGCCAACATCTTGCGCGCTGGACACTCCCTCTCCTGCGCCGTTAGCCACAGCGGGCGTTATGGTATCCCAGTTTACACTGCTGAAAGAAAACGACGATTACCCGACCGTGTCCCAGTTGCAAAACCGACTCATGGAGTTGGGTTATCTTGATTCAGATGAGCCGACTACCGTGTTTAACGCGGCAACGACGGTTGCGGTTTCGCTTTTTCAGCGGACGGTCAGCGAACCGATGGACGGCATCGCTACCGGTGAACTGCAAGAGCGTCTCTTCAGTGCGGAAGCAAAGCCGTATGAAATCAAGCTCGGCGATAGCGGCACGGACGTGGAGAGCATGCAATCCCGTCTGAACGAATTAGGTTACTACAGCGAGAAGATCAATGGTTATTTCGGTGTGGCAACCGAGGACGCCCTCCGCGCGTTCCAGGCAAAAAACCAAATCACCGAGGATAGCGTGTTCCATGTGGAGGATCGCGATCTGCTCTATTCGCCGCAAGCACGGCCGAAGATTGATCCAACACCGACACCTTCCCCCAAGCCCACGCCTAAGCCGACGAAGAAACCTTCTGCAACCAAAAAGCCCGGTTCTTCCTCTGGCAGTTCGGCAACAGCCGCGCCGGATACGACAACTACCGATGCGCCAAGTAATGAAGCGCCATCTGCAACCGCAGCACCTGTTACGGAAGACGTCAGCTATAGTGCATCGTACAGCCCGGACGGATTGATTTCCGTAGCCAGCGCTATGCTAGGCAAGCCCTACTCCTGGTCGGAAGAAAGCCCGGCAAAGGGGTTCGACTGCTCCGGTCTCGTCTATTTCTCGCTCCGCATCTGCGGCGTGAGCACCAGCCGCTATAGCGCTGCGGGATTCTCCTCGGTCAGTAAATGGACGGAGATCACGTCAATCGGTGACCTGCAGAAGGGCGATTTGGTCTTCTTCAAAAATGATACTTCCACAAATGTGAGCCACACCGGAATCTACGCAGGCGGAGGTAAATTTATCCATGCCTCGTCCAGCTCCGGCAAGGTCATCACGAGTTCGATTTCCACCGCGTACTGGACGCGAAACTTCGTCAATGGCAGGCGCGTGTTTTAATATGGATGCATGTTTGTTATGCCCGCGCAAATGCGGCGCGGATCGATCCAACCAGCGCGGAGCCTGCGGCGCGGAAGCATTGCCGCGTGTCGCAAAGATCATGTTGCACCAGTGGGAGGAACCGTTCATCAGCGGCACGCGCGGTTCCGGCACGATCTTTTTCTCCGGCTGTAACCTCGGCTGTGTCTATTGCCAGAACTACACCATTCGGGATGGCGGTATCGGGGATAGTTACGACACAAACGCTCTAGTACAAGCGTACCTGGCTTTGCAGAATCAAGGCGCGCACAATATCAATCTGGTGACGGCGGCGCCGTATTTGCCCGACGTTGTGCAAAGCCTCCACCGCGCAAAAGAGCAGGGATTGACGATCCCTGTTGTGTACAATTCCAGCGGGTATGAGTGTGTGGAAGCGATTGAGCAACTCGAAGGTTTGGTGGACATCTACCTGCCGGATTGGAAATATGTTTCTCCTCTGCTATCGGGTAAATTTTCCAACGCGCCGGACTATGCCGAGGTTGCATCGGCGGCGATTGCAGAAATGCATCGTCAGGTTGGCGAGCTGGTTTTAGACGAAAATGGCATTGCAACGCGCGGTATCGTGATTCGGCATTTGATTCTCCCCGGTTGTGCGGACGACTCGCGCAAGGTGCTGGATCATATCGCAAGCACGCTTCCGGCGACGACGCACATCTCGCTAATGAGCCAGTACACGCCGCAAGTATATACAACCGAATTCCCGCTCAACCGCAGAATTACTCAGCGGGAATACGACCGCGTGATTTCGTATGCTCTCTCTCTTGGCTTGCACAATATCTTGATTCAAGAGCGGGATTCCGCGCAGTCTTTGTACACGCCACAATTCACAGAACCGATAAAAAATTGACACAATTAACGCATAGATTTGCTTGCAATTGCATAATCCGGGTGTTATACTCAAGCCATAAGAGATCACAAGTTTCCGTCCGTTATGTAGGTTTTTTCATTACCGATTTCCTCCTTAAAACCGCGTAACCGAACTACATCGTAACATCATAATTACTTTCTGGTGGATAGGGCACCATCGGAAAGGCTTAGCGGACGGAAAGTACAAAGGAGCCAAGAAATTGGCTCCTTGTCTATATTTTGGCAGCAGTCTGAATCTGCCTCCACATTTGGGTTTTTCTCTCTGCCCAAGAAATTGGCTCCTTGTCTATATTTTGGCAATTATCATTCAACTGCTTTTTAGGTTTCAAAAAACTACTTTCACCCCATAAAATAAGCCGCATATGCGGCTTATTTTATATACATAACCATCATCAGGCACGGATTTTCCGGATCCCATAGATCCGGTAGTACCTCGAGTTTGCGAAAACCCAGCGCCTCATAAAACATCCGTGTGTTATCATATTCCAGATAGCGTCCGGCATCAACCGTTTTAACATGCAAGAACTCATATCCAGTAGATTTTGCAGATTCACGCATTGCTTCAAACAGCGCCTTGCCGATACCCGAACGATGATAGGCTTTCTTCACGCCCATCACGTGAAGCTCTGCCGCATAAGGACTTGTTTCCAAAATGGCGATGAATCCAGCAATTTCGCCGCCCTCTTCACACACCCAAAGTGGAAGTCCTGCGCATTTTTGGATATACGCTTGGGTGTACTCAGGAATCCCGAACCACTCAGGCAAATCGAGCAAGACCTCGCGTGCGATTGCAGCACGAGCCTCTGGCTCCGCAACAAAATGCACGATCCGGCTCATCTTTGCAGATGCAGCATGGCCGCGCCAACGATACCGGCATCGTTCTTCATTTCTGCCGTGACGATCTTTGCGTGATTCTTGAAGAACGCATATTTCTTTGCGTACTCGCGAATGGGAGCCAATAAAAACTCACCATCATTGCTCACTCCACCACCAAACGCAATGATTTCCGGGTCAAACAACGCAATCGCCGTGCAAGCCGTCGCGCCAAGATAATCCGTAAACTGGTTATACACGACGTTCGCAACCGCATCCCCTTCTCTTGCGCAATCCATGACGAGCTTTGCGTTGATCTTCGTCAAATCACCCTGCGCGCGCTGATACATCGCGCTCTCGCGATGCTCGTTTGCTGCCTTGCGCCCTTCGCGTACAAGCGCGGCTGCCGAACAATACGACTCGATGCAGCCCTTTTGCCCGCAGGTGCACTGTTCGCCGCCAAAGAGAAGCACCGCGTGCCCGAATTCGAACCCGTTCTTTTTGCCACCGATGAAGATTTTACCGTCGAGCACCAGCCCGCCGCCGATTCCGGTGCCGATGGTGATCAAGAGTCCGGACGAGCAGCCGCGAAACGCGCCGCCGTAATATTCCGCAAGCGCCGCTGCATTCGCGTCGTTTTCCACAAACACGGTCACACCGGGAAACCATTCACCAACGAGCTTGCAGAGCGGGAAATCGTGATAATCGAGGTTGTGTGCGTCGATGACGACACCGCGGTCATAGTCGATGCTGCCGGGAACGGCAAGCCCGATTGCGGAGATCTCCTCTGTTTTAAGGTTGTTTTCCGTAATCAATCCGCTGATGAGCGTTTGAATCGTCGTGATGGAATCCATGGGATTCCCCGTATGCGGGAACGGAAGCGACTTCTTGCTGATGAGTTTGTAGTCTTCACCGACGACACCCGCCGCGATCTTGCTTCCGCCAATATCAACGCCAATGCTGTACATACTGTTCCTCCAGAGAATATTTCGGCAATGCCGATACTTATCGTTTTAGAATATGCTGCTCGATAAACACGGCAACACCATCTTCATCGCAAGCGGGCACGATCAAATCAGCAGCCACTTGCACCTCCGGTGCGCCATCCGCAACGCAAGCACCAACACCAGCCCATTCAATCATCTCTTGGTCGAGGTAGTTATCCCCGATTGCCGCGGTCATTTCGCGTGGAATGCCGAGCATGAGTGCGAGTTCTTCCAGCGCTGTTGCTTTCGTAATGCCTAAGCAATTGATCTCAATAAATCCAGGACTGGAACGAGAAACCTGCGCAATCCCTTCAAAACGCTGCTTATACGCAGCAAAGAGCGAATCCTGCCGTTCCTGTGGCGCAAAGGCAAGCACTTTTGGTACGTTATGATACGTTTTTGTGAAGATGTCGGGATCGATAATATAAGTCAACTTATGACGATTGACATATCCTTTTGCAACGTCGGTTGGTCGGTCACTGATAACCGCGTCGTCCACATAGATCTGCGCAGGCACATCCTGATCCGCTGAAAAGCGCAGTACTTCACGGATGATCTGCGGAGGCATTTCATGTAAAACGAGCGCGCGTTCCGTGTCGATATCCGCAATCATGGCACCGCCATACTGAATTGACGGTCCGTGCATCTCTAACTGCTTCCAAATCGGGCGGGTGGCAATTCGACCTCTTCCAGTCGCCAGAACGACATGAACGCCGGCGTCGATCGCGCGCTGTACGGCAAGGCGATTTCGCTCGCTGATAGTTTTCTGGTTGGTCAATGTTCCGTCGACATCTAGGGCAAGTAGTTTGATTTCCATTCTATCTCCAGTTATACGATGTTTACCACACAAACGTGGCGTTTTGAATCACATTAGCGAATCTGACCTGATCCGCGCACAACGTATTTCACCGTTGTCAGCTCGTCAAGCCCCATAGGGCCACGCGCATGCAGTTTTTGCGTGCTGATACCGATCTCTGCGCCAAAGCCGAACTCCTCGCCATCTGTAAAGCGTGTGGAGGCGTTGACATAGACCGCCGCCGAATTAACCTCGTTTAAAAAGCGCTCCGCGGTGTCATAACGGCTTGTAATGATCGCGTCGCTGTGATGCGTGCCATAGTGCTCAATGTGCGCCACTGCCTCTTCAAGCGAATCGACCACCTTTACGGAGAGAATTAGATCGTTGTACTCGGTTGACCAATCTTCTTCTTCCGCCTCGATTGCGCCGGTCATAAGCGTTTTTGCACGCTCGTCGCAGCGGAGCTCAACACCACGACCATTCAGCCGTTCGGCAATTTGCGGCAAACAATCTCTTGCGACACTTTCATGAACGAGCAGCGTCTCGGCCGCGTTACAAACAGAAGGACGCGAACATTTTGCGTTTTCGATGATATCCGCCGCCATCGCAAGATCTGCTGTTGCATCTATATATACGTGGCACACACCAACGCCGGTTTCAATAACCGGAATCGTGGCCTGCTGGACCACACTCTGAATCAATCCTTGTCCGCCGCGCGGAATAAGCACGTCGATCAACCCGTTGAGTTTCATCATCTCACTTGCGGCGGTACGATCGGTATCACGCAGAAGTTGGATTGCACCGTCGGGAATTCCGTTTGCAACGGCAGCAGTACTGATCGCGTCGGCAATGGCGGAGTTACTCAACAGCGCCTCACTCCCTCCGCGCAGGACGCAAGCGTTTCCGCTCTTGAGGCAGAGCGCAACGGCATCCGCCGTCACGTTCGGACGCGCTTCATAGATGATGCCGATGACTCCGAGCGGAACGCGGCGCTTTTCAATCCGCAACCCGTTCGGACGGACGGTTACAAAATCGCTCTTGCCGATTGGGTCTGCAAGTAAAGCAACTTTTCTCATCCCGTTTGCCATCGCCTCAATACGCTTTGAATCGAGCGTCAGCCGATCGATAAACGAGGCCTTCACTCCGCGCTCTTTGGCGAGGCGCACATCTTGGGCATTGGCAGAAAGAATGGCAGGCGCGCCGGTAACCAGTGCATCTGCCATAGCAAGCAGTGCGTCGTTTCTTGTTTGCGCAGAAGTGATGGCAAGCTTGCCGGAGGCGGCCTTGGCGCTCTTAGCCAATTCTCGAACAGACATGGGATGATTCCCCTTCCAAACTTTCCACACATTATATCGTATATAGTTGAGAATCACAAGTTGAAATGCCGTTTCATTCCGCTTTGTCTATCCTGGCATCCCGCTAAATCAACAAGACCGCCGGAATGCATCCAGCGGTCTTCGTCGTTTGGGTTGAAGCGGTTTATATTACGCTTGCGGCTTCTTCTCTTTGGCGAAGAAAGCGCCGATTACCATGATGACGGCGAAAATGACAAGATAGCTCAAGATCGCTTTCCCATGGGACACCACAGCGGCATAACCCATAAACAAGCAGCCAGCCACGCCAAGCGTCGGCATGAGCACTCGCTTGAAGAAGCCAAGATCCTTTTGCTTGATCATGAAGGCGACAAACATCGGAATGTACATCGCGTAGACCGTGATGATCGGCAACTCCGAGGAGTCAAACGAGAGTTTGCCAAACCACGGCACTTCGACCAGGTTTGCGCCAAAGAAGTAGGCAAGCCAAAGCACGCAGAGCAGCAGGCCAAGTACGGACGAGTTGGTCGCCATGTTGGTCTTCGGGCTAACTTCGCAATAGACATCCGGCTGCGGGCCGACTTTCCGGGCGGCGAGTGAATAGAAGCCGCGCGTGCAGCCCATCATGAGGCCGTTGAGCGTACCAAGGCAGGAAATGATGACGAACACAAACAGCAACGTGCCGCCAACACTGGAGAACAATGTGGAGAACGCAACTTTTGCGCCTTCTTGCCCGTTTTCCATGAGCGTTGCGTTCGGCACAACGCCGGCAAGACCAACATAATAGAGAATATAGACCACGATGACAATTGCCGCACCGGCGACAAGCGCGATGGGCAGGTTTTTCTTTGCGTCACGCAGTTCGGCGTTGATGCTGGTTGCAATGACCCAACCTTCATACGCAAACGCGGTTGCGCAGACGGCGGTCAGCAGAGCGCCGCTCTTGGAGGTAACTTCCGTTACGGCGTTGGTAAAGTTCTGCACCGTCATGCCATTGGAGAGACCGACGATTACACCAACTACACCCATGAGCACGAGCGGAATGAGTTTGATGACGGTCGTTGTCACTTGGAACTTGCCTGCGAGTTTCGGCGAGAGCGCGTTGATGGCATAACTCGCGATGAGGAACACCGCCGAGAGCACCATGCATTCCGGTCCAACGATCGACCAGCCGAAGAGCACCGCGGTATAGCGCGCGGAAACCCAGGCAAGCACACTCGTGAGCGTCGGATAATAGATGGTTGCAAAGAACCAGCCCATCATATAGCCATATGTTTTGCCGACCGTGACTTCGGAATAGTCCACAACGCCGTTGACATACTCGTACTTCGTCGCCATGACGGCAAACACATACGAGCAGATCATCATGATCACGCCGCCGATGATCCACGCGAGAATGCCGAGCGGCAGGTTGCCGCCGGTCACGTTGAGGATCTTTTCAGCCTTAAAGAAAACGCCGCTTCCGATGACGATACCCACGACCATCGAGATAGCGGTAAACAAACCGTACTTTTTCTTGAGTTGTGTTTCCATTGCCCAATCCCCTTGTTCGAAATTTGTATGTATTTATTCTGTCTTGCTCAACCCCGATACATTTATACAGTATGCAGGAAGCGTTGTCAATGAACTTCATCCGCCTAATAAATGTTTATTTTTGAAGCATGTTTCGCCAATCCGCATTGACGCATTTATTTTGTAAAGTTACAATTGTTTTGTATCTTTATGTAAGAAGTTTTTGTTGGCAAATCCTGCTGAAAAATTCCGCAATGTGCTGCCTTCGCTTCTTGGCTGCATGGGAAAGGACTCGCATGATTACGTATCTGGATTCCATCTTTTATTTGGAGACCAATCACACCGCTTATCTTTTTCGCGTGACCCCGTTCGGTCATCTGGAGCAAATTCATTATGGAGAGCATGTACCGCATGGCGAAATTGAACCGTTGCTGCTCAAGCGAACGATCATGCACGGCAGCTCCGTTCTGTATTCGGAAACGGACAACACCTATTGCCTCGACAATCTAAAACTGGAATGGTCGGGCATCGGATGCGGGGACTATCGACAAACCCCGATCGAAGTAAAGTTGCACAACGGCACATATCGGACAGACTTTGTCTACGCTGCACATGAGATCGTCTCCGGCTGCGTACCGATGAGCACACTACCGAATGCATATGACGAGACGAACACCGCCGAAACGCTCGTAATCACACTGAAGGATTCCGCAGCCAAGCTTTCGCTTTTGCTGTATTATACCGTGTACCCTACAGTCGATGTAATCACGCGCAGAGCGGTTTTGGTCAACGAAGGCGAAGGCTCCGTTTCCATTCGCCGAATCATGAGCATGCAGCTCGATCTGGAAAACGAGGGCTTCTCCCTCGTCACTTTCGATGGCGCATGGAGCAAGGAGACGCACCGGCATGATCGCAAACTGCAATATGGCCAATACGTCAACTCCTCTGTCACAGGCGCGTCCAGCAACCGTCATAACCCCGGATTTTTGCTCTATGCCGATGGCGCAACGCAGTCCCATGGCAAGGTCTACGGGTTCAACCTTATCTACAGCGGCAATCATATCGGCATTGCGGAGCGCTCTGCGTTTGATCTCATCCGCGTGCAGCTCGGTATCAATCCAACCTGTTTTGAATGGGATTTACCTACCGGTGAACGATTTGAAACGCCGGAGGCGGTGATGACATTCTCTCCAAACGGGTTCAACGGTATGAGCGCGCAGTTTCACGATTTTGTGAATGCGCACATCGTCCGCGGGGACTGGAAGGGCAAAGAGCGCCCAGTGCTCATCAATAACTGGGAAGCCTGTTTTTTTCGATTCACCCGGAGTAAGCTTCTCCGTCTTGCTCGGCAGGCAAAGCGGCTTGGCGTAGAGCTGTTCGTCCTCGACGATGGTTGGTTCGGCAAACGTAACGACGACCATGCGGGGCTTGGCGACTACAACGTAAACAAAAAGAAGCTGCCCCGGGGTATGAAAGCATTTGCCGACGAAATCCGCGCACTCGGTCTACAGTTTGGGCTTTGGTTCGAGCCGGAGATGGTGAACCCGGATAGCGATCTGTTTCGCGCGCATCCCGACTATGCCGTCACAACACCAGGCAGAGAGCCTCTGTTTGGTAGAAACCAGTTGGTGCTCGATCTATGCAATCCCGCGGTTAGGGACTATATCGTCTCCAGCGTGAGCGGTATCCTCGATGAAGCGAACATTGACTATGTCAAATGGGACATGAACCGACACATCAGCGACGCCTACTCGCCCACACTCGCAAATCAGGGGGAGTTTTATCATCGCTATATCATCGGGCTTTACGATGTACTTGCACGGATCTTCCGTCCACGTCCGCAGATTCTGCTCGAATCTTGCTCCAGCGGCGGCAATCGATTTGACCTTGGCATGCTCTGCTTCTCTCCACAGGTTTGGTCGAGCGACGACACGGACGCAATGGAGCGGTTGAAGATCCAAGAAGGGTTGAGTTACCTTTATCCCTTTTCCGCAATGGGTGCGCATGTTTCTGCCGCGCCCAATCAGCAGACACTGCGCAACACAACAATTTCTACGCGCTTCAACGTTGCGAGCTTTGGCTGCCTTGGTTACGAACTCGATCTCAATCACCTGACGATGCTGGAACGCTATGAGGTGCGTGAGCAGATTTCGTATTATCAAGCGCACCGCAAAACGATCCAATATGGGCGGTTTTTTCGCCACGAAAATGAGAAATCAAATAAAGTCTACTGGCAATGTGTTTCGAAAGATCAAAACCATTCCATCGCGGGCGTGTTTCAAACACTCGCACAGGCAGCCGAGAGCAACGATATTCTCCCGATTGCCGG
>JAEWYO010000035.1 GCA_023395595.1 Bacillota bacterium
CCCGCTGCGCGCGGGCAGTCTCCTTCGCGGCAGATCGGCTGGTCGTAGACACACATCTTCTCCTTGGCGGTGATGACGACGGCGCGCAGATGCGGCGCTTGAATCAGCCTTGCCGCGTTGATTGCGGCCTCCTGCTGCGTGGTACGCGCGGTGAGGTAAAAAATCTTCGATGCGTGACCATCCGCAAGGGCTTTCAGCGCGGGGAAGAGCACCGCCATGGTCTTGCCCGTGCCCGTTGGTGCCTGTGCCAAGAGAGCGGATTTTTCGCGGATGGCATAATAGACCTGCGCGGCGAATTCGTGTTGACCTTCGCGAAACGCGGCATAAGGGAACGCCATCTGGCGCACATCCTCGCGCAGAGCGCGCTCGTGCACATACTCGGTTTCGAGCAGGTCGAGATATCGCCCGGTGAGCAGTAAATAGAACGATTCCAACTCCGCGTGGGTATGCGTCTCACCAAACGTCGTGATCTCACCGGTGTCGAGGTGAAAATAGGTTAAGCTTACCTCTATAGAATCGATCTGCGCTGTTTCACAAAAAAGAAACGCATAGCACTTCGCCTGCGCCCAGTGCTGCGGGTCGCCGCCGCCGAGGTGCTCGTCTGCAAGATAAGTGGTCTTGATCTCCTCCACACGGCTCTCACCGTAGAGCCGGTCGATTCGCCCATAGACGGTCAGTTCAATATGCGTTGAACACACGGCACCGGAGACGGAGACCTCGTTTCTCGCGCCGTCTTCTGCAATGGCTTGCAGCGCCTGATGACCGCGGATTCCGTCGAGCAGGCGCGCCGAAGAGGCCATCGCGGAGAGGCTTCCGGAGAGCATGACGGTTTCTACAAGCGTTCGAACGGCGACGCGGCGCTTCTCCAAAACGGACTCCTTTTCATCATAAAAACTGGTTTGAAAGCTGTCTGGCCAACCTCAAACCAACCAGTACAAATGTTTGCTTAGCATAGTATACCACAGCAAAACAAAGAATACAGCCGTGTTCCGATTTTGCTTGCGGCACGATTGCAATCTGTTATAATGAACTCAAAACCGAAACGGGTTTCCTGAACGTTTGACAGAATGTTGCCAGCAGATCCGTCGCTTGTCTCGCTAGGAGTCCATTCTGAAAATAATAGATGCATCTTAAAATTTACAGGGGCAAACATGATCGACGAAGAAACGCTCTGCCTGGAAACGTTTGTGCTTTATCAGGAACACGGGGTCAAGTTTACGATGGGCGAGCTTGCCGAGCGGCTCGGCATCAGCAAAAAAACACTCTATGAGCAAGTACACTCGAAAGATGAACTGGCTTCACGCGTGACGGAACACTATTTCGTTGCCGTAGCGCGGGATCAGGTCGATCTCCGCGCGGACAGCACAATCCCGCCGCTGCAAAAGGCGGAGCAGATTTTGTGCGTTGTGCCGCAATTACCGTTTCGCAATTATCGCATACGCGAGCTCAGACGCTCGTTTCCCGAAGCATATCTACGGATGACGCGATGGCTGCAATCCGGCTGGGAGCGGACATTTGAGGTGATGGATGAGGCGATTGCGCAAGGGGAGATCGAACCGTTTGACAAAGACTTTTTCGCTAAAATGTATGCTTTTGCCATCGAGGGCCTCCTGACCGAGCGAGAGCAATGGTCGGCGGAGGAATTCATACGGGAGCAGAAGCGCGCGGTGCGGATGCTGCTCTGCGGAATCTGCTCCGACCGCGGGCGAAAGTCCCTTTCCAATAGCGAGCATGCCTGAACAACAAACACAACAGAAGAATGACGCAAAAGAGGTTGCCGAATAACAGGCAACCTCTTATTGTTTGACACGTCGAAGAAGGAAACGCTAAAACAGCAGCCGGATCACGACCCCGCAGCCGACCGCGAACGCGGTGCCGAGCACGGCAAAGAGCCACGAGTGCGCCTTTGCCCAGCGCGTGCGCAGCGCAAAGAATGAAATCAGGGCAAACACAACAAACAGGATTACCGGCAGAAGTTGCTGCACCAGCGTGTTGCACAGAAGAAACGTGCAGATCGTCAGGCAGACCAATGCGCAGGCAAGCGCAACCCCCGAGCCACGCGCGAGCGAACCCAAACGGGACTCCATTGTTTTATGCTCCATGCTGCAACACCTCCGCAATGTACTGGGAAACGCGCTCGAGTACGTCGCTTGCCCCCCAATAGTCGTTGTGCCCGAGTTCCTGCATCTGCACAAAGTCGCAGCCGGAGGGATACGCCTCGGACAGACGCTTGGAGGAAGCGAAGGGCACAATCTTGTCATCGACAGAGGAGAAGACAAGCGGCTTGAGCGAAATATCTTCCGCAAACTGGACGGACTCCATCCGGAACGCGACTAGCGCGCGCATAGGCCCGTGAAAGATCGGCACCATGCTGTTGTAGAGATCATATCCATCTGCATACGGCGCAAAGAGGATCAGTCCGCATGCCGGGCGGCAGGAGGTAACATAGTTTGCAACTCCGGTGCCCATGCTAAAGCCAAAGACAATGATCCGGCTTGCATCCACATCGTCTCGCGCGGCGAGCGCATCGAAGGCATCCAACCCCATCTGACGAAGCGACGCGTCGCCAGGACTTCCGCTGCTGAAACCGTAACCCGGATAATCGAGAAACGCAAAGTTGCAGCCGGAGAAGGTGCTTGCGGTATCGCTCTCGATTAGCCTGCGCACGCGGTTTGCGGAGACTTCTCCATTTCCACCGAAATAGAGCACGAGCGGGGCCTTTCCCTCCGCCTGATGAATCATCCAGCCGGAGACGGTGCGCCCGTCCTCTTCGAAGGTCAACTGTTCTACATTCGGGTAAGCGGCAAGCGCCTGCACAGATTCTTCATCGTTGCGCGGATAAAACAACTGTGTTGGTGCAAGTGTATAGACCGTTGCACTCAAGAGCATCAAAAATCCGGCAAGCACGGCGACCACACGCACGGCGATCTTGATTCCGCGTTTTGATTCACGCGTGAGTAGAAAGAGCAAGCCGACAAACAGCGCGGCGGCAAGCGTTGCTAGCAGAACCGAAAACCCGACACCGGACACGTTTTTACTCGGCAAAAACCAAACCATCAACGCCACAAAACTCATCCAGAGTGCGGCAAACAGCGCGGGCAGGATTCGCGGGCGTACGGGTTTGGTGGATAAGGGGTTTAACTCCATTGCATTTCTCCACGTTCGGTTGAATTTCGTTGCACATGCTATCACATTCTTCCGAACGTGTACAGCGCAAATCCGTCAAGCTTGGCGTCGATTCGGCAAGAACGGCGAGGGTTCGCCGACGCAATACACATGCAGCACATGCAGCGCGCGGGTACAGGCGGTGTAGAGCAGCAAGCGTTCGCTCTCGTGGTGATAGTGTTCGCCGCCCGCATTTGCGAGGATCACCGCGTCAAACTCCAATCCCTTGGCAAGATAGGCGGGCAGCACCACCGCACCGCGCGGAAACGAATCTTCGCCGCCCAAGAGTGTCTGTACAGAAACGTGTTCCTTCAGCGCGTGATGCAGCGCTTTTGCCTCTGCTTTCGTCTCGGTGAGGATACCGATAGATGCATGCCCGCTTGCGGTGAGTGTGCGGATGTCCCGGGCAATCGCTTCCTGTACCGCATTTTCGCTCTCCAACTGCAGGACCGAAGGCGCTTCCCCGTGGCGGCCTACGGAGTCGATCTCGCCGGAGCGGTTCAAGATTGCGCCCGCAAAGGAGATGATCTCCGCTGTGGAACGGTAACTCTTGGTAAAACGCAGGAACAGCGTCTCTTCCGGCGGAAACAGTGAGGCGATGGATTCGTATCCGCCTAAGCTCAGATGCGGCGTGATGGACTGATCCAGATCGCCAAGCATGGTTACACTTGCCTGCGCAAAAAACAGACGGATGCACTCGTATTGCAACGGGCTATAGTCCTGCGCCTCGTCGATGATCACATAGCGGATGCGTGCGGTCTTCTGTGTGCCGCCCAACGCGCCTTGCAGATACAGCAGCGCGATCTGATCTTCGTAGTGCAGCAGTCCCGCATGGAGGGTTTCATGCGTGTAGGCGGAGATGGTCTGACAAACCGTCGCGTCCGCATCCGGCAGCCAGCGGGTAAGTTCGTCCAGAAATGCGGTATAGATGCTGGCGGTGGAGATGTCCGTCATGGCGTGCGCACGCTCCCGCGCGGGCTGCGATTCCTCTTTTGCGATTGCGCGGCTTCTGCGGCGGAGTTCACCGCGGTCGATGAACCCTTCCGCGGCGGTGATACCATCGGCAATCTGCGCCGCACGCGCGGTCTCGTAATTCGAAAGCAGATAGTCCATGCGTGCACGGAGTTTCTCAAACCGCGCGAGATAGGGCAGCGACGCATAGTCATAAGAAAACAACCGCGCAAGTTCCGCGGAGGAGGCAATCGTGACCCCCGCGCAGATGAGCGGGGCAAACGTCACCCGCTCACTGGTGAGTGCTTGTGTATATGCCTTGATCGCGTCCCGAAACTCTGGGGAGGACTTCAGCCGCAGGCTTTCGATCCGCGCGGGATAGCCCGGCTGCTGCTTTGCGGAAAAGAGGTAGTCCAGCAGGTCATAATAGCGTTCACGCCGCCCCTTTGCGCTAAGCGCGCCGGAGAGGAATGTCTCAAACGTGGTTTGCAGCATGTTTGTTTCACCAAGCTCCGGCAGAACGTTTGAAATATAATCGCTGAACACGGGATTTGGCGAAAAGACGATGATGTTTTCTGCTGTGATGGTGTCCCGATGGCGAAAGAGCAGATAGGCGATGCGGTGCAGCGCAACGGAAGTTTTTCCGCTGCCCGCCGCGCCCTGCACGATCAGATGCTTGTAGGATTCGTTGCGGATCGCGCGGTTTTGCTCGCGCTGAATCGTGGTCACGATGGAGCGCATTTGCCCGTCCGCATGCCCCGCCAGCATTTGCTGGAGCATCTCGTCGTCAATCTTCACACTGCTGTCGAAGCTGTAGGTGAGTGCTCCGTTCTCGATTTTATACTGGCGCTTTTTCGTCAGTTCGCCTTCCACCACGCCGCGCGGAGTGACAAAGCCAGCCTCACCGATTTCGTTGTCGTAAAACATGCCGCTTACCGGCGCGCGCCAATCGTAGACCAACACGCGGTTGTCGTCGGTGATCAGGCTGAATGTGCCAATGTAGTACGGCTTTGCGTCGGTTTGTTCGTTGGAACGAAAATCGATCCGCCCAAAATATGGATTGCGGAGCATCTTGGTAAGCTTTGCCTGTTGCTGTTCAATGATGCCGTGGCTGCGCTTTTGCTTTTTCATGACATTGATGTATTCGAGGAAATCGACCAGCTTGTCCAGCCCGTCGGAGGCGGCAATCGAACCCACATCCTCCCAGAGCTCGCGCTGGGTGTCCACCGCGTCGTCCTTGAGTGCGTCGTCCCGTGCGCTGGCTTCGTTATACTGCGCGGTTGCTTCCGAAAGCACGGTTTCCAGCCACTGTTCTTCCTGCTTCAGCTCCGTGTTGTTCATGCGCTGCCTCCTAACAATTCTAGTGGGTAACCAATGTTCAAACCGATCGATCTTCTTGCATCGGCACAGGATTGAAAAGTGCTTGACAAGAAAGAATATCTGTATTACGATAAATATGTAAGGTGCATAAAACAAGTATTTATGCAAGATATACCTTCCTAGTGTATTCGATCAGCGCCCAATTTGTCAAGTAAAACAAACGATTTCAAGCCGATTAACCCGTGCATATGCGCGGGTGTTTTATTATGCGCAGAGCATTCGTAAGCAGACGTCGCTTTAAGCCACTGGGGCAGGGCAAGAAACGTGCACAACAAAGAAAACAATAAAAATAGACGTTAATAACTAATATTTTGTGTATTTTGCAGCGCGCGGTAAAAGAATCTGTTATAGTAGAAATATGAAGGCTTTGCGCACGCTCAAAGAAGTGTTACTCTCCTCGTTGCCGCTCGCCGCTATCATCGTAATCGTCTGCGTTTTCATTGCCCCCTTGGAAAATCCATCCGATTACGGTAAGCTGGTGTTGGGCTTTTTCTGCGTGGTTGTGGGGCAGGCATTCTTCCTGATCGGATTGGATGAGAGCATCCTGCCCGCGGGTAAGCTCATTGGCAGTTCGCTGCCGAAGCTGAAAAAGAGCATATTTGTCATTCTCTTTGGTGTGCTGTTCGGCGTTCTTGCGACGGTTGCGGAGCCCGCGCTTGCGGTGCTTGCGCGGCAGACGCACAGCATCCTGCCTGAAGTGAACGAAACTTTGTTCATCTGGATTCTCAGCACGGGCATCGGTGTGTTCGTGGGTCTTGCGCTCTATCGCGTGATTCGAAATTTCAGCATCAAGCTGATCTTCGCGATTCTCTACACCCTTGTCTTCCTTGTTGTCATCTTTGTGCCGGAGGAGTTTGTTGCCCTCGCGTTTGATGGCAGCGGCGCGACCACCGGGGACATCTCCGTGCCGTTCATCCTCGCGCTCGGCATTGGCATCTCCGCCACGATGTCCAAACGCAAGACGAATGAGGACACGTTTGGCATCATCGGCATCGCGTCGGTGGGACCGATTCTTGCGGTGTTCCTCTACGGCATTCTGCTCAAGATTGTCTATGGCGGCGAGATTCCGCCAGCAGCGGTCTATAGCCCGGGCGGGGCGGAGACGCTGCTGGAGGTCGTGCTCGAAAACCTTGGCGGGGTTGCGATGGCACTGCTGCCAATCCTGCTCGTGTTTTTGGCATTTCAGCTCTTCTTCCTGCGGCTGCCGAAGAAACAGTTCATCCGCATGATGCTGGGTTCGCTGCCGGTGTATGTCGGGCTTTTGATCTTTCTTTCCGGCATTGATTTCGGATTTGCGTTTGCGGGCAAGTACATCGGCGAGGTGTTTTTGGATGCTTCGCGTCCGGATTGGTTCCCGTGGCTGCTGGTGCCGCTTGGGTTCGTCCTCGGCGTGGCAATCACGCTCTCGGAACCTGCGGTGACCGTGCTTGGCGAGCAGCTTGAGGAGATTACCAACGGACACATCAAGAAGGCGACCATTCGCTGGACGCTCGCCATCGGAATCGGGTTTGCGGGTATGCTGATCATGGTGAAGATCCTCACGCAGGTCAACATCCTCTGGTTCCTCGTTCCGCTGTATGCGCTTGCGTTGGTGATGATGCTCTTTACGTCCGATCTGTTTGTAGGTCTCGCGTTTGATTCCGGCGGCGTGACAGGCGGGGCACTGACCTCCGCGTTTTTAACCCCGCTGACGCTCGGCACCGCACAGGCGGTTGCGCAAAAGGCGGGTGGCGCTGCGCAATCCGTGCTGACCAACGGTTTTGGCATCATCGCGTTTATTTCGGTAACGCCGCTGATTGCGGTGCAGGCGCTAGGGATTCTCTACGCGCGGCAGATGCGCATTGCCAAGCGCAGGCAGGATGCGCAGGACGAACTTGACTATGACGAACTCGCTTCGTTTGCCGCGTCGATTGCGGATGACGAAGGCGAGGAAGAGACGATGGATACCAACACACAGGCGCCGGAGAAGCAGGCGCAACAGCCGGAACCAGCCCCCGAACAACAACCCGAAGGCGCGGCGCAGGTAGCATGCGCCAGCCCGACTGGAGGAATTTCACCATGAACCAATGCGCGCCGGAACACATCGCGTTTCTCGTGATCGTTGCCGGAAGAAAGCAGAAAAATGCGCTGCTGGAGATTCTACTGAAGATGGAATGCCGGATCGTGAATACCCTGTATGGTAAAAGCTCGATTCAGGCAAAACATCTGGTTGAGATGCTCGGCTTTGTGCCGGAGGAGAACAAGGTGGTCATCACCTGCATCCTCAAAAAGGAAAAAGTGGACTGCATTCTTGAAACCCTGCAACGCGATTTTCATTTTGACAGGCCAAACACGGGCATCGCGTTCACCATCCCGATTTCCGGGATTTCGCTGTAGGAACGGAGGAAAAACATGGATCAAACGCAGAAAATCAAGGCGCTGTTCATCATCGTCAACGCCGGATATACGGACGCAATCATGGAGCTTGTCCGCGCGGAGGGCGCAAGCGGCGCCACGATTCTCAACGCGCGCGGCGAAGGCGCAAAGGTGGAGTCGTTCCTCGGCATCACGGTCGATTCGGAAAAAGAGATGATCATGACGATTGTCGATAAAGAAACGGCTAAGCGCATCACCACCGCGATGAAAGAGAAAGCCGGTTGGAAATCTACCTTGCGCGGTATTTGCTTCACCATGCCGGTTGATCGTGTGGTCGGCATCAACACCGATACGCTCTCGGCGTTGGAGGAGAAATAGAATAACGCTTCTCACACAATTCAAATAGTCTTGCGCAAACCAAAAGAGGCTCGAAAGCCTCTTTTTTGTGTGCAAGAAAGTCTGTACTACGTCCTTGCCTTTTGTGGTAGAGAAGCAAGGCTGCTGAGCACCATGCCGAGCACGATCAGGGCGACGCCGACCCAACCGAACGTGTCCGGCGCAGTATCGTGGAGCAGCAGCACGCCGCCAAGGAGCGTAAAGAGCACCTCGAACGACTGCGTGGATTCCACGACCGCAAGCTGCCGCTGGCTGTCTTTGACGAGGTCTGTCGCGCGAAAGAAGAGCAACGTGGCAATCACGCCGGAGAGAACCGCTACGCCGAGGGACTGCACCGTCTGGGACGCGGAAGGCAGCCCGCGTGAAACCAGACCGTAGAGCGCAAGCAAAAGCCAGAACGGCAGGCTGCAGAGCGTCATGCCATAGATGCGCTCTGTCGTGGTCAACTCCGGCGGGCAGAGCGCCATCATCTTCCGGTTGCCGAGCGGATAGGCGACTGCGGCAACGAGAATCGGCAGCAGCGTGAGCACGATGGATTCCAGCCGGAAGGAGACGATGTTTTGGAGTTGCAGCAGAAACACGCCGACAAGGATGATTGCCGCCGCGCCGAGGTTTTTGTGCGCGATCTTTTTTTGAAACAGAGGAGAGAGCAGCAGCCCCATCACGATGGTCACCTGCCAGCTTGCGGCGATGAGCCAGCTCTCGCCATGATCGCCCGCAAAAGAGATCGGCGCATAAAACAGCCCGAAACCGACCGTGCTCCAGATCAGCCAGGGCAGCGGTGCGCGGCGGATGGCGCTATGCACACGCGAAAAGCCGGAGCTGCGCCAAACCAGCAGCGCGAAGATGGGGAACGTAAATAAATACCGCAAGCTCGCGCTCCAAACCCAACTGCCGCCTGAGAGGTGCATACTGCGGTTGAGCAGGAACGTGAACGCGAAAAAGAACGAAGCCAAGAGACCGAGCAGAATACCTTTTTTCATGATCCTCCGAAAACCGCACCAAAACGATGGGGGATTTAGCGTTTGAAGTGTTTTATAACACAGATTGCGCATGCGCGCAAGAAAAAAGAAGCCCGAAGGCTTCTGATTTGTTACCGCAGTGGCACCGAAGCGGATCATTGATCGCGCATCGCAGCGAGCCGGACTAACAATATTTTTCGAGCAGTTGCGCAAAATCGATGCAAAACTGCATATCCTTTTCGCCGAGATTGGCTTTATAGTAGCCCTTTTTCGCGTTGACCGCGCTCACGCGGGTGAGCATGTCCGCCGCTGCCGCTTTTGCAACGGTAAAGACCGAGCAATATCCCGCTTCGTAGAACGCGCGCGCTGCCACCGCGCCAACCCGTTGATACGCACAAGATCACTCAGCGCGAATAGCTCGTCTGCGAGGTCTTCCCGTTGCTCCCAATACTCTTTGGAGGAGCGAATGCCGGAATCCGCCAACGCCTGAATCCGAGCAGGATCACATGCCGGAAAGTCGCAGAGCGGAACGGGCTTTTGCGTGAGGCTGCCTATTTCACGTCGCAGGATCGTCAGGTATTCCTCCGGGATTCCCGTTCTAGCGGCAAGCGCGGAGAGCTTGGTTGGTGTCGAGAGAGTCGCTGAAAGCTGGGCGACGTTCGAAAACCCCTGATTCTGAAGCAGGGCAAAGCGTGAAGACAATTGGTCCAGCAGAATCCGCCGCCCGGGAAGCAGGGTTTGCCGTTGCAACAGACTTTGATAATCGGCAAGCGTGATTTGTTCCAACGGAAGCGAATACCGCATAACAAACATCCTTTCCGCAAATAACCATTCAGAGATTCGAGATTCCTTACTCGTTATACTATAATAATCTGTGAAAGCTGACAACTATCTGTCAGGATTTATATCGCAGAAAAAAAGAAGAGGCGCGAACCTCTTCTTGATTGATTTGCGTGGTTTGATTTTGTATCAAAACGCTAGATGTGCAACTTTGCCCGGAAACCGCGTACACCGTAATATGATTCCGCTCCGTTGTGGTAGGTGAATACATGGTCGTACCGCCTGTCGCAAAAAATCGCGCCGCCGAGGGAACGAATCGAAGCCGGTGTTTCGACCCAACTGGACGTTTTACGGTCAAACGCATCGAGCGTCTGCAAGAAGCGGTATTCTTCCTCTGTGAGGATGCTGATCCCGATCTCCGCCGCAAAATCCAGCGCGGTATTTGCGGGCTTGTTCTCCTTGCGCGCGTCCAGCGCGGTGCGGTCATAACAGAGATTTCTGCGTCCGGCGGGGGTTTCTGCGGAACAATCGTAAAACACAAATTCGCCAGCGGCGGCATCAAAGGCGACCACATCTGGCTCGCCACCCGTCGTCTCCATCATGTAGAGCGACCAAAGCTTGGTTGGGTGGCTGCGCAGGCGCGCCTCGACCGTCTCCCAACGCAAACCCAAATGGCGGTGCATATTCGCCAGAAAGCGGGATTTGAGCGTTTGCAGCAGGTCTTCCGCCAGTTCTCGCGTGAAGGTCGTTTGATCCATATTTCTCACTCCTTTGATACATTGTAACGAATCACGAAAAACATTCTGTGACAGTGTTACAAAACAGGAAATATAGGTGCAGAAACGTTTGTGTTTCGCAAAAAGAGCGATCAAAACACGAAAAACCCTGTCTTTACTGTATCACGAGCGAAAAGGCATGTCACGTAATATTCCGGATCAAATCCAGCACGCTGCCGTCGCGATAGGTGCAGATCCCGACGATCTTGTCGCCGAACGGGAGCGGATCGGGTCTGCCTGTGATGCGTTCGGCTCTGCGCGCGAGTTCTTCGATGGGCGTGACCTTCAAGTGCGCTTTCTCAAGGCGTTCCTTGACCTCCGGCCGTTTCGGGTTCACTGCGATGCCCTGGTCGGTCACCAGCACGTCCACCGTGTCGCCAGGGGTGACGATGGTATTCACGTGCTCTCGCACGCTGGGCATGCGCCCGCGCATCAGCGGGCAGACGACTATCGAGAGCGCCGCGCCAGCCGCCGTGTCCGGATGCCCGCCGACCGCGCCGCGAATCACGCCGTCCGAACCCGTGAGCACGTTGACGTTGAAACTGGTGTCCACCTCCAGCGCGGAGAGGACGACCACGTCGAGCTGATTGACCGCGGCACCGCGACGATAGGGATTGGCATAATAGTTTGCGTCGATCTGCTGATGAAAGCGGTTGTTTTTGAGCGATTGCGCCGCGTCCAGATCAAAGCTCTGCACGTCCAGCAGGCGGCTGACCAACCCTTCTTCCAGCAACTTGACCATCGCGCCTGTGATGCCCCCGAGGGCGAAACTCGCGCGAATGTTCTTCTCCAGCATCGCCTCGCGCAAGAATCGCGTGACCGCGAGCGAAGCGCCGCCGGAGCCGGTCTGGAGCGAGAACCCGTCGTAGAAATATCCGCTGTGGACGATCACATTGGAGGTTGCCTCGGCGATCATCAAATCATGCGGATTGGTCGAAAAGCGCGTAGCGCCCGTCATGATCTTCGACGCATCGCCCACGTCGTTCACGCAGACGATATAGTCCACCAACCGCTGGGAGATGCCAAACGGAACATTCGGGTAGCCCACGATGTTGTCGGTGAGCACGATGACGTTGTCTGCATACTGCGCGTCCACGCGGGCATAGCCCAGCGAGCCGCACATGGATTTTTCTTCTCCCTCGCGCGAATAGCCATTTGCGTTGCCGAAGGGATCGCAACTGCTTGCACCCAGGAACGCCACATCGATGTGGATTTCGTCCTCCTCAATCGCCGCCGCCCTGCCGCCATGCGAACGAAACACCATCGGCTCGTCCATCAGCCCCTGCGAGACGGCTTTTGCCAGAGCGCCGCGGCAGCCGGAGGTTTCGATGTGCGAAATCACGCCGTTTTTAATGTGCTGAATCAGCGGGGCGTGTACATCCGATAGGCTGGACGGCGCAAGGCGAAGATCGCGAAAACCCATCCGTGCGAGCGTGTCCAGCACCATGTTGACGATGTGATCCCCGTCGCGAAAATGATGGTGAAACGAAATCGTCATACCGTCTTGCAATCCCGTGAGTTCCACGGCTTTTTCGAGACTTTCGACGATTTTATTCTCCCGCGCCATGCGGTTTTTCAGCGGGGAAATATCCTTATCATAGAGGCGTTTGTTTTCGCCGGGCACATAAGCGTCTCGATTCAGACGGCTCAGCGCCGCGTAAAACTCCTGGTCGTGTGTCATAGCTCTTCCTCCTCAAACACCGCGCGGGACGCATACGCCAGCTCCAGCGTCCGCTCCGCGCGGAGCACGACCGGGCGGTCGATCATCTTGCCATCAAGTGCGACCACACCGCTGCCGCGTTTTTCCGCCTCCCGGCTTGCCGAAAGGATGCGCTGCGCCTTGACAAATTCCTCGTGCGTGGGCGTAAAGACGCGGTGCACGGGCTTGATCTGGCGCGGGTTGATGACGGATTTTCCGTCGAAACCAAGCTGCTTGATCGCCTGCGTTTCTTTGACGAGTTGCTCCTCGTTGTTCACATCCGCATACACGGTGTCGATGCAGTCAATCCCCGCCGCGCGCGCCGCAACAACGATTGCTCCGCGCGCAAACAGCAGCTCGCTGCCATCGAGCGAGCGTGATGTTTTCAGGTTTGCGCAATAGTCCTCCGCGCCGAGGGCGATTGCCACCAGGCGCGGGCTTGCGGTTGCGATAGCGTATGCGTTGACCACGCCGAGCGCGCCTTCAATGGCCGCCATCATGCGCGTTTGCCCGATGGGGATGCCGTATTTTTGTTCCGCGCGTGTAATTTCCGCTTCGGTATCGCAGATATCCTGCGCGGTCTCCGTCTTGGGCAGGCGAATGACCTCTGCACCGGCAGCGACCATTGCCTCGATGTCCGCTTTGCCATAGGGCGTATTGAGCGGGTTGACGCGCACCACGCGTTCGCACTCGCCGTAATGAATCGTCTTGAGCGCATGATAGACCAAAAGGCGCGCGGCGTCTTTTTCGCGCAGAGTCACGGAATCTTCGAGGTCAAACATCAGCGCGTCGCTGCCATAGATGTGCGCGTCGCTCATCATGCCGGGGTTGTTGCCGGGTACGAAAAGCATACTTCTGCGAAGCTTCGTCATGCGTGTTTCCCCCAGTCAAAACCATCGGTCCCCGTTGCCCGCTGGCAGGCGGCGACGACGCGCGCGCGGATTGTGCAGTCCAGAGCACCCTTATCCACCGCGTTGATCACGGCGTATTCCAGCCCGAATTCCTCCACTGCCTGACGGATTGTGGAGACGATTTGCTTGCCAAATTCATTTGCGACGCTGCTCTTGAGCACAACCTCGACCGAGCGTTGTTCGCCGGGTTCGATCTCGATCAGGATATCGCCGGATTCCATGGTTCCAGCGGAAGCGGGTAGGGTGACCTTCATGTCGTATGACACCTCCAAAGGGTTCTTCTCTATGCATAATCATATTCTGAAATGAGCAGTAATACAAGCGCTATGCAGCCGAAAACTTGATAATATATCACACGCAAGCATGCCTGTATTGCTGTATACAAGCGCACAATATTTCAAAAAATCGTAAGATAGACTCGCTTTCCTAAAAGCGCGCGAACAGAATAAATTGCTGAATGCAAAAATGCATAACTGCATGAATATCCAATCAAAACCCGTTGTGATATAATGCTAACATGGAGATTACACTTGAACAGCTTCTAGCCGCACGGGATGCGCGCGCGGCGTATACCAAAGCCCTGCAAACGCGCTTTCCCGGCGCGTGCATTGCCGTGTTTACGCTCGTTACGCCGGGGTCTGTGAAGCGTTCACCGGAGACAATCCGCCTTTTTGACGCGGGGGTTCGGGCGATATCGCGCGTGATCGCGAAAAACGAGCTGCTTCCGCGCGTGTTTGAAGCGCACGAGAAGGATACCGGAGACGAAGCGTATCTAGTCGTGAAGACCGATCCGGGGTTTTTGAAGATGGAGTTTTGCAAATTGGAAGAGTCTGCGCCCTATGCGCGGCTTTGGGATATGGATGTGTTGAAATCAAACGGCGAACACATCAGCCGCGAAGAGATAGGCTTTGCCGCGCGCGGCTGTTTTGTTTGCGGCAAGGCGGGCAGGGGTTGCTACGCGCGGCAACTGCACCCGCAGGATGCGGTACAGACCGCATATCAGAAACTCCTGAAAACATTGCCGGAGTGAATGCAGAAGCGGAGGACAGGATGGAGATTCGATCACTTTCGCTCAAAAACGACATCGCTACGATCAACGCCTTTTATTCCCGTGCGGGCATCCGGCTCGATCGCTGTGTGACAGCCGTCTTTGGCGCGTATGAAGGGGAGACACTGTCCGCACTTGGCGGAATTGCGGGCAACGCCATCCGCTCGCTCGCGGTGGAGCCGTCGCATCAGGGTGAGGGGATTCTGCCCGCGCTTGTGTCGCATCTCTATCAAACGATGAAGGGCGACGGTGTGGCAAACGTGTTTGTGATCACCAAACCGCAGTATGCGCCGTTGTTTTCCTCGCTCTGCTTCAACGAACTCGTGCAAACGCCGGATACCGCGCTGCTGGAGAGCAGCAACCGCGCGTTTTCGCGTTATTTGGCAAGCCTGCCAAAGGCGGACGGCGCAATCGTGATGAACGCCGATCCGTTTACGCTCGGGCACCGGTATCTCGTCGAAACGGCAAGCAGGCTCTGCGCAAATTTGAACGTGTTTGTGCTCTCCTCGGAGGCTTCGCATGTGCCCGCCGATGCTCGCCTGCGCCTGGTGTGTGAAGGCTGTCGCGATCTGACGAATGTGCGGGTGCTTGCAGGCGGAGACTATATCATCTCCGGCGCAACATTTCCCGACTATTTCTTTAAGGACAAGACGGAGGCGGCGCTGGCGTTTGCGCGGCTGGACGCGACCCTCTTTGCCGAACGAATTGCGCCAGCCTGCGGGATTGTGACCCGCTTTGTGGGAGAGGAACCGCTCGACCCGATGACCGCCGCGTACAACGAAACGCTTTGCGATGTTTTGCCCAAACATGACATCAATGTCTCCGTAATTCCGCGAAAGACCATTGGGCAAACGCCAATCTCCGCATCCCGCGTGCGTGCACTCTGGCGCGAGAGAAAAATAGACGAGATTGCGCCGCTTGTGCCGGAGACGACGCTGGCCTACATTCGGGAGAATCCGCTATGCGATTGACGGCGGAGCAGATTGGCTCTCTTGCGCGTGCGGCTTTGGAGCGCGAGGCACGGCTTTCGCCAAAGCCGGGGCTTGTGGACGCGAAAAACAGCGGGGCGCATCGCGACATGGATCTTGCACTCCTGCTGCGCAGCGCGGACGCGCTGGAGCCGTTTTTTGCGCACTTCGCCGCGCGGGGCATAGAACAGGCGCATCTGCCGCCGGAAGGTAGGCTTGCCGACATTCGCGCAAGCGGGGTAGAGGCGGAACAGGCAATGTTTGCCGCGACAACGGGAGTCAACACACACAAAGGCGCGCTCTTCTTGCTCGGCGTGTTGTGCTATTCCGTCGGATATTGCGTTGGAAACGATGTGACGCTTCTTGCACAGACTGTCTGCGGGATTGCCGCGCGCATGTGCGGCGGGATCACAAAAGAACTCGGCGCACAAGCTGGCAGGGCATACAGCAGCCACGGTGCGCGCGGGGCAAGAGGTGAGGCGGAGGATGGTTTTCCGCATGCACTGCTTGCGCTGAAAACGTTTGAGATTGCAAAGATGCAATGCGCGGAAGAAAACGACGCGTGGCTGCTTGTGCTCCTGCACCTGATCGCAACGATGGAGGATGCAAACGTGCTTGCACGGTGCGGTGCTGAGACCGCGCGGGAGTTGCGTAATTGCGCGGCAACGATTGCAGAGCGATACCCGGCGGGCGGGGCGGAGTTGGCGCGGGAGATACGCGCGCTGGATGCGGACTGCCGTGCGTGGCGCGCAAGCCCCGGCGGTGCGGCAGATGTGCTCGCTTGTGCGCTGTTTTTGCAGGCGCTGATGCAGTCTAAAACCGCAGGAAGTGGCTGACAGATGGACATATGCTATGGGTAAAGTCAATTGTGACAAATGTATATACCTCAATAATACAATAATGTTGCGATTGTCGAATTCGTGTGTGATATAATGTTATTGATCTTGCGAAATTGGGGGTAATACAAGCATGAGCTTTTATGAATTACTAGGACCCACTGCTGTGGCGACCATCGTTTGCCTGATCATCGCGCTGGTGATGTTTGTCATCGAGTTGTTCACACCCGGTGTCGGTGTCGCGGGCGCGACGGGGCTTCTTTCACTGATTGCGGTCATCGTGATGCAGCTTGGCTGGGGACATCCGCGCGTTGCGCTGTATATCATCGCGATCTCGCTGCTCGTCATCATTCTCGGGCTGATTTGGATTATACGATCCATGCAGCGCGGGCGGCTGAGCAAATCGTTCCTCGTGAACCGCGATCATTCCAACGGAACTTCTGTGCCTGAGGTTGCTGCGGCAAAGGAAGAACTCATCGGCAAGAGCGGCATCGCGATTACGACGCTGCGTCCCTCCGGCATTGCGGAGTTTGATGGAAAGCGGCTGGATGTTGCGACCTCCGGCGAGTTCATTAAAAAGGGTGCAACCATCACTATTATCCAGGCGCAGGGGATGCACATTCGCGTGCGCGCAGGCGGCGCGGACGAAGTACCTGCCGAGTAAGACAAGCCTGATACGCCGTCTATCGGCGTTCAAGACCGCCGGAGGTTCGTTCCGGCAGATAGAACACAATCAATAAACACCGAATTGTAGGAGGTAATTATGGCCGGTCCTGTCATCATCGTAATTTTAGCAGTCATTTTCCTTGTGTTGTTTTTCAGCTTTGTGCCGCTGGGTCTCTGGATTTCCGCTGCCGCCTCCGGCGTGCGCGTGGGTATCTTCCAACTCGTCGGCATGCGCGTGCGTAAGGTTATCCCGAGCCGGATCGTCAACCCGATGATCAAGGCGACCAAGGCTGGCCTGAACGTATCCATCAACAAGCTTGAGGCGCACTACCTCGCAGGCGGCAACGTGGACCGCGTGGTCAACGCCCTCATCGCCGCACAGGGCGCAGGCATCCCGCTCGGATTTGAGCAGAGCTGCGCAATCGACCTCGCGGGACGCGATGTGCTCAACGCTGTGCAGATGAGCGTTCTGCCGAAGGTCATTGAAACGCCGATCATCGCGGCGGTTGCCATGGACGGCATCGAACTGCGCGCCAAAGCGCGTGTCACCGTCCGCGCAAACATCGACCGTCTCGTTGGTGGCGCAGGCGAAGAGACCATCATCGCCCGTATCGGCGAAGGTATCGTCACCACCGTCGGCTCCAGCAAGAGCCACAAGGATGTTCTGGAAAACCCGGACAAAATTTCGCACACGGTTCTGGACAAGGGCCTTGACGCGGGCACTGCGTTTGAGATTCTCTCGATCGATATCGCAGATGTGGACGTTGGCCGCAACATCGGCGCACAGCTCCAGATTGATCAGGCGGAAGCTGACAAGCGCATTGCACAGGCAAAGGCGGAAGAACGCCGCGCGATGGCAGTTGCGCAGGAGCAGGAAAACATCGCGGCAGTCGCCGGCATGCGCGCCCGCGTTGTGGAAGCAGAGGCGGAAGTTCCCCGCGCCATGGCGGAAGCGTTCCGCACCGGCAACCTCGGCGTGATGGACTACTATCGTATGCAGAATATGAATTCCGACACAGAAATGCGCACAGCCATCGGCAAGGGCACGAAACCCGCGCCCGTCGATAACAAGAAGTAATTATGGAACTTGCAATCATTCTTCTCGTGATCTTTTGGGTGGTCATCCCGATTGCCGCGAAGAATAGCCAGAAAAAAGCGAAAGCGGAGGAGGAGCGCCGGCGTGCCATGCGGCAGCAGGCGCCCCAATCCCAGCGCGCCCAGCAGCCGGTTCGCACCGCGCCACTCACGCCGACCGTTCACCCGATGCAGGCAACAGTTCTGTCATCCGGCGAAGGCGCTTCCTCACAGGAAGGGTTTGACGGGCCTGTGTTTGAAGGCGAACTGCCGCACGAGGTGGTGCCGGATCTCGCAACCGCAAGAACCACGCTCAAGGAAGCGAAGACCTCCATTACGCACACGGTTACGGTCAGCAGCGAAAGCGGACATGCGCACGAGGAAACCAGCGCATCCGGCGTTGCCGAGGACTGTCCGCCGGAGAAAGCCGCCGCAAAACCGAGCGCAAATGCTGCGCACGGCGTGGGGGAAACCGCGTTTGTTTGGAGCGCTGCGGCTGTTCGCAACGGGCTCGTGATGGCGGAGATCCTCGGGCCTTGTCTGGCAAATCGGGACTAAGGACGTTCATGCAAAACTCGACCAACAAACAATCCAATATGCTCTGGAAAAGGGTACTGTTTACATCGGTACCCTTAATCGTATTATTGGCGGCATTTGGGGAATGGGTGTTCACCAAGGCTCCGCGCGACCCGATGGCGGTCGTCGCGGCAGCGCTGTGCGCGTTTCTCTTTGCGCTGCTGGGCATCCGGTTTATTCCGCAATGGATGGCGGCGTGGAGCAGGAAGTCCTGGCTGCCCCTGCGGGAACAGGAGGGCAAACGCAGCGCACGCAAGCAGCGCATGCACCCGATGCTGCAGCTGGTGTTTTACCTGCTGCTGTTTCGGCTGCTGCTTTTTGCGCTGACCTATGTACTCTCGCTCTTGCAGCAGGGGTATTCCGGCGGGTTGCTGGATCGCCTCGGCATCTGGAACCAGCTCGGCACCGACAGCCAGCACTATCTGAACATCGCAGAAAACGGATACGTCAACACCGGCGATGACCGGCTGCTGATTGTGTTTTTCCCGCTGTATCCGTATCTGGTTCGCGGCTTGCATTTCATCGTGCAGAACTATCTCGTCAGTGGGCTGATTGTCTCCAACCTCTGCTGGGTGTTTGCGGCGTATCTGCTCTACGAACTGGCGCTGCTGGACACGGATAGAAAGGGAGCCTTGCGCGCGCTGAAATATCTTTGCATTCTGCCGGCTTCGTTTCTCTTCTCCGCGCCGCTTTCGGACAGCCTGTTTTTGCTGCTTTCGGTTGCGTGTGTTTATGCCGTGCGGAAAAATCTCTATCCTGTTGCAGGACTCATTGGGTTGCTTGCCTCGTTTACGAGGATGCCGGGCGTGCTGCTCTTCGCGCCAGCCTGCTTTGAACTGGTGGGCAAGATCATTCGGGAGCGGCCGACGCAGGGCAAGAATAGCAAATGGCGGCTCCGCATGGCGGGCAATGCGTTCTCCCTGTTGCTCATTCCGGTGGGGCTGCTGCTCTATTTCTATATCAACTACCGCGTGACGGGGTCCGCTACGACGTTCTTAACGTATCAAAGCGAACACTGGCACCAGCAGCTCGGCTGGTTTTTCGGCACGATGGCAACGTTGGTCAGCAGCGCGACAGGCGCGTTTTCCGACAATACACAGATGCTCTGGGGGCTTTGGCTGCCTAATATCGTGTATCTGTTTGCAGCGCTTGGCATCGTGATCGCTGCGCAAAACAAGCTCCGCGCCTCGAATGTAGCGTATTTCATCGCGTACTATGCGGTTTGCATGGGCGCAACATGGCTGCTCTCCGGCCCGCGGTACCTGACGGCCGCTTATCCGCTGGCGCTCGCTCTGGGCGCAATCACACAGAAGAAGACGGTCGATCGAATCGCGACCGGCATCTGTATTGTACTGTTTTTGCTGTATTTGGTTGCGTATGTCAATCAATGGTATGTTTACTGAGCGAAAGGCTGCTTTACCGCAACGGGCAGAAACATTGTAGGTTGCGTGAATTTTGCCTTGATGCAAGAAAGAAAAGAGTAAGGCAATTACGAAAACCGTGAATTGACTTTCTGCTCCCGCATGGTAAAATATTCACATTGCGACCGTGGTGGAACGGCATACACAACGGACTTAAAATCCGTCGGGGAAACCTTAAGGGTTCAAATCCCTTCGGTCGCACCAAATCAAAAGAGGCTCGAAAGAGCCTCTTTTGATTTGGTCAATTACTCACAAGGGATTTGAAGCTGCGTTAAAAACGCCGCAGTGTCGGCGTTTTTAGCAGCCGGGAAGCGCAGGCGAGAGCTTGCGCGGTGCGAAGCACAAGCAAGCTGAAGCCCAGCGGAGAATCCCTTCGGTC
>JAEWYO010000011.1 GCA_023395595.1 Bacillota bacterium
CACCAAAAAAGAGTCCCAATCAGGACTCTCTTTTTCTACCGCCTAAATTGAAAACAGTATTTAGATATAATACATCGCAGCATCGTCGCCCTTGTGCTTTTCGCTGGCGAGGACGAGGTCCTCCAACGAAACCTGCGAAAGAGCGGCGGCAACCGCGTTATCCAGCACCTGAAAGGCGGATTCCCGCATCGCAAACTCGATCTCCGGCGCTTTCTCGATGACCGTCTCTTCCGTTTTGTCAAACAATCCTGTTTCAACGGCGGTGAGCACATCCAGCACGCTGATTTGTGCGGGAGAAGCGGAGAGCAGATAGCCGCCCTGCGCACCCTTGACTGAGTTGACCAATTCGCCGCGCTTGAGCAGGGAAAACACCTGTTCCAGATAGATCTTCGAGATGCCGAGACGTTCGGATATGCTGATGAGTGTTACGGACTCTCCGCTGTGATGCTGCTGCGCCATATGGATGACGGAAGCCAGCGCGTAGCGTCCCTTTGCGGAAATTCTCATAGAGCAGAGTCCCCTTTGTCCTATTAAATAACTATGTTTTATGATATATGATTTTACCAATTCTGTCAAGACCGGTACACGCGATCAACCTGTGCAAAACAGCCGATTTGCGCGAAAGCACAGTACCGCCACAAGGAAAAAAACGAGCGCCGCTTGAGAAGTCGGCGCTGTTTACGTGAGTCAAATGATGCATGTTGCATGACGCAACGAAAAAAGACTTACAGCACGCTGCGAAGAAAACTGATTGCTTTTTCGTTCGTCGGGTGGTCGAAGATGTCCCTCGGCGCGCCTTCTTCGAGGATCATGCCGTCCGCCATGAACACCACGCGATCTGCAACCTCTCTTGCAAAGCCCATCTCGTGGGTGACGCAGAGCATGGTCATGCCTTGCTTGGCAAGCTGCTTCATAACGCCGAGCACCTCGCCGACGAGCTCGGGATCGAGTGCGCTGGTGGGCTCGTCAAAGAGCATGATCTCCGGCTCCATCGCAAGCGCACGGGCGATTGCCACGCGTTGCTGCTGGCCGCCGGAGAGCTTGCTGGGATAAACATCCAGCTTGTCGGAAAGTCCAACGCGATCGATGATCTCTGCGGCAAGCTTTCTTGCCGCTTCCGGCGTTTTTTTGCGGACGAGCACCTGCGCGATCATCACGTTTTCCAGCACGGTTTTGTGCGGGAAGAGATTGAACCGCTGGAAGACCATGCCCATTTCGAGGAGCATCGCCTTCTGTGCTTCCGGCTCTGCGCGGTGGATCGTGCGGTTGTGCTCTCTGTGCAAAAACAGCTCGTCCTTGATGAAAATTTTTCCACTTGTGATCTTCTCCAGCTGGTTGAGCGAGCGAAGATAGGTGGACTTCCCCGCGCCGGAAGGACCGATGATGCAGATCACTTCGCCTTTTTTGACGGAGAGGTTGACATCCTTCAAAACCTCGAGAGACCCGAAGCTTTTATACAGATGTTCTGTGCTGAGAATATTTTGATAATCACTCATATATGCGCCCTACTTGTCAATCGAGAGTCGTTGTTCAACAGAATCCGGCCTGCGCTCTTGCACGTGTTATTCATAGATCGAGAGCCGCTTTTCGATCTTGCCGAAGATAAACGCGAAGATCGCGGTGATGACCAGATAGATCAACAACGCCGGGATAAACACGAGATAGTTGCCTTCGCTGGTCATGATGGTCTTGCTGATCGTCGTGATGTCCATCAGCGAGATGGCGAACACGAGTGAAACGTCCTTAATCATCATCACAAACTCGTTGCACAGCGGAGGAATCATGCGGCGGATGGACTGCGGAATGATGATTGTGCGCATCATCTGGCCGTAACTCATACCGAGCGCTTTTGCCGCTTCGTTCTGTCCTTTATCGATGGACTGAATCGCTGCGCGGACAATCTCCGCGCAATAGGCGGCGGCGTTGAGCGAAAACGCGATCAGCGCCGCGATAAACGCGCCTTTGTAGACCGCCTCCGGATCGCCCGCGCTAAAGAGGCTTCGCCAGGAGAAACCGAAGATGCCGGGCACAGAAAAATAGATGACAAACATCTGAATCAACAGCGGCGTACCACGGAAAAAGAAGATATACGCGCTGCTGATTTTGCTGATGAACTTGTTTTCAGAGATTTTTCCGAGTGCAAGGAATACGCTCATAATGGCGCCGATGCCCATCGAAAGCGTGGTCAGCAACAGAGTAAGCTTTACGCCGTGCAGCAGATTTTCACCCGTGCCAAGCATACGATAGGTGTAGTTTACCATCTGGCCAGCAAACTTCCAGCCGCCTTCTTCCGCGCCGTAGATCGCGCCTGCGAAGCCGACATACGACTCCTTGATCGCGCTCGCGCCGGAGGTGGTAAAGGAGATATAGCTGATTACGCCGAGGTCGTTATACGTGATGGTCAGGGACTTTCTACTGCTGGTCTTCTCCTCCTCGATGATCTGCTTGATTGCAGGCGAGGCATTGTTCAGCATATCCTGCTCCGAAACATTGATCGCGGAGAGGATGAAAACAAGCACCAAAGCCGCCACGATCAGGATGACGGCCGTCTTGGTGGAGCGTTGCCAGTTTTTGATGTCCACGAGTTTTTTTATCTTGCTCATGTTGTCTCGCTTATCTGGTGGTTGATAGAAAAGATTCCGGCCGGCGCAGGCAATTTTACGTTGACCTGCGCCAGCCGAAAGAAGCGGTTATGATTGATTGCTTATTTGCCGAACCAGTAGGCAACGTTGGATTCGAAGAAGCCTTCGGTGGTCAGCTTGGCGATCGCGTCGTTGATTGCGGCCTGCAATGCGGTGTTATCCGTCGCCATCGCAACGCCGAACTGCTCCGGCTCGCTCTCGTCCTGGAAGATTTTGATGAACTTGTCCGGGTTGGAGGCAAGATAGCCGTCCGCAACGGTGGAGTCCACGACAACCGCGTCCACTTCGCCATTTTCGAGCTGCGTGAAGCACGTGGTGACCTTTTCATTGGCGGAGATCGTCGCATCGATCGAACCTGTGCTGACATAGTCCGACATCAGGATGTCCGAGGTGGTTTCCTTCTGCACGGCGATTGCGAGACCCTTGAGGTCGAGGAAGCTTGCGATTTTGCCGGCGTAGTCTTTTTTCACGACGACTGCCTGATAGTTGTTGATGTAGGGCTCGGAGAAGAGCATGCTGGCTTTGCGCTCTTCGGTGATGGTCACGGCGGAGATGACGCAGTCATAGTTCACGCCGATGCCCTGGAAGATGCCATCCCACGCGGTGTTGACAAAGTTGACGGTTACGCCGAGCTTTTCACCAAGGGCTTTGGCAAAATCAACATCGTAGCCGATCGGGGTGGTGCCATCCTCGGCAAAATCCTCGAACGGGGGATAGCCGATTTCCATACCGACGGTCAGAACGCCGTCCTGCATGAGTTTCACACCGGACATATCCACGCTTGCTGCCGCGGCAGCGGCGGGCGCTTCTTCCGCGGGCTTTGCGGCGCAGGCCGCAAAGGAGAGCAGCATCATGACAGACAACGCAAGGGCGAATAGTTTCTTCATCATTTGATCCAATCCTCCTAAAAAAATAGAAGCTGAACAATTCAACTTCATTGTTTGCATTAAAATAGCATAGATATACGATGATGTCAATATATAATTTATAATTATAAGAAAATCATTCAAAGAAATCCGAAAAAATCCAATGAATACAGACACAAAACTCTTAATGTTGTATAAACATGCATAAATAATGTATTATAATGCGATGAATGATATGCACCGTTTCTTTCGCATGTCCGATGGCTTACAAACTAGCTGGAAAGCGGGCTTATCCTTCCTTGGCTTCGCCGGATTCGCGAATGTGCTCCAAACCCATCTCAAAGATTTGCCGCACGTGGTCGTCCGCCAGTGCGTAATAGATATTTTTCCCGTCGCGGCGGTTGATGACGAGGTTTGCGTCCCGCAGAGCGCGAAGCTGATGCGAAATCGCAGACTTGGTCATGTTCAGCAGCGCCGCAAGATCGCAAACGCAGAGCTCATGTTCGTCCAGTGCCCACATGATCTTGGCGCGCGTGCTGTCGCCGAGCACCTTAAAAAAGTCCGAGAGGTCGTAAAGCTCGCTCTCCTCCGGCATGTTTCGCTTGACGGAATTGACCACATCCGCATGGATGATGTCGCAATCGCATACATAATCTTCTCTTGCCATCGTGTTGCCCTTTCTGCCCGGTGCGTGTCTTGCGCGCATCAAAAGCGCCCGAAGAAAACTTACTTTCTATATCATAACATGCCATACAAAAAGTCAACGAAAAAAATTCGGATCACGCTTGACAGTTGAGCATCCATTCAACTATAATAGTCGCAAGAGTTGAACACCCGCTCAACTGTAATGGAGTTCAACCGGATCAGAAATGCAATGATCCGAGAGTGAGAGGCTGCACCCAGCAGCAGAAGAGGGAAGCATATGAAGAAAGTGTGTCGATTGGATGGACTGGACTGCGCAACCTGCGCGGCAAAGATTGAAAACGCGGTGGCAAAGCTCGACGGTGTTTCGGCAGCCAGCGTCAACTTTATGACCACCAAACTGGTGATTGAAGGCGAAGAATCGCGCATGGACGAAATCATGGAACAGGCAACCGCCATCGTGAAAAAGATTGAACCGGATGTCATCGTGCGGAAAGCGTGAGCGGTATGAAACTCAACGAGAACCAGAAACGGTTGATCAAGACCCTGATTGGCGCGGCGGTATACGTCCTCGCGATTGTGACGCGTGTGGAAGGCAGCCTGCTTTCGCTTGGCGCGTTCCTCGCGGCGTATTTCATCATCGGTGGGGATGTGCTCTGGCGCGCGATTCGCAACATCCTGCGCGGTAAGGTGTTTGACGAAAACTTCCTGATGAGCCTTGCCACCGTTGGCGCGTTTATCGTTGGCGATTTTGCCGAGGCGGTCGCGGTGATGCTGTTTTATCAGGTGGGTGAACTGTTTCAGGATTACGCAGTGGATCAATCGCGCAAATCGATTGCGGGGTTGATGGACATCCGTCCGGATTACGCGAATGTGCAGCGCGGAGATGTTCTGGAAAAAGTCGATCCCGACGCGGTAAAGGTGGACGAAATTATCGTCATCAAGCCCGGCGAGCGCGTGCCTCTGGATGCGGTTGTGCTCAGCGGGAGTTCTTCGGTCGATACCTCTGCGCTCACGGGCGAATCCCTCCCGCGCGATGTGGATGAGGGAGACGCGCTGCTGAGCGGCTGCATCAACATCAGCGGGCTGGTTACCGCGCGGGTAACGAAGGAATACGGCGAATCCACCGTGAGCAAGATTCTCGATTTGGTGGAGAACGCGGGCAACAAAAAGTCTCAGTCCGAGAATTTCATCACCAAGTTTGCGGGATATTATACGCCGATCGTTGTGATCATTGCCGTACTGCTGGCGTTCATTCCGCCGCTGGTCGTGCCGGGGGCAACGTTTTCAGACTGGATCTATCGCGGGCTGATCTTTCTTGTAATCTCGTGCCCGTGCGCGCTGGTGATCTCGATTCCGCTGAGCTTCTTCGGCGGCATCGGCGGGGCTTCGCGCAGAGGCATTCTCGTCAAGGGCAGCAACTATCTCGAGGCGCTGGCCGAGACGGAGATCGTCGTCTTCGACAAGACAGGCACTCTCACCAAGGGAATCTTTCAGGTGCAGCAGATTTTACCGGAAGGGATTTCCGCTGACGAGTTGCTGGAGATTGCGGCTTATGCGGAAAGCTACAGCAATCACCCGATTTCACTCTCGCTGCAAAAAGCGTATGGCAAGGCGATTGACGCCGCTCGTATCAGCGGGGTTGAGGAGACCTCCGGGCACGGCGTGACCGCGCAGGTGGATGGCAAGACGGTTGCCGCGGGAAACGCGAAGCTCATGCGCCGCCTCGGCATCGCGTTCACGGAGCCGGAGAATGCCATCGGTACGGTTGTGCATGTGGCGCAGGATGGTGTGTATCGCGGATCGATCCTGATTGCGGACGAGGTCAAAGAGGACGCGAAGCGCGCGATCTGCGAACTCAAAGAAGCAGGCATTCGCCAGACGGTCATGCTCACGGGCGACGCAAAGCGCATTGGCGAGCGGGTTTCCGG
>JAEWYO010000022.1 GCA_023395595.1 Bacillota bacterium
TCATTGGTCATGCGCAGGACTTCGTATTCCTGATAGGTCGCGTTAAAATCCACCGCCTCGTGCCAGCGATAGTTAGACGATTCGTCAAAGGCGCGCAGTGCCCGCGCAAGTCCTCTGTGGTGCTCCATCTGTGCCTCTCGGCCTGCTGCGTTGTAGGTCAACGTCCAGGAACCGGGCACCGCGATGCGATAGGCGCACATCGACTCCGCGAAATAGTGCGTCGTCCCTTGTGACGCAAACCAAATTTGCAGCACCGCGTCGTCCACGTCCGTCATGTCGCAAAACGCGGCGCGGTTCTGTGCAAGGTGTGTCGGTGCAACGATGGATGCCGTCGCCACAAAGCCACCGCCGCCGCGAATCATGTCCTCCGTGGAGATGTCACAATCCGCCGCGTACGGCGCGAGAGGGCCAACAAAATTCTCCTCCGGATCGACCAAATCCGCCGCGCAGACGCACTGCGTGCATTCCGGATGCGCTTCCATATACGAAATCTGTTTTTGCAGTTTTAGCGGGCTTGTCCAGTAGTCGTCCCCTTCGCAGATGGCAATGTATTTGCCGCGTGCAAGCGGAAAGACATAGTGCTCCAAAATCTTCGGATCATTGCGATACATGTTTTCCGTGCGATACACACAGCGGAACAAGTCGGGATGCTCCACCTCATACGTGCGAACGATGTCCGCCGTGCCGTCGGTAGAGGCATCGTCGTGAATGATGATCTCAAACGAAAAATCCGTCTGCTGGCTTAAAAAGCTATCCAGCGTGTGCCGGATATACGGCGCGTGATTATAGGTATCACAAACGATTGAAACCAGCGGTTGATTATGCTCCATGTTTTGCCCTCATCCGAATGCCGCCAAACCACACAAAGCCATCTAGTAGCAGTCTTTGTTTCTTGAGAACCGCATGCATCTGCATCCGGCGGATGGAAGAAAGCGCCTTATTCTTGGAAAACGATTTGCTCTCTTCGTCCAGCAGCGCGCCCCAATCGTAGGACAGCGCCGCTTTTTTCTGTTCCGCTGTTTTCGCGCCGCGATAGTATTGCCAAAACAGCGTGAGCAGCGCGTTGACCTTCCTTGCGCTGAGTAAATCCAACTCTTGCTGCGAATCCATTCCCCATTTTGTCATGTAGGCACGCAGCTGGCGAAGCACCGCGGCGTTGTAGAGCCGCGTAATCTGCGATAGCTCCAGATTTTGCGTCATGCTCCTGCTGTGCCGTCGGTAGAGATAGAGTTCCTTGGTGCGATACGCAATGCAGGACGCATGCGTTACGGGATAGAGCGTTTGCAGCAGGTCTTCCGTGTGCGGGTTTGCTGCATAGTCTGCATACGGGGTGTCGTCCGCCTGCAATAGTTCCGTGCGAATCGCCTTTGTCCAGATGTTGTTGAGCCGCCAAGAGGCGATGAGTTCGCGGTAGATGCGCTTTTTCTCTTCCCCGCAAAACACAGTTTCGTCCGCAAAGACGGGCGCGTTCGGCTCCCGCGTTTGGTCGTCCTCAAAGAAGCTGTAGTTGTTGTAAATGACGATATCTGCGTTATGCCGCTCAATCGTTTCGTGCACAAAGGCGAGGCAGTCCGGCTCCAACGCATCGTCTCCATCGAGAAAGATGCAATAATCGCCCTTAGCCGCCGCGATTCCGGCACGTCTAGCAAGAATCAATCCGCTGTTTGCTTGGTGGATCACGCGAATTTGGTCCGGGTGCTGCGCCGCGAAGTTGTCGCACATCTGCCCGCTGCCGTCGGTCGAACCATCGTCCACCAAAACGAGTTCAAAGTCCTGCTCACTTTGAGAGAGCGCGGACTTCACGCATTCCGGCAGATAACGCGATATGTTGTAGACGGGAATCAGCACACTGAACAGCATTTGACACCATATCCTATTCTGAAAATCTCATCAGCAGAAACGCCGAACAAGCATAATCGCTTGCCCGGCATCTTTTTGTTTAGCCTCTCTCCTGCGGGAAAACCTCTCGTGCCAGCCCGCGAATCATCAGTTCGCGGATGGACTCGCACCGCAGCGTGTTGAGGATGTTTGTCTTTGACTGTTGACGATACATCCTAAGCGGTCTGCGTCCGGCGAGTACGTTGAGCGTTTTGAGCACCGGATTTCCGCTGAGAAATACGTGAAACAGTTTCTCTTTTTGCGTCTCGGCATACGTTTCATAACGCGCAGGCACAAATCCTTCGATTCGAATACGCTTGGAACGGCGTTCAAACCTGTCCATCAGTTCCGCGGCTTTCGCCTCTCCAGCCAGAGCAGCCCCGCCCGTGGTGCGCACGATCGGCACATACTCCACCTTCTCCGTGCCATAATCGCCAATGGTATAGCGAACCAGCATTCCGGTGTCGAAGCCTTCTGTGGTGTCATCCATATCGAAGATGAAGTTTCCCTGACCGTAGACGATGGTCGCGTTATTCCAGCGCTCGCTGCTACCGATGCAGTGACTGTGCTGGCAAATGACGAGCGAAGCGCCGCACTCGGCTGCCTTGCGGCAGATGCGCTGCACCTCCGGCGAAGGATAGGCGTAGCCTTCCCGTCCACCGTGATAGAGCACGATCAGACGGTCGCAGCTGGACTTGATCTCGCGAATGCGGTCACTGAAATTGATCAGGTCGATGGGATTCGCTCCCGCCTTGCGCTCGGTTGCAAACGAAAACTCATGCTCGCAAACCGCGTAAACACCCACGCGAATGCCATGCTTGACGAAGAAAAAGGGTTGATCTGCCTCATCGAGATCTTCCCCCGCGCCAAAAAAGGCGATATGCCGCGCTTTGAGTGCCGCACGCGTGGAGAGAAGCCCTTCCGCGCCCTGATCCATACTATGGTTGTTGCAGAGGCAAACCCCCGTCGGTTGCAGGGACGCAATTCCGTTTGCGCAGGCGGTCGGCGCGCGAAACGCCGGGCCGCATTTTTGCGCGGAACAATCCTGATCGGCTAGCGGCGTCTCCAGATTGATGATCCGTGCATCCGCCGCAAGCCAGATTTCCTCCAATCCGCCAAGCAGCACCTGCAGCGTGCTTGTTTGAAAAGCTTTCAGATTGGACGCGGTTGGCACGACATCCGCGCCAATGAGTATCTCCAGGCTCATGTATGCTCCTCCAATATCTATTCCAAATCCATTGCTGACTTATGAAAGCTTGAGATCGATCATTTTCCCCATGTCCAGATCACCCTCGTATGTATAATCATTGTTGAGCCCACTCTGGTCATAGAGCGTCATCTCGCCGAAGCGTACCCCTTGCGGTGTATCAAACAAGTCCACGCGCAGATGCGTAAATCCCGCGCTCAGCCGCCGCGCGATCTCGATCATCTCGTCTAGGTGCGGCGGACGTGGCATCACATACCCTTCCGGTAACGCGATGGTGATATCGTTGATTCGATAGGGATTTCGCTCCATATCAAAGAGCAGATAATCTGCATGCGCTTTCACGCGGTTAGTGCAATGCAAAATAATCCGCACTTCGCCATTAAAACAATAAAACTTATAGTCGTCAGGCCTTGCCCCGTCTGTGCCGGGCAAAAACGCCTCCGCGAGTACGCGGCGCGGCACAAAGCGATAGGGCCATTCGCGTCCGGCGATGGAATAATCCCGCTTGAGCCAGTTTTTCAGGCTCTCGCGTGCAGCTTTCTCGTCGAGCTCCGCCTTGTTCGGGCAGAGGATCACACCGCCGGAATCGTGTGTGCACTTGAGTACGAACC
>JAEWYO010000062.1 GCA_023395595.1 Bacillota bacterium
TTTCTGGAAGAAATGATCGAAAAAGGCGGCTACTTCGCGGCGGTGGAAAGCGGGATGTTTGTCGATAGCGGCATTTTCCCGGAGCGCAACGGAGACGGAATCGCGCGCAAGCTCTCCGGCGGCATCGGCGCGGGCACGGTGATCTCGCGCGAAGCGGATTATATGGCACCCGTCACCGCGCACTACGGCAGAAACAACGTTGCGCAATATGGTGGCGATCCAGCAAACCCCACCACGCTCATTGGCGGCTGCACGCTCGAAGCGCCGGAAAAGATCGTCTACATCGATGAGCTGGATGAGGAAGACAACGTCTATTTGCGTATGGATGTCGTCAAGGCGTTTGCCCAGCCGAACGCACAAAAGATTCGCCCGGAGATGGAATGGCTTGCGGACGGAACCGTGTTGCTGACGTTCTGCTTCCCTGCGGAGAAGAAGATTGCGGAGGCTGCTGCCATCGAATGCGCGCGGCGGATGAACCTCAAAGACATCGCGGTGATCTCGCGCGAGGTGTTGCACCGCGCGGAGGGAACCCGAATCGAGCTCAAGGGCAAAGTCGATTTTGACATCGACATTGCGTCTCTCGTGATTCCGCCTGATCCCGATTTACTCGGCGACGACGAGCTGCGCGCCGCCATCGAGCAAAGACCAATGCGCGTGGTCTGCGGCACCATTGGCGAGGACGAGCACTCGGTTGGTTTACGGGAGATCATCGACATTAAGCACGGCGGCATCGAGAAATATGGCATCGAGGTGCACTATCTGGGCACGTCTGTCCCGCCGGAAAAACTCGTCGGTGCGGCGATTGAGCTCAACGCGGACGCAATGCTTGCCTCCGTGGTGATCTCGCACGACGACATTCACTATAAAAACATTGCACGGGTTGACCGCATCGCGCGGGAGATGGGCGTGCGCGATAAGCTGCTGTTCGCGGCTGGTGGCACGCAGGTGGAAAGCGACCGCGCGAAAGAAGCCGGCGCAGACGCGGGATTTGGAAGAGGAACGCACGGAAATCATGTTGCGACGTTTTTAGTCAAAGAACGTGATCGACGCAAGAAAGAATAATCAAATGCACGCGGACGTACTCATCGCCGAAATCGGCTCCACGACCACGCTGGTCAGTGCGTTTTCGCTGGGGGATTCTCCGCGCCTGCTTGGGCAGGGACAGGCGGCGACTACTGTGCTCGAAGGCGACGTGCGCACGGGACTCAACCGCGCCATCGACACGCTGAAGGCTCATCTCGGCGTGCACGAATTGACGTATAGCGAGCTGCTTGCCTCGTCCAGTGCGGCGGGTGGCTTAAAGATGTGCGTCCATGGGCTGGTCTACGACATGACGGTCAACGCCGCGCGCGCAGCCGCGCTTGGCGCGGGAGCAATCGTGCGCCAGACCACGGCGGGCAGGCTCACAGAGGCGGATCTGGTCGAGCAGCACACGATCAAACCGAATCTCGTCTTAATAGCGGGCGGAACTGACGGCGGAGAGCGGGACACCGCGCTCTACAACGCGCGGCGCATCGCGGAGGAAGGCACGGGTGCGCCTGTGCTCTACGCGGGTAACGCACAGAACCAGAGCGCCATCCGCGCAATATTCGAGCAAGCAGGCGTTCCCGTCTATATCGCGGAAAACGTGTATCCACGGCTGGATGTGCTGAACATTGAGCCGGTGCGAAAGGTGATTCACGCTGCGTTTGAGCGGCATATTGTCTCCGCGCCGGGGATGGAGCACATTCGCGATTTGGTTACGGGCGCGATATTGCCCACGCCGGGTGCCGTGATGGAAGCCGCAATGCTACTTTATGAAATGATTGGCGATCTGTGCGTACTGGATATCGGCGGCGCGACCACTGATGTACATTCGGTCACGCAGGGATCGGACGAGATTGCATTGCTGCTTACCGCACCAGAGCCGTTTAACAAGCGCACGGTCGAGGGCGATCTTGGCTTATTTGTCAACGCGCATCATCTTGTGGAACAGATCGGCGAAGCAAAGCTCTCGCGCGAGTTGGGGTTGAATGTACCCGCCGTGATGCAAAACTATCGAGCGATCCCGGTTTCCAGCAAGCAATTCACGTTGACCACGCGGCTGTGTGTGGAGGCAGGCGTGACCGCGATACAACGTCACGCGGGAAAGCTAAGGCACTATTTTACCCCGCAAGGCAGGGCAACCGCCGCCGAGGGCAAGGACATGACGCAGGTGAAGACGCTCATCGGTACCGGCGGCGCGCTGACGCGGCTGCCGGAACGCGAGAGAATTCTGCGGCAATTGGCAGACTGCAATACAAGCGGAACCATGCTCTATCCCAAACCCGGCAGCATGCGTCTTGCGTTTGACGAAGGCTATATCATGGCATCGCTTGGCGTACTGGCAAAGACCAATCCGCAGGCGGCAAAGGCTCTGTTGGCGTCCTTGCGGTTTGCATAATCCATATTCGAGGTTCATTATGGCGACTTACCCGCGCATCACAGCGGATCTATCTAAAATCAAACACAACATCGACGCACTCTGCGCGCTCTGCGGTGAGAACGGCGTTTCGATTGCCGCAGTGACAAAGGTTGTCTGCGCGGATGAACGCATTGTTCGCGTGCTGGAAGAGAGCGGGGCTATCATGCTGGCCGATGCGAGGACGGAGAATCTTGCGCGGCTAACTACACGAAAACCGAAGCTGCTTTTGCGCGCGCCTGCGCCGGATGAGGCGGCGGAAGCGGTCGCGCTGGCTGATATCAGTCTGGTTTCCGAAATCGCGACGATTCAAGCCCTCGGAAAAGCCGCGCGCGCAGCGGGAAAAGAGCACCAGATGATCCTCATGATCGATCTGGGCGATCTGCGCGAGGGGCTATTGTTTTTGGAGCGGGAGGCAATCTATCGCGCGGCGGACGCGGCGAAGGCAGAGGAGGGGATTGCGCTGGTCGGCGTTGGCACAAACCTGACCTGCTATGGCGCGATCATTCCCGACGAAACGAATCTTGGCGAGCTGTGCAAAATCGCCGAAGAGCTGCGTGCGAGAACGGGGTTGCCAATCCCGATCGTCTCCGGTGGAAACTCCAGCACGCTGGGGCTTCTCAAGCGGGGGTTGGTGCCGGATGGTGTGAATCATCTGCGCCTAGGCGAGTCGATCTTACTTGGCAACGACACTGCCGCCTGCCGCGTGATGAACGGACTCTATGGCGATGCGTTCACGCTTGCAACCCGACTCATCGAGGTGCAGCGAAAGCCATCCGTGCCCATTGGCGAGAGCGGCGCAAATGCCTTTGGTGAGCACCCGACGTTTGAAAGCCTCGGCGACCAAATCCGCGGCATCTGCAAGATCGGACGGCAGGACACCGTTGCCGATGGGCTGAATCCGCGCGATAGTGACATCAAGATTATAGGCGCGAGTTCGGATCATCTGATTGTTGATCTCACACACGCAAAGGACTATCACGTTGGCGATATATTAGAGTTCACGCCGGACTATGGCGCGCTGCTCCGGGCATACACGAGCCCGTATGTCGCAAGGGCGTATCTCGAATAATCAAATCCGGGCAAGCAAAACGGACGGTTTTAAGCCGTCCGTTTGTGTATCACGAGATATGGGCTTTGATTACGGACCGACCGGCGCGGGAGAATCCGGCACGATGACCTCTTCCCAAACCGGGCTTGTCTCCATGGTGTCCTTGAGTTCTTCCCAGCCGTCTTTGTTGTTTCCAAGCGTTGTCATGCTATAACCCACACGGCTGTCGTTATATGGGTGCTTTTGAGTGTATTCCATCCAGAGCGCGGTTTCGTCATTGTAGACGAGGTTGGTTGACCATTGGCTTCCGGAGAGATCAGGATTTTCCGTGGAGTATACAACAGGAATGAAGTTTGTCCTCAAATCACTCATGTAAAACTGCACGTACAGATTTTTCCCCTGCTGGTATTGGGTTGCATCGACGATTTCATCCTCAAGTTGCTCCCATGTGCCACCAAGATCGGCAAGAACCTTTGCACGGAAAGAATCGTTGCTGAAATTGCTGTTTGTAATACCGAGGAGCGCGCGTTTTTCCGCATTGCTCGTGCAGGCGTTAAACTGGGTCAGGAGCGTATTAGCGCGCTCCAGCAGGCGCGTTGCGGTAGAAGATTTCGGCGTAGCCGTAGGCGTTGCTGTCGGTGTTGCCGTTGGTGTCGCTGTCGGCGTAGCCGCTAGTGTCGCTGTTGGTGTAGCAGTCGGCGTTGCTGTTGGTGTTGCTGTCGGTGTCGCCGTCGGCGCTGCCGCCGGAGCAACTGCGGGATCTGGCTCTGCGGCTGGAACTTCCACAGCAACGAGCGGAATCACTTGGGCATCATCCGCCCCGGCGAGCGGGACAGGATCATCCGAAATTGCTTCCAGAGAAGGATTCTGCGGTACCTCGCTGATATACGCCGGATTGGAGGCAACCTTGGCGTCGGCGCGATTGCAATTGCGAAGGCTCAGCGCAACCAACAGGAGCAACAGCAGAATTCCAATGACGATTACAATACGTTTGGTCGTTTTATTCATGTGTGTGTTCTAACGTCCTTCATTCATTCGTGACTAAGCATATACATTGCGCGTTACATTCGCGTTACGAATGGAGAACTCGCTCAAAAAAGCTCAAACAATCTTTAAAATCAATACTATGATTGGTTCATTGTTATGTACACGTGGAAACAGATGAAAAAAATACAAAAAAGGCAGGCCTATTTTTTTCAATTTCGGATTGCACGCTGTTACGCAATCGAGTGCAGTGTTCGCAATTGCATTTTCTTGCGCCTGATTTATGCGAGTAATGGTCGTTTGTATCGTTGGATTTACGGCTTCTATCAAAAGCACGTTCTTTTTATGTAATTTGCGCGCAACAAAAAACCGCCTTTCGGCGGCTTTGCGTAAATACGATAGAAATTGGGGGGATATTACTCAAGTGCGCGGCAGATTCGTTCGAGCCCTTCGCGTACCATGCTCCGCGGGCTAGCGAGATTGACCCGCATGAAGCAATTCGCATTGTCCACAAAATCCTCGCCGAACTGAACGAACACACCCGCCTGCGAAATCGTTCGTTTGAGCTCCTGCTCACTGAGTCCGTAACCCGAAAGATCGACCCAAGCGAGATAGGTTCCCTGAGCGATTGTGAATTTTGCCTTGGGCAGACGCTCGTCGAGTAGTTGCTTCATCATCATAAAACTTTCGTCCAGATAGTCCCGCAGTTCCTCCAGCCAATCCTCGCTATGATCGTATGCAGCTGTGGTCGCCTCGTTGGAAAGCGCGTTTGGATGCCCGTTGTAGTAGTTCTTCGTCCAGTCGCGTCGAAGGGAATCATCCGGAATAAACAGATGCGCGTGGCAGTTTCCGGCGATATTGAAGCTCTTGCTTGGGCTGGTGCAGGTGATGATGCGCCGCTCTTCCGGGAAAAGCTTGGCCAGCGGGATGTGCGTCGTGCCTTTGCGCGTCAAATCCTCGTGAATTTCGTCGCTGACGACAAACACATCGTTGCTAAAGCAGAGTTTTCCGAGGCGCTTGAGCTCAATCTCCGTGAACACGCGCCCGGTGGGATTATGCGGATTGCAATGGAAGAACATGGCGCAGTTCGGGCGGCTGAGTTTTTCGGAAAGGTCGGCGAAGTCGATCGTCCAAATCCCATCTTGAAAAATCATGCGGGAATAGACCGGAACGCGGCCTTGTTTCTTCACCGCGTCGTCAAAGGGGTGATATGCGGGGGTAAGGAAACAAACCTCATCGCCGGGGTTGGTCAGGCGCGCAACCGCAGCAAAAAGCGCGCTGACGATACCGGCAGAGTAAACGATCTGTTCTGGCGCAGTCTGCCAGCCAAAGCGGCGTTCCATCCAGCGACAAGCGCTTGTTTTGCACGCATCGCTGAGGTTGGTATAGCCGAGAATACGGTGCTCGAGCCTTGTCTGCATGGCGCGCAGTATCTCCGGCGCACAGGCAAAATCCATGTCCGCAACCCACAGCGGAATATAATCTTCGGGCAAATACGGGTTGACTTTTACACCCGCTTCAAGCTTGACCGCGTTGGTACCCGCGCGGTCGATGATTTCGTCAAAGTTTACGTTCATTCTCTCTCTCCAGATTCATTGATATGAGCCATTCACGATGTGCGGTTAAAAACATTGCGAATCCAGTATAGTCAAAACGTGAAAGAATTGCAAAATCGATCGCAAAATTATTAACGGCGCTTGCAAAGTTTGTTCATGTGGTTATAATTTGAATTGTACAAAAGAGGTGATTGTTGAGATGAACAAAAGCGTGTACTCGCTCGTCCTTTCGGACGAAATCGTGCAGGAAATCGACCGGTTGGCGTATGAAGCGGGTGCGAGCCGCTCGGCGATGATCAACCAGATTCTTGCGGACTATGTGCGCTATACCACGCCGGAAAAACGCATGCGCGAGGTATTTTCCGCCATCGAGCAGATGCTGCTTGGCAGCGTGTTTGAACCGCAGCTGCAGCCATCGGACTCGATGTTCTCTCTGCGCAGTGCGCTGGACTATAAATACAACCCCAGCGTGCGATACAGCGTTGAACTCTATAAAAACGCACGCCCGCTCCTTGGCGAACTGCGTGTTTCCGTGCGCAGCCAAAATAGCGCGCTGGTGCTTGCGATGTTGCAGTTTTTCAAACTCTGGACGCGCATTGAAACCACCTACATCGGACGGGTTGAGTGCGCAATGGAGGACGGGCGGTATCTCAGGAAGCTTCGCCTTGCGGACGAGAGCAAGCTCACCAACGAGCAGATCGGCGAAGGAATCGCAGGCTATATCAATCTGTTGGATTCCGCGCTGAAGCAGTATTTTGAAACCATTCATGATCCCGCTCTGGCGGTGACGAGCGTTGAAAAACGCTATGTCAACTATGTCCATAGCGGTGGGATGATCTTGTAACAGGAGGTGACGGCAGAATGAACGTCAATCAATTAACACAAAAAAGCATTGAGGCTGTGCAAAACGCGCAGCAGACCGCCAGCGAGCGGAACAATACGGAAGTGACACAGGCGCATCTGCTGTATGCGTTGCTCGCCCAACCGGATGGCCTGATTGGCAGCATCCTCACCGCAACGGGCGCAGAGCTAAACCGCTTGCGGCAGGACGCGGAGCGCGAGGTCAACCAGTTGCCGACCTATAACACAGGCTCCGGTTCCGACCAAATCTATGTGTCGCAGGATCTCAATGCCGCGCTCAACGAAGCGGAGAAGCGTGCCAAAGAGATGGCAGACCAATACGTTTCGGTTGAGCATCTCTTCCTCGGCCTAATGAAAAAGGCAAACGACGCGCTCAAGAAGTTTTTCGCGCGCAACAATATCACGGAAAAAGCGTTTGTGGAGCAGCTTAAGGTCGTCCGGGGGAACAAACCGGTGACGAGCGACAACCCGGAGGGAAGTTACGACGTGCTCGCGAAATACGGTCAGGACTTGGTAGAATTGGCGAAAAACCAGAAGCTCGACCCCGTGATCGGCAGAGACGACGAAATCCGCAGCGTGATTCGCATCCTCTCGCGAAAGACGAAGAATAACCCGGTGCTCATCGGTGAACCTGGCGTGGGTAAGACCGCGATTGCGGAAGGGCTTGCGCTGCGCATCGTGCGCGGAGATGTGCCGGACAACTTGAAAGACCGCAAGGTCTTTGCGCTGGATATGGGCGCATTGATCGCAGGCGCGAAATTCCGCGGCGAGTTTGAAGAGCGGCTGAAATCCGTGCTCAACGAAATCAAGGAGAGCGACGGCAGGATTATCCTCTTCATCGACGAGCTGCACAACATCGTCGGAGCGGGTAAAACCGAAGGCGCGATGGACGCGGGCAACCTGCTCAAGCCTATGCTGGCGCGCGGTGAGCTGCACTGCATCGGCGCAACGACACTCGACGAATACCGCCAATACATCGAAAAAGACGCGGCTTTGGAGCGCAGATTTCAGCCTGTGCTGATTGAGGAACCGACCGTGGAGGACACGATTTCGATCCTGCGCGGACTCAAGGAGCGCTATGAAGTCTTCCACGGCGTGAAGATTCAAGACGCGGCGCTGATTGCGGCGGCAACGCTGAGCCATCGCTATATCTCCGACCGGTTCCTGCCGGACAAGGCGATTGACCTCGTGGACGAGGCGTGCGCGCTGATCAAGACCGAGCTGGATAGCATGCCGATGGAACTGGATACCGCCAGCCGAAAGATTATGCAGCTCGAAATTGAGGAAGCCGCGCTCAAAAAGGAGACGGATAAGCTCAGCCGCGAGCATTTGGAAGACATCCAGCGAGAGCTTGCGGAGCTTCGTTCCAACTTCAACGAAATGAAGGCAAAATGGGAAAACGAGAAATCCGCGATCTCGAAAGTGCAGCAGCTGCGCGAGGAGCTGGAGCGAACCAACGCGGAGATCGCCAAGGCGGAGAGCGCCTATGACCTCAACAAAGCAGCCGAGTTGAAATACGGCAAACTGCCGCAACTCATTGCCGATCTGGAGCGAGAAGAGAAGCTCGCCGAAAGCGGCGCACACGAGACGACGTATCTACATGATCGCGTGAGCGAGGAAGAGATTGCCCGCATCGTTGCACGCTGGACGGGAATTCCCGTTTCGCGGCTCATGGAAGGCGAACGCGAGAAGCTACTGCGTTTGCCGGAGATTCTGCATCAGCGCGTGATTGGACAGGACGAGGCGGTAGATCGCGTCAGCGACGCAATCCTGCGCTCCCGCGCAGGCATTCAGGACCCCAACCGTCCGATTGGATCATTCCTGTTTCTCGGACCCACCGGCGTGGGTAAAACGGAGCTGGCGAAGGCGCTTGCGCAGGCATTGTTTGACGATGAGAAGAGTATGGTGCGCATCGATATGTCTGAATACATGGAGAAATTCAGCGTCAGCCGTCTCATCGGAGCGCCTCCGGGATACGTGGGTTACGACGAAGGCGGGCAGCTCACCGAAGCCGTGCGGAGAAAGCCGTATGCGGTCGTGTTGTTTGACGAAGTGGAGAAAGCGCATCCCGATGTGCTGAACGTGCTCCTGCAAGTGCTCGACGATGGGCGCATTACAGATGGGCAGGGCAGGACGGTGGATTTCAAGAACGCGATCTTGATCCTCACAAGCAACCTCGGTTCGGATGTGATTCTGGAAGGAATCGATCACGACGGCTGCATCACCGACGGCGCAAGAGACCTCGTGATGCAAATGCTCAAGCAGTCGTTCCGGCCGGAGTTCCTCAACCGCCTCGACGAAATTGTGTTCTATCGCCCGCTGAAAAAAGCGGACTTGATCCAGATTGTCGATCTGCTGATCGCCGATCTAGGTAAACGCCTGAGCGCACGACAGCTCAAGGTCAACGTGACCGACGCGGCGAAGGAATACATCGTGGATGAGGGTAGCGACCCGCTCTATGGCGCGCGCCCGCTCAAGCGGTATCTGCAAAGCCGCGTAGAGACCCTGCTCGCGCGTAAGATCATCGCAAGCGACATCGCGCCGGATACGACGCTGGTCATCGACAAAAACGAAAACGGCCTATTTGTGCGGTAAATGCACACGACAAAAAAAGCGGCACTCCCGGAAAATGGGGGTGCCGCAAATTATTTCTACAATTGTTTAGTATTCGTCTGGTAGTTCGATCTCGGAATATAATAGCCGGATCGTCAAATCGTCATAGACCATAAACTCGTAATACGCCGTACCTTCCGCGCTGCTGTTGGAGCCGTCCCAATCCAGCGCGTGGACATAATACAGCCGCACGGTTGCGATACCGGGCACAACGCCCGCAAACGCGTTTTCCAGCACGCCGCTTGCGCCCATGAACGCATAGGTTTCATCGTCGCGATAAGTTTGACCGATATAGACTTCGCCTGTGTCGTCGTTGCCCGCGCGGGCAACCCAAGTAAAACCACTTGCCTGATCGCAGGGGAGTGTATCCACATAGGTCACTTCCGGCTTTTTCTCGCAGGCCAAAACAGACCCGAGCAGCAGGGCAATCAGTACAAGCAATATCGCCTTTTTGAGCAGCTTTACCATGCAAGAACCCTTCCGCTAAGGCGCGCGGCTGTCAATATTCTCCCGCCAAATACGAGACGGATCGTCGATGATGTATTCATTAAGTGTATTATGGCATATAACACACTCAACTTCAACCTTTTATGCCGCATTTCATCGATTCGACATATATGACACGCGGCATGTGTGATTGGTGATAAAAAGTTTTTCAAAAATGGTATTGACGAACCGAACAGGATCCTATATAATTCCGCCATAAGCTGTGAAGCGGAGATAACGGACGAATACGACCTCTTAGAGAGCAGGGGCACTGGTGAAAGCCCCGCAGGAAACGATCGTTCAAATGGACCGCCGAGCGCGCAGGGGAACATGAGTATCCTGCGACGGGTCGTGACCGTTATATCGCGGGGAATGTGTTGGCATTTCCACAAAGAGTCCGATTTTTTTACAAAATCGGGAAACAAGGTGGCACCGCGAGAGCATCGTCCTTGTTTCGGCGTAAGCGTCGAAACGAGGGCGTTTTTGTTTGCCACAAAACACAAAACAAAATAACAAGAATAAGAAAGGACATACGTCCGCGGCCAACGGCGGGCAAGGAACAAACACTATGATGACGTACAAAGATTTCACGAACTATGTCAAACTCTACCCCGACGAAAACGGCCGCTTTGGCGAATATGGCGGAGCCTATCTGCCGCCGCAACTCGTGCCCGTGTTCAAAGAGATTGACGATGCCTACGAAACCATCTGCCACAGCGCGCAGTTCATCAGCGAGCTGCGCCGAATCCGCAAGGAGTTTCAGGGCCGCCCGACACCCGTCTATCACGCGGAGCGCCTCAGCCGTTTGCTCGGCAAATCTCAGATCTACCTCAAACGCGAAGATCTCAACCATACCGGCGCGCACAAGCTTAACCACTGCATGGGTGAAGGCTTGCTCGCAAAATTCCTCGGTAAAAAGAAGATGATTGCGGAAACCGGCGCGGGACAGCATGGTGTTGCCCTCGCAACCGCAGCAGCCTATTTCGGCCTCGAATGCGACATTTACATGGGCGAGGTGGACATCGCAAAGCAGGCACCGAACGTGACCCGCATGAGGATGCTCGGCGCGCGCGTAATCCCCGTCACGCACGGGCTCAAGACGCTCAAAGAAGCGGTGGATGCGGCGTTTATGGCGTATATGAATGAGTATGAAGACGCGATCTATTGCATCGGTTCCGTCGTTGGGCCGCACCCGTTCCCGAAGATGGTGCGTGATTTCCAGATGGTGGTTGGAATCGAAGCAAAAGAGCAGTTCCTCGACATGACCGGACTTCTGCCGGACATCGTCTGTGCTTGCGTCGGCGGCGGCTCCAATGCGGCGGGTCTGTTCACGCCTTTCTATGGAGAGCCGGTGGAGATCGTCGGCGTTGAGCCAATGGGCAGAGGCGAAAAGATTGGCGACAACGCGGCTTCGATCACGTTTGGTAAAAAAGGCGTTTTGCATGCGTTTGAGAGCCTGCTGCTGCAGGACGAAAAGGGCGAACCACTGCCCGTCTATAGCATCGCAAGCGGACTCGACTATCCCTCCGTCGGGCCGGAGCATGCGTTCATGCACGATGTCGGCCGCGTACAGTATACCAGCGTGACGGACGAGGAAGCCATGGAAGCATTCTTCCTCCTGAGCCGCTATGAGGGGATCATCCCCGCAATTGAGAGCGCGCATGCGCTGGCGTATGCCATCCGCTATGCCCGCGAGAACAACCGCGGTTCCATCCTCGTTAATCTCTCCGGCAGAGGCGACAAGGACATCGATTATGTCTTCGAGCACTATGGCTACGGCGAGCGTTTCTTTGAAAAGAAATAAATTGCTCGCGTGATTCCGTTATCAAAGAGAATGAGACTATGAAAGCAGCTCTTTGATCAGCAGTAAAAACCTTCTATATTATGTATCTAACAATACGGGGCGGCGCAAGAAGTTGTGTCCGTCCCGTATAAAATTTGCTTGACGGGCGGCAATCGGGTTTTGTATAATAGCCAAAGGATTTTGCGTCCGATAATGGGTGGGCGGTTGGCGGCTTATTATCGGACGCTTCATTTTTGGCAAAGGGGGAATTCCTGCTAGATGTGTGGAATTGTTGGATACACAGGCGATAAAAATTGCGTACCCATCATCATGAATGGCTTGACTTCTCTTGCCTATCGCGGTTACGACTCCGCGGGTGTTGCGATTTGGGACGGCAGCGGCCTGACCCTGCGCAAAGCAAAGGGCAAGATTGAAAACCTCAAAAACCTCCTGAATGAATCTCCCGTGAGCGGGAAGAGCGGCATCGGGCACACCCGCTGGGCGACGCACGGTGAACCTTCGGACATCAACGCGCATCCGCATACGGACACACATAAAACCATCGCAATCGTACACAACGGAATCATCGAAAATTATCAAAGCATCAAGAACATGCTGGTTAAAAACGGCTGTGTGTTTGTTTCCCAAACCGATACCGAAGTCGTCGCCCAGCTGCTGGGTTACTTTTACCGCGGCAACGCGTTCTCCGCGCTCAAACAGGCGGTTGGCATGCTGGAAGGTTCGTTTGCACTGGCAATTCTCTTTGCGGACGACCCGGAGACGATCTACTGTAGCTGCAAGGACAGCCCGATGGTCATGGGACACGGCGACAACGAAAGCATCGTTGCGTCCGACATTCCGGCTATTCTGGAGTACACGCGGGATGTCTGCTTCCTGCAAGACCGCCAGATGGCGATTTTGCGCAAGAGCGGCATCGAATACTATGACGAATTCGGTGTAGAGATCGAGAAAACGCCGATGCATGTGGACTGGGATGTCGAATCCGCGAAAAAAGGCAACTACGAACACTTCATGATGAAGGAAATCTGCGAGGAACCGGATGCGTTTCGCAAGACCTTCGATCAATATGTGAACCATAAAGACTTCACACTCAAATCCGACCACTTCCCTTGGGACGAAGCGCGGGCAAAGAGTATGGGCCGCATCACCATCGTGAGCTGCGGAACCGCGTATCACGCGGGGATGCTCGGCAAGAAGTTTATTGAACACATGGCAAAACTTCGTGTGGATGTGGATATCGCGAGCGAATACCGCTATGGCGATCATCTGATCGAGAAGGGCGAAGCGTTCCTTGTCGTCAGCCAGAGCGGTGAGACGGCGGACACCATTGCGGCGCTGCGCAAAGCAAAGGAGCTTGGCTGCGATACGATGGCGGTTTGCAACGTCACCGGCAGCACGATTTCCCGCGAGGCGGGTCATGTTCTGTATACCTATGCCGGACCGGAAATCGCCGTTGCGGCAACGAAGTCTTACCTCACCCAGATCATCGTGTTGTATCTTTGTGCACTGGATCTCGCGCAGAAGCGCGGCGAGATGACGCAGGCACAGGTGAGCGAACGCCTGAGCGAGATGAGCGCCGTGCCTGCCGCAATGCAGAAGGTGCTCGACAACAAAGAGCAGATTCAGTTTTTCGCCAGCCGTTCGTTTGCGGTCAAGCACGTGTTTTTCATCGGTCGCGGAATGGACTATGCCCTCGCGATGGAAGCCGCGCTCAAGCTCAAAGAAATTTCCTATATTCATTCCGAGGCGTATGCTGCGGGCGAACTCAAACACGGCACGATTGCCTTAATTGAGGAAGGCTCGCTGGTCGTAGCTCTCGCAACCCAGCCGGACTTGCAGGCAAAGGTTGCCAGCAATATGGAAGAAGTTCGCGTGCGCGGCGCGCATGTGCTCGCCGTGACCAACGGTAGTTGGGATGGAGCAAAAGGACACTCTCACGAACAATGGCAAATCGAACAGATGGACGAAACGCTCGCTCCGCTCTGCGCGATTGTTCCGATGCAGCTATTGGCGTATTACCTAGCGGTGCAGAAAGGCTGTCCGGTCGATCAACCGCGCAATCTTGCAAAAAGCGTAACGGTGGAGTAACCACCCTGTTTCACGCCCCTCTCAAAAAGGGGCGTTGCTTTTGTAGTTTTCTGGCAGCGTCAAGCAACAAAGAGAACCGTATACTGTTTTGTCTGTCCGTGGCCGGGCTTGATTCGGGTTTTGCCCGAGGAACCATATTTTATCAATGAAGTATCATATAAGAATGCAAGAGAGAGACGGAGGAGATTGTATGGCAAAGTATATTTTTGTAACAGGCGGCGTTGTTTCCGGGCTTGGCAAGGGCATCACGGCGGCGTCACTCGGGCGGCTGCTCAAGGCGCGCGGGTTGAAGGTTGCAGCGCAGAAGCTGGACCCGTATATCAACGTTGACCCCGGCACGATGAGCCCCTTTCAACACGGCGAGGTGTTTGTAACCGAAGACGGCGCGGAGACCGACCTCGACCTCGGCCATTATGAGCGTTTCATCGACGAAGACCTCAACCGTTTCTCCAACCTGACAACCGGCAAGGTCTACTGGAACATCCTGACCAACGAGCGCGCAGGCGCTTACCTCGGCGAGACGGTGCAGGTGATTCCGCATGTGACCAACGAGATCAAGCGCTTCATTTACAGCGTTGCAGATGCAACGAATGCGGATGTGGTCATCACCGAGATTGGCGGCACCATCGGAGACATGGAAAGCCAGCCGTTCCTCGAAGCAATCCGTCAGGTCGGCCACGAAGTTGGTCCAAGCAACTGTCTCTACATCCACGTGACTCTGGTCCCATACCTCTCCGGCTCGGACGAACACAAGTCCAAACCCACGCAACATTCCGTCAAAGAGCTGCAATCCTCCGGCATCACACCGAACGTCATCGTCATGCGTGTTGATACCCCCGTGGATGAAAGCATTAAGCGCAAGATCGGGCTGTTCTGCAATGTCAAACCTGACTGTGTGATTGAAAATCTCACGGTCGAGACTCTTTATGAAGCGCCGATCATGCTCGAACGCAATAACTTCTCCGAAGTGGTCTGCCGCGAGCTCCAGCTGGATCTGCCGCAGCCGAACCTAAAAGAATGGAACGAGATGCTTGATCGTGTCCGCGGAAGCAAGGAGCACGTCAAGATCGGTCTGGTCGGGAAGTATGTCAAGCTCCACGACGCCTATCTCTCCGTTGCGGAGGCGATGCGCCACGCGGGCTATGAAAACAGCGCAGTGGTAGATATTGAATGGATCGATTCTGAGGCAATCGACGCAAAGAACGTTGCCGAGAAGCTTACTGGCCTAGATGGAATTGTTCTGCCTGGTGGATTTGGTGTGCGCGGGGTAGAGGGGATGATCCAGACCGCGAAATATGCGCGTGAAAACAAAATCCCGTATCTTGGCTTGTGCCTTGGCATGCAGATTGCTGTGATCGAATATGCGCGAAACGTTGCCGGTCTCTTCGGCGCCAACAGCGGCGAGTTTGACGAAAACAGCCCGCACAAGGTGATCGACTTCATGCCGGATCAGTACGCAACCATCAACAAAGGCGGTACGATGCGTCTGGGCACCTACCCTTGCAAGGTGATGGCGGGTTCGCTGCTGGAGAAGTGCTATGCACAACCCTTGATCCACGAGCGGCACAGGCACCGCTATGAGTTCAACAATGACTATCGTGACCGCCTTTCCAGCGTGGGACTCGTTCTCTCCGGTGTTTCGCCGGATGAGCGCATCGTAGAAACGGTGGAGCTTAAGGATCATCCGTTCTACATCGGCGTGCAGTTCCATCCTGAATTCAAGAGCCGCCCGAACCGCGCGCATCCGCTCTTCAAAGGGTTTGTCGCCGCGGCGCTCAAAAACAGAAAATAAACGCAATCCACAAAAAAAACAGGCACGCGGTGAATTCCGTGTGCCTGTTTTATTGCTGGGACTAATGGATACAAAAGCGTCAATGCACGCGGATGCGATCGATCAGCGCGCGAAACTCCGGCTCATGCCACAGCACCGGAACGGGATAGATCGGGTTTGCTTCCTTCATCGCCCAGGTGATCATCTGCGGGATGTCCTTGTCTTGAATGAAATCGAATTTTTCCTGAATCTTCATGTCCTTATTCATCCTGCGAATTTCCTGAATGAACCCGTTCGCCTTTTCCGCGTCATCCTTGCCGTCGATTCCGACGATGTCCGCAAGACGGGCAAGTTTGTGATAGACGGCCGGACCGAAATCCTCCATCACATAGGGTAAAATCACCGCATTGGCGAGACCGTGCGGCGTGCCGTAGAGTCCGCCGAGTGTATGCGCAACCCCGTGGATATAACCAACGCAAGCGCGAGTGAACGCCGCGCCACCATAGAATGCGGCAAGCTGCATGTTGTATCGTGCGGTCAGGTCGCTGCCGTCTTTGTATACGGTTTCGAGATTTTCGAAAACCAGCCGGACGGTTTCTTTGGCGAGTTTGTCGGTCGATTTTGGCGCAAAACGATTTGTGTACGCTTCGACCGCATGCGTGAGCGCGTCCATGCCGGTTGTGCTGGTGATATGCGGCGGCAAGCCGACGGTGAGTTCAGGATCAAGGACTGCATAGTGCGGGATCAGGCACAGATCCTGAATTGCATATTTATGGTGTGTTGCGCGGTCTGTTACAACAGCGGCGATGGTCGTTTCCGATCCTGTGCCCGCTGTGGTTGGCACAGCAAAGAGCGGCGGGAGTTTCTTGAGCACGCGGAGCGTGCCGCCCATCTGCGCGATGCTCTGGCGCGGTTTCACAATTCGTGCGCCGGCGGCCTTTGCGCAGTCCATTGCGGAACCGCCGCCAAAGGCGACGATACCGTCGCACGTATTGTCCAAATAGAGTTTGCGCGCGGCTTCGATGTTTTCAATCGAAGGATTGGGCTCCACGCCGTCGTAGACAACGCCCTTAAGCCCAGCTTCGTCGCAGGCGGCAAAGAATGCGTCCAACAGCCCCAACTTGCGCAGCACACTGTCGGTAACGATCAGAACATTGCTCACGCCCTTACTCTTGATAAACGCTGGCAGTTTCTTGATACTGCCCGGCCCGCTGAGAAGCTCCGGCTGCCGCCAGGGCATGAGATACATCGCCGAGGTCAGAACAAATTGAAATACGCGGTACCAGATTTTTTTGAGTGTCCAGAGCATGGTTTCGCGCCTCCTCATGATTGGATCCAAGTGTTATCTTGGATTTAATTGTAACACGCACATGGAACCGCCGCAATCGACGCGCAATGCAAAAACGAGAATAGTATGCAACAAGCAGCTGCTGAAAGAATCCTTTCGTCCAAACAGAGTTACGACGTGACAAACAAACCAGTACGATTAGACAGAGCCGTAAAAAACCAAAAACGGGCATGTTTACAGTGGAGCGATCTTGGGTTATTGTATATACAAAAGATCGAAAAAACGCGAAAATAGTCGATTAATCTCGAAGAATAGCGAAACCGTTGTATTTTGTTATTTTGTAGATTAATGTCTGTTTATTGGGGAAAATTCACAGGGAGGACAGACATGTGAGGTCAAAAATCGATCAGGAATTACTCCGGCTCGGCGCACCCACAGGAAGACTCGGTTATGTGCAGATGGCGATGACGCTCGAACTCATCATGCAGGAGGAGCAGGTGACCAGCACCACGCGCGTACTATATCCGAAAGTGGCGGAACGCTGCAACACCAAGCCCGCGCGCATCGAACGCAATGTCCGTGAGGAGATCAAGGCCATCTGGAACTTCGGCAACCAAAAGCGGCTTGATCAGCTCTTTATCAATCGCGGGAAATACCCGCCTGGAAACAAAGAGTTTCTCTATACCATCGCGCGCTATCTGCAACAGAACGCGTAACGCCGAACAGGCGCAAATAAAAAGCGGGGGACGATTCCTCCGCTTTTGCGTTTTTGCCTTCTGACTTAAAACGAGCGCACGGGTTCAATCGACTCGCTGCGCGGATAGACATACTCCATCTTCGGTGGCATGGAATTATAGACGCGCTCAATCTCCAGAATGCCTTTTATATAGCGCCCTTTGACCAGGACGCTTTCCATCTTGAGATTCAGGCACAGTATGGAAACCTTCGCGCCATCGGGAATCTTCTTTAACTCGCTGCCAAATGGGATGCCGGTGAGCGCGATTCGATCAGAGCCGGCGCTCGTCGCTTGAACGACGGGAAAAATTTGCGCATCGCCATTTTCGTCGTAAAAGCACAGGAATTTCAGCGAATCCAGCTGTGCAAAGAGTGTTTGCCCAACATGTGGGAGCGCCTTTTTCTCGCTCTTTTGCACGAAGAGTGCTTTCGCGCGTGATAGCAGCGCGCCGAGGACGATAGCGCCCATCGGCAGCGGGCGAACCTCGCTCATGCGCTCCAGATTGAGGTAAAAGATGCGATAGAATCCCATATAAGAGTTATACCGAAAGAGTGGTTTGTTGTTATAGAGATCAAATTCGGTTCCGGTGGTTGCGCTGTGCGTATAGACGGCGTTGCCGGAAAGATAGTGTTTATCTGCGCTGAGCACGAGGAAGCCGACGTGCGGACGATCCAGAATGAAGCGTTTGCTCAACCCGGCAGAAAATTGACCGAATGTTAGCGCGGAATCACCGAGGGCTTGGATGGACGAGAGAAACGAGAGATGCGGATAGCCGTTCTCGTCCTCAGTCGCCAGCACGCCAACCTTGCTGTCGCAATCCATCATTTGAATGGCATCGTCCGGAATTCGATCAAACATATGCTCTTTCATAGCGTTCCTCCTGTTAAAAATCCAGTCGTTCCCGCTGAGTCGATCATTCTTACTCTTCCAGCAATGCCCCGGAAGAGCGGATATCCTCGCATGCGCGGGTGCTCCGCGCAATGGTCAGCAGCTCTTCCATGCGCTTCTTGGAAACAAGCGGTGTGTTCTTGAATGCCCAGTCGATGTCGAGCCGCTGATATTTGTCCGTGCAGAGATTGTTAAACGCACAGAGTTCCCAGCGTTCCGCGCCGCCGATGGCGTTGATACGGTCTCCGATGGCGCGGATGTTCTCGTCCGAATCCGTTGCGCCGGGGATGATTGGCGTGCGAATCCAGAGCCTGCCATTGCCCTTTGCCCATAGTGCAGCGACGCCGAGATTACGAAGGATCATCGCGTTTCCGCGCCCGGTCCAGCGCATATGGTCCGCGTCGTTCATGAGTTTGAGGTCGTAGAGTAGAATGTCCGTGTATGGCAGCGCCGCCTGCAACTGCTCCGTAAAGACCATGCCACAGGTATCGACCGCCGTCTGGATGACCGCCTGCTTGAGCAACCGCAGCAGCTCGATTGTACCATCCTGCAAGAGCGCTTCGCCGCCGGAGAGGGTCACGCCGCCGTCTCTGCCAAAATAGGCGCGGTCTTTGACCAACTCGCGGCAGAGCTCCTCCGGCTCTGCGTCGATGCCCTTGCATTCCAGCGCGAGCGTCGGGCAGGCGGAAACGCAGGCGCAGCAGCCTGTGCAGAGCCTGCGGTCGAAATGGATGCCGACTTCATCCCGCGTGAGCGCGCCGGTTGAACAAACATTGTCGCAACTGCCGCAGTGGATGCAGCGCGCGGCAACCCAATGCACCTGAAACTTTTTTGCGATGCTCTCCGGGTTGTGGCACCAGGCACAGGCAAGGGAACAACCTTTCAGGAAAATGGTGGTGCGCAGCCCGGGACCGTCTTCGCTGGACATGCGCTGAATATCGAGGTAGCGGATTTTTGTCATATCAATACCGATGGTAACTTTCCTTTGTGATACAAATTATCAATTTGTTTGTAGATTTCAACTAAACGATACGTACCGCGTAACGCGTTGCTTAATACCGATTGTGGCTTTCTCTGGCGATGATTTCGTTTTGCAATTCTCTGCCGATGCTCGTGAAATAAGCGTTATACCCCGTGATCCGCACAAGTAGGTTCTTATAATTCTCCGGGTGTTTCTGCGCGTCCTTGAGCGTCTCTGCGTCGAGAATATTGATTTGCAGTGCGGTTCCGCCGTTTTGTGCATAGCCGCGTAGGAACGCCTTGAGTTTTTCTTTGCGCTCACGATCGCGCATCAGCGAAGGAGAGAGTGTAATCGTGTGGCTTGCGCCGTTGGGCAGTAAATTAACGAGATTGCCCGCCGCATCTTTGCCGCCAAGCGCTTTGCCGACGGAGTTTGCGTTGCCCGTTGGTCCGTTGGTGTCCGCGCCGTTGACGGGGCAGATGGCGTTGCTCAAAAACTGCCCGCGTGCGCGTCCGTCCGCTGTCGCAGGGAGGATAAATCCGCTGCCGATCCAGTAATTCCAGCTCAACATGCCCGGGCGGAACTGCGCATTGGTCGATTTCGTGCGGTAGCTCCAGACGATGTTCGACCAATCGTTCATCAACCGAAGCGCCAGCGCATCCGCCGCGTCGTCGTCTCTGCCATATTTTGGCGCGCGGTTCTTCGCCTGTGCTTGTAGAACCTCATAGCCCTGCCAGTTGGCTTGCAGCGCGCGAATCAGCGTATCCATGGTGCACAGTTTTTTGTCATAAATAAGATAACGGATTGCAAGCAGCGAGTCAACCGTTGTTGCAAACGTTACGCCCTCGACCGTGACAAACGAAAGCTCCGCACCACCCTGCGTACAATCCTTTGCGCTCTCGGCGCAGCCTTTGACCAGGCAGCTTAAATACGGCGTTGGCGCATACGCGGCACGCAGCGCGGTGGAGCGCTCATAGAGCGCAACCATGCGCTCCATCACGTACTGAAGCTGCCGTAAAAAAGCCATATAGAACGCTTCAAAGTTCGCAAATACGCACGGGTCGCCCGTCTTCGGTGCATTGGTTTCCGCGGGGTAGGGGTTACCCCAGAGCGCATCGGTATAGGTGATCAAGTCTTGTCCGTTGTCCAGCGTGAGTTCCACCGCTTTGACGAGGTTCGGGTTGCAGTCAACGGTTGCGGAGCGGTCGTTGCCGCACATCGTGTTTTCCAGACAACCGACGGAAGCATAGTCAAACACGTTGTCCTCATGGATCCGGTGTTCCACATGCGCGCGCTTTGCCTCTTCCAGAAGCCCGGCCATCGACCGCTCGTCGAAGTTGAGCAAAAACGGCGCACCCTGACTGGTTGCGATCATGTCCACAACCTTGTCCATTAACGCATCGGGTGAGTTCTGGTGCAGACGCACATTCGGTTTTGGCTCAAGGATCGGGCTCATCTCGTCGATGACTTCGAGAAACACCCAAGTGAGCTCGTTGGTCATGTCCGCGCCGTCTTTGCCAAGGCCGGATAGATTAAAAAGCTGACCGTAACCTGCCGTGATGCCTTGATTGCCGGTTTGAATCATCGCGTCGTAGGCGTAGTTGCAGTGCATCCAGAAGCACTTGAGTAATTCTTTGCCGAACGCGCGATCCATGCCCTGCCGTATGGATTCCTGCCAGTAGGGCAACAGATATTGATCGATTCTCCCAAAAGAGACGCCCGCGCCGGGATAGTTTTCGTCTGAGAGCGCCAGCATGTGCGTGAGCCACAGGGATTGCAGTGCTTCGTAGAAATTTCGTGCGGGTTCGTTTGGCACGCGCAGGAGGATTTGCTGCATGGCGAATAGCTCTTCTTTACGTGTGGCATCCGGCTCATCGTTTGCCAGCGTTTCACAAAGAGACGCATATCTTGCCGCGAGTTCCACGGGCGTGTCGCAACTCATCATCATGCCGCGCAGCTGTCCGCCCTTTGCGCCGGATTTATCGGCGGTTGTGAGCGCGTTGTATCGCGCGAGTAACTCCGCCTTTATGCCGGAGAAGCCTTTTTGCAACACACTCGGATAGTCTGGAATCAGGTGTCCACTGGTCGCGCCGCAGTTGCCGTAGCCGCGATCCTGAAACGCAAACGTCGCTTTGCGGATGCCATCCTTACCCAACATGCGCTCGTTTCGTGCCTTTGCCTCACTCTTACTCCAGCAGCGGGATACCATGAGGTTGAATCTTCCGCCTGCGATCAAATCACCGGGCAAAACCTCCTGCGGCATGCGGTTCACGATGGCTTCTTTGACGATCCATGCGCGGCGCTCCGGCAGGGAAAGAGAGAAGAACCCCTTTGGAGGCTCAATGGTGCGTGCCGCCATTTGGAACGATTTTCGGAAGGTCGGCAGGAAAGAATAGACCTCCGGCACGATTAAGAAGCTCGTTTCATCAAACACCTCGTCCCATGGTGTGCCCGTGGTGAACGCGGCAAACTCATTGTTCCAACCGCGTTTGTCCCCCTGAAAATAGTAATCCCGCAGCCACTGAATGCGTGACGAAAGATCATACGGTTCTTTAACACCCGGCTTTTTGACGGCTTCCATGGCAGATGCTCCTTTCGGTATCAGAAAACAAGCAATTATACATAGAATACGATATTGAATGGATGTGATGACAAGATGTATCGGTTCCGGCTTTTCAGTGAAATGTTTCGCTATTATTATAGTACAATCCCGCGTTGCGGGCAATTTGATGCGCACAGGCGCGGGAAAATTCTTAACCTAACCATATGACAACTGGTCTTTACGGTTTTGTGCTTTTCTAAATCGCCCGCAATAGCCGGATTTCGTCACCGTGCTCCGGCGGTTCGTTGGGTGTTTCGAGAATCATCGGCAGTCCGGCTAACGCCGGATGGTGTGCGATTCGTTGAATCACCTCCAGCCCGATGAATCCTTCGCCGATGCGTGCGTGACGGTCTTTGCCGCAACCCAAATCAAACAGGCTGTCGTTGAGATGCAGCGCGCGCAACTGCTTTAGACCGATAATCTGGTCAAACTGCGTCAGTACGCCGTCGAGATCATTTTTCACATCATATCCAGACGCAAAGATGTGACAGGTGTCGAGACAAACGCCCATCTTGTCTTGCCGTTGGACGCGACTGAGTAGATCTGCAATTTGTTCAAACCGCCCGCCGATTTCCGAACCGCCGCCTGACATCGTCTCAATCAGAACTGTTGTGCTTTGATCTGCTGTAAGTACTTCATTGAGCAGCTCTGCGGTCAAACGAACGCCAGCTTCGATTCCCTGACCGGTGTGGCTTCCGGGATGGAAGTTGTAGACCTGATTTGGGAATGCCTCCATCCGCGCGAGATCTTCGGCAAAACAGCGATAGGCAAAGTCCCGAACCTTTGCGTCCGAAGAACAGGGGTTGAGCGTATATGGCGCGTGGGCAACCAGCGTTCCAAATGCGTTCTCGCGGCAGAGCGTGTTCAGCGCCTCTGCGTCCGCGGGATCGATTGCCTTTGCGTTGCCGCCACGCGGGTTCCGCGTGAAAAACTGAAACGTATTTGCGCCGATGGAGAGCGCGACGCGGCCTGCTGCGGCATAGCCCTTTGCGTTGCTCAGGTGGCACCCGAGATAGAGCGTTTGTTGTTCCATGATTCATCCTTTTCTTGTGGCTTTGGATTGCGCAGATGTGCGCAGTTTGCTACACTGTGCGTATGAAGCATACAGTATTGGTAACAGGTTCTTCGCGCGGAATTGGCGCGGGCATTGCGCGCCGGTTTGCCGGGGAAGGGCACCGCGTTGCGATTCATTATCGTGAGCGGGAAGCCGAGGCTCGCGCGCTCTTTGCCGAACTTTCGGAAGCGGGCTATGAGGTCATGCTCGTCAGCGGAGACATCACCGACGAAGCGCAGGCAAGCGAGATTGTCACCCGCGTGCAAAAGACGTTTGGTTTTATTGACGTGCTGATCAACAACGCGGGGATCGCGCTACCGACGCAGCTGGTCACCGATACCTCGCTGGCTGACTGGCACCGGGTAATGGACGCAAACGTCACGGGGGTGTTCCTTGTCACCAATGTTGTGCTGGCGCAGATGGTTTCACAAAAGCGCGGCGCAATCGTGAATATCTCCTCTATGTGGGGCGTGACCGGCGGCTCCTGCGAGGTGGCGTATTCCGCCTCCAAAGCGGCAGTGATTGGTTATACAAAAGCTCTTGCAAAAGAGGTTGCGCCAAGCGGTATCCGCGTGAACTGCATTGCGCCGGGGTTTATTTTAACCGACATGACCCGCGGCTTTTCCGAGGATGTGATTGCGGGCATCTGCGATGAAACGCCGCTTTTGCGCGCGGGAACGCCGGAGGATGTCGCTTCAGCGGCGCTGTTTCTCGCCTCTGAAGAAGCGTCGTTCATCACGGGGCAGGTGCTTTGTGTGGATGGCGGGCGCTGTATTTAATCAATTTTACCACATAGTTGCCAAGCAAACCGTGTTTTGATTACAGAGCAGTTGTTTCGACTTGGTGAAAACGAAATGAGATCAAAAAACGCAACGTATTCCACACAAAAGGTATTGCAAATTTGAGCGCATTCGTGTATGATACACAATGCGTCCAAGAAAAAAAGCCGTGGAGAGTTGGCTGAGTGGTCGAAGGCGCACGATTGGAAATCGTGTTTACGGGGAACCGTAACTAGGGTTCAAATCCCTAACTCTCCGCCAAAAAGTCCTCAGATTTGGGGACTTTTTCTTTTTACCATGCACGTTCAATCACCTTGATTTTTGCGTTGAATGTGCTCTTACTAAAGTTTTTGCTATGCTCGCCGATGCAGTTGCGGGTGTATCCACCTGCCTTGTGAACATACTAAAGACCCGTAGACAACAAATCTGCATCATCCGCAAGAAGCAAGTCGGATGATAATGGACGGTTCATTTGGCATACTCATTGATCGGGAGTGTTGTCTTGAGAAAAAAGATACAACGACAACCAATTGAATATTCTCACAACGCAATATTGAAAAACATGAAACATCTTACCCACAAGTGTTGTTTGATGGGTGGGGATCGAGTACTATACTCGTAGACAATTTAAAAGCAAGCAGTTTTATAATTCAGTATGCAGCACTTATCTGTTCTTTATGTGCTATAATTGCAAGGTTTGATTAAACCAAGTCGCGGGCAAGCGTATACCGGATCATCAATTGTTGTTTCGGAAGATAGCGACATGTCCGCAAGGGGCTCATTCCGAATTTTTCAGAATCCTTTTGCAGTACTCTGCACACTGTTCTTGTGTAAGTGACGCCGTACAGGACAGAGATCGCAAAGACTGACACCACCATCGATTGGAGCAAATACGTGACGCTGAATGTTATTTTGGTTACCTACAATCATTCGAACTTCATTCAAGATGCATTACAAAGCATTTTATTTCAAAAAACCAATTTTGATTTTGATATCATCGTAGCAGACGATCATTCGACGGACGACACACTATCTAAGATCAGAGAGATGGAAGTGAAGTCGAAGATTCCTTTTCGCTACTTGCGTGAGCAAGAAAATCTAGGAATTACCAAGAACTACAAAAGAGCATTTCAAGCATGCGATGCCAAATATATTGCCGTCCTGGAGGGCGATGATTTCTGGACCGATCCCGATCGTTTGCAAAAGCATGTGGATTTTTTGGATCATCATTATGAATGTGCGATGAGTTTCAATCGATTCGTCAGAGGCGACCGCGACGCTGTCGAATATGCAATAGTCCCTGAAGCAGACAGTGTAAAAAGTTACCATTTGGTTACTGCAAGAGACGTTGCTAAAAGCAATATCATTGGCAATTTTTCGTGCTGTGTTTACCGAAAATCTGCAATTGATAAACTTCCGAACAAGATGTTTGATATGACCGCCTATGATTGGTTGACAAATATCATGGTTGGAAAAACTGGAATGATTGGATATTTAACCGATATCATGAGCTTTTACCGCCTCCATTCTGCTGGCACATGGAGTTCGAATAACGAAATTGACAACTTGCAAACGACCCTGGAATGTATCGATCAATATGATGTGTTCACAGACTACTTGTTCAAAGAGGAATTTGAGACTCACCGGAAAACGATTTACGAACGAAAAGCAGCAATAGCGCGTAAGCCGAGACCCGTGGTCGATTTCACACGCTCAATTTTAAAATCGATAAAGGAATTATTACCACCAATCATCGTATTTGTGATCAAGATGATTGTCCCAGCAAAAATTTGGAGAAAAATCGGAGGTAACAAGCTGTGAAAAAGCTGTTTTTATATGGCGCAGGAAGCGTCGGACGAGAGGTAAGCGATATCGCGGAACGATTAAATTCAATTGAGCCTCAATGGGAAGAGATTGGATTTATCGATGACACACGGGACACGGGACTCTTTCGTGACAGGCGTCTTTTTCAGTATTGTGATTTTGTGAAGCAATTTTCCATTGATGATGTGGAAATTGTGATTGCAAACGGAGAACCGGCAGCGAGGAAAACGCTCAGCGAAAAAGTGCGTGCGGACGGATATCGCTTGGCCAGCGTCATTGACAAAACAGCTTTCATTTCTCCTTCCGCGCAACTAGGCGAGGGCGTGATTATTTATCCGCTGGCTCTGGTTTCGGCGGATGCAACGATCAAAGATAATGTGCTGGTATCCTATCATACGACGGTTGCGCATGACTGCGTCATCGGTGAGAGCTCCGTATTATCCATCGGCGTGATTATTGCCGGGGGATGCACAATCGCCGACCACTGCTTCATAGGAGCCGGTGCGACGGTTCGTGAGTTGATCGAGGTTGGGGAATGGAGCATACTCGCGATGAGCTCTGTGATGTGCAAGAGCGGTACGGAAAACGGAATCTATATGGGAAACCCAGCAAGGCGCGTTCGAGAGAATTTAACCAAGAGAGTATTTAAATAAAAATGGAATATGCAAATCAACCACTTGTCAGCATCATCCTGCCCTCCTATAACCACGAGGAGCATGTTGGCCTTGCAATCGAAAGCGTGCTGAGCCAATCGTTCGGCGATTATGAACTGCTCATATCCGATGATTGTTCGAGCGATAGAACCGTCGACGTGATTCGAACATACCATGATAAACGAATCCAACTTCATGTTTACACAGAAAACCAAGGGGCTACCATCAATCATAAATATCTGATTGATCGAGCAAGGGGAAAGTATGTTGCCCTGATCAATTCCGATGATCTTTGGCTTCCGAAGAAACTGGAAAAGCAAGTAGCATACATGGAATCGCATCCGGATTGCGGAGCGTGCTTTTCTGTTGCAGACATGATTGATGAAAACGGAAATCAGATTGAGCTGTATCGTGAAGTATTTGATCAACCCAATCGGTCACAGGCAGAATGGTATGCACACTTCTTTCATTTTGGGAACTGCTTGAGCCATCCGAGCATTTTGATCCGCACTGAGATTTATCGTGAACTTGGGGTGTATAATCTTGCCCTGCGGCAATTGCCTGATTTTGATATGTGGGTTCGCTTGATCAAACACCACAGCATCTATGTTTTTCAAAAGCCGCTTGTTCAACACCGCCGTTTTATAAGCAGCGATAAGAATACAAGTGCGCAGACAACTGACAATTCCGCGCGGGATATATTGGAGTCCTATTACATTTTGATCCGCTATTTCTCCGATGTTTCGGACGAGTTGTTTGTAGAAGCGTTCCAGAAAGAATTCCGAAAATCTGGCAAGTTGACACACAACGAACTTTGCTGTGAGAAGTTCTTTTTACTGCTCGGCGGGACGTTCTATTTTTCGTTCCTCTCGCAATTGGCGGCAACGAATTATTTCTTCGATATTTACAGCCAGGAAGGTATGGCGGAGACATTCAGGAAGTCTTACAATTTTACGATGCGAGACTTCCATGCGATCTCCTGTCAGGTCAACCTCCAAGGGCTGCAGAATGAAGGCGTGTTCGTCAGCGCTCCTATTGTAGCGAACCAAGCAAAACTGGATGGATTCACAAAATTGGTAAAATCGATGATTGGAACTGTTTTTGCGAAGGATTCGAAGTTTTATCTATTTTGCAAGGGCATTCGCTATCGTAAGGGCTCAAACAGCAATGTGACGACGGAAGCAAACGAGCAGAAGTAGGGCTGCGTCGGGATTGCGCCGCGACCAAATCGTTTCCAGAATTATAAGTGGAGCTGTCCGGTTCGATTTTTGAAAGAATCGACTAGGACAGCTCCTTTTTCACCATTCCAAACAACGACAATATGAAATTTGTGATTCCTGAGGATTGGGTTACCGAACATCGCCTCCGTGATAAACACATTCATACACGCGCTGATCTCCAAGCCGGATCTCCTCATACCCCTGAAACCAGTCCGGGTTGCCGTCTGCGTGGCATGTATACGACATGCACTCCTCTTGGTAAGAAGCGGGCCCGCGAAATGGCGCATCTTCCGGCACGAGTAGCATCGCGCGCTTGAGAAACTCGATGTCGAATCCTTCGCCGGTTACACGCCCGCAGTAGTTCATCGACCAAACGGGAATACCGTTTTGCCAAACCGCTTCTTCACCCGCAAACTGCATGCCGCCGATATAGGTATCGATATACTGCAAATCACCCTCCGCATACATCAAATCATGCGAGTTCGGGCGAGAGGGAGGAACCTCCACGCCATGTGCGGCATAGGTGCTGCTCTTTGCGCGAAGCAGAAAAGAACGGATCTGAGAATCCATGTGTGCCTCCGTTTATGAAAAGTTTAATTTCATTCATTATTATATCAATAAAACGGATTGATTTCACGAAAACAATACTGTAAGATTTGACAGTTGCGCGAGAAACCGGATGATGGATAGAACCGCGTCAGTAAAAGCAGACCGTGGTGAAACAAAGAGAGAAAAGCAACACAATTTGGCTTTTTGCCGGATCGATGGTATAATGCAATCATGGAAAATATGCGAAGAAAACAGCAGATCATCAGCGATGTGCTCCCTGGTTCTCCGGCGGAGCGTGCTGGCCTTGTCAGGGGCGATGTGCTGCTTTCGATTGATGGCGAGCCGGTCATCGACCTCGTCGATTATGAGCACTTGACGGCAAACGAATGCCTTACATTGGAGATTCAGAAAACCAGCGGTGAGATCGAGCGCATCGACCTGGAGAAAGACGATTACGAACCATTGGGATTGTCCTTTGCCACGAGTTTGATGGACAACATGCGTACCTGCAAGAATCATTGTGTGTTTTGTTTCATCGACCAGATGCCCAAGGGTGGCAGAAACAGCCTGCACGTCAAGGATGACGACTGGCGGATGTCGTTTGTAATGGGCAACTACGTGACATTGACCAACCTTGATGATCGGGAGTTGGATCGCGTGATCCGCCGTCGCGTCAGCCCGCTGTATGTTTCGCTCCACGCGAGCGATCCTGCCGTGCGCCGTGCGATGATGAAAAACCCGCACGCGGGGGACATCCTGCCGCAACTATCGCGCCTTGCGGAGGCGGGTTTGCAGTTTCATCTGCAAATCGTTCTCTGCCCGGGGTTGAACGACGGTGAGATACTGCGCCGCTCCATTGACGATATGCTCGCGCTCTATCCGCACGCGCAATCACTCGCGGTCGTTCCCGTTGGGCTCACGCGGCACCGCGAGGGGCTCACGGCACTTCGCACGTTCGCGCGGGAAGAAGCGGCGGCGCTCATCGACGAAATCGAAGTGCTGCAAGCAAAGCTGCTGGAAAAGATCGGTACGCGATTTGTATTTCTGGCAGATGAATGGTATACGCTCTGCGGCAGAACGCTGCCGTTGTATGACGACTATGAGGGGTTCCCGCAGATTGAGAACGGCGTTGGGCTTTTACGCCTCTTTGAAGGAGAAATGCTCTACGCACTGGAGGAAAAGCACCCCCTGAAGCAGCCCAAGCGTTTCCTGGTTGCAGGCGGCACCTCGGCACACGATTTCTTTTTGGAATCCTACAAGCAGCTGCTGCCATACGGTATCACGCTGGATACCCGCGCAATCAAGAATCGCTTCTTTGGCGAGAGCGTCACAGTTGGTGGATTGATTACAGGCGGTGACCTTGTGGAGCAGCTCAAGGGTGAGAATTTCGGCCGCGCGCTGCTTATTCCACGGGCGATGCTCAAAGCGGACGAGGAACTCTTTCTCGACGGCATGAGCAAGACGCAGGCGGAGGAAACGCTCGGCACGCGCATCATCCCCGTCGCTTCCGGTGAAGACTTGGTCGAGATTGTTTTTTCAGAATAAGCAATACGCTGTTTTTTGCCAATGCGAACGAGAAACGATTCTCAAGTAAATCATACGCTGACTTGCGGCTATGCAGGCAGAGGAAACGATAGGAAAACGCCGACAGACGGCAGCAGGAGAACACATGAATAAACCATTGGTAGCGATTGTCGGCCGTCCGAACGTCGGCAAATCGACGCTCTTTAACCGCTTGATTGGGCGCAGAGTCGCAATTGTTGAAGACACACCGGGTGTCACGCGGGATCGTATCTATCAAGACGCGGAGTGGCTGAACTATGCCTTCACGCTGGTGGACACAGGCGGTATCGAGCCCGAAAGCGAAGACATCATCGCGCAGCAGATGCGACGGCAGGCGGAACTTGCCATCGAAACAGCGGACGTGATCGTATTCCTTGTGGACGGCAGAGAAGGCATGACCAGCGCGGACATGGAGGTTGCGGAGATGCTTCGCCGCTCCAGTAAGCCCGTTGTGCTCGCAGTCAATAAGATTGACGCGCCAAAGTTCGAAGAGGCGATGTACGAATTTTATGCATTGGGGCTTGGCGACCCTTACACGATCTCATCGACGCAGGGGCTCGGATTGGGCGATCTGCTCGATGCGGTGGTCAAAGATTTCCCAAAAGACTTGGAGCAGACAGAAACCGAGCGCGTGAATATCGCGGTCGTTGGCAAACCGAATGTCGGCAAAAGCAGCCTCGTTAACGCGATGCTGGGGGAAGAGCGCACAATCGTGAGCGACATTCCCGGTACGACACGGGATTCCATCGATTCCAATTTTGAGCGCAACGGGCGCGAATATACCATCGTGGACACCGCGGGCATCCGCAGAAAGCGGAGCGTCGAGGACGAGACGATTGAGCGATACAGTGTGATTCGTTCGCTTTCCGCAATCCGCAGGGCGGATGTGGTGCTGATCGTTTGCGATGCGACGGAAGGCTTGAGCGAGCAGGACGTACGAATTGCGGGCTATGCACACGAAGAAGGCAAAGCAAGCATTTTGATCGTCAATAAGTGGGATCTCATCGAGAAAGATACGCACACGATGAACGCGTTTCAAAAAACACTTGGCGCCGACCTTGCGTTCATGAGCTACGTGCCGATGCTATTCATCTCCGCTAAAAGCGGACAGCGCGTGAACAAGATAATGGAACTCGTGGACAAGGTGTTTGAGCAGGCGCGCCGCAGAATACCGACCGGACAGCTCAACGACGTCGTCAGCGAAGCGGTAATGATGAACGACCCGCCGAGCGACAAGGGCAGAACGCTGAAGATCTATTATTCCACGCAGGTTTCTGTGCAGCCGCCGACGTTTGTGATCTTCGTCAATGACACGGAGATCGTGCATTTTTCGTATGAACGCTATTTGGAGAACTATTTCCGCAAGACGTTCGGATTTGAAGGAACACCCATTCGGCTTTTGTTCCGTAGCAAGAAGAAAGAGAACGAGCAGTAATCGGTTGATCCTGAAGAAGATGCTCCGGTTCAGATTTTTATTCGGAGTGAGAAAAAGGGGAATGAGCAGTGACGTTTTTCACCGGTATCTTTGAAATCAACGTTTGGACGGTGCTTGGATGCATCGTAATCGGATATTTGCTGGGCAACATTCAAACCGCGGTCATCGTGAGCCGCGCGTATTATCATGACGACGTGCGCAATCACGGCAGCGGCAACGCGGGCAGCACCAACATGGTGCGCGTCTACGGCTATGGCCCCGGAGCGATTACGTTTGCCGGAGATTCACTTAAGGCGTTTCTTGGCGTACTTGCGGGGCAGCTGCTCTGCGGGCAAGTCGGAGGTTATATCGCCGGATTTTTCGTGGTCGTCGGGCATTGCTGGCCGATGTTTCTCGGCTTTCGCGGCGGCAAAGGCGTTGCGTCGTCCTATACGATCGCAATTCTGTCGTTCCCGCTCGGCGCGCTGGGCGCAATCCTGATCGGGGGGGCGATCCTGCTGATCAACAAGAAGATGTCGCTGATGTCGCTCGCGGCGATGCTGCTGTTTTTCATCGCGACCATGGTTTTTTCGCTCAAGAACCTGCCGCTCGTCGTTCTCGCGGGGCTTTTGACAATCGTCGTGTATGTGCGTCATGCGGAGAATATTCAGCGGCTAGCCCACGGTGAGGAACAGCGTCTGCGCAAAGAGGGCAAGTAAGAGGGGTTTCGACAATCAAAAAGCGCTTCTGATTTGGAATGTCAGAAGCGCTTTTGTGCGTTAGTAGTAGGTGTTATCCGATGTGGAACTTCTCACGGATCGCATCCGCTGCGCGCAGCGCGTAGACAGATTCTACGCAGAATTCAATTCTGGTTTCGCTGGTGGTAATCAGCCAGATGTGGATATTGTCCTTGCGCAGAGTGGAGAAGAGCTGAGACGCAACACCGTGTTGCAGCGCCATGCCCGTGCCCTCTAGCGTGAGCTTCGTGAGGTCAGAGCGCGTGCGGATGTCGCAGCCGTAGCCATTTCGCGTGAGCTCGTTGATGGCGTTGAGCGCTTCGGACAGTTCCGATTCATTCAGCGAGAAACCGATGCTCAGGCTCTGCTCGTCCGGTTCGGAACAAGCGATCATATCCACAAACACGCCATGTTCGGCGATGACGTCGAACACGCGGGAAGCGAACGCATCTTCTTTTGCGAACGAGCGGATGATGACCACCGCCTGGTTTTCCAGCGAGAAGAGGCGGGAGGCCGCGTCGTGTTCGGTCACGACGTTTTTCATGTTGTACAAGCCGTTCTTTTTGCCGACGAGGAACTTCGCCGCGCGGAGTGCACCCTGCGCAAACACCTGCTTGCTAAAGGCCTTGTGCGAAATCTCGATGATCTCGTCGTTACCGATGAACTGCACCTGATGTTCGCCGACCACCGTGCCGCCGCGAACGGAATGGATGCCGATTTCGTTGTCCGTGCGTCGCTTGTTCTTTTCATGCCGGCCGAAGACGAGCTCTTCGTCCTCCGGCGAGATGGAAGAAACCGCGTGCGCGAGCATCAGCGCGGTGCCGCTGGGACTGTCCACCTTTTTGCGGTGATGCGTTTCGATGATCTCCACGTCAAAATTCGATCCAAGCGTGGAGGAGGCGAGCTGCACCAGCTCTACCTGCAAATTGACACCCAGCGACATATTACCTGTTTGAAACATCGCAACCTGATCCGAAGCGGAGCGAATCAGCTTCAACTCGCGCTCGCCAAGGCCGGTGGTACCGATGACGGCGGGCATTTTTTTCTCCAGTGCATAGCGGATGATCTCCGGCGTACTGGCCGGAATCGAGAAATCGATCATGACATCCGCTTTTTCTTTGATTTCGTCGAGTGTTTTATACACGGGGCAGCTATAGGGTTGCGTGCAGTCAAACGGGTCAACGCCGGCGACGGCGCAAAACGCGCCGCTCTGCGCTTGAATAGCGGCATAAACGGCGCGTCCCATTTGACCGCAGATTCCGTTGATGATCACAGAAATCATGTCAGTCCTCCAAATTGATTGCTGGGTTAGATCAGTTCATAGCCCTTCAAGGTGTCCTCAATCAGGCGCATGCTGGCGGCAGACGGTGGGACGAGCGGTAGACGTACATCCGGCTCGCAGAGTTGCATGAGTCCCATCATGGCTTTGAGCGGGATTGGGTTGACTTCGCAGAATGCGGCTTTCCAGATCGGAATCAGTTGCAGCTGCAACTGCCGCGCAAGCTGGATATCGCCTTTGAAGAATGCTTCGCACAGCGCGTGCATTTCGCCGGGGACGATGTTTGCGATCGTGGAAATGACGCCCTTGCCGCCAATGCTAAGCACGGGCAGAACATGGTCATCGTTGCCGGAGTAGATGTCGCACTGCGGGCAAAGCGCCGCGATATTAACGATCTGCTCGATGTTACCGCTGGCTTCTTTGGTACCGACAATGTTCTCGTGGGTGCAAAGCTCCGCCATAGTCTGCGGCAGAATATTGAGTCCCGTGCGACCGGGCACGTTGTAAACGATGATGGGGGTTTCCACCGCGTCGGCAACCGTGAAATAATGCCGCACAAGCCCCGCCTGAGACGTTTTGTTGTAGTAAGGCGTCACGACGAGCAGCCCGTCCACACCGATTGCTTCGGCAGACTTACTGTTGCTGACTACCTCTTCGGTGTTGTTGCCGCCCGTGCTCGCGATAACAGGCACACGGCCGTTGACGCGCTCCACCACGAACTGAATCACGCTCAGGCGCTCGTCGGTCGAGAGCGTTGAGCTCTCGCCGGTCGTCGCCGCGCAGATGATGGCGTCCGTACGGTTGGCGATCTGCAGTTCGATCAGCCGGGTAAACGCGGTGAAGTCAACCGCCCCGTTTTGAAACGGGGTTACGATTGCAACGCCGCTGCCACGAAAAATTGACATACGTTCTTACGCCTCCCACTGACGAATGAGTTCCTGCGCAATCTGCACGGCGTTGGTTGCCGCGCCTTTGCGGATGTTGTCCGCAACGCACCAGAAGTTGATTCCGTTTTCAACCGAGAAGTCGCGGCGCAGGCGGCCGACATAGACGGGGTCTGTATCCGCGGCATAGATCGGCATGGGGTAGAGACCCTTCTCCGGATCGTCCTGCACGATGAGTCCTTCCGTGCTCTCCCAAAGCTTGCGGATATCGGCGACTTCAAACGGCTGTTCGAGTTCGACGTTGATGCTTTCACTATGTCCGTGGAACACGGGCACACGCACCGTGGTCGCCGTAACGCGCAGATTCGGCAGGTCGAGAATCTTTCTGGATTCGTCGATCATCTTCTGCTCTTCCTTTGTGTAGCCGGTGTCGAGGAAGACGTCGATCTGCGGCAGAATGTTACCCGCGATGGGGTGCGGGAACTTCTTGGGAGATTCGCCTTTGAGACCGTTCTCCAAATCGCTATAGCCGCCCATACCCGCGCCGGATACCGCCTGATAGGTCGAGTAGACCACACGCTTTAGCCCGTATTTTACGGCAAGGGGCTTGAGTGCCACCATCGCCTGAATGGTCGAGCAATTCGGGTTTGCGATGATGCCTTTTTTCTTGTATTCCGGGATGGCGTGCGCGTTGACTTCCGGCACGACGAGCGGGACATCCGGGTCCATGCGCCAGGTGCTGGAGTTATCGATGACCACCGCGCCGGAAGCGGCGACGATGGGCGCAAAAATCTTGGAGGTGCCGCCGCCTGCGGAGAACAGCGCGATATCAACGCCAAGATCTTTAAACGCATCCTCGGTCAGCTCACGAACGGTGTGTTTTTTGCCCATGAAGTCGACGGTAGTGCCCGCACTGCGTGCAGAGGCAAAGAGGAAGTATTCCGACGCCGGAAGTTTACGCTCTTCCAGTACGCGGAGGAACATTCTGCCGACCATCCCTGTGGCGCCGACAACTGCGATCTTGTACTGTTTCATGTTGCGCTTGTGTTCGCGTTCCTGACAAGCAGGAGCGCGGCCTTTCTTATAGTTACGTTGATTTTAATAAATATTCACTGGTTTGTCAAATGAGATCAGCGATATTATACGATATATATTTGCGGGAACGCCCTTTTTGTTGTACAATAAAAAATTGAACACGTATGCACACCCTGTATGAATATGGTATGAACAAATACGGTTATTCATATAGGATATGCACGGGCATCATCCGGCCAGAAGGGGGGCGGCAAAAATATGACGCAGGCGTATGACGAATTTGCCGCTTACTACGACCGCCTTATGGCGGATGTGGACTATTCCGCTTGGGCAGGATACCTCGTCGAACTGCTGCAGGAGCATGACGTTTTGCCGGAGATGGCGGTACTCGACTGCGCCTGCGGTACGGGAGAAATCACGCTGCGGCTCCATCGGGCGGGCTATCGCATGACCGGCGCGGATGCATCGGCGAGCATGCTCGAGCACGCGCAGCACAAGGCGAGAAAATCCGGAGCGAAGATCGCGTTCGTACAGCAAACGCTGCAAAACATCTGCGTTCACAAGCCTGTTTCGGCGATTACATGCGCTTGTGACGGCGTGAACTATTTACTCTCAAGAGATGATGTGCTTGCGTTTTTTGCCGGCGCAAACCGCGCGCTGAAGGACGGCGGGCTGCTGCTATTTGATGTATCCAGCGCGTTCAAGCTGGAACACATCCTCGGTGGGCAAATATTTGGCGAGGACGAGCCGGAGTGTACCTATCTTTGGCAGAATTGTTTTGACCCGGAATCGCGCCTGCTGGAGATGCGACTTGCGTTCTTCACTCCGGACGGATTGGGTACGTATAAGCGCTTTGACGAGCGGCATTTGCAGCGCGCGCACACGCAAGCGGAGTTGACGGAGTTTCTCCAAACGTCAGGATTTTCTCTGGAAGGCGTGTATGACGCGTTCACGAAAAAAGAACCGAAGCCGGACAGTGAAAGAATTCAGTTTATTGCGCGAAAAGCTACTTCGATCCAATTAAACTGAAACAAAAAACAAGTATCACGAAAAACTACTATAAAGAAAGAGAACCAGAATCACACATGAAAGACAACGTTTTACGATATAAACCGGAGCACAAAGACCGCCTGATCCAGTGCGTAGCGGCGGATGGCATGGTGCGCATTGCATTTATCGACGGCACAAATCTCGTGCAAGAGGCAAAGACTCTTCTCAAACTCTCCCGTGTGGCAACCGCTGCGCTCGGGCGTCAGCTCATGATGACCGCCATCATGTCCGCCGACCTGAAGGGCGAACACGACCTTGTTTCGACGATTCTCAAAGGCGACGGACCCGCGGGCAGCATGATCTGCACCGGAAACAGTCGTCTGGAGGTAAAAGGCAGCGTGACCAATCCAGACGTGGAGCTCCCGATCAACGAACTGGGCAAACTGGATGTCGGCGGGTTTGTTGGCCGCAGCGGGAAACTCTCGGTGGTCAGCGACCTCGGACTGAAAGAGCCGTACGTGGGGCTGAGCAACATCGTCTCCGGTGAAGTGGCAATGGACTTTGCGAACTACTATGCCGCGAGTTTGCAGCGGCCTGCGCTGGTTTATCTCGGCGTGCGCGTGCGCTCCGAAACGGGCGATGTTCGCGCGGCAGCAGGTGTGTTTGCAGAGCCGCTGCCGGGATGCCCGGAGGATGTCATCGACCGTCTGCAGGCAAAGAGCAGTGAGATTGCGCAGTTTTCCGAACGGCTGGACGCGGGCGAAACGCCGCAAGAGTTGCTGGAGAGCGCGTTTGGTGAATTTGGTCTCGTTTATGCGAGTGAGCGGGAACCGCTTTATCATTGCGATTGTTCGCGTGAGCGGATTGAACGCGCGCTGATTTCAACCGGTGCGGTTGAACTTGGCGACATGATTGATGAAGACCACGGTGCGGAAGTGACCTGTCGCTTTTGCGACAAGGTCTATACATTTACCGAAGAAGACCTTCGTGCGCTGTTAAAAGCCGCGACACCAAGAGAAGATGAAGACGAGTAAAACAGGAAAAGTGATCCCGTTTTCGCAGAACGCTACATTCTATATGAAGCGCGGCGCGAAGGAACTGGAAAAAAACGATTTGATCGCGGCGATCTCAAGATACCGCGAGGCATACGAGCGCGCGCCGGAAGACGCGGAGATTGCCGTTGCTCTTGCGGAAATTCTCAGCCAGATGCAACGATTTGAGGAGAGCAACCGCATTCTGTTTCGCTTGCTCGCAGATCGCGAAGATGCGCCAGCGGAATGCCACTTTGGACTTGCCTGCAACTATTTTGGTTTGCAGGACTATGACCGCGCGGCGGACAGCCTCGAAGATTATCTGGAGCTGGAGCCGGACGGCATGTTTGCCGCCGACGCAGAGGATTTGCTTGATCTGATTGATGACGACGAAGCTATGTTTGAAAGCACGGGCCTCAAGGGTGACGATGATTATGAAGACAACGCGGTGACGCATTTTGCCCGATCACTGTTGTCCAGTGGTGAGGTTTCCTATGCAGTGGAGGAGCTTGAGCGCCGCAATAGTCAGACGCCGCGTTCGCTGAAGATCCGCGAACAGCTTGCGGTGGCCTATTTCATTGCAAACCGGCGGGACGAGGCAAAACAGGTTGCAAACGGAATTCTCGAAGAGGACGCACAGAACATCCTCGCAAACAGCACCCTTGCGCTTGCGGAAATCGAGGAAGGCAACCGAACGGCAGCAATTGCGCGGCTGGATGAAATGCTCAAGATCCACTCGCTGGATGCAGAGGAGTTGCACAGCATTGCGGTGCTTCAGCTCGACTTGGAGCAATTTGCGGACGCGGAGAAGACGCTCGCGCAGATGATGCACCTGATGCCGTATGACGAAAATGTGCTTCACAAGCTCGCCTATGCACGCTTTATGCAAGGCGATGCAGAGGGTGCCAAGGTGCATTATCAAAAACTGCTGCGTATCGACCCGCATGACACAGTTGCAAAGTATTACCTGAATCAATGCAAACACTCGGAGAACGCAGGAAAGCGGCCAAACGCAAAATGGATCATCCCGTATCAGGTGCCGTTTTCGGAGGCGTTCCGCAGGCTCAACCATCTCAACCGTGTGCTCGCATTGCCGGGTGATGAACTCAATCATGCCTGGGCGGAGGATGCCGCGTTTCGAGACTTGCTCGTTTGGGCGATTTCGCTTTCCGATCTGCGTGTCAAGCGCAGCATGCTTTCTCTCGTATTTACGTTTGGCGACCAGAATGCGCAGCATGTTTTGCGCGATTTTCTCTTGCGCACCGACCAGCCGGATGAGCTCAAACGCGCAGTGTTCGGCATGCTCAAGCATCTGGAGGCAAAAGAGCCGTACATGGCGTATCTCAACGGCCGCTGGATCAAAGGCCGCGTGAGCTTGTTGGAGCTCGACTATAAGCTGCCGGCTTCATACGAAGGCGTGATGCAAGTGCTTATGCAGTTTATGCTTGGCAATTGCCGCGAGGAATGCGCAACAGAAGCTGCACGCATCTTCCAGCGGTATGTGGACAGCCTCGACAAGAAATTCCCGCGCATTTCGGCAGCGCAGGAAATTTCGTTTGCCGCCGCGCTGGAATATCTCGGTAGAATCGGCTGCGGAGAGAGTGTTTCTCAAGACGAGATAGGCGACATCTATCGCGTTTCAAAATCCCGTTTGCGCAATGCACTCTTAAAACTAGAGCCGTTTGCAGCAAAGCCGGAACTCACGAAATAACGTACTAATCACAAGCAAAAAGAACAAACGATTGCGCAACGGCAAAGAGGAGAATCGATGAAGTTTATTGCAACCTGCAAGCTCGGTCTTGAGTCGCTGGTCACACGGCAGCTGCACGATCTGGATATTGAAGTATTAGAGACGGCGGATGCGCGCGTCTCATTTGTTGGCGGCGCGGAGGCGATGGTGAAATCACTCCTCTGGCTGCGCACTGCTGAGCGCGTATTGCTCGTGGTGGATGAGTTTGATGCCGAGACGTTTGACGAGCTGTTTGAAAAGACAAAAGCGGTGCGCTGGAAACAGTTTCTCAAGCCTGAGACAAACATTCACGTCACAGGAAAGTCTGCAAAAAGCACGCTCTTTTCAGTGAGCGACTGCCAGAGCATCGTGAAAAAAGCCATCGTGGAAAACCTGAAGACGGCGTATCGTACACAGGTGATCCCCGAAGGCGGGCGCGAAATCATCGTAGAAGTCGGATTGCTGCGCAACCACGTGTCGCTCTGCCTCGACTGCTGCGGCGCGGGACTCTCACGCAGGGGATACCGCACCTATAACGTCGCGGCGCCGCTTTCTGAGACGCTCGGCGCGGCGATTGTGCAGCTTTCGCGCTTTCGTCCGGACAGCACGCTCATCGACCCGATGTGCGGCTCCGGTACGATGCCGATTGAAGCCGCGATGATTGCGCAAAACATCGCCCCGGGGCTTGGCCGCTCGTTTGCCGCGGAAAGCTGGTGGTTCTTCGACCAGGGAATCTGGACGCGGGAGAGGCAAAACGCCCTTGATGCGCGCACCAACCAGAAGATCGACGTACGCGGGTTCGACATCGACGAACGGAGCATCGACCTGTGTAAGAAACACGCGAAGAAGGCGGGCGTGTTCTGCGACTGGCGTGTGCAGGACATCAAGGACTTCAATGTGACGGAGAAGAGCGGAATCATCGTTTGCAACCCGCCCTATGGTGAGCGGATGCTGGAGAAGGATGATGCAAAACTGCTCTATCTCATCATGCGCCGCGTGTTTACGCCGCACCCGGGCTGGAGTGTCAATGTGTTTACCGGCATGCGGGAGTTTGAGCAGGTCTATGGTACGCGTGCGGACAAGCGCAGGAAACTCACCAACGGCGGCATGCCCTGCACACTGTATCAGTATTTTGGCAAGAGAGACGTTTGATTTTTCTTTGGTATTTAGAACGGTATCGGCAATTGGAGTAGCGTAACGATGAAATTTGCGGTCATTTTAGGCGACGGTATGGCGGACTGGGCGGTGGAAGCTCTCGGCGGGAAAACCCCGCTTGAGGTGGCAAACCACCCATACATGGACAAGTTTGCACAGGACGGTATATTCGGGCTCGTGAAAACCGTACCCGATGGCATGAAACCGGGAAGTGACACGGCGAATCTCTCTGTTTTTGGGTATGATCCCAAGCAGTACTATTCGGGGCGCTCTCCGCTCGAAGCAGCCAGCCTCGGCATCGATCTGGTGCAAACAGACGTCACCTACCGCTGCAATCTAGTGACCCTCTCCGGTGAAGAAAACTTGCGTGACACGGCGATGGTTGACTACAGCGCAGGCGAAATCTCCACCGAGGAAGCACGCGAGTTGATCCTCTTCCTTGACGAAAAACTATCGAGCGAGGGCGTTCGGCTGTATCCGGGCTTTTCCTACCGGCACTGCCTGGTGCTCAATCATGCGGAAACAGGCGCGGAGCTGACCCCACCGCACGATTTTTCCGGTAAGCCCGTCGCGGGGCGCTTGCCCTGCGGCACGAATGAAGCGCTCTTGATGCACTGGATGACGCAAGCGCATATGATGCTAAAGGATCACCCGGTCAATCGCGCGCGTGTCGCCGCGGGTAAGAATCCCGCAAATGCGATCTGGTTCTGGGGCGAGGGAAGAAAACCCGCGCTCACGCCATTTTTTGATAAGACGGGGCTCAAGGGCGCGGTCATCTCGGCGGTCGATCTGATTCAGGGAATTGGAAGATGCGCGGAGATGGAGGTTGTCAAGGTGGAAGGAGCAACAGGTACCTTCGAAACCAACTTTGCAGGAAAGGCCGACGCCGCAATCGACGTGCTTTCGCGCGGGGCGGACTATGTCTATGTGCATATCGAAGCCGCCGACGAATGCGGACACCACGGGCAGGTGAAGGAGAAGGTCTACTCGATTGAGCAGATCGATTCTCAGGTGATCCGACCAATCTTTGACTATTTGGAACGCTGCGGCGAAGATTACGCAATTCTCGTGCTGCCGGATCATCCAACGCCGATTCAGATTCGCACGCACTCCGCTGAACCTGTTCCGTTTGCGCTCTATCGAAAAGGCGACTACGCGGGTAGAAGCCTGCGCTATACCGAGAGCGATGCCAAGACAACCGGGGTGTATGAGGATGCAGGGCATCGCCTGATCGACCGGCTGAAGAGCGGCAGATAGAGCTCCTCGAAAAGCAAGAAAAACATTTTTCGCAAAATGCGTAAAAACACGATTTGATATGCATTCTGTGCTTGACATTTTAAGCGCCAGTGGTTAAAATAATCAAGCACGCGAAAGTGCATGCGCTTGTAGCTCAGTGGATAGAGTGCCCGGCTACGAACCGGTAGGTCGCAGGTTCAAATCCTGCCAGGCGCGCCAGTTTTTTGAAAACCCGCAGGACGAAATCCTGTGGGTTTTCTTTTCATAAAACCAGAACGTTTTGATTTCAGAGAAAATGATTCCACATGCGTTCAATAGGGTTATCCATCAGCGATTCAACAGCATACAATTCTATGAAAAAAATCATACTGGCAAAAGTGATTGTTTTTCTGATGACGTTTGTTATAATAAACGTGCTGTATATAGCATTTTGGCAGTTTTAGGGGACTACCCCCAAAAAACGTATTACAGAAAGAAGAAAGGGGATTTATTTTTTTGAATAGATTGAGTAACGTGGTTATTGTTGCAAACCGGGAGGTTTGCGACAAATAAATCAGCGCATTCCTCCCAAAAGGAACGACAAATACTTTTTGGAGGATAAATCTCATGAATCGTGAAAACAAACGAAAACAATTTGACAAGGGCTATTACAAAACGCATGCCTGCAACGATATATTCACCTGTAAAGTCTGCGGGCGAGAGGTGATTCCATCCGGTGCCGGAAGTGATCATCGCAATCATTGCCCCAATTGTCTTTCCAGCCAGCATGTGGATATTGAACCCGGTGATCGGGAATCCGATTGCGGCGGCGTGATGGACCCCGTGGCTGTCTGGGTGCGCAAGGGTGGCGAATGGGCTCTGATCCATCGCTGCCGGCGATGCGGCGCTCTATCATCGAACCGTGTCGCAGCGGACGATAACCCGATGAAACTGATGAGCATTGCGATGAAACCGCTTTGCGATCCGCCATTTCCCGTGGAACACATCGAGAAAATGGTAGCGGCAATGGGCGGAGACGGTAGCTTGCGAAACGAATAAGTCAGCTGCTTGCCCAAATCACTGGAGCCTAAAAACAAAAGAAATTGAAAAAAGCCGATTACGCGAGTAACGGCTTATTTCATACAATGAGGTTGAATCATGGCAATCCGCCGTGAAATAAGGGGAATTTTGCATGAATTTAGTGATTACAGATAAAATTGACAAAGACAGCGAAAGAGTGATTTTTGAAGGATTGCTTTCGTACAATTTGGAACATCTAGAAGAAAAGAACCCAAAGGACTTGGGTGTTTACGCAAAGGACGAAGCGGGAAACATCGTTGCGGGATTGACTGGCACAACGCACGGGAATTGGTTTACCGTCAAGTTCTTGTGGGTCAGCGATTCGCTTCGCAGCAAAAAAGTCGGCAGCGAAATACTTCAACAAGCGGAGCGCACGGCAAAAGAACGCGGATGCAAGTTCGTTTTTCTGGATACCTTCAGCTTCCAAGCTCCTTTGTTTTATAGAAAACACGGTTATCAGGAAGCATTTGTGTTAGAAGAGTATCCATTGACTGGAAAGCGTTATTACTTTACGAAGAAACTTTGAAATTAGAAACTTTGAATATGGGAGAAAAAGAATATGTCCATCACCTTTCGCCCGGCAGAAGAAAAAGACACTGCCTTGCTGCTAACATTTATCCGTGCGCTGGCAGAGTATGAGCACATGCTGGGTGATGTCGTCGCGACTGAGGAAATTCTGTCCGATTGGCTGTTTTGCAAACATGTTGCGGAGGCGTTTTTCGCCGTGGAAGATAAAGTTGAGGTCGGCTTCGCGCTGTATTTCCACAATTTCTCAACCTTCCTTGGCAGGGGCGGCATCTATCTGGAAGACTTGTTTGTTCTGCCGGAGCATCGCGGCAAGGGATATGGCAAAGCGATTCTGAAACACCTTGCGCAAATCGCGCGGGAACGTGGCTGCGGTAGGCTGGAGTGGGCTTGCCTCGACTGGAACAAACCTAGTATCGATTTTTATCTCTCGCTGGGTGCGGTTCCGATGGACGAATGGACAGTTTATCGCGTCAGCGGAGAGTCACTCGCACAACTCGCGGGAGAAACGGCACCAGAACAAACAACACGTTAGGAGGAACTTTCATGAAAACAGTCGGACTCATCGGTGGTATGAGCTGGGAGAGCACGGTGACGTACTATCAACTGCTCAACGAGGGTATCAAGGATGCGCTTGGCGGGCTGCACTCAGCAAAGGTGCTGCTCTATAGCGTGGATTTTTATGAGATTGAATCGCTGATGTCCCGCGGTGCGTGGGACAAAGCTGCCGAACTGCTTGGCGATGTTGCCGCACGGTTGGAGCAGGCTGGCGCGGATATGATCCTCATCTGCACCAACACGCTGCATAAAGTTGCCCCGCAGGTGCAGACGAAGATTCGAGTCCCGCTGGTGCACATCGCGGAGGCTGCAGCAGAGACATTGAAGGAACAGGGGATTTCCCGCGTTGGTCTGCTCGGCACGCAATATACCATGACGCAGGAATTTTATCGGGATAAGCTGGTGGAGCGCGGTATCGAGGTACTGATTCCCGAAGGGGACGACATCGAGCTTGTCAATCGCGTGATCTTCGATGAGCTTTGTCTTGGAATCGTGAAAGAAGAGTCCCGCGCGGAGTATCTACGGGTGATCGCTGCCTTGCAGCAGCGCGGCGTGCAGGGGATTCTCCTCGGTTGCACTGAGTTGGGGTTGATCGTCGCCAAAGAGGACGTTTCGCTTCCGCTGTATGACACGACAGAAATCCACGCGAAGAAAGCCCTTGCGCTTGCCTTGGCAGAATAAACGGAAACAAATTGTCTACGCCGCATTGAGCGGCGTTTTTTATAGCGCGTCTCATGTGAAGAAAAATTAGTGCAATAGAGACCGAATATAGGCCAATAACGACCGCATAGCGAATTTCGCTCGAATGCGGACGGGAATCTTTGTATACTGCAACCGTGATGAGGGGGTGAACAAGTGAAGATCGAAGTAAAGGTGGATGCCACATGCGAAGAAACGGCTGTGGTGATCTGCACCAACAAAGTGACCGACGAAATTCAGCATCTGGTGCGCAGACTCTCGCAGGATGCACCACAGGTGATCGTCGGATTTCGGGATGACGAGGCGGTCATACTCACACAAGAGGAGATGCTCCGCGCGTTTACCGAGGGCGGCAAGGTGTTTGCGCAAACGCCGAACGGTCTGTTCCAGCTGCGCTTGCGGCTATATGAGCTGGAGGAACGTCTGGATACAAAGCGCTTTGTGCGCATCTCTAACTCGGAGATCGTCAATCTGGGCTGGATTCGCGGCTTTGACCTGAGTTTTGCGGGAACCATCTGTGTGCGGATGAAGAACGACACAGTGACCTATGTTTCCCGCAGGTATGTTGCAAAAATCAAACAAGTGTTAGGACTATAAGGAGAAGATAATGAAGAAAGAACTGATCAAGCGCTGCTTGCTCGGCGCACCGTTGGGGCTTGCCATCAGCACACTGATTACAATTTTGATTTCGCTCACCGTCGGCGACGGGCGTTATTACGCCGTTGTGCCGCAGCTGGCGAGCGACCTTGGCAGCGAGATCAACGCCGTGCTCTTGCAAGCGGCGCTTTCAATGATCTACGGTGCGGCTTGGGCGGGCGCTTCCGTCGTTTGGGACGCGGAACACTGGAGCCTGCTGAAGATGACGCTGGTGCATTTGCTCGTGACCTCGGTTGCAACATTTCCGATTGCGTATTTTGCATATTGGATGCCGCACAGCAACACGGGAATCCTGATCTACATTGGCATTTTTGTTGCGATCTATGCGGGTATCTGGGCTTCGCAATACAGCGCAATGAAGAAAAAAATTCGCGCTATGAACGAAAAGATTGCGCAATAGTACACGATTGGCGCTCCTCCCACCGAGCTTTCGGCGGGAGTTTTTTATTTGTGCCCGTTTGCGCGCTGGTAACGAAACGGGCATGTGTGATATACTTTTTGCGAGAAACTATAAGGAGATTTGATATGCCACCTCCTGCAGTAAAGACGGTTCGGGATTTGCTATTTTGGCAATATGCGGCGATTATGACGGGCGCCGCGACGGGCGACAAGCGGCAGTTCCCATTGCGCATGAGCTTTCTTGGCAAACTCAAGAGTGGCGAGATCGTCTGGTCCACGTCCGTGAGCGAATGGCTGTTGGAGATGGAGAAACCGCATGTGTGCATCTATTGCGGCCAGGAAGGTCAACTCACGACAGAGCATATTTTGCCCCGCTCGCGCGGTGGCGAAAACGTGCCGGACAACGTTGTCCGCGTCTGTAAGAGCTGCAATTCTAGCAAGGGCGCAAAAGGCTTATATGAATGGAAAGGCTTGGAACACAAAAACGAGCACAGCCGTATTGCTGAAGGGAAATACCTGAAGTATCTCTATTCGCGGTTTGAAAAAGAGGGGCTGCTGGACGCGAAGCTGGACGACCTTTGCCCTTGCTGCCTC
>JAEWYO010000088.1 GCA_023395595.1 Bacillota bacterium
ACGAGGCGCGGATGTTCCCTGCCCCGCGTATGGAGGGCATCTCGTTTACCGAGCGCGGCAAATGGAGTACGCTCGAGAACGCGGATGATGCTACAAAACTCCGCGCCGCCAACCGGTTTCTGGAGACCGCAAACGCAATTTTTTCAACAAAGTATGTTTCGAGCGATCTGATGGCGACATATTACACCGACCAGACGGGCCATCGCTCGGATGTCTGGCGGTTTGACTCCAAGGATGGTGTCCTCTCCGGCGCAATGGAGGCAAAAACACTCGCGTTCCTTTCGGCGGACTGCTATAGCAACCCGGGTGATGCGTTGCATCCATCGCTGGTCAATCCGGGAAAGGATGCGAAACGATCGGACTTCTGGGGGACGCTTGACACGACTGCGGCAGCAGAGCGGATTGCGAACATATTCGGCGGAACCGTGCATAATTGGAAGGACGCGGGCGGGAGCGGGCGGGAAAACGCGACAGCCGGATGGATGATTCAGCCGCGGGCGCTCTTCCAACTGGACGATGGACGGTATTGCGCAATGAGTGTCTTTGCGGACGAAGCGCTTACGCCGACGACGGTGTGCATCTATCCCGATAGCGATTGTGCCGAAGAGAGTGTGTTCTGGCGCGCGGATATTGAGCAAAACCCAAATGTTGTCCAGCTCCTCAAACCGGAAGATTTTCGCGAGGGGAAACCATCAAAAGACGATATGACAAAAGAAGACGCAATCGCGTTCTTCTATAAATTCTTTGCAGTTGCCGGATCGGAAGACTTTACCGCGGGTGAACATCCACCGGAGCCGACCACGATGTTTTATGTGGACTACTCCGGCGCGCGGGAGAACTATTGGCAAATAGGAGGCAGCGGCGTGATACTCGAACTCTCCAGCCGAACGGGGCGGATGCTCTCGCTTACCACAAACGGCAGGGTTGGAACCAATCTTGGTTTGGATGATATTCCGGGCGCGAAGATGGGCGAAAAAGAGTATCAGGACGCAACAAAGGCGCTCTACACCGAATTATTTGGCAAGGATGCGGTGGAGTCGGTTTCAATCTGCAACAAAGACAATAATTTGACTTGCACCATGGATCTCTTCTTGACCGATGGAACGCTGCATGAAGTGACATTTATCAAAGGAAGAATCACAACGGATGCCGTTTCGTTCAGGCTTGATCCAAGCACTTGGGCAAGCATACCGCCGTGGCTGGGAAAATGGGCAAGCGAGGATGAAACGACGGGCAAGATGTCGATTCCCGGTTTTGATCATTGCGATTGGATGCTTACCCCCAAATGGCTTGCAAACGGAGTTTATATCCATAACGAAACGGGCGAAATCTTCGCGCGAGAAGGATGATACGGAGGCAAGAATGAAACATCACTCCACCGACCAGCTTCTGACCCTCGGTATGGCGTTGACCACCGATAAAAAAGCGATGGAGCGGCGTGTGCGCGGCGTGTTCGCGCGAAAGACCAGCGCAAAGGGTGTGATCGCGCTCTCGCTGGTGCTTGCGTTGTCGCTTGGAATCGGTGCGTTTACGACGGCGTGCCAGCCGGAAAAAGCTGCAGTCGTGCCGGGACGTATACTCGGCAAGCAGCCGGAGGCAAAGCTCTCTACAACATCTCCGCTGTATCAAACGTTGGATGTTCCGAAGCACTTCACCTGGAATCAGGATGGTTTTGACAGTATTTTTCACTACGCGGCAGATGTGGACATTGTTTTGCCGGATGTCGCGAGTGTACCAGTTGCCACCGCAAGCATTCGGGAGTTTACCGAGGAAGATTTGGTGAATGTTTCTCGCGTGCTCTTTGGCGAGGATGCGGTGTACTCCTACCCGTTGAATCAAACAAAAGAATATATTTCAAATAGATTGAGGGCACAACGCGCACATTTGGAGCAACTCAAGGCGGAACAGGTGCCGAACGTTCGGTATATCGAGCAGACTCAGGAGGAGGTTGCTTACTATGAGCAAGTCTTGCTTGAGGCACCATCTGCAGCGGAGCAGGCCGCAATGCCGCTGAAAATAACGAAGAAACTGAGTCCTTGGTTTGAAGACGCCGAAGGATTCTTTGGAGACATCACGAAGGACGGTTATCTATTCCATCTGTATATTGAGAACGATGCCGCTAGTAATGATGCATTCTATGGCACAAGAAATTATATCTACGCTTCGATGGGAGATGAGGGATACTGTCCCTATTACGGTACGTTCAAGCTCGCGCCGGAAGGCGTTTCCATCACGCAAAAACAAGCGGAACGGCAAGCCAAAGCCATCGCGGCGCAGCTTACCGACGAACTCCAGCTCTGCTATTCGGCACCCGTGCATGGCAATAAGCAAAATGACCGAGAAGAAGGTTGGGCGTGCGTGTTCATGCGCGCAATCAACGGATTTCCCACAGCTTATGTTTCGGTAGATGTCAACAGCGACATTGGGCTGGATGTTCCGTATGCGCAGGAGTATGAGACCATGACGATCATCATCGACGATTTAGGGCTAGCCGATTTCAAGTGGGTCAACCCGATGACGGTGACGAGCGTGGAGCAAAAGAGCGCGGGGCTCTTGCCGTTTCAGGAGATCGTCAAACGTTTACCCTATGAGTTCAACATGAAGTATCATTCATGGATAGAGGATGATATTCAGATGGATTTCACAATCACCGCTGTGACATTCGGGTTGACTCGCATTGGAGCTTCCGGAGCCGGATCGTTCACCTATGAGCCGGTTTGGAATTTCTTCTATGAGCTGGGCACAAGTCCAATGGAAGATGAGAGCTTGCTGGATAGAGATGCGCTTATGGGTGGCTATCCTTACGTGGCGAGTGCGATGACACTCAGCGCCATCGACGGCAGGCAGATCGACCGTAACACGGGATATTGAGGTAGTATATGAGGAAACCACACTCCACCGACCAACTCCTGACCCTCGGCATGGCGCTGACCACCGATAAAAAAGCGATGGAGCGGCGTGTGCGCGGCGTGTTCGCGCGAAAGACCAGCGCAAAGAGCGTGATCGCGCTCTCGCTGGTGCTTGCATTTACGATAGGCGTCGCGGCGTTTACGACGGCGTGCCAGCCGGGGCAGGATGCGCAAACGCTCACACCGATTCCGGTGGAGCAGGAGAAAAGCGACGCGACACAGGGCG
>JAEWYO010000001.1 GCA_023395595.1 Bacillota bacterium
CGCGCGGCGCAAATTTGTGATATACTAGAACATCGGATTTTGCGCAGAAACCGCAGGATTCATGCGAACGATTCAGCCGGACGGATCAACGCCGGACGGCAAAACGAAAGGGACTCCTCATGAAGGACATCATCATCAAGGGCGCACGGGAACACAACCTCAAGAACATCGACCTCGTGATTCCGCGCGACAAGCTTGTCGTACTCACGGGACTTTCCGGCAGCGGAAAATCCAGCCTCGCGTTTGACACGATCTATGCCGAAGGACAGCGCAGATATGTCGAGAGCCTGTCCTCCTATGCCCGCCAGTTTTTGGGGCAGATGGAAAAGCCGGATATCGACAGCATCGACGGGCTTTCTCCCGCGATCTCAATCGACCAAAAGAGCACGAGCCACAACCCGCGCAGTACGGTCGGTACGGTCACGGAGATTCACGACTATCTGCGTCTGCTTTATGCGCGCTGCGGCGTGCCGCATTGCCCGGACTGCGGACAACCAATCGAGAAGCAAACAATCGACCAGGTGGTGGATCGCGTGCTTGCCCTGCCGGAAGAGACAAAGGCGCAGATCATCGCGCCCTGCGTCCGCGGCAGAAAAGGCGAACACCAGAAGCTTTTTGAAGAACTCAAGCGCGAAGGTTATGTCCGCGTGCGCGTGGACGGCACGATTTACGACATTGCGGATGTGCCCGCGCTGGATAAAAAATTCAAGCACACGGTCGAAGCGGTCATCGACCGCATCGTGATCAAACCCGGCATCGAAGGGCGGCTGACGGACTCGCTTGAGACGGCGTTTCGTCTCGGCAACGGGCTTGCCATCGTGGCTGTGGTGGACGGCGAGGAAATGCTCTTTTCGCAAAACTACGCCTGCCCGGATTGCGGCATCAGCATCGAGGAACTCACCCCGCGGATGTTCTCCTTCAACAATCCGTTTGGCGCGTGCCCGACGTGTTCGGGTCTTGGCACGTTGCTCAAGGTCGATCCCGACCTCGTGATTCCCGACCAGAAGCTCTCACTCGCGCAGGGTTGCGTGAACGTAATGGGTTGGAACAGCGGCAGCAAAGGAACCATCGCTGCGATGTATTTTGACGCGCTGACCAAGCATTACGGTGTCTCGATGAAAACGCCGTATGAAGAACTGCCCCAAGAGGTGCAAAATGCGATCCTCTACGGCACCGGCAAGGACAAGCTGCACATCGCCTACAAAAAAGAATTTGGCAGCGGCAGCTTCGACGCGCCGTTTGAAGGCATCGCTGTCAATATGGAACGCCGCTATCGCGAGAGCACGTCCGACTACAGCAAGCAGGAGATCGAGCGCTTCATGACGCAAACGCCCTGCCCGGACTGCAAAGGCAAGCGCCTCAAGCGCGAAAGCCTTGCCGTCACGGTAGGCGACATGAACATTGCCGATCTTTCCGATTTGCCGGTGCGCAGCGCGCGGGATTTCCTGCACGATCTGAAGCTCGGCAAAACGCAGGCGATGATTGCGGAACAAATCTTAAAGGAGATCGACGCGCGGCTTGGCTTCCTCGTCAACGTGGGCTTAGACTATCTCACGCTGTCGCGCTCCGCCGTGTCGCTTTCCGGCGGAGAGGCGCAGCGCATCCGCCTCGCCACCCAGATTGGCAGCGGGCTGATGGGCGTGCTGTATATCCTCGACGAGCCGAGCATCGGCCTGCATCAGCGTGACAACGCGCGGCTGCTCAAGACGCTCCAGCGTATGCGCGACCTGGGCAACACCCTTATTGTGGTGGAACACGACGAAGAAACGATCCGAACCGCTGACTATGTGGTGGACATCGGGCCGGGCGCGGGCGAACACGGCGGTGAAGTGGTTGCCGTCGGCACGCCGGAAGAGATCGCAGCCAACGAGAATTCCATCACGGGAGACTACCTCAGCGGCAGGAAGCACATCGAGATTCCGCAAGCGCGCAGACCGGGCAACGGCAAATCGCTCCGTATCCACGGCGCGCGCGCACACAACCTCAAGAATATCGACGTGGAGATTCCGCTGGGTAAGTTCGTCTGCGTGACTGGCGTGTCCGGCAGCGGGAAATCCAGCCTCGTCAACGAGATCATCAAAAAAACGCTTCTGCGCGACCTCAACCGCGCGCATACGCGCCCCGGCGCGCATGACCGCATCGACGGAATCGACGCACTGGACAAGGTGATCGATATCGACCAGAGCCCCATCGGGCGCACGCCGCGCAGCAACCCGGCGACGTATTGCGGGCTATTCGACCTCATCCGCGCGGTGTTTGCCAACACGCCGGATTCCCGCATGCGCGGCTACAACAACGGACGCTTCAGCTTCAACGTCAAAGGCGGACGATGCGAGGCCTGCAACGGAGACGGCATCATCAAGATCGAGATGCACTTTTTGCCGGATATCTACGTGCCCTGCGAAGTCTGCGGCGGCAAGCGGTACAACCGCGAGACGCTTGAGGTGCACTACAAGGGCAAGAACATCTACGACGTGCTGAACATGACGGTGGAAGAAGCGCTCCGCTTCTTCAAGCCGCTGCCCAAGATCGCAAGAAAACTCGAAACACTCTATGACGTGGGTTTGGGCTATGTGAAGATCGGGCAACCGAGCACCCAGCTCAGCGGCGGAGAGGCGCAGCGCGTGAAGCTCGCAACCGAGCTGAGCCGCAGGGACACCGGGCGCACGCTCTATATTCTAGACGAGCCGACGACCGGCTTGCACGTGGACGACGTGAAGCGCCTGCTGGAGATTCTCCAGCGTTTGTGCGACACCGGCAGCAGCGTGCTGGTCATCGAACACAATCTGGATGTGATCAAGTGCGCGGATCATGTGATCGATCTGGGACCCGAAGGCGGAAACGCGGGCGGCAACATCGTTGCTGTCGGCACGCCGGAGGAGGTCGCGCAGGTGGAGGGCAGCTATACGGGACAGTTCCTCAAGACGGTACTGTAACGCTTGTTTTGCATCAAAGCCCAAGCGGGTCTTTTGTAACAATGCTGTGACGAAACGGGGATGCGTGTTTGCGCGTCCCCGTTCATATTATATAATGCAACTGTCTTTCGGCTCTGTGGCGAGAGACGAGTTGGCCTGATTTCGACTGGAACAATCTCGCGCCTTAGTCATTGCGCGGGGATTTGAAAGGAAACAAACCATGTATACCAGATGGAGACTCTATATTCTGGCGGTGTTCGTCGTGCTCATCGGTGTGCTGCTCTTCGGCTGCCGCATCTGGCGCAAACGCGGGCACCAATTCAGCGCCCTGCGTGAGGTGTTTCTCATCCTCGGCGTGGTGCTGATCGCCGAGACGCTGATCATCTCCACACTCTCCAACTACAACCTCGGCGTGATTTTGCCCGCGTTCTTCGGCGTGCCGCTCGTGTTCCTCGCCTTTCTGCTGCCAAAGATGCAGAAGGGCTTTTTGCTGTTTCTCAAGTGGCTGATCGCGGGCTGCTACGCTGTCGCGATCGGCATCTTCCTCGTTTGCGGGTTTTTGATGATTCGCGCAAGCAGTGAAGGAGAACATGCTGAGGCGGACGCAGTGATCGTCCTCGGCGCGGCGGTGCACGGGGACAAGGTCACATGGGTGTTGGAAAACCGGCTGAATACCGCGATGGAATACATGGAAGAGCACCCCAATGCAATCTGCATCGTCTCCGGCGGGCAGGGGGCGGGCGAATCCGTCACCGAAGGCTCCGCAATGAAACGATACATGGTGGAACGCGGCATGGACGCAGGCCGCATCTTCGCCGAAGAGAAAGCGAAGAACACCAAGGAAAATTTTGAAAATTCCAAGGCGATCATCGAAAAACAGCTCGGCAGCGACGCGCGCATTGCGTTTGTAACCACAAATTTTCACGTCTATCGCGCGGGGCAGGTCGCCAAGGCACAGGGCATCGATGCCGTCGGCATTCCGGCAGACGACGTGTGGTATCTAAGGCTCAACAACTTTCTGCGCGAGTGCGTGGGCATCTGCGTCTATGCGCTGCGCGGGGACATTTGAGCCGCTGCGGATACAAACGCCGCGCTTGCGATTCATCCGTAACGCGTGTATGATGAACGGGAATAATCAGAATAAATGAGGTTGTTATGACGATTTGGATTGCGATGCTGCTGGGGTTGGTGCAAGGGTTGACCGAGTTTCTGCCGGTGAGCAGCAGCGGGCACTTACTCCTTCTGCAAAAGATGTTTGGCATTACGGAAGGGGCAATGTTCTTCACCATGATGCTGCATCTGGCGACGTTGGTCGCGGTTGTCGTCGTGTATTGGGATATGATTCTGGAGCTGATCAAGCATCCGTTTCAAAAGACGGTCGGTATGCTGATTCTTGCGACGGTGCCGACGCTGATCATCGCGGTTCTCTTTAAGAAGGTCGAGCCGTTTGCGTCGTTCTATACGGCAACGGAGGATGGCTCGTTCCTCGGTATCGGATTTCTCATCACATCCGCTTTGCTGTTTTTGAGCGACCTTTTGCGCAGCAAGAGTAAGACCGGACGGAAGATGAAGGAGATGCGCGTGACCGATGCGCTGCTGATTGGCACCATGCAGGGCGTTGCGATTTTGCCGAGCGTCTCGCGCTCCGGCGGCACCATCGCAGGCGCGTTGTTCTCTGGGCTGAATCGCAAAGCCGCGGCGGACTTTTCGTTTCTGATGTCGATTCCGGCCATCATCGGCGGCGCACTGGTCGAGGTACCGGAAACGCTGAAAGCGGGCATTGGGGACGTGCACTGGACGACGATTGTCGCGGGCATGCTGGTTGCGGGCATCACGGGTTATTTTGCGGTGAAGATCATGATCAACGCGATCAAGAAAAAGAAGCTGCTCGGCTTTGTGATCTATACTGCCGTGCTCGGCTGCCTCGTGCTGGTCGATCAATATGTGACGCATTATTTTTTCTAAGTTTGGGTAAATATAAAGGAGCTGTCCAGTGAAATGGGCAGCTCTTTTGGCACTCGGGCGGATGCTATCCGCCCCTACAGACCTCGCATCGCAACACGGGTAGCGTTGTGAAAGAAAAAAGAAGAGGAATCGTGTACGAGGTTTGTTTGAGGATCAGCTCAAGCCGCCTGTAGGGGCGGATATTATCCGCCCGCGCAGCCGGAAAGTTAAGACTTTCAATCATATGTGGGTAGATTCGTATGCGCTTACGCACAAAAAAGGAGCGATTCGTTTCCAGATTGCTCCTCTTATGTTGCTTTCGTATCATAGTTTTCCTATGCAGCGAACCTCTTGCAGCGGAATCACGATGGTTTCCGTCTGGCGTGTGCCGTCGCGCAGGAGTCCTTGCGATTCATAGAACGAAACCGCGCGGTGGTTTTCTTCCAGCACCCAACAGCAGATGCGCAGGAATCCCGCGTTTGCGGACTCCTGCTTGAGATGGTTGAGCAGCATCGTGCCATAGCCCTTTCGCCAAACACGCGGCAAGAAATAGAAGAAGCTAAACTCCGCCGCGTCCGGCAGATCGTCGTTTCGCGCGCGGTGCAGGCTCGCCGCGCCGACGGGAACGCCGTCCTCGCAGAGCACAAAATAGCGCATGTGCGGTACACGGACGAGGCCTTCGCGCAGGCGCTTTACCTTGTCCGGCTCACGCATTTTGTCCAGATAGCTCTGCGGGACGATGCCCGCATACGCGCTCTTCCACGCCTCGTTGATGATATGCGCGATGGCGGGGATATCTGTGTCCGCCGCCAGCCGGATTTCGATCTCTGGCTTTGTCTGCATGTTCTCCCGCCTCCTTTTCATTGAACTTGGTTTGGCATCCGGGCTGTTATCGTCTCTTTTCGATCTTGCTCAGGTTCTCAATCTCCAGCGGACAATATGCTGCAATCTCTTGCGGCAGCCCTTTTCGGTATTGTATACCGAACGCGCGGGGATGAAACTCCGAACGGTTACGAACCAGAGCGGGTTCCTCGTCGGCATAAAACAGGATGTAACTGCGCTTCGTCACCTGACCGTAGAGATCCGGCGAGAGGATCACGCGCTCAATCTCGTCCCAGCGAAGTTTGTATTTCGTCTTGCGGGTTTGGTAGACGATCCCGCGGCTTGAGAGCACAAACCGCGCGGAGCCAAAGCCGAAGAGTTCCACAAACACCGGCAGCAGCAGAAAGAGCACCACCACGAAAAGCAAACCGTATTGCAGCACCTGCATGACGGAGAAATATTGATACGGCGAAAGATTGCGCAAAACGAGCAGAAGGAACGCAACTGCAAACAGCTCGATCAGCACATATTTCACGATGGTTTCAAACGGGGAAACAACGCGGAGTTTCATTTAGAATCCTTTCGGCACCGTTGCGCAAAATATTGCGCAGGTCAGGCTGGCAATAAGAGGCGGAGCGGGTGGTTACCGCTCCGCAAGTATCTCGCAATTATTTGCTCTCGCCTTTTTTCAGGTGCCCGTGCCCGTGGCAATAGATCTGGCGATTATCCAGCGCCCACTGCCGCTCCGAAAACGCGCCGACGGAAACACCGGAGAGTGCGTCAAACATCTCATACATCTTGCTGTCGAGCAGGTCGATCTCCGCGAGGACTTCCGCCTCCGGGAACATCGGCAGTTTCGGGCTGCCGAACTCCGCCTGACCGTGATGCGCCAGCAGCATGTGCTCCACCAGCATTGCGGTTTCTTCCGGAATGCCGAGCAGCTCGCACGTTGCGGATACATCTGAAATACCGATTGTGATGTGACCCACCAGCATGCCGCGCGCGGTATATCCGCTCGCGATGCCGAGTTCGCCGGTCTCCAGCTCCTTGAGCTTGCCGATGTCGTGGAGAATCGCGCCGGTATAGATCAAATCCCCGTCGAGCGCGGGATAGGTTTCGATAATTGCGCGCGCGAGTTTGGTCAGTGTCCAGGTGTGGTGCAGCCAGCCGCCGCGCGTCGCGTGGTGCAGCTTCACCGCCGCGGGATAGAACAGCAGCTTTTCCTTGTTTTCGCGCATGATGTATTGCACGAGGCGGCGAAGGTCGTCGTCCGCGAAGCTTTCAGCAAGCGAAAACAGCTCTTCATACAGCCACTCCGGATCAAACGGAGAGCAGGGCAGAAGCTTTGCCATATCAACGTTATCCTCCGGCGTGGTGCGGCGGATTTTATCGATCTTGAGCTGCTCGGTGTCTTTCCAGATGTTGATGGAACCGCGCACCTTGACCACGTCGTTTGCTTCAAACACGCCGTGCAGTTCCTTATTATAGTCCCAGAGCTTGCCCGCGCAATCTCCCTCGCTGTCCGCCAGAATGAGGTCGAGATACTCGGTGCCCTTGATGTTGGTCTTCACGCTGGCGCTTTTGACGAGGCAAAACCCCTCAAACGTCTGCCCGCTGCTTTCGTTGAGTAAGCGCATACGGCTCATGGATGTGTCCCCCTTTGTTCCGCGTCCCCGAAATGGACGCGCCATTCGGATTGGAAAACGTGTTTGTAACAGTATACCATACTTGCGAACACTTCTGACAACCTGCGCGGCAAACCGCTCAAAAACCGCTGATTCGAGTCTGCCTTCCGTGCGTGCGTTGCCGGATTGCCTCTCTTGTGGTAAAATGCGCGTGTGCGTCGCGCAGGAAAAGACAACAGCGCGCCTGCGCGGAATGGAATGAAGCAAGCCGACTATGGAGACAACCAACACGCAAAACTACGATATTGTCGTCATCGGCGCGGGGCACGCGGGCGTGGAAGCCGCGCTTTCCTGCGCACGAATGGGGCAAAAGACGCTCCTTTTGACGTTAAATTTGGACTCGGTGGGGCTAATGCCCTGCAACCCCGCCATCGGCGGCACGGGCAAGGGGCACCTTGTGCGTGAGATCGACGCGCTGGGCGGCGAGATGGGTCTTGCCGCGGACGACACGCTAATCCAGATGCGGATGCTCAACACGGGCAAAGGCCCGGCCGTGCATTCGCTCCGTGCGCAGATGGACAAACGGCGCTACCATGAGCGAATCAAACGTGCGGTGGAGGAGCAGGAGCACCTGACGCTTGCGCAGGGCGAAGCGAGCCGTTTCTTGACCGAAGGTGACCGAATCTCCGGCGTGGTCACGGCGGAAGGATTTAGCTATGCCTGCCGTGCGGTGGTCGTCTGCGCGGGAGTTTATATGAAGAGCCGAATTCTGATTGGCGACTTTTCGCGCGAGAGCGGGCCCGCGGGATTGCTCCGTTCGGAAACACTCTCAGACGCGCTGAAAGAACTCGGCGTACCGCTGCAGCGATTCAAAACAGGCACGCCAGCGCGCGTCAACGGGCGAACACTTGACTATGACGAGATGGAGCGGCAGGATGGCGATGTGCCAACACCCGCGTTCTCGTTTCTCAACGGCAGACTCGTGCGTGAGCAAACGCCGTGCTATCTGACCTATACCAACGATGAAACCCACCGCGTGATCCTCGAAAACCTGCATCGCTCCGCGATGTACAGCGGAAAGATCCATGCGACCGGCACGCGCTATTGCCCGAGCATCGAGGACAAGCTTGTGCGCTTTGCGGACAAGGACCGGCACCAGATTTTCATTGAGCCGGAGGGGCGCACGACAATTGAGATGTACGTGCAGGGCATGAGCACCAGTCTGCCTGGCGATGTGCAGATTGCGATGCTGCGCACCATGCCGGGATTGCACCGCTGCGAAGTGATGCGCCTTGGCTATGCGATTGAGTACGACTGCATCGACCCGACCGCGCTGGATCGCTCCCTTGCCGTCCGCGCCGTGCCGGGGCTGTACATGGCGGGTCAGGTCAACGGCACAAGCGGATATGAGGAAGCGGCGGCACAGGGCTTGCTCGCGGGAATCAACGCCGCGCTGTATTGCAAGGACGAAGAGCCGCTCACGCTCGGACGCGACGAAGCGTATCTTGGCGTACTGGTGGACGATCTTTCCGTGAAGGGTACGCCGGAACCGTACCGCATGATGACCTCGCGCTGTGAATACCGCCTGCTGCTGCGGCAGGACAATGCGGACGAACGACTCACGCACAAGGCACTCCGTACGGGGTTGATCTCCGGCGAGCGTTACGAGCGGCTGATGCAGAAACGGGATCGCGTGGAGCAGGCGATGCTTGCGCTGGACAAGACCGTGCCGCCGAGCGAAGCGCTGCGCCAGCTATTGATGGAACGCGGGGAGAGCGTACCTGTTTCGGGTGTGAAGCTCTTTGATTTGCTCAAACGAACCAATATTTGCTACACCGATCTGCTCAGTGTGTTCTCCGCGCTGGAGTCGCTGGACTGGGAGACGGAGGAACGCGTGGAAACCCTCGCGCGGTACGACGGCTATATTCAAAAGCAGCAGGAACAGGTGACAAGAAACCGCGCGCTGGAGCACACGCTCCTGCCGCAGGACATCGACTATCTCGCGCTGGATGGGCTTCGGCTCGAAGCGCGACAAAAGCTCAACAAACACAAACCCGCGTCGATTGGCATGGCGGGGCGCATCTCCGGCGTGACGCCGGCCGACGTCAACGTGCTGTTGATCTACGCAAAGCGTGGCTTTCCCGCCATACAAGCGAAAACGGAGGAGAACGCATGATTGCCGAAATTCTTTCTCCCATGCGACCGGACCTTTCGAGCGCGCAGCTTGCACAGTTTGAAACGTATTATGCGATGCTGGCGGACTGGAACACGCGCGTGAACCTGACCGCGATCACCGCGCCGGAGGATGTCGCGAAAAAGCACTTTCTCGATTCTCTTGCCGCCGCGCCGTATCTCAAGACGGGCGCAAGCGTTGCGGATGTCGGCACGGGCGCAGGCTTTCCCGGTCTGCCTCTGCTGATTCTCCGACCGGATTTGAACGTTACTTTGATCGACAGCCTGCAAAAGCGTCTGGTATTTCTCGAAGCGGTGCTCAAGGAACTCAAGCTTACCGCAGAGTGCGTCCATGCGCGCGCCGAAGATGCGGGGCAGAACCCGCGCTATCGGGAGCGGTTTGATGTTGCTCTGACCCGCGCGGTATCGGGACTGCCTGTGCTTTGCGAACTCACGCTGCCGCTGGTCAAGATTGGCGGAATTAGCATCGCCTACAAAGGGGATGCTGCCGAGGAACTTGCCGCAAGTGAACATGCGCTGAGCGTGCTGCAAGCAACGGCACAGCGGGTGAGTATCCCTTCGGACTATGGCGCGCGAGAACTGGTGATTCTCACCAAGACCGGCGCAACGCCGAAGCAATATCCGCGAAAGGCGGGAACACCGTCGAAGAACCCATTATAGAAAAAGAAAAGCAGGAGCGAACTTGGAGAGAAAAACCGCAAACAGAAAAACCCCTTCCCGCAGCGGGGCAAAGGCGAACGCCGCCTCCGTTGCCGCGGGCACTGCGGGGATTCTCGTCGCGGCGTGGCTTGTCTACGGCACGGTGACGATCAACCCGTTTCGCTGGGGATTGTTTGCGGAGGAGTTGATCATCGCGCTGTGCGCACTGCTTGCGCTCCGGTTTCTTTGCGTGCTTCGTTTGCCGAAGTGGCTCCCGTTGGTTTGCATCGTGCTCGTGCCTGCGGCAATCGCGTTTGTGGGCTCGCTCTCGCTGCCGGAAAACCCCGCCGCGTTTGAGCGCACACTCTGCCTCTCTGCCGCAGCGTGTTTTGCGCTGCTGAGCGCACAGCAGATGGACAACAAGCCCGACGGCGTGCTGCTCACCGCGCTGCTCATCGGCGTATGTATGCCGATTCTGTTTACCGCGAATACGCGCATGATCGACGAACTCTCCCGCGCGCTGGTGATGGCCGGGTTATTCATGGCGGTGCTCGCCGTCCGGCAAAAGACGGTTCTGCTTGCGTTTCTTGCCTCCGCTGCCTTTGCGCTTGCGGGTGCGGCGGGATTGTATGCTGCGTTTGCGGGTCTCGGCGCAGGGATTGGCGCGCTGCTGCTCTCGCCGAAGCGAACGCGGGGCAGCTGGACGTTTGCCGCCGTGCTGATGGCGGCGCTGCCCGTTGCGGCGTGGTTTGCCGCCCGCGCGCTGCTGCCGGAGGGCAACCCGCTCCTTGCGGGGAACACGGCGGTTGCGGGCGCGTTTGCCGAAATTATCCGTGTGCATCAACTCCGCGCACTTGCGGTCGGACTCTTGCTGCTCTCAATTCGGTTTTTTTCGCGCAGAGAGGATGCGGCTCTTCCCGTCGTGTTCGCGCTTGCTGGCTGCGCGGCGGCAAGGCTTCTGCCGTTCATCGCGGCGCCGGATGTCTGGATGGACGCACTTCTACTCTCGGCGCTCTGCGGCGTAGGTGTTGCTAAGACCGCGCGATAGAGCATATATCAACAGTACGGTGGTGGTACGTGTGGCAATTGAGCCACCGTAATCCCGCCGAATCACTCACACAGGACAACGCGCGGCGCAGTTTTGCGCGCGCGAAGGAGACATTTTATGACGTTCAAGAAACGCCTCGCGGATCTGTTTGACCGCTCCTTCTGGAGGGTTGCGCTTCCGCTGATCATACCCATCGCACTCCAGAATCTCTTGATGACCTCATTCCGTCTGGTCGATACGCTGATGGTCGGACGCCTTGGCGACGTTTCCATTGCTGCGGTCGGGCTTGCGGGCTGGGCTTCGTTTTTTGTCGAGCTGCTCGCGTTTGGCATGTCCAGCGGGGCCGCCGTTTTCGTGGCGCAATATCACGGCGCAAACAATAAGGAAGGCATGCTGCGCACCTATGGCATGATGCTGCTGTTCATGGTGCCGCTTGGGCTTGTGTTCACGCTCGGCGTCGGGTTGTATCCCGCGTTTGTGATGAAGCTTTTCACCGAAGACCCGGCGCTGATTGCCGAGGGCGTGAAGTATTTGCAGTTTGCCTGTGTTTCCTATCTTTCGCTGACGCTGAACCTTGCGATCTCGACCATGCTGCGTTGCACGGAACAGGTGAAGATTCCAATGGTGACGAGCGGAATCGCCGCGGGGCTCAACGCCGTGCTCAACTACATCTTCATCTTCGGCGTATTCGGCCTGCCCGCGATGGGCGTTGCCGGCGCGGGGCTTGCCACGGCGATCTCGTCCTTGATCAACCCGATTCTAATGATGATCATCTCTTTTCGTAAGAAAACGATCGTCATTGCGCCGTGGAAGCAGGTGTTTGCGATCAAAGGCTTCTTCAAGCCGTTCTGGAACCGTGCGCTGCCGGTGCTCCTCAACGAGTTTTTCTGGAGCATTTCCATCCTTGTGGTCAACATGGTCTTCGGGCGCATGGGCACGGACAACTACGCCGCGCTGACGGTGGAGCGTACCATCGAAGGGTTGGTATTCGTGTTCTTCGTGGGTCTTTGCAACGCGTGCAACATCCTCGTGGGCAAATCCATCGGCGGGGGGGACATCGAGCAGGGCAAGCTCTATTCCAGACGGTTTATGGTGCTCACGCCGATCATCGGCATCCTCGCAGGGCTGATAATCATCGTGCTGCGGTATCCGCTGATCAACCTCTTTGACCTAAGCGAGACGGCAAAGCACACCGCGCGCGTGCTGCTGGTCATCTTCGCAATCGATGCTGCGGTGCGTTATATTCCGTATGTCGAGGTGGTCGGGATCTTCCGCGCAGGCGGGGACACGAAGATGGGGCTGCTTATCGACGTGGTTTGCCACTATGTATTCATCACGCCTGCGGTTGTGCTCGCGGGGTTGGTTTGGAAACTGCCGTTTATCACGACGTATATCATCATGCTTGCGGTGGACGATGTTTCCAAACTCATCATCTCGATTCCGTACTATCGCACGATGCGCTGGATCAAGCCGATTGCCCAGCCGGAACCGGCGGATCGAGAAGAGGCGCTCATTGAGAGCGGTTCCGAGCCGACGCTGTAGGGTTTTGCTTGACAACGGGTTCGATTTGCCGCATAAAATGTGGTATAATCAGCCATCGGCAAACGGGTATATGTTGCAGGTCGTCTGCCTATATCAAAACGATCCCTACACAAAGCAGCAAAAAAGCAGATAATTCATCGGGGACTTTTTTCAAGCAGAGCGGGTTCATTGGCGGAACTGCAACGCCGGTGAATATTCTGCTTGAAATCGGTTTTGCAGGGTACATGCGGGAGAAAAAATCCCGCGCGGGGGGACACTCACAGGCGTATGCACAAGCCAAAGATGGGGATAAAACCGATCAACGTTTTGCCGTTGAGTTTTATCGTGGTCATTTTAACGGGCGCATTGCTCTTGATGCTGCCGATTTCGAGCAGGGATGGTTCATCCCTGCCGTTTTTGAGCGCGCTATTTACCTCAACCAGCGCAACCTGCGTGACGGGGTTGATCGTTGCGGACACAGGGACATATTTTTCCCTGTTCGGGCAGATTGTCGTCATTTTACTGATTCAGATCGGTGGCTTGGGCATCATGACCCTGTCGATGATCCTTTTTTCGTTTACGGGTAGAAAAGTATCGCTGCATGACCGCATGAGCATGGCGGAAGGCCTTGGCGAAAGCCGCCTGCAGGGTGTTGTCCGCCTGACGCGCGGGGCGTTGCTGGTTACGGTTATTACGGAGGTCACGGGTGCAATCCTGCTCGCGTTCCGGTTCATTCCGCAGTTTGGCGTGGCAAAGGGCATTTGGTATTCGATTTTCCACAGTATCTCGGCGTTTTGCAACGCGGGGTTCGACTTGCTCGGCGGCTATCGCTCCATGACGGTGTATGACAAAGACCCGTATGTGCTCTTGATCATCATGGCTCTGATCGTTGCGGGCGGTCTCGGCTTTGGCGTGATTCTCAACATCCGCAACACGCGCGATCCGCGCAGGCTCCGTCTGCACAGCAAGATGGTGCTCACGGGAACCGTGTTTTTGATCTTGTCCGGCGCACTGCTGTTCCTCTGGATCGAATATGACAATCCCAAAACGATCGGCGGTATGAACCTGTTTGACAAGATCGTAAACGCGATGTTTCAGTCGGTCACGCTGCGCACGGCCGGATTCAACTCGATCGATCAGCTTGCGATGCACGATGCGAGTAAAGGCGTTGGTATTCTGCTGATGCTCGTCGGCGGCGGTCCGGCTGGCACCGCGGGCGGTCTCAAGATTACAACCGTGTTTACCCTGCTGCTTGCCGCGCGCGCATATTTAAGAGGAAAGTTTGAAACCGAGGCGTTCGGGCGCACGATTCCTCTGGAGCAGACGCGCCGCGCGCTGACCATCACGCTGCTGGGCGGGCTATTCCTGCTCATGATGGCGACGATGCTCTCGTTTTCAGAGCAGGACATGCCGGCGGGAAGTCTCGGTTTGCTCAACCAGCTCTATGAGGCGACGAGCGCGTTCTGCACCGTCGGTGTTTCAACCGGCGTTTCGGGTGCGGGTTCCGCCGTCACCCGCGTGATACTAATCCTGCTGATGTATGCAGGGCGCGTTGGGCTGATTACGGTTGCGCTCTCACTGGTGGAGAGCACCAGCCGCAAAGAGCCGGTGCTGCACTATCCGCAGGAAGACATTCTGATCGGATAATGCACAAGATTCTATCTTGACGGAACAACACAGAACACTATCGAATCTGCAAGGAGCGGAAAATCAATATGAGTAAAAGTTTTTTAATCATCGGGCTGGGACGCTTTGGCCAGAGCACGGCGCGCATGCTCACCACGCTTGGGCACGAGGTGCTCGCGGTGGATAAACGCGCGGATCGCGTGAACGCGGTCAAGGACAGCGTGCTGCACGCGGTCCAGGCGGACACGACGGATGAGCGCGCGATTGTGCAGCTTGGCATTCGCAACTTTGATTGCGTGGTCATCTGCATCGGCGACGACATCCGCGCCTCCGTTCTTGCGACCGTTCTGTGCCGTGAGATGGGCGCAAAGAAGATTGTTGCCAAGGCGCAGGACGACCTGCACCAGAAGCTGTTGATCAAGACCGGTGCCGACCGCGTGGTGCAGCCGGAGCATGATGGCGGCATCCGCCTCGCGCGCTCGTTGGTGTCCGATGGCGTGCTGGATGCGCTGGATCTTTCCGAGGATTACAGCATCCACGAAATCGAGATTCCGAAGGATTGGGTCGGGCGTTCCCTCGCGCAGATCGACGTGCGTAACCGCTACGGCGTTTCGATTATCGCGATTCGCCGGGACGGCCATGTGACGGTGAATCTCGACCCGACGAGTGCATTCCACAAGGATGATTCGATCTATCTGCTGGGCGACGACGCGAGCCTGGAACGCTTCAATTGATCAAACGAAGCAGCTGAAACAAACCAATCGGCAGGTTTTTTCCGGAACGGCGGCGCGGTAGCGCCGCCGTTTTTTGCGCGGTTTGGTTTGCCGTTTTTCGCGCCATCTGTTAAAATGCTCTTCAAGGCCGATATAACAAATCGGGTAGGAGAGGGAAAAACCGCATGGCAAACGCGAAGAAGACACTCGCAGAACGGCTCCATTCGCGCAAACTGCGCAAACCGCCGAAGCTGATTTATTGCGCGCTGGGCTATCTCTGGAAACTGCTGTATTTCAAGAAACTCGGCGTACAGGTCGAGATCAAAACCGACCCGCGCAAGCAAAAGGGACCGTATATCGTGGTCAGCAACCACGCATCCCGGCTGGACTACATCTATACGGGCGCAACGCTCCTGCCCGATACGCTAAGCTATGTGGCGGGGTATAACGAGTTTTTCCGTTCGCACTTGGCGTTCATCTTTCGGCTGCTGCAAATCATCCCGAAAAAGAACTTCACGCCGGATATCTATACCATCAAGGAGATCTCCCGCATCATCCGAAAAGGCGGACGCGTGATCCTGTTTCCCGAGGGGATGAGCAGCATCGGCGGCGGCAACCAGCCTTCGGCAATCGGCAGCGGCAAGCTGCTCAAGCATTTCGGCGTGCCGGTTTACGTCAGCAAGATCTCCGGCGGATACCTCACCAGCACCAAGTATTGCCTGGACGAACGCCCGGGCGAGGTGCACGTGACCATCGATCAGCTCTTCTCACCGGAGGAGCTTAGGCAGATGAGCGCGGACGAGATTCAGCGCGCGCTGGATGTTGCGATTCAAAATGACGATTACGAATGGAATCACACGGCAAAGATCGCCTACAACGGGCAGGGCAGAATCGCGCATCAGATGCATACGCTGCTGTATCGCTGCCCGCGCTGCGGCAAGGAATTCACCATGCGCGGAGAAGGGGACACCATCCGCTGCTTGAGTTGTGGAAACGGCGCGCGGGTCAACGCGGACTATAGCTTCACCCCGTTTGACGAAACCTGCGTGTTGCCGCAGACGCCCAAGCAATGGTTTGACGACGAGAGAAAGCAGGTCTATCGCGCGTTGCTTGACCCCGCGTTTTCGTTGACCGAGCGCGTGCGCCTCGGTGTACTGCCGAAGTTTGAGCCACTGAAAAATCTCGCGACCAGTTTGATCGCGGGTGAGGGAGAAATTCGCCTCGACCATACCGGCTTTACTTACAGCGGAACGAAGGACGGCGAACCGCTCTCGTTTCATCTGGAGCCGAAGCTCCTGCCGACCTACGGCATGTGTACGGATGTTTCCCGCGTCTATACCTTCGTCAACGGCGAGTTTTATGAGTTTTATCCGGAGACGGAGTGCATCGCAAAATGGCTGCTTGCAACGGAGGAGTTGCATCGCATGCACGGCGGGGAATGGAAAAACTTCCCCTGGACAGACACCTACGCCTAACGCGCCAACCGAAACAAGAAAGCGTAACACCACATGCAGAAATCAGCGGGGGCGCCGCCGGCAACGGTCACGCTCGACCTCCACGGAAAAACGCAATATCAGGCACGCGTGATGCTCGACGCCCAGCTTCGGCGCAGCCGCGGGATCTATCGCATCCATGTGATCCACGGCTGCCACAACGGGACGGCGCTGAGGGACATGGTGCGGCGGGACTATGCGGCAAACCCGCTTGTTCTGCGCGCGGAGGCTGTTACCGACAGCGCAACGGATTTAATTCTACGGGAACTATAAGCAAAGAAACACAAAAACGGAGCGCGAGGCTCCGTTTTTTGATGACTGGGAGGCGTGAAGTTTTTTATAAGAGCGTTACAGAATCTTCGGGTTCTTCGTGTTGCGCTCAATCAAAGACGCGTAGCGCTCCACTGTGCTGGCTGCGATATCATCCCAGGATAGATAGATCGTCTTGCGCGCTGCTTTGCCGATTTGCTTGGTCATCGCGCGGTCGCTCAGCGTCAGGGTGAGCACATCGCAGAGGCTCTGCGTCGTATCCTCGCACAAGAAGCCGTTTTGCCGGTCATGGATCGGCTCCGCCGTTGCGCAGCCGCGCACCACCACGCTGGGGGTCTCCATCGCCGCTGCCTCGCGCACCACCATGCCGGAGGTATCATAAAGCGAGGGGAACACGAATAGATCCGCGTTTTCATAGAGCCCGTAGAGGTCGTCCTCACCCGTGATGTGTCCGGTGAAGCGCACGCGATCCGTCAGCCCCAGCTCATCCACCTTCTGGCGGATGGATTTGACATCCGGCCCCTGCCCTGCGAGCACGAGGGTAAAAGCATTTCCGCTTTGCGCATAGCACGCGCAGCTTTCGAGGATGCGCTGGATGTTCTTTTTCCAGTTCATCTGGCCGCAGTAGAGCAGGATTGGCTCGTCCGGCAGGTTGAACTTTGCCTTTGCCGCCGCCGCGCGTGCCGGGCTCGGGTCAATGTCCGGCGTGCCGTTTGGCATCACGATCACCTCGCCGACATAGCCGTAGTCATAGAGCGTTTCCTTCGAGCTTTGGCTGACCGTCCAGACCTCGTCGCAGCGCTGATAGAAATTCACGATGGTTGCCACGCCAATGTTGGCGAGCATCTCCGTCTTGGTCAACTGATAAAAATCGTCATAATAGCGTGAATGGAACATTCCGATGATCGGGATTCCGCGCCGCCGCGCAAGACGCTGCGCTTCCAGCCCCGCGATGAACGGGGAATGCGCATGGACGATGTCCAGCGGGATGTTGCGCATGCGCGCGTCATAGTGCGTGTCCAGCTGGGGAATGCCGGTGCTGTATTGCTTCTGCAGCGGCAGCTCCCGGCTGATGAAGTCCACCAGCTCAAAGGGATACCCTCCGCGAAAGCCGGTGTCCGCCATCGGGGCGATGACATAGCACTCCTCGCCTTTGCGGGCGAGCGCTGTTGCGTAGTGATAGACCACACGGCCGACGCCATCGACAATCGGTAGAAACGAATCGCTGAACTGTCCAATTTTCATAAGAAGAAACACCAAGCCTTTCCGGCGTTGTTTTTTACGGGAACAGGGCAGAATCCCCCGGTTGCCGAAGAAACGGACGCGAAACGGGGGTATAGGATCATTCTACCACATTGCCGCAAAACGTGTTATGATGAATGGCAAGCATTTCAGCCCTGCGGTGTGAACGATTGTGTCATATCCGTGCCATGACGGGCGGGCTGAAAGAACGCGAAACCGGAATCTGAACGGGAAGAATACCGAGACGGAATGAAGAAACAAATCGTTCGAACCTGCCTGTTTGTGCTCGTGCTGCTCCTTGCGGCGTTTGCCGGTGTGCCGGCGAGCGCGGCGGAGGAAGCGCCGTTTGTCGGCGATCTCACGGGAGACGGGGCAACAAGCGCGGCGGACGCGGCGTGTATGCTCCGCGCGCTGGCGTTTGGCAGGCTGAACGAGGACGAGCGGCCGGATCTGGACTTCACCAAGAACGGCGAAATCAACGGTATGGATGCGCGCGCAGCGTTGTTCTATGCCTGCGGCGGCGTTGGAGACTGGGTCTCGTTTGGTGAACGGGTCTCCGGTGGGCTGTGTAATGAGCGGCTCTTTGACCGCTTTTCGTATACGGGCACAAAGAGCGACACGCAGGGAAACTATCAAAGCGAGACGGTTTGTGTTTCGGTTTCGTCCGGACGCGTGGAGAAGAGTAACTATCACCTCGCGGATATCTATATTCAGGATATCACGAGTTTTGTGACCACGCTCAGCAGCGGTTCGTTTCGCGGGAAGACGGAATCCGTATTCGAGATGTTTGACGCAACTCCGTGCGCAATCGTCGGCATGAACGGCGATTTTTACTCCTATCATCTCTCCGGCCCCGTGGTGCGAAACGGCGAAATCTTCGTTGACCGCGTGAACAAGGATTGGGACATCGCGGTGCTGCTCAGCACTGGTGAACTGCTTACCTATCCCAACAACACGCTCACGAAGGATGACTTCGACAGCATGAGCGTCTACCAAACCTGGGTGTTTGGCCCCGCGCTGTTGGATGAAAACGGACACGCGAAGACGAAATTTCGCAGTCAGGTGCAGGCGGCAAATCCGCGCAGCGTGCTGGGCTACTATGAACCCGGGCACTACGCGTTTTTGACTGTGGATGGCAGATCGCGTGAATCGGACGGCATGACGATGACTCAGCTCTCCGCGTTGTGCGAAAGCCTTGGTTTTACCAGCGCATATAACATGGACGGCGGACAATCCAGCGTGCTGCTCTCGCCCTCCGGCGCGATCAATGTGCCCTACCGCGGCGGACGATCGGTGAGCGACATTCTCGCGATTCGCGAACTGCCGGAAGGATAAGAAACCATAGCATATTCAAAAGAGAAACGATAACAAAGATTATATGGAAGATTTATTTCAAAATCAAATAGAGGAAAACGCGCCGCTTGCAGATCGCATGCGTCCGCGCACGCTCGATGAGTTCATCGGTCAAAAGCACATCGTCGGCGAAGGCAAGCTGCTGCGCCGCGCAATCCTGACCGATCGGTTGCAATCGTCGATCTTTTTCGGCCCGCCGGGCACGGGAAAGACCACGCTTGCCGCCATCGTTGCCAACGCGACCGGCGGCGCGTTTGCGAAGCTCAACGCCGTCACCGCGGGGGTAAAAGAACTTCGCGCAATCGTGGAGGAGGCGGAAAACCGACTCCGGCTCTACCGTCAGCCGACTTATCTGTTGCTCGACGAGTGCCACCGCTGGAACAAAACGCAGAGTGATTCGCTCCTGCCCGCGCTGGAGAAGGGCATCATCCGCTTCATCGGCTCAACGACGGAGAACCCGATGATCGCGATGACCAGCGCAATCGTCTCCCGTTGCCGCGTGTTTCAGTTTTATCCGTTGACCAACGAGGATGTAGAGCAGGCGGTGCTTGCCGCCGTCCGGGACGAAATCCGCGGCTTTGGCAAACTGCCCGTCGTGCTGGAGGACGAGGCGCTGCACACCATCTCCGCGATTGCCAACGGGGACTGCCGCAACGCGCTCAACGCGCTGGAACTTGCGGTGCTCACCACCGAGCGAAACGAGGCGGGGGAAATCCGCATCACACGCGAAATCGCCGCCGAATCCAGCCAGAAGAAAGTCATCAAATGCGACGAGCAGCTTTTTTACGATATGCTCTCCGCGTTTTGCAAGTCGCTTCGCGGCGGGGATTCCAACGCAGCGATTGCTTGGTTTACCCGACTGCTCTACGCCGGGGTTGATCCGCGTATCATCGCGCGGCGGCTCATCGCCCACGCGAGCGAGGATGTTGGCCTCGCCAACCCGCAAGCGATGGTGCAGGCGGTTGCGGCTGCGGACGCGCTGGAGCACATCGGCCTGCCGGAGGCGCGGCTCTCGCTGACACAGGCGATCATTTTCATCTGCGAATCGCCCAAGAGCAACAGTGTTGTGACCGCGCTGATGGGTGCATCGGCGGACGCGGAGACGAGCTTTGACGAGCCGGTGCCGGTCTATCTAAGAGACACGTCCTTTGCGGGCGCGGCGAAACTTGGTCACGGCAAAGGCTATCTCTATCCGCATGATTTCCCCGGGCATTGGGTCAAGCAGGAGTATATGCCGCCGTCTCTCAAGGGCAGGCGTTACTATATCCCCTCCGACCAGGGCCAGGAGGCAAAGATCAAGGAAAACCACGATCGGCGGGACAAGCTCCGAAACGGAGAACCGCTTTCGCAACAAACAACCGAGGATAAGCGCGACTAGGCGCGCACGAGGAGAACAAACGATATGGACATGACGATTCCCGCAACCAGCATTACCTTTGCGCAGATGTTTACCATGATTTTTTCCGGCACATTCGGGCTTATGGGGCTGATCTTCCTCGTCGTCGGCGTGAGCTTCAACGCCTCCATCAACCGCAAGCGCGACCGCTGCACCGCCTATACCGAGGGTACCGTCAGCGCGATGCAGGCGCAATACGGCACAAACGGGCTTCGCGCGGTGTTCAGCTTCCAGATTGACGGAAAGCCACTGCAATATGTTTCCACCTATGCGGGTAACAACAATCTGCTCGTCGGGCAAACCGTTGCGGTCTATTATGATCCGCAGCAAGTTGGGCGGATCTATATTGAAGAAGACGCGCGGCAGATGAAGACGTTTGTGCGCGTATTTACGATCCTCGGCAGCGTGTTTCTGTCGGTGGCGCTCGTCGTCGCAATCGTTCTGCTGGGCGCATTGTAAGCCGGTTCACCGCAAGCGGGAGCAAAAAAACACGATATTGCGCGAATGCGGGGATATTTCGGACATTTTGTGAATAATCATGGGGTATCATTGGCACGGCATCGGGCTTATGGTACACTAGACGTTGCGAAAATGCCTACCCGCAGGTTCGCGAAAGGAGCACAGGATACATGGCAAAACGAAGAAGGAGAGCATCCGGCGCGCGCAAGCTGCTCGTAGTGGTGTTGCTTGCCGTCTGCGCGGTTGCGCTCATTCTTTATCTCACCAAAGGCGGCGGAAAAGTTGAAAACGAATACCTCGGCATGATTGAACTCAACGAGGTCATGAGCAGCAACAAAGGTTCCGTGCCGGACGAAACAGGCGCATTTCCGGACTGGATCGAGGTGTATAACAACACCGACTCCAAGCTGGACATCTCCGGCTTTGGTTTGACCGACAAGTTGATCTCCGCCGCAAAATGGACGTTCCCGGAGGGCTCCGTGCTGGAACCCCGCGGGTTTCTTGTCGTGTTTTGCAGTGGCGACCCTACGCGCGGCAGAATGCACACACCCTTTAAGCTCTCCGCCTCGGACGACGTGATTCTCTCCAACGTTTCGGGCAAGGTGGTGGACAGCATCACCCTGCATCCGGTGACGAGCGGATACTCCCTCGGACGCAGCGCGGACGACGGAACCACATGGAAAGAAATGCTGCCGAGCCCAGGCTATCCGAACACGACAGAAGGCGCGGCGGAATATCTCGCGACGCTTTCCGCCTCTGCGGAGCAGTCCATCGGCGTTTACCTTAACGAATTTATGCCCAGCAATGCCTCCACGCTGGTTGGACCGGATGGGGCGTATTGCGATTGGATCGAGCTCTATAACACCACGGGCGCGGAAGTAGACCTCAGCGGATACGGCATTTCGGATACGCCCACCCAGCCGCTGAAATACACCCTGCCCAAGGGAACCAAGATCGCCGCAAACGGCGTGCTGCTGATCTATTGCACCGGACGCTCCACACCCGATGGTGCAGAGAAGATCGAAGCCCCGTTCTCACTGGCGGCATATGCCGAGAGCGTGGTGTTCTCCACGCCTTCCGGTAAGATTCTCGATCAATATGACTACACCCGCGCAAACACGGATATCAGCTTTGCGCGCAATCCCGACGGAACAGGCGATTGGGCGACCGCATCCCAGCCGACGCCGGGCTATCCCAACAACAACGCGGGACTGGAAGCGTTTATGAAGACGCTCTCCTTCGGAAAGGGCGACATCGTCATCTCCGAGGTGCTCAACGCGAACGTTTCCTACCTCAAACAGCCGGATGGGGAATGTTACGACTGGGTCGAAATACACAACACCACGGGCTCTCCCATTTCACTGGCGGGCTACGCGCTGAGCAACAACGCAAAGAATCCTGCCAAGTGGGTGTTCCCCGACGTAACGCTCAATGCGGGCGAATATTTAACGGTTCTAGCGTCGGGTAAAAACGTTTCCGACGCGCAAAAAAAAAATAATCTAGAAACGAACTTCGGCCTCTCCTCGCAGGGAGACGTGGTCTTTCTCTTTCAGCCGGACGGCACGCTGCTGGATAAGCTCCTTGTGCCGAAAGGCCATGCGGACGTGAGCTACGGGCGCACGGACACGAACCTGATGTTTTATGCAAAGCCTACGCCAAACGAGCCGAACGGCTCCGGCGTTGCGGGCTATGCGCAGCGGCCGATCATCTCGACCCCCGGCGGAACCTTTGATAGCCCGCAGACGGTCAGCGTCGAGGTGCCGGAAGGTTGCAACGTGACCTATACCACCGACGGAACGGTGCCGACCGAAGGCTCGAACCGTTATTCC
>JAEWYO010000060.1 GCA_023395595.1 Bacillota bacterium
TGGAGCACCACAGAGGACTTGCGCGGGCACTGCGCGCCTTTGACGAATCGTCTAACTATCGCTGGCACGAGGCGGTGGATTTTAACGCGACCTATCAGGAATACGAAGTCCTGCGCATGACCAATGACCTGCCCGCGCTCAAGAAGACACCGTATCGCGCGCGATATCTGGAACTGCCGCTTCGGCGGCGCATCCGCATGCATTTGGTGCGGCTCGGCATCTTAAAACATTGAGTGAACGAAGGAGGAAGCGATGCAACAACCGACAAAAGCACTCGTGACGGTCATTTTACCCACGCACAACCACGCGCCGTTTATCGCGCAGGCCATCGAGAGCGTGCTGATGCAGAAGACGGAGTACCCGTTTGACATCTTGCTGCACGACGATGCCTCCACCGACGGCACGGCTGACATCTGCCGCGACTATGCCGCAAAATATCCCGACAAGATCACGCTGATTGCGCAGAGCGTGAATCAATACACCATCGATCGGCGCATCCAGTCGCACATCCTTATCCCGAAAGTCAGCGCGAAATACACCGCGATTCTTGACGGGGACGATTTCTGGGTCGATCCGGATAAACTGCAAAAGCAGCTATCCTATCTGGAGGCGCACCCGGATTGCACGCTCTGCATCGGCGGGGCAAATTTGGTTGACGTGGACAACCGCGTGATCGGTCGTGTTGCGCCGTATGACGTAGATCGCGTGGTCGATCCGGCGGACATGATTCGCGGCGGCGGCGGATTCAACGCGACGAACACCATTGTGATGCCGACGCAGTTGCTCAAGGACTTGCCGAAGTTTGCGGACTATGTGGAGGCGGAGGACATTCCGTTTCAGTTGCTAGGTGCACTCAGCGGCTACGCCTGGTACATCGCCGATACGCTGATGGCGTATCGCATCGCGGTGCCCGGCTCCTGGTCCACACGGCAGTATGCCTCTGCGATGGAGACGCGCATCAAGACCAGCCGTGATCTCATCGCGCTCAATGAAGGATATGACGCATTCTCCAACGGGAAATACCACGAGGCGTTTGTGGACGCGATTCACTATCAGGAGTTTCTGATTTTGACCTACCAACACAAGCTGCGGGAGGCAAAGCGCCCGCCGTATCGCGTGTTTTATGACCAACTCTCGTGGAAGAGAAAGCTTCGCCTCTTTGGCGAAAAATATTGCACCAATCTCACCATGCGAATCCTTGCATGGCAGAGAAACCGCAGAAAGTAACAGGGAACATGGATCAAACATTTCGTAACAAAACCATCTCCGGCGTGATTTGGAAGGCGATGGAAAGCGGCGGCAATCAGATTGTCAAACTGGTCGTTACCGTCGTTCTTGCGCGCTTGCTCGATCCGCAGAATTATGCGACGCTGACTGCAATGGGAATTTTCATCGATCTTGCGGATACCATCATGAAACGCGGCTTCGTTACCTCGCTGATCCAGCGCAAAGACGCGGACAATGTCGATTTTTCCAGTGTCCTTTGGATCATGCTTTCGCTTGCTGGAATCTTCTATGCTGCTTTATATTTCCTTGCGCCGTCGCTTGCGGGTGTCTATAAAGATCCGCTGTTCGTGCCCGCGCTACGCGTGATGGCGCTCTCGCTGTTCTTTGGCGCGTTCAACTCGGTTCAGGGGGCAATCGTTCAGCGCAAGCTGGAATTTCGCCTATTTTGTATTGCGGCACTGTTTTCCATGCTGATCTCCGGCGCAGTTGGCATCTATATGGCCTATAAGGGCTACGGTCTCTGGGCGCTGGTTGCACAGCAGATGATTGGCTCGATCAGCAATGTTGCCATTCTCTGGTTACTCGATCGCTGGAAGCCCGCGCTGGTCTTCTCGCTGACCAAGGCCAAGTCGCATTTTGGCTATGGATGGAAGCTGCTGCTTTCCAGTTTGCTGGACAAAGGCTATAGCAGCATCAATGGCCTGATCCTCGGCGCACGCTATGTTGGAGATTCTCTTGCGTTTTATAGCCGCGGGAAGCAACTGCCCAGCATGGTTTCCGAAAGTCTGAACAGCGTTGCGCTCTCCGTTCTGTTTCCGGCTTATGCGCTGCATCAGGACGACAAAGGGCGCGTGCTTGAGATGGTACGAAAGACAAATCGCTCCACGTCTCTGATGGTCGTGCCCATGATGGCGGGGCTTGCCGCGGTTGCAACGCCGTTTATCAGTGTACTGCTGACCGACAAATGGCTGCCGACGGTGCCGTATTTGCAGATGATGTGCATCGCATTTGCGTTTTATCCCATGGAAGCGACCGATCTTCAGGCGCTCCTTGCGCTCGGCAAAAGCGATATCTATCTGGTTTCGGAGATCATCAAAAAGGTATTCGGGGTGATCGTGCTTGCCATCTCGGTCTTTGCGTTTACCACGCCGCTTGCGATCTCATGGGGCTTTGTGCTCACGAGCGTGTTTTCCATGATCGTGACCATGGCATACATGAAGAAGCATTTCGCCTATTCCTGGCGTGATCAGATCTGGGACATGCTACCGCCCATGCTGCTCTCGGCTGCGATGTGGGGCGCGGTAAAAGCCGCCGCGTTGATTCCGATTCCGCAACTTCCGAGTTTGATCCTCCAGATCGTCTGTGGAGCCGTAGTCTATCTGGGGTTGGCGATGGCACTGAAACTGGAGAGCTTCACGTATCTTTGGAGTGCCATGAAAGCGTATTTTCGAAAGAACCGCAGATCGACGCCAACCTGCGGGCCGGAGGATGGCACCGGGTCGGATGGAACCATCTGATGCAATTATTGAGCTTGTGCGCATCGCGCATGAGGAAGGAATAAACCAATGAAACTTTCCGTTGCCGGAACGGGCTATGTCGGCTTGGTTGCCGGCGTGTGTTTCGCGGAAAAAGGGCACACCGTCACCTGCGTGGATGTGGACGAGGAGAAGATTGCGCGCATGCGTGAGGGAGTCTCACCGATCTACGAAGCTGGGCTGGAGGAACTTCTCAAGAAAAACCTTGCCGCAGGCAGATTGTTTTTCACGAGCGATTACCAGAGCGCCTATGCCGACGCGGATGCGATCTTCATCGGCGTCGGTACGCCGGAGCAGCCGGATGGCAGCGCAAACCTTCGTTACATTGCGGCGGTTTGCCGGCAGATTGCAACCAGCGTCACACGCGACTGCCTCGTGGTGGTCAAGTCCACCGTGCCGGTCGGTACAAACGATAAAGTAGAGCAATTCATCCGCGACAATCTGGAGCGGGACGTGACGGTACGCGTCGCAAGCAATCCGGAGTTTCTGGCGCAGGGCAACGCGGTGTATGACACGATGCATGCCACGCGCATCATCATCGGCACCGAGGACGAAGTCGCGAAAAAGACGCTGCTAGACATCTACGCGCCGTTTGATCTACCCATCGTTTCGGTTTCGCGCCGCTCGGCGGAGATGATCAAATACGCCTGCAACAACTTCCTCGCGCTGAAGATTTCCTACATGAACGACATCGCAAACCTCTGCGAACTCGTCGGCGCAAACATCGACGATGTTTCTGAGGGCATGCGTTATGACCCGCGCATTGGAGCCAAGTTCCTCAAGGCAGGCGTTGGCTACGGCGGAAGCTGCTTCCCAAAGGATACCAAGGCGCTCACATATCTGGCCCGCCAGCACGGCGCGCAGCTCAAGACCGTCGATGCTGCGGTGGAGATCAATGCCGCACAGAAGACGCGCCTGTTTGAGAAGGCGAAAAAACGGCTCATGACGTTTGAGAACGTCAAGGTAGCAGTGCTTGGGCTTGCGTTCAAACCCGGCACGGACGATCTGCGCGAAGCACCCGCGCTCGACAATGTGCGCCTGCTTCTGGAAAACGGCGCAAACGTTGTGTGCTATGATCCCATTGCGGCAAAGAACTTTAGCAAACTCTATCCGAATGTTTTTCTGGCAAACAGCGTCGAGGAGGCGCTGGAAGGCGCGTTCTGCTGCTTTGTCTTCACGGAGTGGGAGGAGTTTATCCGCCTCTCGCCGGAGACGTTCCGCAGGAAAATGCGCGTGCCGCTGGTCTATGACGGCAGGAATATCTTCGATCCGGAGCAAATGAAACGCGGCGGCGTGGAATACTATTCCATCGGCCGCTGAGCGACAACACGTGTTTCATGCGATTAAAAAATAAAGACAGTTCAATCACTAAAATAATAGGTAATATTCAAACAAATAATCAATAAACACGTGAATGCTCTATTTCGCATGCCAAAAAATTGACGGGAACGGGATGAAAACGGATGGTTGGGTTCTATAATTACACGGTCATTCTCACGTATGTCGGCGTGGTGAGTGCGGTGCTTGGTGTCGGGCTTTCGATGTACGGGCACACTTCGATGGCAGTAGTCTGCCTTATGGTGTCCGGCTTTTGCGATTTGTTTGACGGAACGGTTGCGCGCACGCGCAAGCGCACCGTAAGCGAGCAGAAGTTTGGAATCCAGATCGATTCACTGGCAGATTTGATCTGTTTTGGCGTGCTGCCGGCGGCAATCGGGTTTTCCATCGGGCTGACGCAATGGTTTGAAGCGGCGGCTTTGATTGTTTATGTACTTGCCGCGCTGATTCGCTTGGCGTATTACAACGTCACGGAGGAGGAGCTGGAGTTTTGCGCAAACACCAAGCGCGTCTATTACGACGGGCTGCCGGTGACCACGGTCGCCATTCTGATTCCGATGATCTATACCCTGCGCCCTGTGATGAAGAGCGGGTTTCTGCTACTCTATGCGCTGTGCCTGCTCTTTACCGCCGTTGCATTTCTGGTCAAGATCAAGGTGCGAAAACTCGGCATGAAGGGCATGATCGCCGCCGCGTTCTGCGGGTTGGCTGTGCTCGCGCTTCTCATCGCGGGGTGGAACCGTATCGCGGTATAAAGATAGAGTACACAAGCAAACGCCCGGATTCAGCCGGGCGTTTTGATGTGGAACAATGTTTTGTGGGTTGCTTAGCTGAACAGTATCGTGAAAAACTCGGTTATTTCGGCGATCCAATGATCCAGAAACAAGGTCTTCATCTGCGCGTACCAACCGAGCATGCTCTTGGGGATTGCGTACCGCGCGCTGTCAAGAATCGCGCGTGCGGCGCCGTGGCGATCTCCCGCTGCGGAGGCGGAATAGTCAAGCACGATGAATGCAAGAATCAGGATCAGCGCAAGAAGGACAAGCGAGAACAGGAAGCGAAGCAGCCCGCCGAGCAAGCCTCCGCGGCTGCCGATTGCTTTCGGTGCGCCTTTTTCCGCGCCGCAATAAGGGCAATACGTGCCCGAAAAGCGCGTCTTGCAGCGGCGGCAGACGATATGCGCTCTATGCGTGCTTTGTGGCATTTCGCAACAACTCCAGCGCTTCTTTTTTGCGGATGATATGGCAGGAAGGATGTTGAAATTCGTTTTCCGGACAATAGCCCAACGAGATACAACTTGCACCCGCGTCCTCAAAGAGTGCAGGGGCTGCTTCCTTACAGAGGCGAAGCATCTTGTTCGCAAGGTCACGAATCTCCGACTGCGCATTCTTGCAGCAGCGGATTTTAAACCAATCCAGCAACGCGTGCGCGTTCATGCCGATCAGCGCCTTAAACTCCGTCGCCTGCGGCTTGAGGTAGCGAAGGTCCTCTTCCTTGTAGCCCGCGTCCACACCCTCGTTATACCATTCTTCAAGCATGTTCAACAGATCGACCGCGCCAAGAGAGACGGTGGTTCCGTCCGGCAGGGTGCAATCGGCGCGGTGCGGCAGGATTGAATCCGGCAGCACGACATCATAGGCGCGTTTGCCGCCTTTTTGCACGCGGCCGCTCTTGATGAGATAGCTCGCGAGGCGTTTGCGGACAAGCTGTACTTCGGTCACGCGGGAATAGCCCTCCACGCCGAAGAGAAAATAGTCAAACTCGGTCGCGGCGAGGTGCCCTTTTTCAATGATGCTGCGCACAAGATCCGCATTGTAGGGCGAGGCAATGATTTCGCTTAAGCCCCGCTCACTGCGCGTGAAACGCGCGGCAACATCGGTATACACCTTTCCGCCGCCCGCCAGCAGGACGACCGTGCCGTCGCCCACCCGCATTTGATTCATAGCGTTACTTCTCCAATTTTGTTGATAACGTGGTCGATGCCTGCGTTTTTGATCAGGCGGTTACACATGATGCACGGTTCTGGGTTGTCGATCGGTTTGTCAAAGCCTTCAAATCCATAGAGATAGAGCGTGCTGCCGAGCATTTCATTTCGGCTCGCGCTGATGATAGCGTTTGCTTCCGCGTGAACCGCGACGCATTTTTCATATTGCTCGCCATGGGGAATGTTGTGTCGATCCCGCCAGCAGGAGCCGACGTCGCAGCAGTTTTCGTCGCCGCGCGGCGCGCCATTGTATCCCGTTGCGATGATTTCGTCGTTTTTCACGATCACCGCGCCGTATTGCCGGCGAAGGCAGGTGGAGCGTTTTGCGACCTCGGCCGCGATTGAGAGATAGTAGTCTCGTTTGGTGATACGTTCCATGCGGTTCATCCCCCTTTTGAGCTATTTTCGCATATTCTGGCGTGCCGTGCAATCGTTGTAAGAAAAACTCTCGGTATTAAACATACAGAGGCATTACACCGCACAAAAAAAACAGGCGCTGTGAACGCCTGCTTGATTGCGGACTCGCGTTATGCCAGCACCGGCGGTTCCGGTGGCATGGTGCGGATACGCGTGTTATAGATGTTGGCAAACATCACGAGCGAGAGGATGATGGTGACGACCTCCGCAATCGGGAACGCCCACCAGACGGCGGTGACTTCGTGGAAAATCCGTGAGAGCAGCCACGCCGCGGGAACGAGCACGAGAAGTTGGCGGGCAAGTGAAAGATACATGCTGTACGAACCATTGCCAACCGCTTGGAACATCACGGAGCAGACGATGCTGACGGAAGCCAGCACAAGCCCGATGGGGATGATGGTCAGCGCAGCTCTGCCGATGCGGAGCATCTCATCCGTCGCTTGGAACAGCCCTAGGATTTGATCTGGCAGCAGCATGATCAGCGCCACCATGATCAACATCATCACGATACCCGAAATCATCGCGAGTTTCCAAGTGCGCATCACGCGCTTTCTGTTCTGCGCGCCATAGTTGAAGGCGATGATGCTCATCGCGGCGTTGGTCATGCCAAAGAGCGGCATCATGGCGATGGATTGAATCCGGAAATAGACCCCGAACACCGCGACCGCGGTCTCCGTATACGCGATGAGAATACCGTTGAGCGCGAGTGTCATCACCGTTCCAAGCGCTTGCAGGATGATGCTCGGCGCGCCGACTTTGTAGATTTCCTTTACGATTGGCGCTCTTAAACGCAGGTTTTTTGCGCGCAGGCGAACCTCATTCTTCTTGCTGAAGATCAGCACAAACGAGATCAGCATCGCAAGGATTTGCCCGCCGATGGTGGCGATTGCGGCACCCGCCATACCGAGTTTCGGGAACCCCAGCAAACCAAAGATCAAAATCGGATCGAATATGATATTGAACACCGCACCGGAAATCTGCACCAGCATCACGTAGAAGTTCTGTCCCTGGGACTGCATGATGCGCTCGCAATAGATCTGCATAAACAGCCCGATTGAGCCTGTCAGAATGATCGAAAGATAGGTCACGCCGTATTCCAGCGTCTCGGGGTTGGAGGTATATGCTTGCATGAACGGGCGCGTGCCGAAAACCCCGAAGAGCACAAACACCAGCATGGAGATCAGCATCAGCGTAAAGCCGTTACCCGCCGCCTGCTCGGCTTCTTCGTGCCGCTTTGCGCCCAGGCGGCGCGAGATGAGAGAGTTGATACCAACGCCGGTACCGACCGCGACGGAGATCATCAACATAAAAATGGGAAACGAGAGCGAGACCGCCGTGAGCGCGTTTTCGCCCAGATAGGAGACGAAGATGCTGTCTACAATGTTGTAGATGGCCTGTATCAGCATGGATACCGCCAGCGGCGCGCCCATACCAAAGAGCAGTTTGCCTTCCGGCTGAGCTGCCATCTTGTTCGTTTTCAAATTCATAGGTGTGGTTGCGTTTGTTTCCATCGTTCGTTCACCAATATTTCTCGTTATTTTCACGCAGGATTGCGGTGAAACGAATTGTAGCATGAATAAAATAGACTGGCAAGCAAATAAAAGGCACGCCTTTTGCCGGGCGTGCTGTTTTCGTTTGCGTTAAGGATATAGACTTAGTAATCGCTCTGCGAGGTTGTCTACCGGAATGCCGGAATCCAACGCGTAGTTCACCGTATACAGCGTGCCGCCGCGCATGCGCCGCAGATAGGCGATGCAACGCCCGGTCTGATCGACCAGATAGCGGTTTCTTTTGCGCATTGAGTCGGGGGTACAGACCTCTGCCGCGTACCAAACCTCGTCCGCCGCGTCCAAAATCGCTTGATAGCGCGCCTTGTCTAGCGCACTCCAACCGCTGGTTTGGTTGCGTCCGGGCAGGGCAAGGTGGAGGGAGAGAGACGGGTGCTGCTCCTTTGCGCGGAGCACGCATTCAGCGGCGAGGGTATCAAACCCCTGCGCACCGCCAACGTAAAACTCGGTCACGCCGTCTTCCGCCGCGGCTTCGATCGCACGTGTCAGTAGATAGGAAAGCGTTTGCATCTCTTCGGTTTCCCCGTTGCCAAAGGCGGGCAGCGCATCCGGCCGGTGTCCGGTGAAACAGCAGCCGCTTACGCGGTTAAACAGGTCGTGCATCCATCCTCCGTGCGCCAACAAGATCGATTGCTCCGGTGGTGTCTCCGCCCTGCATGGCAAGCAGCGCGGCGTTAAGCAGCGCGGGCGCTTCCGCACAGGCGTGCGCATATAAATCGGGGAAGGATTCCGTACGTGCGGTGGCCGTTTCCCAAGGCGCGTGCCAGACGGCGTGGAGGAGATTCAATCGATCTGCAGGATCGCTGTGCCGGGAGACGAGATAGGACGAAATCAGGCCGGGTTTGTGCAGCGCACGCTCGATTGCGCCAAAGAAACGCAGCTTGCGGTTGTTCGGGTCAAAGGAAAGCGTGTTGACGAACAGCCATTTGCGAAATCCGCGCGCAAAAGAACCGCGCGTTTCCATCGCAAAGAGTTGCTTGCTCAACTGCGCATGTAGTTCGTCCAGCGCATCGAGATGCTTTGTCGCGTAAAACACGCGCGGCTTTGCCGGTACGCCGGGAAACGCGACGCGGGATGCCATCATGAGATCCATCTGAATCTCGGCGGGCGTGTGCGCCTTGCCGATGAATCGCGCTTCGATATATGGATGCGCATTGGTATCCAGCAGAAAATGGCACAGAAACCCAAGCACATATGCCTGCTTCGGCGCGCTGTCGGCAAGCGCAAACAGCGCGGCAAAGAGCACGCGTGCGTCGAGCGTATGCAGCTTTTCCGCGAGGTCGAGCCGGCTTTCGGCAAAGAGCGGCTTTGGCATCGCGTCCCCAAAGTACGGGTCCGGACCCATGGTGCCGATCAAGAACTCGCCTCGATAATCCCGCAAGAGAGCGGAGACTGCCTCGTTTGCTTGTTGCAGCGCGGTTAGGCCGACCAGCGCATGTGTAAAATTATACGGCATATGCTTATTATAGGAGCATTTTGCGGTTGTCTCAACCCCCGTATACATGGAAAAACAAATTTTATGTGTGTGCTTCACCCGGACTTGCAAAATCAACTGCCATTTTGAATTGTGAAGATGCTGCAACGAGCGAAACGCGAATACGCACAAAAACAGCAACAGGTATAGACATCCGGCGGGGCAAAAACCGACGGATGGCGCGGCTTTGCGGGACATGTACCGGATGCGGAAGCACTTGATCCAGTCATGAATATTTTCTTACAAAAACGTGGAAAATTTGAAAATCTTGTGTTTACCTATGGTACTTTTTGGAGAGAGCGTGTTACAATACCCTTGATAGCACGACTGAGGTGGAGCACATGAAAAAGATCGTTAAGCGCAGGAGAACTTTTCGCATCAACAACCCGCTTGCGTTTGGTATTCTGTGCGCGATGATCCTCGTTCTCCTCGCCGGCATCACCTATGCACTGGTCGCGGGGGTCGTTTCTCCCGCTGTTGTCAAGTATCAAATCGCGCATGCAACACCGTCTCCCACGCCGACGGTTGCACCCGTCACCGCGACACCATCGCCGACGGTTGATCCTTTGTTGCCGACACCTTCACCCACGTTGGAACCCGGCGCAACGCCGACGCCGACGCTGGAACCTGCCGGTGCGCTTGATGGACGCATCATCGGTCTTGACCCCGCGCGCGGCTATAGCTCCAAGATTCAAGGTACCTCCACAAAGGTTTATGCAAACCGCCTGAACTTCGCGGTTGCAACCTTGGTGAAGGAAAAACTGGAAGCGCAGGGCGCAACGGTTGTGTTTACGCTCTCGAGCGTGAAGGACGACAAGACCGCGGCAGAGCGCGTCAAGATCCTCAACGCGGGCAATGTTGAACTCGCGATTCGCATCGAATGCAACTCCGTCAAGTCCTCGGATACGCGCGGAGCCATGGCTTGGGTGCCGGAGAAGCACGACAAGAAGGCAGAATGCGACAAACTAGCCAGCACGGTGCTCACCGCATACGTCGAAGCGACAGGCTTGCCGCTTCGCGAGGTGAAGGACAAGTCGATCATCGATAAGAACGATGAAACCTTCCTCAAAGACACCAAGGCACCGGTCTTCACGCTGTTCCTAGGGCACATCAGCAACTCTGCCGAGGACAAGAAGATCAACGATGCGGAATTCCAAAAGACGATGGCGCAGGCAATCGTGGACGGTATCTTCAAATACCTTGGGGTCAATCAATAATCGAACTATGCCAAAGAACCGCCGATTTAGGCGGTTCTTTTTACACGTAATACAGACAGATGGGACAGGATTGCCCGCTGTTTGATCCGCAGGCAGGACATCCGGAAACAGTCAAATCAACGCGTGATCTACACAAAGCACTCGAAAAATTCAGTAAAATTAGTTTGTTGTTTGCGCAAATTCTGTACTTTTGCAGATTTGTTTCGTATACTAAGAAAGGCGCATGGACAAAACTGTCCAGCCTTCTATTTTTTTCAAACACATTTTCTGTTCCATCCCGTGAAAAAATATAGGTGCAGTATCCTTGCCCCATCAAAAATTAAGGTAGGTGGATCGATTTGAGGAACACGTTTCGAGGCGGCGTTCATCCCCTTCACCACATTGGAGAAGGAAAGCCGCTGACACAGGCATGCCCCATCCGCGCACTTGTTGCGGACACGGTTGTCATCCCTGTCGGCATGCATCTTGGCGCGCCCAGCGAGCCATGCGTGACCAAAGGGCAGCATGTGAAGATGGGTGAAGTCATCGCGACCCCGGTTGGCGGACTTGGGCTTCCCGTTCACGCGAGCGTCTCCGGCGAGGTGCTGTTTGTGGAAGAACGGCAGCTTCTGCGTGCAAAGCCGGAGGTTTGCATTGGCATTGCCAATGATCATGCGAACGAGTGGGTAGAGCTTCATCCGTTGAATCTGGCGAACGCTACCCCGGCGGAGCTGGTTGCCGCTGTCAAGAACGCGGGCATCTGCGGCATGGGCGGCGCGGCTTTCCCGACGCATGTGAAGATGAGCATCCCCGAAGGCAAGCATGCCGACGTGATCATCCTCAACGGGGCGGAGTGCGAACCGTATCTCACCGCCGATCATCGCATGATGCTGGAGCAAAGCGAACGCATCGTGTCAGGGCTCAAACTCATTCTCCGCGCAACGGGTGTTTCGCGCGGGGTGATTGCGATTGAAACCAACAAACCGGATGCGATTGCGCGCATGCGCGAGGCGGTTTCCGGCGAAGAAGCCATCAGCGTGCTTGCGCTCAAGACCAAATATCCGCAAGGATCGGAAAAGCAGTTGATTCAGGTTGTGACGGGGCGCGAAGTGCCGCGCGGCAAGCTGCCGCTGGACGCGGGCGTGCTGGTGTTCAACATCAGTACTGCTGCTGCGATTCACGACGCGATTGTACTCGGTAAACCGCTCATCGAGCGGGTGACCACCGTGTCCGGCGGGGTCAAAGAACCTGGCAACCTGCTGCTGCGCGTTGGCACCCGCTATGAGGACGCGATCAACGCCTGCGGCGGACTGGTGGAAGGCGCAAGCAAGGTCTTTGCTGGAGGGCCCATGACGGGGCTTTGCGCGGCAGATCTTGAAGTGACTGTAACCAAGGCCACCAACGGCATCGTAGTGTTTGACGAAATGCAGGCAAAGGCGGTTGAGGAGAGCGCATGCATTCGCTGCGCGCGCTGCGTCCATGTTTGCCCGATTGGCCTGCACCCATATCTCATGCGCACCGATCTCGACAAGCACGACACGGACAGCGCGAAACAGCACGGACTCATGGACTGCGTGCTGTGCAGCGCATGTTCCTATATCTGCCCCGCGCGACGGTATCTTTCCTCCAGCTTCAAAGCCGCGAGAGAAGATTTGGCCGCAAAGGCGAGGAGGTAACGCATATGGAAACAAAGAAACGATTTTCCGCCTCTCTGGCGCCGCATATCTTCGCGCAGGACACTACCGCCGTGCTGATGCTGGACGTGGTCGCGGCGTTGATGCCGACGGTTGCCGCCGGTATCTGGCTCTTTGGCTGGAGCGCCGCGCGTGTGATCCTCATCTGCGTAGTGAGTTGCATAGCCATGGAGTTCCTCTGGGAAGTGCTCTTCAAAAAACCGATCACTATCAACGACCTTTCTGCTGTTGTGACTGGGATTATCCTTGCGTTGACCATGCCGGCGAACGCACCCTGGTGGATGCTCGTCATCGGCAGCGCGGTGGCGATTCTGCTCGTCAAACAGCTCTTTGGTGGTATCGGTGACAACTTCGTCAACCCAGCGGCAACCGCACGCGCGGTGCTGCTGGCCAGCTGGCCGGCGCTGATGAGCGGAAGTGCATATGTAACCCCGTTTGACGCAGTCTCCGGCGCAACGCCAATCGCGCTGCTTGGCCAATCGGCAGAAGCAGCCGGTGCGGCGCTGCCCTCTATGCTGGATCTGTTCATCGGTCGAATCCCCGGTTGCATCGGCGAAGTAAGCAAAATCGCAATCCTGTTGGGACTTGTGTACCTGCTGATTCGAAAGACGATCACCTGGCACATCCCTGTGACCATGATCGCGTCGTTCATGCTCTTTACGTGGCTCTTCGGCGGCGACCCGCTGCAGGGTGTGCTGATGGGCAGCGTGCTATTCGGCGCGGTGTTTATGGCGACGGACTATGTCACCTGTCCGATGACGCACAAAGGGCAGATCATTTATGCGACCGGTATTGGTTTGCTCATCGCATTGATCCGCATGTTCGGTGGATATCCGGAAGGCACGATGTACGCCATCTTGATTATGAACGTACTCACCCCGCTCATCGACCGCGTGACACGCGGCAAAATCTACGGGGAGGTGAAAGCCCATGCGTAAAGTGATGATTCTCGGGCTCAAGCTCTTTTTGCTTGCCGCGGTTGCGGGACTTGCGTTGGGGCTGACCAATATGGTCACGGCTGGAGCCATACAAGAGCAGCAGATCAAAGCGGCTGAGGCCGCGCGCAAGGCGGTTTTACCCGCGGCGGAAACATTCACCGAGGCGACAGCGCCGGAGGGAATGAAGGACGCGTATGCAGGCTATGATGCGTCCGGCGTACTGACCGGCAAGACCGGGACCATTGTGGCCAAGGGCTACGGCGGCGAGATCGAGATCACCGTCGGCATCGACCAAAGCGGCGCGGTAACCGGCGTATCCATCGGCGGGTCGAGCTTTGCGGAGACCGCAGGACTCGGCGCGCGCGCAAAGGAACCCTGGTTTGCGGAGCAGTTCGTCGGCAAAGCATCGCCGATTGCGATTGCCAAAGACGGCGGCGAGATCGACGCCATCACATCCGCAACCATCACATCCCGCGCTGTGACAAATGCGGTGGAAAATGCGGTGCTTGCGCTGGGCAGCCTCACGCTGCCGACGGAGGGATAACAATATGGAACACAAGCAAACGCTCAAAAGCGTATTTTTCAATGGTCTTATAACGGAGAACCCGACGTTTCGCCTCGTGCTTGGCACATGCCCCACGATGGCGGTCACTACGAGCGCGACAAACGGAATCGGCATGGGCGCGGCGGCAACGTTCGTGCTTGTCGGCTCCAACATCGTCATCTCAATGTTGAGAAACTTCATTCCGGACAAGATTCGCATACCCGCGTTCATCATCGTCATCTGCACGTTTGTGACCATGGTGCAGATGTTTATGAATGCGTTTCTGCCCGCGCTGTATCAAAGCCTTGGCATCTTTCTGCCGCTGATCGTGGTCAACTGCATCATCCTTGCGCGCGCGGAAGCGTTCGCAAGCAAAAACCCCGTGCTGCATAGCGCGGTGGACGGCATTGGCATGGGCATCGGCTTCACCGTCGCGCTCACGCTCATTGGCAGCATCCGCGAACTGCTCGGCAACGGCACACTCTTTGGAAACCAGGTGTTTGGAGCGGGCTATCAGCCGATGCTGCTTCTGATTCTGCCCGCGGGCGGATTCATCGTGTTTGGCCTGCTGCTGGCGCTCTTCAACGCCGTGAGCATGCGCGCCGGTAAAGGGAAGGAGGCGAAGAGCGAATGAACCCGATCGTAAAAGTATTGCTCTTTATGTTCAGCTGTGTGCTGACAAACAACTATATCTTCTCGCGCTTTCTGGGTTGCTGTCCGTTCCTCGGCGTATCCAACAAGGTTGAAACCGCTTTCGGCATGGGGCTTGCGGTGACGTTTGTCATGGCGCTGGCGAGCCTGTTTACCTATTTCGTCTACTACTATGTGTTGATTCCGCTGAATTTGGCGTATCTCAATACCATCGCATTCATCCTCGTCATCGCATCGCTGGTGCAGGTGGTTGAGATGTTCCTCAAGAAATCCGCGCCGTCACTCTATAGTGCACTGGGCATCTATCTGCCGCTGATCACGACAAACTGCGCCGTTCTGGGCGTGACGATTCTCAACATCACAGAAGGGTACGATCTGCTCTATTCTGTGCTCAACGGAACGTTCGGTGCGCTGGGCTTCCTGGTCGCAATCGTGCTGATGGCGGGCGTGCGTGAGCGACTCGAGAGCGCAAAGATCGCAGCCCCGCTCAAAGGATTCCCAATTTCGCTGGTCATTGCGGGACTCATGAGCATCGCGTTCCTTGGGTTTTCCAACATGTTCGCGGGGGTGATGTAAGATATGGCACAGGTTTTACCGATTCTGTACGCCATTGCAGCTCTGGGCGGGCTGGGCATCCTCTTTGGGCTTGTTCTGGGCCTTGCGGACAAGAAGTTTGCCGTTGAGACGGACGAGCGCGTCAGCGCGGTTCGCGCTGCGGTTGCGGGCGCAAACTGCGGCGCATGCGGCTATGCCGGGTGTGACGCGTATGCCGAAGCGGTAGTCCGCGGGGATGCAAAGGCGAATGCCTGCACGCCCGGCGGCGCTAAAACCGTCAAAGCCATTGCCGAGATCATGGGCGTGAGCGCGGAGGCGCTGGAGCCGATGGTTGCGCGTGTGCGCTGCCAAGGGACCTGTGAGCGCGTCACGATGCGCTATGACTACAGCGGGGTCCCTTCCTGCCGCGCGGTCAGCGGTATCTCTGGCGGACCGAACGCCTGCGAATTCGGGTGTGTCGGCTTCGGCGAGTGCCTCTCCGTCTGTGCGTTTGGTGCAATCCAGATGATCGATGGCATCGCGGTGATCGACGACGATGTTTGCACCGGTTGCGGTATGTGCGTGGACGTTTGCCCGCGCAGCATCATCCAAATGCTGCCGAAGGATCAAACCGTGGTCGTGATGTGCCGCAACGAAGCGACGGGTAAGCGCGCGGTGCTGCAATGCAAAACCGCCTGCGTCGGCTGCAAACGTTGTGAAAAGGCGTGCCCTTCGGACTCGATCAAGGTTGTCAAAGGCGTAGCCATTATCGACGAAAGCACCTGCACCCGCTGTGGTGCGTGCATTCCTGTTTGCCCGATGCACTGCATTGTCAATTTTTACGAGAGAAACATGGAAGACGTGGCGGCGGTCACCGCGCAAGCGGCGCTTAACGACATCGAGATTTCGTAAGCGTTTTTCCACAAATTCAACCAAGAATAGAAAATCCGCCCGTTTGGGCGGATTTTTGTATGCTGTGCATGATTTCTTACCAAGCGATTTACTTCTGTTCGTTGGATTCAACGGGCTTGGCTGTTTCGGTATCGTTGTCTTGCGCGGCGGCAAGCGCGGCCGCTTTGCGTTTCTTTGCTTTGACCGAAAGAACGATGATCGTAGTCACGATCGCGGCGACCACGATAAGGATGCACAAAGCGACCTTGATGGCGTTGTAGATGCCGTCCGTTGTGCTGAAATAATAGCGCAGCAGTCCGTAGCTCTGCGGGGTGTTATAGTCGCTGTAGAGCACGTGCAACGTCTCGTAATCCCGCACGTTGTGCTCTGAGAAACGGAACAGGCGCACGCCGCGGATATCCTCTGCGCCATAGCTGGTATAGCTGCTGCCCGGCGCGTTTGCGATGTCGATGCCTTCCACACTGCCGATGAACGAGTTGATGTGGTCATGTCCGTTCACGGTGAGGAACACGTCTCCGTTTTCGAGATACGCGTCAAACAGGCCGTTGTTTTCGCTGGAGGGGCAGGGCGCTTCGTTGACCTCGCCTGTAAAGATGGCGGTTTCGTTCGGCACGTAGTATTTTCCTTTGCCAACGCCAACACCTTTGAGCGCACCTTTGGTGCCCTTCGGCACTTCGGTTAAAAGATTGTATACCTCCGGTACAGGGATGTGGCAAAACGCGGCGGCGGGAACCGACTGGTTGTCGTTGACCGCGCGGAACGCCTCGCTCTGCTCGTTATACCAGGCGACCTGCTCGGCGGAGACGGTATCATAGTCTCCGTTTGCGATGTAGGAGCCGGAGTCGAAGAAATAGAGCGCCATGGCAGGCAGGTCACTATTCTTTGGATAGAGTGGCACTATAAACGCGCCATCCTCGGTGGAATGCCGGCCAAAGGAGACCGCGAGGCAGTTTTCATAGCTTTCGTAAATCTTCACTTGTTCGCGAATGGAGAGCGGCGCTTCATAATCATGATTGCCAAACACCACCACAAACGGGATGCCGGTTGCTTCAACGGGGGCAAGCAGCGTGCGCAGGGCGTCCTCGCAATTCTTGGCACCGTTCCCGAGACGGAGCACGGGGCTCGGGCCTTCGAGCTGATCGCCCAGCAGCACGATCAAATCGGCAGGATAGTCCTGTAAGACATGTGTTTCTCCGCTGACGACGAGTTCGGTTGTAAACTGCGTGTCTTGCAGGTCGGAAAGTACCAGAACGGTGAACCGCCCGTCGTCGCCAAAGTTCAGGCGAGGGGCATCGCTCTCTTCGGCGTGCGCGACTCCGCTGACCGGGAGAAGACAAACACCGAGCATCAAAATCATTGCGGCAAAGCCAAATATACGTTTCTTCATCTGTTAAGCGTAAGGGAAAGAACGTTGGCTGTCAAGGACGACAGCGGGCCAATTTTACAAATATTTGATCTTACCAGCGCTTGATTTACTATCGGAGGTGATTGTCCACAGAGAAACAGTAAAAACCCCGCAAAGCCGCCTGACAAGCGCGAAAATGTTGTATTTCCCGTCACAATTCTGTACAATGATTGAGTCGCGGATGTGATCAATTTCCCCCGCGCAAAACAAAGAGAGTGTGAAAACGGTATGGATTTTCTCAAAGGGCTTCTGGAAAACAGAATCTTGATTGCCGCACTGGTCGGTTGGGCAATTGCGCAGGCGGCAAAAGCAATTTTATACACCATCGTCAACCGCGAGTTTAAGTTTGAACGGCTCGTCGGCAGCGGTGGAATGCCGAGCTCCCACGCGGCGACGGTCTGCGCGATGACGACCGCGGTTGCGATGCAGTTCGGGCTTGCATCGTTCGAATTTGCGATTTCTTTTGTGCTTTCGTCTGTCGTGCTTCACGATGCGCGCGGTGTGCGGCAGGAGGCGGGCAAGCAGGCGGTCACCATCACAGCCATCATCGACCACCTGATCAAAGAAGGCACGATCATCGAGCTGCCGGAGTGGGAACTCAAGGAGCTGATCGGGCATACACCGCTGCAGGTGCTCATCGGTTCCATCGTTGGCATCGGGGTTGGACTCTGGCTCGGTTGAGATACGAAAGGAGCGCAAAAAACCATGTGCGGGCGGTTTTATACGGATTTTGATGATGCGCAATACCGCGAGATGCTTGCCATGCTCTATCTCAAGAGTGAGCGTGACGCGGGGCTTTTGATGCTCAAATACGGCGAGGTATTTCCGACGGATGCCGCTATTGCGCTGGATGCAACAGGCCCGTGTGTGATGCGCTGGGGCTTTGCGCGTTTCGACGGGAAAGGTAAGGTCATCAACGCCAGAAGCGAGAGCATACTCGAAAAGAGCATGTTCCGCGCGCCGATGACGGCGCAAGCAGGGCTGCCGCAGACAGGGCGTTGCCTGATCCCCGCGAATGGCTATTTTGAATGGGAAACGCGTGAAAAACAAAAGATCAAATACAAGTTGCGCCCCGCAAAAGAGGGATTGTTCACCTTCGCGGGGCTTTATCGTTCCGAAGCGGGCGCGGACACGCCCGTGTTTGTGATTCTCACCGCACCCGCGAGCGATGAAATCTCGTTTATCCACGAGCGCATGCCGCTCATCCTCGCGCCGGAGCAGGGGGAAGCCTGGCTCAACGACGAGCAAAGCGCTGCCGCCCTTCTGGAACAAGGCACGAAAGAGATCGTCTACGAACCGGTGAGCTAGCGCGTTTTCTCGAAGCGGACAAAACCTGACAAGAAAAGACAGGAACGCGAGAAAAAAGTTTGATAGGATAGTCCGCGTAAGGGAAACAAGGCACGACGCGGCAAGACCGGAGAAGGAGAATACATGGAACTGGTTGAGAGCCTCAATTTCGCGCTGCAATATATTGAGCGCCATCTTCTAGACGAGACGGACAGCGTGAAGGTTGCAAAACACGTCGGGCTCTCGCGGTTTTATCTGGAGCGGACGTTTGCGGCACTGACCGGCATGAGTGTAAGCGAGTATATCCGCGCGCGGCGCTTAACCCTCGCGGCGCAGGAACTGCTTACCGACGATCAAAAGGTGATCGACCTTGCACTCAAGTATGGTTACGACACACCAGAGAGCTTCACCAAGGCGTTCTCGCGCTTTCACGGCGTAACGCCAACGATTGCGCGGCGCATGAGCACACTCCTGCGCTGCCAGAATCCCCTTGCGATTTCGATCAAGATGGAGGGAGTCAATTTAATGAACTACAAGATGGAACAGATGGAAGCGTTCAAGGTGGTTGGCGCAGAGCAGAGCTTTCACATGGATTCGAGCCAGCAGGAGATTCCGAAATTCTGGGAAGATTTTATGAAACAGGGGATGTATGAGAAGGTGGTTCCGATGTTTGGCACCTGCTTTGATGCGGACGAAAAAGGGAACTTTCCGTACATGATCGGGGAAGTGCTCCAGCCCGGCAAAGTGGTGCCGGAGGGGATGACGGTTCGCGAGATACCTGCGCATCTCTGGGCACGCTTTGCATGCACAGGCCCCATGCCCGGTGCGATTCAGGACGTAACCCGCCAGATTTATTCTGAATGGTTGCCGACCAATGGCACCTATGAAGTTGCGCAGAATGTCGAAATCGAGATGTATTCTGAAGGGGATACCGCATCCGCGAATTACTACAGCGAAGTCTGGATTCCGGTCAAGAAAAAAGCATAACGCGAATCAAGCAAAAACGGAACCGTAAAGCGGTTCCGTTTTGTTGTGTCGTATGGAGCTGAAACAAGGCGTACCTATCTATGCCCGCCCGTACATCTTCGTCATCGCGCTGATCTTTTCAATCAGTTCGTCGGTGATTTCGCCGGGGAGCAGGCGCCATTTCCAGTTGTTGCCGCCGAGTGTACCGGGGATATTCATCCGCGCTTCTTTGCCGAGGCAGAGATAGTCCTGCACCTGCGCGATGAAGAGATTCGCAACCGAACCCATTCCGCCGCGCAGCATGCCCCAAACATAGCCTTCCGGTTCGTTGAGTCCCAGATAGCGCACGGAAAACGCTGCGTCTTCTGGGTTTGCTTCGTCAAACCAGGATGCCACCGTGGTGTTGTCGTGCGTGCCGGCGTAGCAGACGCAGTGGCGCCCGTAGGTATGCGGCAGATAGTTGCTGGGTTCGCGCGCGTCAAAGGCAAACTGAAGCACCTTCATGCCAGGAAAGCCGCTGCCGCTGAGCAGCTCGCGCACTTCGTCGGTGAGGAAGCCCAGATCTTCCGCGATGATTTCGAACGAGGGGAATTCCGCCTTGAGCAGATCGACAAAATCTGCTCCCGGGCCTTTGACCCATTCGCCATCCCGCGCGGTCAGTGCATCCGCGTTCACACTCCAATAGGACGAAAGCCCGCGGAAATGATCAATTCGTACGCAGTCAAAGAGCGTGCAGGCAGAGCGCATGCGGCGCATCCACCAGGAGTAGCCTGTCTGCTTCATATACGCCCAATCGTAGATTGGGTTGCCCCAAAGCTGGCCGTCCGCCGAGAAGTAGTCCGGCGGAACCCCCGCGACACAGCGCGGACGGCGTTGTTCGTCGAGCAAAAACTCCTGCGGCGCGCTCCAAACATCCGCGGAGTCGAGCGGTACATAGATCGGCAGATCGCCGACGATTTTGATGCCGCGCTCATTGGCATAGGCGCGCAGATTGGCCCATTGCTGATAGAACAGGTGCTGTACAAACTGATAGAAACGCATGCTGTCGTATAGGCGTTCCCGCGCGCTGTGCAAGGCGTTTTCTTCCCGCATGCGGAGCTCATACGGCCAGTTTTCCCAGGCAACGCCGCCGTTCTCATCCTTGAGCGACATGAAGAGCGCATAGTCGTTGAGCCAGTCCGCATTCTCTGCGGCGAAGCGATCCAGCGCCTGCATCCGATCCCAGTTTTCCTTTGCACGCGAAAACGCAGCGCGGAGCACGGGGAAGCGCTGCACAAAGATCGTACCATAGTCCACCTGCCGCTCACCATAGCTCCACTGGATCGAGGAAATCCAATCGCGATCCAGCAGCCCCTCGTTGCAGAGCGTGTCTAGATCGATAAAATACGGATTCCCCGCAAACGCGGAAAACGATTGATAGGGCGAATCACCATAGCTCGTCGGCCCGAGCGGCAGCACCTGCCAGTAGCGCTGGCCTGCGCGCGCGAGCTGATCGACAAAATCATACGCCGCCTGCCCGAATGTGCCGATGCCATAGGGCGAAGGAAGCGAGGAAATATGCATTAATATGCCGGATGAACGTTTCATAGTTTTACACCGATACCAACAAATTTCGTTTCATTATATCGCGTTTTATGCGATGCGCAAGGATAAATGCGCAAGATCAAACACGGGAGAAAGATTTCGCTCCCGTTTTGTGCTTGTTGGTTGCGATTTAGCCCTTGACTGCGCCTTCAACCACGCCTTTGATGATGTACTTCTGCGCGGTGAGATAGAAGACGACGATGGGGAGAATGCTGATGACAATCAGCGCCATAACCGCACCTAGATCCACATGGCCATAGCTGCCCTGCAGATACTGAATATGGATCGGTATCGTCTTATACTTCGTGCGATCCAGCACGAGATAAGGCAGGAGATAGTCGTTCCAAATCCACATGATCTCCAAAACACCCACGGAGATCAGCACGGGTTTCAGCATCGGGAATACGATCAAAAAGAATGTGCGAATCGGACCGCAGCCGTCGATTGCGGCGGCCTCCTCGATCTCCAGCGGGATTCCCTTGACAAAGCCTGCGAACATGAACACCGCAAGCCCCGCACCAAAGCCCAGATAGATCACGGGAATCGTATAGGGCGAATCCAGATGCAATGTGTTGGCGGTTTTAGCCAGCGTGAACATGACCATCTGGAACGGAACCACCATTGAAAACACGCATAGGTAATACACAATCCGCGCAAAGAGACTGTTTACGCGGGAGATATACCACGCCGCCATCGATGTGCAGACGAGAATCAGCGCGGCGGACGTGATGGTAATCAGCAGGCTGTAACCGGCCGACTTCAGGAACGGATATTCACCAAAGTTCATGCCGTTGACGTAGTTGTCCGTCCCCGTAAAGGTCTGCGCGTTTGGGAAAGCAAACGTATCGGTATTGATGGCGGAATTGGTTTTGAAGGAGTTCATCAGCACCGTAAACACCGGCATGAGATAGATGATACACACGACGATGAATATGCCGGTCAAAAGGGCTTTTCTTGTATTTTCCCGTTTCATACTACTGCTGAATCTCCTTTCTACGTGTTGCCGAGAACTGAATCAGCGCAATGACCGCAACCAGCACGAAGAAGAGCACGGCCTTTGCCTGACCCACACCGCGCGAGTTTGCGTTGAGATAGAAGGTGTTATAGATATTCAGCGCGAGCATTTCAGTGGATTTAATCACCGTTCCATCTGCCATGAAGACAAACGGTTGCCCGCCGTTGAGCACAAGGTTCTGATCAAAGAGCTTGAACGAGTTGGTCAGCGTCAGGAATGTGCAAATCGTGATGGCGGGCATAATCGTCGGAATCGTGATATGCCAGAGCGTGTGCCAGCCGTTTGCGCCGTCAATCTTCGCGGCTTCGATCAAATCTCCCGGCACGGACTGCAACCCGGCAATGTAGATGATCATCATATAGCCGATCTGCTGCCATGCCATGAGGATAATCAACCCCCAATAGCCATATGTCGTGTTCAGCACGATGGACGTGCCGTAGCGCGAGAGGATACCGTCAAAAATCATCGACCAAATGTAGCCCAGCACGATACCGCCGATGAGGTTCGGCATAAAAAACACCGTGCGGAACGTGTTGGAACCCTTGATCCCGCGCGTGAGAGCATAGGCAACCACGAACGCGAGCACATTGATTACGACAAGCGAAACAATCGCAACCAGCGCCGTATAGGAAAACGCATGTACAAAACTCGCATCGTGGAAGGCTTTGATATAGTTGCCCAAACCGATCCATTTTGCGTTGCTGGTTGTGGTGAACTTACAGAAGGAAAGATAGATACCTTTTGCAAAAGGATAGATAAATCCGATGCAGAATGCCGCGAACGTCGGCAGCAGGAAGAGAGCAAAACACCGCTGGATCGGGCGGCGGATCAACGAAGCGCTTACCGCTGCGTTGCTGGGTTTGGTTCTGCCTTTCATGGCGACCTCCTTGGTGCTATGTGCAGAATGGGGGCGAGCACAAACACTCGCCCCCGCAGAGTCAAACGAATTACCTGTTCGTCAGCGCGTGTTATTGCGCGGCATACTGGGTTGCCCAGCCCTGAACAAACGAGGTGACAACGTCATCCCAGCTTCCGCCGGCGGAATACTGCGTCAATGCGGCGACAACACCCGCACGCCACGTGTCCACGTTCGGCGTGAAGTTAAACGCCCAGGTGACAACATACTTGCCATCGGCAAGATACTTGTTTGCATCGTTGAAGAAGACGTTGGAGGTTTCCTTCGCGTTCTTGAACGGGATCGGCCCAAACTGTTCCGCCATCATCTTGGTGCCCTCGTCGGAGGTCACAACCCAGTTGAGGAAGTCGAGGGTAGCCTGAATGTCTTCCGGAGCAGACTTGGAGTTGACTGCCCACATGTTCTCGGTGCCGGCGCAGAGGCCTGCATTGGTTTCGCCGTCAACACCGCAATAGATCGGGATCATCGCAAGGCTGTCCGGGCTCATGGCAAACTTCGTGGTGAGGTTGCTGAATTCCCAAGAGCCGTTTTGATAGAACACGGCTTTGCCTTCGCCAAATTCGGCTTCCGCCTGATCGCCGGTCGCGGTTGCGAGCTGCGAGGGAGCGGTTGCGGAGTTGTTGATGTAGAGATCCCAGATGTTCTTGAAGTTTTCCATGTACTTGCCGGTGATGCTCGCGGGTTGCGCGGTCACGCCGTCATCACGGAACTCGTAGAACAGCGGCATGTTGGCAAGGTGGCCGGAGAAACGCCAGCTCGAAGAGCCATCAAGGCCGGAGGAGGTGAAGGCGTCAAAGCCCAGTGTCGCTGCGTTGGCGTGGATGTCTTCCACGACGGCTTTGAGAGAGGCAAAGTCGGTGATTTCGGAGAGGGAGTGACCCGCTTTTTCGAGCAGCGTGGTGTTCACGATGATACCGAAGCACTCGTAGCAATAGCCGATTGCCGCAACTTCACCGCTGTCTTTGAAGAGGTTGAAGTCGTTGGTGGTCATCTGCTTGTAGACATCGGTTCCCGTGAAGTCATAGCAGTAGTCGCCCCAGGTGTCGAGTCCGGCTTTGTTGCCGCACTGGAAGAGCGTCGGTGCCGCTGCGCCTTTGTCCATCTCGGCGGTCAGAGTCTCGGAATACGTGCCGGAGGCGGCGGTGACGACGGTCACCGGTACGCCGGTCTTCTCGGTATACTGCGCGGCGAGAGTCTGCCAGGCAGCATCGGCTTCCGGTTTGAAGTTGAGATAGTACACCTTGCCGGTTGCGGCAGGGGTATCCACGGCAGGAGCTTCCGTAGCGGGTGCTTGCGTTGCCGCGGGTTCTTCCGCCGCGGGAGCGGTGGCTGCGGGTTGGCATGCAACGCATGCAAACGCCAGCATAGCGACCAGAATCAGAGCAAATAGCTTTTTCATAAAAACGTTCCTTCCCTTTTATTCTGTATTCTCCAGAGCCTGACGGCTCATAGATTCTGGATGATTTTCACGTGAAAACGTTTATTTCTGATCGATTCTGTACTCTCTGGAGCCCGAAGGCTCATAAATTCTCATTGACTTATATGAAAGATAGTCTGTTTCTATTATCTATTCAGTATTTTTCATAGCCTGGCGGCTCATAGATGCTTGGTAATTTTATATAAGAGGCAGACTATCTTATAAAGAGTCAATTTTCTTCACCGAGCCACCGGGACGAAGTACCGTTTCAAACGTAAACTGGCGGTTTCGGCCGGGGTGTTCGATGAGCTCGATGATAGTCTTTGCGCAGGCAAGACCCATGTCTTCCGCAGGCTGCACGAGCGTGGTTAGCGTCGGAAGCGTGTACTCCGAAAGCTCTAGGCCGTCGATGGCGACCAGGGAACAGTCCGCCGGAACGTTCTTTCCGTGATCGCTGAGCGATTTGATCGCGGCAATCGCCATTACATCCGCAATGGCGAATATCGCGGTGAAACTATCATCCCTCGCAATCAGGCTACTGGTCGCCTCATAGATTGCGTGCATGTCTGAAAAGGTACCCGTGCAGGCGACGAGGTTCGGATCAAACGGAATTCCGTGTTTGGCGAGCGCGTCTTTATAGCCCTGAAACCGTAGTTCGCTGATGGATTTGTCGCAGTCGTTGTCGGTCAGGATGGCGATCTTCCTGTGCCCCAGCGCAACGAGTGTGTCCACCGCGTCCCGCGCGGCTTGCTTGTCGTCGATGGCGACGGAGCTGTATGCTCCCGCGTCGAGTGTGCCAAAGGTATTGGTATAGGTGCAAAACACGCTGGGGACATTGATGAGGCCCATCTCCTCCGGCGAATAGTTGAAACGACCGCCGAGGAAGAGAATGCCGATGAGCTTTCTTTCGTTGGTGAGCTGCGCGCCGATGCGAAGCTCGTCCACCGAGGTATCCATGTGGTGGAGTTCCAACGTGTAGCCGCGCAGTGTGATTTCGCGGTCGATGACTTTGATGAGTTTTGCAAAGAACGGGTTGTTGATGCCTTTGACGAGCAGCGCAATCGTGTCCGAACTGGTGCGCACAAGGTTTCTCGCGCTGGTGTTGGGAATATAGTGCAGCTCGTTGACCGCGCGAAGTACTTTTTCCCGCGTCTCCTCGCTCACGTCCGGATGGTTGTTGAGCACGCGGGAAACGGTGCTGATTGCAACCCCGCAGTGAAGCGCGATGTCCTTGATATTCGTCATAGCCGTCCAACATGTTCCTTTATCTGGATTCAAAGCAGGCGAAGCCGGAGTGATTTCCAAACGCCGGCAAAACAGCAGGCGAATGGAGGGCGATATCTTGTTTTGGTTTATTTACTGTCGGTGTTTGGTGCGGCGAGTTGCCGTTGAAGAAAGCATCGATTCGGAAAAATTTGCTGTCATTGTGTGGAAACGTTACTGGAAACGATACTGGAAACGTTTCCAGAACTTGCAAACACATTATATCCAACCCGATTACGCTTGTCAACAGAAATTTAGTACGTGAAGTTCCGCACAGGCGGAATTCTGCCCTCGTTTATACAAGAAGAAGTAGAATCTTACTTTTTCACGGTAGAAAGTGCAAGGCAAAAGTTTTCCGAAATGTCACCGAGCACGAGCAGGGCGTTTGATATAATCAGTTGACGATTCAAAACAAATCACGAAACGAGAATCTGTATGTGCCGAATGGCTTTTTCGGGGGATCAAGCATGTTCAGCACGGATTTTTGCAATATAAGAGGGAGACTTCATCATGAAAAAGACAATTGCATTCCTGTTCATCACGGCGACGTTGCTGCTTGGGTTCGGTTGCGCGTCCGCTCCGGCGCAGGAGCAACCCGACAACGACATTGTTGCCGTTACGTTTGATTTTGCAAAGCAGAGCGGCTATGCGTCCAACCAGTTCGCCGTGTGGGTGGAAGACGCAGGCGGTAAGCTCGTCAAGACGCTGTTTGTTACAAACTTCACCGCAAACGGCGGTTACCAGAAGCGGCAGGATGCGATTCCCGTTTGGGTGTCGCGCGCGGCGGCAAGCGAAGGTGTGCCGGATGGAATCTCCGGCGCAACACCGAAATCCGGCTCACTGCGTTATGTTTGGGATTTGACCGACCAGAGTGGCACGCGCGTTGCGAACGGAACCTATACGATCTATGTGGAAGGCACACTGCGCTGGAAAAATCATGTGTTATATTCCGGAGAGATCGTCCTAGATGGCAACGCCACTTCTACGGAGGGCACGGCGGAGTATACCTATGCTGCGTCCGATGAGCAAGCCGCGCTGAACGCCGACGCACCTGAGAACGCAATGATCAGCAACGTAAAGGCAGAATATATTCCGCCGAAGCAATAAATTGCAAAACTCGCCGTCTGTGGCGCGGCGGAGCAAGACCAAGCCGGGTTCGTCGGCACTGTTCAGCCTGCGCCGGGGGTGCGTCGAATGAATCGGCGGGTGAATGGGCTTTCGCCGATCAAAACGAGCCGTAAGATACCAGCGGGAATTGGTTGAAACGTTCTAAACAATAGGAGAACGGGCGCTTATAAACACCGTTTAGCGCGTTTGACAACGAGATTCTTGGCGTGCTACAATCGTTTCGGCGGCGCTTTGCGGCGTTTGGTTTGTGCATCCTTTCGCGGCACAAAGCGACCCGCAATCGGTGGTTTTCCGCCCGACAACCAGACAGGAAAGAGGAACGCAGGGTGTCCAAATATTCACCGAAGCGATTCAAAGGCACGATCATATTACTGTGCAAACTGGCGATTATGGCGCTTACCGTTGGCGCCTTTTTGTATTTGGTGACGCATTTTTATCCGGAGACCGACTTCTGGTTCAAAGGATATTTGGTGTTTGTTTTTCTGTATTTCGTGGTGTTCCTTGCGTTCGCCTCGACCTACCGCTGCTTTAGCATCGGAACGATGCGCTATCGCGAACTGCTGTTCACCTATATTCTTTCGTCGTTTCTCACGAATTTTATCTTCTATTTCATTCTATCCCTGACGGCAAAACAGCTTTTGAAGATGGGGCCGATTTCGGTCATGATGCTGGTACAGTGGGCGGCAGCCGCGCTGCTCTATTTCGGTGCGGATAGGATCTACTATGTGCTCTATCCCGCACGGGAGAGCATCGTCGTTTGCTCGAAAGACAAGCACGAGGCGACTGTTTTTCGCAAGATCGACTTGATGAAAGAGCGCCATACGATCAATTTGCTCGTCACGGAAGCGCAGGGCGCGGAGGCGATCAAGCGCGCTATGGAGCCGTATTCCACCGTGTTTATGGGCGATATATCGCGCGAACTGCGGCTGGAACTCACCGAGTATTGCTTTGAACAAAACAAGCGCCTCTTTGTGCTGCCGACTGTGGAGGATATCATCTTTCATAACGCGAGCGAGACCATCGTTGGAGATTCGCTCGTGTATCAGTGCAAAAACCATACGTTTTCAACTGAGCAGGCGGCGGTCAAGCGTGTCATGGACATTGTGATTTCGCTCATCGGAATCATCCTCACAAGCCCGATCATGCTGCTTGCCGCGCTGATCATCAAACTCCAAGACGGCGGGCCGGTGTTCTTTACGCAGGTGCGCTACACCCGCAATTATCAAACATTTACGCTGCTCAAATTCCGCAGTATGATCGTAGACGCGGAGAAGGACGGCGCCCAGTTCACAAAACCGGGAGACAGCCGTATCACACCCTTTGGCCGGTTTATGCGCGCAACACGTGTGGATGAACTGCCTCAGTTTTTCAATATTCTGCATGGGGAAATGTCCCTCGTCGGCCCGCGCGCGGAGCGGACGGAGAATGTGGACTTCTACTGTGAGCGCATGCCGGAGTTCCGTTATCGCATGAAGGTGAAGGCGGGATTGACGGGTTACGCGCAGATCTATGGCAAATACAACACCAACTTTGAGGACAAGCTCAAGCTGGATATGCTCTATATCGAAAACTGCTCGATCATGCGCGACCTTCAGCTGATCTTCATGACCTTCAAAGTGCTTTTTATGGCGGAAGAGAGCACGGAAGGGTTTGGCGTTAGCAATCTTTCCGAAATGGATCAATCCTGCGAAACATGCGAAGAACCCTTCGCAATCAACGCGGAACAGCCCAAGGGCAACAGCGAAGCGGATGCCATACCGGAGCGCACATCCCTTGAACCGCAATCCGAACGCAGGGAAACGCATATGAAAGGCATCATTCTCGCGGGCGGGCGTGGAACCCGCTTTTATCCGAGCACGAAGGCCGTCAGCAAGCAGCTACTTCCCGTCTATGACAAACCGATGATCTACTATCCGCTTTCCGTGCTGATGCTGGCGTCGATCAAAGACGTACTGATTATCTCCACGCCGGAAGACACACCCATGTTCGAGCGGTTGCTTGGCACGGGAGAACGGCTTGGAATGCGCTTTTCCTACAAGGTGCAGGAGACGCCGCGCGGACTTGCGGATGCGTTTATTCTCGGCGCAGACTTCATTGGCGACGATCCGGTTTGCCTGATCCTTGGCGACAATGTCTTTTTCGGTCAGGATCTGACCGCAACGCTCAACAGCGTCATGGAGCGTACCTCCGGTGCAACGGTATTCGGCTATCCCGTTAAGGACGCGCGCGCGTTTGGCGTTGTGGAGTTCGATGAGAACAACCGTGTCATTGGCATCGAGGAAAAGCCGGAGCACCCCAAGTCCAACTTTGCTGTTCCAGGACTGTATTTTTACGACAACCGCGTGGTGGAGATTGCAAAGCACATCCGCCCGTCTGCGCGCGGTGAAATTGAAATCACGTCCATCAACAACGCGTACCTCACACTCGGAGAGCTGCACGTGGAGCTGCTCGGCCGTGGAATGGCATGGCTGGATACCGGCTCGCCCGAGGGTATGTTAAAGGCTGCGGAATATGTGGAAGCGGTTCAGGCGCGACAGGGATTCTATATCTCCTGCATCGAAGAAATCGCCTGGCGGCGCGGGTTCATCACCACCGAGCAGCTCAAAAAGCTCGGAGACGAGCTGCGCATGACGGAGTATGGACAGTACCTGTTGGCACTTGTGCGGGAGAAGACGGAGTAACCTTCCCAACGGCTCTGTTTTTTGGCGATAAGCGTCGAGACAATCCTCTGGTATCGGGACGATGGGGAATGGCTGGAGTACGTGTTCCTGGGGCGTATATTCGGATTATTATGCGCGTGCGGATGCGCCGCCTGTTGTGAATAACTGAACAATAAACCATGCATATTCATGAATAAATGAAATGGTGCAAAGCATGCGCGTGTGACGTTACTGCGCATGCTTTTGCATCGTTATGTAATATAGTTCCTAATATTCCCATGAAAGAGCGAAAATAAGCAAAAAAGAGATAAAACACCCCGAAACTGTTACATTCAAAATGTTTGGTTGAAATTGTCTAACCATTAGTGTACTATACAATAAGTGAAACTATTCGAACTGGAGCAGCGCGGGCGTGAAATACATAATCGTTCCAGAATTTATCTCCTGCGTTCTATTGGCGCTGATCAGCGTCTATATGATGTTTGACAAAAAAACGGCATCCCCGAAGGAAATTACCTTTCGCATCACGCTGGCGTTCTCTATACTCTCCATCGTCAACAACATCATCTCCATCTACGCAATCGAAAACGCGGCGAAAGTGCCCGTCTTGATCAATATTTATCTCAACACATTCTACTATTTCTCCGTTGCCGTTATGACGACAATGGTGTCAATCACAACCTATTTTACGATGTTTGAAGGGCGATACGACGACCCGCGGCTCAGAAGCGCGACCGTTGTTTCGCTTTGCTTCTTTGTTTTGGAAATCGCTCTGGTGGTGATCAATCTGCATACAGGTTGGCTGTTCTATTTTGACGAAAACCACCTGTACCATGCGGGCGCGTTCACCGCATTGGGGATCGTGTTTCTAGCCGTAGCGATTGTAAACATACTCCTGTTTGGCATTTTGGAACGCAAGCGGGTCAAAAAATCCTTCCGGCTGATTCTGTTCATTCTTCCATCGGTCGCGGCACTGATGGGATTCTTCCAATTCTTATTTCCCACAACAATTCTCAGCGGAACCATCATCGGGTTTTCGCTTTTGACACTCTTTATCGCGGGACAGCAGCAGCGCGCGCGGGTGGATGCACTGACTGAGCTTTCCAGCAGAGAGGCGTTCTTTCACGACATCAGCCGCCTCTGCCGCAAGAAAACACCGTATCGGATCATCATCATCGCCTTGCGAAACTTCAAACAGGTCAACGGGCAGCTGGGGCAGCGCGCCGGTGATGCGATGCTGTATGCTCTCGGCACATATCTATCACATCTGGAGGCACGCGCTGTCGCTTATCGTACCTCCGGTGTGCAGTTTACTCTGCTTGTGACAAACATGACACAAGAGGCGTATGAGGCGCTGTTTGCATCCGTCATTGAGCGCTTCTCTCAACCTTGGAAGACGGATGTCTGTCAAGCCGAGCTGCGCGCGCTCTTTGCGGATATTCAGTGCCCGGAGCACGCAGCGGGGGTGGATGAAGTCATCGCCTCGCTGGAATATGCGACGCGCCTGGCCAAGCAGGACCCGAACGGCAAACCTGTTCGTTTTTCAGAGCGGCTCAAGGAACAGTTTGCGCGGCGTAACTATGTGATTGCGCAGATGGAAAAGGCGCTTCGGGACGATCTGTTCTATCTCAACATTCAGCCGGTCTATGATATACAAAAACAGCAGTTTACCGGCGGCGAAGTGCTCCTGCGTCTCAATGAAGACACGGGTAGACCGATTTCGCCGGGCGAGTTCATTCCGATTGCGATTGAAATCGGGATTGCGACGAAACTTGGTATGATGGTTATGGAGAAGGTTTGCCAGTTTTTGCAGGCGAACCGCTGCGTGGACATCGGCTGGCTTTCGATCAATGTATCATCCCAGCAGGATGAGTTTGACGACACTGTCCATCATTTGGAGATGCTTCTCGAGCACTACGGGGTCGAACCGCGGCGCATCAAGTTGGAGATCACCGAGATGGTGCTGCTGGAAGACCTCGAACGTGCGCATGCGACGATGGACGAACTCAACCGCCGCGGAATTGGTGTTTATCTGGACGATTTCGGTACGGGATACAGCAATCTGGTCAATGTCATGACACTGCCCTTTGAGTGTGTGAAGATTGACAAAGGCTTCATTCGCAATATCGCAAACAATCCCAAATCGTGCGGGATGCTGCAAACGGTGGTTTCCGGCTTACAAAGCATGAAGGTCACAGCGCTTGCCGAGGGGGTTGAAACCGAGGAGCAGGACACCATCGTGCGAGAGCTTGGTATTGACCGCATTCAGGGTTATTACTATGCGCGCCCGATGCCGACGGACGAGTTTGTCTGGCTGATCAGCCAGAGAGGGACGCCCGAAACGATACTGACGAACCCCTGAAAACGAATGCATACATGAAACAGCGCCGCGGTGAAAACCGCGGCGCTGTGTGTATTGCTTATTATGTGGGGATCTCTCCTGCAGAAAAGAAAGAGTACTCACGGGAACATAGAACGCTGGGATTACTGGTTCAGCTCCGCAAACAACTCTGCTTTGAGTGCCAACACTGCCGAGAGTGCATCCGCGACGGGAACCTGCTTCTTCACGCGCTTGTCACGCGTGGTGAGCTCCACCATGCCGTCGGCAAGGTTACGGGGGCTAACGGTGAGGCGAATCGGCGCGCCGATAAGATCGGCTTCGGAGAAGACAACGCCTGCGCTGAACATACGGTCGTCGATGATCGTCTCCACACCTGCCTTTTGCAGCGCGGCATAGAGTTCTTCGCCAACGCGCTTTGGCTCCTCCTGATCGGCGCGGAGCACGCAGACCTGCGCTTCCCACGGCGCGATGCTAATCGGCCAGACGGGACCATACTCGTCATGGCTCTCTTCGCAAACGCTCGCGGCCATGCGGCCAACGCCGATGCCATAGCAGCCCATGATGGGGTATTGCAGCGTGCCGTTTTCGTCGAGATACTGCATGTTCATGCTCTTGGTGTACTTGTCGCCAAGCTGGAAGATGTTGCCGACCTCGATGCCGTTGCTGATGTGCAGCGTGGGCTTTCCGCAGACGGGGCAGATGCCGCCGGGGATCGCACGGGCAACGTCCACATAGGAAACCTTGCCATAATCGCGCTCAATATTGAATCCGGTGTAGTGATAGTCCTGCTTGTTTGCGCCGCAAACGACCGCGCCGATGCCTTCCAGCGAGCGGTCAAACAGCACGGTGATCTTCTTGGTGTCGAGACCCATGGGACCGATGAAACCCGCGACGATGCCGCTCTCCGGCGTGATCACGGCGGGGTGAATCTCCGCACCGATGGTGTTGCGCAGCTTGGTTTCGTGTACCTCGAGGTCGCCTCGCACAAACGCGATAACATAGCTATCGTCCGCGTTGCGCTGATAGACCACGGCTTTGCAGGTCGCGTTGTGTGGTTTCTTGAGGAAGGTTGCAACCTCCTCAATGGTCGCCATCTCCGGCGTGGGCACAAGGGTGAGCGCTTCGGTTGCGCCAAGCGCGGAATTATCCACCACACTGGCGCAGGCTTCGATGTTTGCCTTAAACCCACATTCGTCGCAGATCACGAGTGTATCCTCGCCGATGGCGGTGAGCAGCATGAATTCGTGCGAAACGCGTCCGCCCATCATACCGGAATCGGAGAGCACAGCGATGACGTTTTTGCAGCCCGCGCGCTTGAAGATACGCTCATAGGCGACATAGCAGCGCTGATAATAGGCTTCCAGATCCGCCTGGTTGGTGTGGAAGGAATAGGCATCCTTCATTGTGAATTCGCGAACGCGGATTAAGCCGCCGCGCGCGCGCGGTTCGTCGCGGAACTTGGTCTGGAGCTGGTAGATCATGAATGGATACTTTGCATAGCTCTTGGCGGCATCGCGGGCGAGATGCACCGCCGCCTCTTCGTGCGTCATGCCGAGCACCATATCTGCGCCCATGCGGTCGGTGAGACGCAGAAGCTCTTTGCCAACGCTGTTGAATCGTCCGCTCTCTTTCCAAAGCTCGGCGGGCAGCACGACGGGGAAGAGCACTTCCTGTCCGTCGATTGCGTCCATCTCCTCGCGGATGATGCGCTCAATCTTCTGCGTGATGCGCCGCGCGGGCGGCAGTAACGTGTAGACCCCAGTGTTGACCTGCTTGATGTAACCGCCGCGCACCATCAGCGCATGGCTCTCGATGGTACAGTCTGCGGGTTTTTCTTTATACCGTTCGCCGATGAGTTCACTCATTCTCATAACCAAGTTCTCCTCGATAACCTACTTTATTATCTATAAACAATTTATTATCGCCCAGAAAGCAAAATTTGACAAGGGGTCAAGTCGTGAAATCGGGCGAATAGAATGATTCAAGAAGCAAGTCTGGCAAAAGTCGTTCCAAACAAAATCATTCAGAAAGGTCCAATACAATACCATTATTCTAACAGATCTCGGTTTTAGATGAAGCGATATAAAAGAGCAGCCCACAGGCGAATGCGGACTGCTCGTTTGGTAGATTGCGCGCCGCTATTATCTGCTTAGAATAACAGACACCTGGTTTAGTAAAGATGCACAGCTTAGCAATACGCATGCCATCGTCAAGCAGGACGAGAAGTTTTTCCACGGGAATATTCTTTCGCCGCGCTTGAGATGCAGCGTGATTGATATCTGTGGAATTGCAAATAGGATCAAGGGTATCATTGGTATGAAGTATCTTCCCTGGATTCCATCGATCAGAGGAGCGCCTATCGGCGTCCACCAGAGCAGCATACCGAATAAAAAAATGAAGTTGCAGAGCACGACGGGGACTAGCAATAGCAGCCGTTGCAGCGGCGCAGGGGCGATTGATGGGGCATCATCCGTTTTCATAGCTGTCAGCAGCAAGCAAACTTCAAAACCTGTGATGATCCAACTGTCGAGTTTGATGGTAAACCAACTCAGATAAGAACCCACCGCGCCATCCATCCAAGAGAAGTATCTTTCCCTCGTTGTGTTCAGCATCATTTGGAATGCGTCTGTAGGGTGATGCAAGACCCATTGCGCGGAATAAACCAAATGCCTGGAATCGTGCTGCACCTGCGCATTATTTGTTCCAATGGAAATCGCATTCAGATTCATTAGCACACAACTAATAATGCTGGCGGCAACGATCGACGTGAAAAACACGACGAACTTCCTCTTGCCACCTAGTTTCTCGCTCGGAACCATCAGCAGTAGAAGAATAATCGGCAGGTAAACGCCAACTTTACATGGAGCCAATAGCACGCTCAAAGCAAGCGTCATGAGCCATTCCTTGGTGCCGACCCGCTTGAGATCCCCGTATGCCAAATAAACGATAGTTGCAAACAACATCATTGCAAGACTAAGAATTACTGCGTCGTAGGAAAGCGATGCTGCCAAGTGGATACTCATAGGTAGTAACGCGGTAATGAACAGCGCCATTTTTCCAACCGGTATCTTCTTAATAGACCAACTGGCTGCAAACACATAAAAGGCAAGCATCATTAGGCGGCCAAGCATCAGCATGGGATAATATCCGAATGAAAGCAAACGCGCTATCGTAAAGCCAAAAATCGCCGGCAGATACACAACAGGGCTTACGCTATGATCCCTAAGAGTTGCATGAACAAGTTGATTATCGCTTTTTGAATAAAACCAGTTGGTATTCCGCAAAATTTGGCGATAAGAGTCGATCGTCGTCGCAGTACCCAAATAGTCAGGTGCAACCTGATTATCCGCAAGTCTTTCAACAGACCGGATGTCGATATAAACAGGATTCTCCTGTTCCATCCCGCTTTCTTTGAGCAACATCAGTCTATTTGACCATAGATATATATTGGACGCATGCATCGGTTCATCAGGAATGCTGCCCGGCGTATTGATCAAACACGAAAGCACACCAAAACAGAACCCGAGAAAAAGGAAGACCTTATGTAAAGGAATCTTCTTGATAATTGCTAATGAAAACGCAACGCCAACCAATGCTATAATGAAAAAGTAAAATGCGATATAGCAAACTACGCCGAAGCGACTTTGAAAAACCGCAGGACTTGTGAGCGCGTAATGCAGAAAAAGCAATGAAGCGATCACTTCGACTGCAATCAACCACAGCAATTGTTTTTTACTTAAATGGATCATTAACGGCTCCGTGCTTTTTATACTTTTTTTGAAGAAACGAGTAAAGGATAAACATTCGGTCGACTGCGTTTGAAAAACTCAATAGGAATATGAGAATCGCAGACCATGAAACCCGCTTCTGGCGTTTCGAGCGACGCATCCTCAGCGCAACAGGGGCGCTTTGATCACTACATCACGACGGTTCGACAAGCGGATTGTCATTATTACGTTGCTTCGGGCGAGTGCGAGCTTCGTCCTAAGTTTGGCTGCGATCCCGTCATTGACTATGCGCCGATTCGCTTGCTATAACCATAGCGTGCAAGCAGAAAGTATCCGCGTTCGCCATCACTCACATTGATGAAGCGACTAACATGCGGGTGCGTATTGAATCGGATTGAACTGTAAATTGCAAGCGATTATACAATGGATTCCAAATGAAGGCTATAACCAGTATCATCTCCCTCGGATATCACTTGCGATATCCATCCCATCCGCTTTGTGAGAAAGTCACATTGCATCTTGACACGAAGATCAAATTTCACATAAACTAAGGTATCAATCATATGTAACTGGCGTTCCATCGGAAAAGAGTATGCGGAGCACGAGTGTTCCAAGAGAGGGTTGGTCACCGGCTGAAAGCCGACCCGAACCAGAGCCGCAGAAGTGCCTTCCGAGAGCCGCCGCCGACAAAGCGCAAGCCACACCTTTGGCTAAACGAGTATCGGCGGACGCAGCAGCTGCGTTAAAGCCTTGAGAGGGAGAAACCGAACCCGGTTTCTCCAAATAAAGTGGAACCGCGATGCGCAATCGTCTTTATGATGGTTGCGCTTATTTTTATTGTTTCAGGCGGGCATTCCGCCGCGAAAGGAACACGAAGCCATATGTTCAAAACGCTGAAAAGCGATCTGCAAGCGGTGCTCAAACGAGACCCCGCTGCAAAATCTATCTGGGAGATCATGCTCTGCTATCCTGGCTTTCGCGCCGTGCGCATGCACCGCAGAGCCAACCGCTTATACCGTCACAAATGGCATTTGCTCGCGCGGATGACCTCTGAATGGTGCCGCTTTACCACGGGGATCGACATCCACCCGGGCGCAACCATAGGAGAGCGGCTCTTCATCGATCACGGCGTTGGCGTGGTAATTGGCGAAACCGCAGTCATTGGCGATGACGTAACCATCTTTCAGGGCGCAACCCTCGGCGGCACGGGCAAGGACACCGGCAAACGCCACCCGACGGTTGGGGATCATGTGACGATCTCGGCGGGCGCGAAGGTGCTTGGCCCCGTGACGGTTGGCAGCCACGCGAAGATTGGTGCGGGCGCGGTGGTGCTCAAGGACGTTCCGCCATTTTCCACCGTGGTCGGCGTGCCAGGGCATGTTGTGCGGCTTTATGGTTGCAAGGTGCCGTGCGACCGCATCGGTATGTGCGACGATGGCAACTGTGAGTGCAGCGAATCGGACAAATGCGTCCGTAGAACAGAAGGCCTCTCCGGTGAAGAGGGCGTCGATCTCAACCAGACGGATCTGCCAGATCCGGTTGAGTTCCAGCTGGAGCAGCTCAAGCAGCGCTTGGATGCACTGGAAGCCGCGCTATCGGAAAAAAAGACGGAGTAATGCCGCAATTTTCCGATATTTCTCAGGCGATGCAATCAAAACTATGATATAGTGAACAATACACGGAGGAATCAGTATGCAAATCTATAATACGATGACGCGCAAGAAAGAAGAGCTCGTGCCGCTCGTACCCGGGCAGATTTCGATGTATGCCTGCGGACCCACGGTCTATAACTATTTCCATATTGGCAACGCGCGGCCGTTTATCGTATTTGATACCCTGCGCCGTTATCTGGAATACCGTGGCTACAACGTGCGCTTTGTGCAGAATTTTACGGATATCGACGACAAGATGATTCGCCGGGCAAACGAAGAGGGCACGACGGTCAAGGAACTCGGTGAGCGCTTCATCAAGGAGTACTATCACGATGCGGACGCGCTGGGCGTGCGTCGCGCAAGCGTCAACCCCCGTGCAACAGAGCACATCGGCGAAATCATCGCATTGGTGAGCACACTCATCGAAAAAGGGCACGCGTATGCAACCGCGGATGGCGACGTGTATTTCTCCGTCCGCAGTTTCTCGGGATACGGCAAGCTCTCCGGACAGAACATTGACGATCTGGAGAACGGCGCGCGTGTCGATCCCGACGAAGCCAAGCGCGACCCGCTTGATTTTGCACTCTGGAAGGCGGAGAAGCCCGGCGAACCGAGCTGGCAGTCTCCCTGGGGCAAGGGCAGGCCGGGCTGGCACATCGAGTGCTCGGCGATGAGCATGTCCATTCTCGGTGAAACGTTTGACATCCACGGAGGCGGACAGGACCTCATCTTCCCGCACCACGAGAATGAGATTGCGCAGAGCGAGGCGGCGACGGGGCATCCGTTCGCGCGCTACTGGATGCACAACGGCTATATCAATGTCGATAATCAGAAGATGAGCAAGTCGCTCAATAACTTCTTCACCGTGCGCGACATTGCAAAGGAATTTGACCTTGAGGCCGTGCGGATGTTCATGCTCGGCGTGCAATACCGTAACCCCGTGAACTTCTCGCGCGATCTGATCCTGCAGGCACAGACCGCGCTGGAGCGTCTCCGCACCGCAAAAGAGCGACTCGCCGAGGCGAAACCAGCGCCCGCGGAGACGGCGGAGGACGCGGCGTTTCTCGCGCAACTCGCAGACTTCAAGGCGCGTTTTAACGAGGCGATGGACGACGATTTGAACACGGCGGATGCCATCGGCGTACTCTTTGAGTTTGCGCGCGCCGCCAACACATTTGTCACCGAGCCGCGCGGCAAGGAGGCGATTGAGGCGGGCAAAGCGCTCTTTGGCGAACTTACCGGCGTGCTGGGGCTGCTCACGCACGAGAAAGCGGAAGAGTTTCCGGCGGAAGCGACCGCGCTGCTGGAAGAACGGCAGGCTGCGCGCAAGGCGAAAAACTTTGCGCGGGCGGATGAGATTCGCGATGCACTCAAGGAGCTGGGCTTCACCGTGGAGGACACGGCAAACGGCCCGAAACTCAAGAAGATATAATCGGACTGATTCGAATCGAGAAAAAATTGCAAGGAGAATACACTTATGTCTGGATCGTTTGCCATGTTTGACTGGCTGCTGCTCGCTGTTTCCTTCTATGTGCTCTATGCGGGCATCGTTGGCAAAGGAAAGCTCTACAGTGTAGAGAACATCAAAGAGGGCATGGAAGAGGAGTTCAAAGCGCTCTCGCGCAAGATCTACATCTTCCTTGGTATCGCGATGGTCATCAACAGCGCGGCATCGCTTCTGCGCAACACGTTCTATGCCTATCAGGAGATCACGCCCGCGACGGAAACCGCCAAAGCGGTGTATGATTGGGTTTCGCTCAAAGACCTTGGCGCATTTTCGTTCCTCACGCCGGTGGTGTTTGATGTCATCTCCTATGTTGCGCTTGCCGTAACATTGGGGCTGATCGTTCTGTTGGTCGTTAAGATGCGCAAATATGTGGATAAAAACGCGCAGGCGAAGGCGAGCCAGGGAGCGGCAAAGAGCGCTTCCTCCATGCCTTCCTCCGCGTTCAATTTCGACGAAGACGATAAGAACGCCAAGTAAGGCTTGCGTAAACGGGTAAAACCTGGAGGAGCGATCCTTCAGGTTTTTTGTTGCTCTTTCCACGCAAACACGCTTTTTATTGTCAGTCTTCGGGAGGGATGGTATGATACACACAGCAGAAAAAACGCCGGAGGACGGGCAAAACCGGATATTGGCAGAAACGGAACGCACACAACAAAGCATGAAAAGAGAAATTCACGGTAACATTGGCGGCATTCGGGACATCGTCCTCAACGAGATGCTGCTGCTTTATGATATGGAGATGTCCGCAGACGAATTCCTTTCGGATGACGTTTGTGACGCGCTGGTGCACTTCACCTCACTCATCAACCGCGAGGTGCTGGTCTATGTTTCCCGCGTGGGCAAGATTGAAGATGTGCGCGTGGGGGACGATCATTCCGTCCATATGGAGGAGATGCGCCTTGTGCGCAACATCGATCGCCTCAGCGGAGTACGGTGCATCCACACGCACCCGAACGAGACTGGTTATCTTTCGGATGTAGATTTGGGTTCACTCAATGCGCTCCGGCTCGACGCCATGTGCGCCATCGGCGTAAAGGAAGGGCGCGCAAGCAGCGTCTATGCGGCGTTTGTTGGCGATATGGAAGGCGAGGAGCGCGTACCCGTTTGGTACGGGCCGATGCGCGCGCACCATCTGCCGCAAAAGCAGCTCATGGACGCGATCTTCGAGGCGGACAAGCGGCTGCTCACCGACACCTATAACATCGTGGAGATCAAGCCTGACCGCGCGGTACTTGCGGGAATCGAATCCGCAGACGGATATGATACGCTTGGCGAACTCGCGGAGCTTTGCCAGACGGCTGGCATCAAGGTCGTTGCCAAAGAGCAGCAGCGCAGGCGTGCGGTGGACGCGGCTACCTATATCGGCAGCGGCAAGGCGGAAGAGCTTGCTTTGCTTGCCTCGGCTTGCGAGGCGGACATCTTCGTATTTGACGATGAACTCACCGCTATTCAGCTACGCAATCTGGAACTCGTGCTGGGGCTTCCGATCATCGATCGCACGATGTTGATTCTCGACATCTTTGCGCAGCGTGCGCAGTCCCGCGAGGGAAAATTGCAGGTCGAGTTGGCGCAGCTGAAATACCGCCTGCCGCGCTTGCTTGGTATGGGAAAAGTGCTCTCGCGCCAAGGCGCCTCCGGTGTTGGCATGCGCGGACCGGGCGAAAAAAAGCTGGAGATTGACCGCCGCAGAATCCGCAGGCGCGTGTTTGAGCTTGAGCAGGAACTGGCTGAGATCGAAAAACAGCGCGGACTGCGTCGTGCCAAGCGTGCAGCGAATCCGATTCCAGTCGTAGCGCTGGTGGGCTATACCAACGCCGGTAAATCGACGCTGCTGAATCTGCTCTCCGGCGCAGATGCACTGGCGGAGGACAAGCTCTTTGCAACGCTCGATCCCATTGTGCGCAAGATCACGCTGCCAAACGGTACGGAGTGCCTGCTGAGCGACACGGTTGGGTTCATCAACAAACTCCCGCATGATCTGGTCAACGCGTTTCGTTCCACGCTGGACGAGGTGAACGACGCGGATTTGGTGCTGCACGTTGTGGATAGCTCCAGCGAGTACTTCGAGGTTCAGATGCGCGTGGTCGAGGAAGTCTTGGGATCGCTCGGCGCGCTGGATACGCCGAGAATCGAGGTCTACAACAAGATTGACAAACCCGAATCCAAGCCGCGAAGTGGCGGCGTTGCCATCAGCGCGGTGAGCAGCGCGGGCATCGACACGCTGCTGCACGCAATCGAAGAAGCGCTCGCCAAGACACAGGTCAAGCTGGAGGTCTTTGTTCCGTATGATAAGCACGGTGCGATGCAGCTGATTCGCCAGAGCGCAACCATCCTCTCGGAAACGCACGAGGAAGACGGCACGCACCTGACGCTGTTGCTCAACGAGAGCGAAACCTGGCGCATCAAAAAAGCGATTTCGGGATAAAAGCGAATACAATGTCCGCAACACAAAAGCCGCCCGAGCAGTTGGGCGGCTTTTTTATGCACTTGCTTGCTTACTGGAACGCGTGCGGCTGCGCGTCGCTGGGCATGCGCCAGTCGCCGCGCGGGGAGAGGGCGACGTTGCCGATGCGAGGTCCATCCGGGATGCAGTTGCGCTTGAACTGCTGAGAAAAGAAGCGGCGGATGAAGATGGCGTACCATTTTTCGATGGTCGCGTCGTCATAATCCCCGTCGAACGCATATTTTGCGAGGCGAACGATCTTCTCCCTGCCCGCGCCACGGCGCAGCATATGATAGAGGAAGAAATCATGCAGCTCGTAGGGACCGACGATGTCTTCTGTCACCTGCGCAATTTCACCGTCCTTGGGCGGGAGCAACTCCGGGCTGACAGGTGTATCGACGATGTCGATCAGAACTTCCTTGAGCGCGTCGTCCGACTTGTTTGCGATATAGCGTAGCATCGCGCGGATCAGGGTTTTTGGAACATCCGCGTTTACGCCGTAGTTGGACATGTGGTCTCCGTTAAACGTCGCGAATCCGAGCGCAAGTTCGCTCAAATCGCCCGTGCCGATCACGAGCCCGCCATACATGTTAGCCAGATCCATCAGCACCTGCGTGCGTTCGCGCGCCTGCGCGTTTTCAAACGCCGCGTCGTGTACGTCCATCGTGTGCCCGATGTCCGCAAGGTGCCGCTTGACGCTCTCGCCAATGTTGATCTCCTGCATGGAGATGTTGAGCGCGTTACAGAGCTTCTCCGCGTTTGCGCGGGTGCGGCTGCTGGTGCCAAAGCACGGCATCGTCACCGCGACGACATCCTCCGCCGGGCGCTTGAGAAGCGCGAGGGCTTCTTTACTCACGATCAGCGCGAGAGTGGAGTCCACGCCGCCGGAAACGCCGATGAGCAGCTTCTTCGCATTGGTGTGCTTGATGCGCTGCGCGAGTCCATGGCTCTGAATCGCGAGCACTTGGTCAAATCGTGTTCCCGCGCTTGCGCTGGTGTCGGGAATAAACGGTGTTTTCCAGAACGCGCGTGTGAGCTTGGTTTCGGCAACGTCCATCGAAAATGGAATTCGCACGACGTCGGTGTTGTTAAAGAGCTTGCGCGCAAAGCGCCTGCGCTCGCGCGAGAGAAACTCCAGATCGACCTCGCTGACGCAATAGCCCGCGCCAAACGGTTTTGCTTCTGCGAGCATTGTGCCGTTTTCGCAGATCATGTCGTGACCGGAGAAGACCACGTCCGTGGTGCTTTCACCCGTGCCCGCGCTGCAAAAGACATAGGCGGAGTTGGTGCGGGAGCTTTGGCTTTGCACGAGCATCCGGCGATAGTCCACCTTGGTGACCGCCTCATCACTCGCGCTGAGGTTGAGCAAAATGCTCGCGCCGCAGTCGGCCAGCAGGGTAGACGGAGGCACGGCAGCCCAGAGGTCTTCGCAAATCTCTACACCGACGGCAAAGAGCGGCATCTCGCGGCAGCAGAACACAAGCCTGTTGCCAAAGGGCGCTTTCTGCCCGAAGAGCTCCATCTCTTCGATGGTCTCCAGAGCGGCGGCATAAGTCCGCTTTTCATAAAACTCACCATAGTTGCCGAGGTGTGTCTTGGGAATCACGCCAAGCACGCGCCCGTTTTGGACAACGGCGGCGCAGTTATAGAGCAAGTGCCCGAATACGATCGGAACGCCAATGGCAACGAGCATATCACTGCCCGTTGTTGCGCGGGTGATGCGCTCCAGCGCGCGCATGGCGGCATCCGTCAGCGCGGTGCTCAGCACAAGGTCTCCGCAGGTGTAGCCAACGATGGTCAACTCCGGCAGTACCAGCACCTTGACCCCGTCCGCCTCCGCGCGGTGAATCAGCGCGATGATGGCATCCGCGTTGTATTCGCAGTTGGCAACCTGAATCTCCGGTGTGCCCGATGCGACCTTGACAAATCCGTCTTTCATGAATGTTATCGTCTCCGTTCGGTTTCGTTCTCGATTGGATGGATGATGTTGCAGCTGTTTTCTCATGCTCATTTTATGCAATCGGCAGGGGTCTGTCAATCTTGGCGCGCATAGCGGGCGGAGGCTAACTTGTATATAGTTACGAAATTGTGAAATCCATTAAAATCGCGCGCAATCGATATTCAAAGACTTATAGGCGTGATATAATAGCGCAGAAATAGCCCCTACACGCAAATTTTCTGCGCGGCTCGGGGGGGACGCAAGGAGAAAACAATCATGTTAACCATCGAACACCTGACCAAATGCTACGGCGGTGATGTCAAAGCCGTAGACGATCTGAGCCTGACCGTGATGCCGGGGGACATCTACGGATTCATCGGGCACAACGGCGCGGGCAAGACAACGACGCTCCGCGCGGTTGCGGGGATTCTTTCGTTTGACAGCGGAAGCATCACGATTGACGGAAAGAGCATTGCTCAAAACCCCATCGCCTGCAAAAAAGAGATGGCGTATATTCCGGACAACCCTGATCTCTATGAGCACCTGACGGGTATCCAATACCTCAACTTTGTGGCAGATATCTACGGTGTGAGCGCAAGTGATCGCGACGAGCGCATCCAAAAATATGCGGACGCTTTTGAGATGACGCCGCGGCTCAACGACCTGATCGGCAGCTGCTCCCACGGTATGAAGCAGAAGATCGCGCTGATCTCCGCGCTGATTCACAACCCTAAGATCCTGCTGCTGGACGAACCGTTTGTCGGTCTCGACCCCAAGGCGGCGCACACGCTTAAAACCTTCATGGCGGAGCTCTGCGCAAGCGGCAGCGCAATCTTCTTCTCGACGCACGTGCTCGAGGTTGCGGAAAAACTCTGCAACAAGATTGCAATCATCAAGAACGGAAGGCTGATCGCCGCCGGTGAGATGGACAAAGTGAAAGGTGACGATTCACTGGAAACACTGTTTTTGGAGTTGACGGACAATGCGTGAATTCTGGATATTAACAAAACTGCAGGTGAGTTCGCTGTTCGGGATCAATAAAATCCTGCACATGAAGAACTCGGAAGAGAAAAAACAGGGAAAACGCGCATTGGGTTCGCTCATTGCGATGGTGTTTGCGCTTCTGTACATGTCCGTGCTCTATAGCTATATGATGGCGAGTTCGTTTCAGATGTTTGGCACGCTGCCGTCGCTGCTTGGCATCATGGCGGTTGCCGCAAGCCTGTTGATCCTGATGTTCTCGATCTTTGAGACAAAGGGCGTGCTCTTCGGCTTTGGTGATTACGACATCGTTATGAGCTGGCCGGTCAATGTCCGCACCGTCGCCGCAAGCCGCGTGTTTGCGATGTATGCGTATAACTTTGTTTACGCGTTTTTACTCCTGCTGCCTGCCGGCGTGATTTATGCGATTATGGTGGCGCCGCCGCTGTGGTATTATCCGCTGTATCTGCTGATGATCTTCCTCGTGCCTGCGCTGCCGACGATTGTCGGTGCACTGCTCGGCACACTGCTGACGGTTGCGACCGCGCGGATGAAGAAGAGCAGCATCGTCGGCATTGCCGCGCAAATGGTGCTTGTGTTTGCGCTCATGGCGGTCTCGATGCGCAGCGGAATGGCGTTTGAAGACCCTAGCAAGATTGCAAACTTTGCGGAGCTGTTCCGCCCGATGATCCGCGGGATGTATCCGCCCGCGCAGTGGTTTCAGGATGCGCTCACGCTGGGCTCGGTTCCGGCGCTAATCTGGATGCTGCTGCTCACGGCTGCGGCCATCACGCTGCTGATCGTTTGGCTTGGAAGGAACTTTGTTTCCATCAACTCGCGTATCAAGAGCAAACCGCGTGGTGAGACGTTCGTTATGCAGCGGCAGGTATCCTCCGGCAAGGCTTCCGCGCTGTTCAAGCGTGAATGGACGCGATACATGAGCTCCACGCTCTATGTGGTCAACACCGCGTTTGGATATGTGATGATGATCATCGCTGCGGTTGCACTGCTGGTGAAGGCTGAGGAAGTGGCAAAATTCCTGGAGATGTCGGACTTGTCGATCCTGCCTGCCATCATTCCATACTTGTTCGGTTGGATGGTGTCGATGAGCACCTCCACCGCAAGTGCAATCTCGATGGAGGGCAAATCGCTCTGGATTATCAAATGCATGCCCGTCTCCGCGCGGGACTGGCTTGCCGCTAAGCTCAAGGTCACACTAGTGCTGGCAATTCCGAGCATTCTCATCAGCGCGACGCTGGTTGTGATTGGACTACATACCAGTTTGATCGATACACTTTGGGCGTTTTTAATCCCGCTTGCGTATATCTTCGCGTTTGGTGTATTCGGGCTTTGGCTCAACATCCGCATGCCGCGGTTGGATTGGCAGAGCGAGGCGGAGGCGGTCAAGCAGAGCGGTTCCGTGATGGTGTCGATCTTTTCCGGCATGGGCGCTGCGGCGGTTCCGGCGATTGTTGCCGGGGTGACAAAGAGCCCGTTGGTGGCGCCGATTACGTTTGTCGTGCTCGTGGGTTTCACGATTGCGATGTGGTCGTCACTCGTGCGCAGCGGCGAAAAACGCATGTTGATGCTGCATTAAATACCGTACGGATCAATCAAACATCCCGCAGGCGTTTGCCTGCGGGATGTTTTGTGTTTGCTTGCTGCTTTTTTGAAAAGGAGATTGGGGGTTATTCGCGTTCCATCTCGTCGCTGATGGCGTTGATCTGGTTTGCGGCGTTGCGCAGATCGCGATTGCTCCTACCCTTGCTGGAGCGGATGATATCCACGAGGCGTTCCAGCGCGACCAGAAGCTGCTGGTAGGCGGAGGTCTGCTCGTGCTGCCATTGTGGCTGCGGCGTTTTTGCAGGGTGCTGAGCCTGCGCCTGTGCCTGCGGATGCAGCTTCGGCGGACGGGACTCGGCGCCCTCTTCCTGCGGGACCGGTTCGTGGACGTGTTCTGCAAGCGGTTCCGGCCTTGCCTCGAAGACATACTTATTCTGCGCAAGATCGAAAACCGATCCGCTGAAGGGAGAGACGGCATCCAAGCCGAATTCATCCCGCAGGCGCTTGGTGAACAGATCGCAAACCTCGCTCTCGCCGTGGTTGACGAACACGCGGCGGGGCTTCGGCGAAAAATGCGTGGCCCATTTGATGAGCATATTCACGTCACCATGCCCGCTGATACCGGGGAGCTGCTTGATCTCGGCGTTGACGCGGATGGTCTCGCCAAAGAGCTTGACCTTCTCCGCGCCTTCCAGCAGTGAGCGGCCGAGTGTGCCCGGTGCCTGGAAGCCGACGAAGAGAATCGTGTTGGCAGCGTTCCAGAGGTTGTGCTTGAGGTGGTGTTTGATGCGCCCTGCCTCGCACATGCCGCTTGCCGAGAGGATGACCTTCGGACGCGTATCGGTGTTCAGCGCCATGGATTCCTGACTGGATTCCGTGATGGTCAACCCATCAAACGAAATCGGGTTGATGCCCTGCTCCACAAAGGCGCGCGCTTCGTCGTCATAGCAGAACTCCGCGTTTTCCAGATAGACGCGTGTGGCGGCGTTGGCCAACGGGCTATCCACAAACACGGGAAAATCCGGATGCCCGTGCACGAGACCTTCATCCTTGATATGCCGGATGAAATACAGCATCTCCTGCGTGCGCCCGACTGCAAAAGAGGGGACGATGACGTTGCCGCCGCGATCAAACGTGGCCTGCAGCACGTCCGCAAGCGCCTTTGCATAGTCCGGCGGCGCGTCGTGAACGCGATCGCCATAGGTAGACTCGATCATGATATAGTCCGCCTCGTCCACCAGCGAAGGATCGCGCAGCAGCGGGAGGTTGACGTTGCCGATGTCGCCGGAGAAGACGAATTTTCGCTTCTCGCCATCTTCATCGATCCAGATCTCGATATACGAAGAGCCGAGCAGATGCCCTGCGTCGGTAAAACGAACGTCAATGCCATCAAACAGCGTGAACCGCTCGTCATACTTATGCGGCACAAACTGCTTGAGAATGCTTTCCGCGTCCGCCATCACATAGAGCGGTATATACGGTTTTTCGCCGCTGCGTGCGCCTTTGCGGTTGCGCCACTCGGCTTCAAATTCCTGAATGTGCGCGCTGTCGCGCAGCATGATGTCGCAGAGGCTAAACGTCGGCTTTGTGGCGTGCACCGCGCCCTTGAACCCGTTTTTGTAGAGCAGAGGCAATAGTCCCGCGTGATCCATGTGCGCGTGCGTGAGCAGTACCGCGTCAATTTCGCCGGGGAGCGCCGGCAGAGGTGCGTTTTGATAAAAATCCTTGCCCTGCTCCATGCCATAATCCACGAGAATGTGTTTGCCGCAGATTTCAAGATAGGTACAGCTGCCTGTAACTTCGTGATCTGCTCCGATGAAGGTGACTTTCATACGTGTTGGCCTTTCCGTGTTCAATTTATTCCGAATCGATCATGAACATATTAGCCTGCTGCCGCAAATCAAGAGATTGGGTATGCGGCAACCGCTTTTTGAATTGCGTCGTGAATATTCGTGTTTTCAAAATTTCCGGCGAAGAACTCGGAGCCGATGCCGATGGCATAGAGCGGAACATCCTGCGGCGTGTGCCCGCCAGAACCGAAGTGAACCCCGGCACGCGCGGCGACGAGGTTGATGCATGCGGTGGTGATGGGATCATACACGCCGGATTCCTCGTTGCTCGTGTTACCGCGTGCGCTGTTGGCAAGTGTTTTTGCATAGGCCTCTTTTAGCAAGGCGGTCTCGTCCGCACGGAGATCTGCCAAGCCGAAGGCAGAGGCAAAGAGCGGGAGCGCTTTTTCAAACTGCGTTTTTGCCGCGAGGCAATCGGCAACAAGCGTGTTTTCGCAGGTATCGCTGGAGATGGCTTGACGCAGCAGCGCTGCGCGGTCGCCATCGCCAAGGGTAACATCGCCCGTCTCATGGTCGGCGGTAACGAGGATCAGCGTTTCCTGCGGATGTTCGGCGTAAAACGCGAGCGCGCTCTGGATCGCCTTGTCCATATCGAGCAGTTCGGCAACAAACGAACCCGCGTCGTTATAGTGACAAAAATAATCGATCCGCCCGCCTTCTACCATCATGAAAAAGCCTTCTGGTACGGTTAAGCGCGTGATCGCGAGTTCTGTTGCCTTCTTGAGCCAGTTAGTCCGCTCTCCGGCGTCGATTGCGGGCAGAACCCCATAGTCACCAAAGAGAAGCGAAGAGGAGAGTATCAACCTGCCTTCGGTTGAAACCGGCGCTTCTTCGAAGGAATGGATCAATGTATAGCCGTTCTCCACGGCTAGCTCCGCCGAGTCCGGTGTATTATGGAAGCCGCCGCCCGCAAAATAGTCAAACCCGCTGGCAAAGAGGTCATCCGCAATGGTTGCGTAGCTGCGGCGCGAGTCCACATGTGCATAAAATCCGGCTGGTGTTGCGTGATCCAGCGAAACGGTGGTGAGAATGCCGATTTTGCGGCCGAGGTTGCGAAGCGTCTCCGCGATGGTCTCCAGACGATTTTTATCTGAGTCCAGCCCGAGGAAACTGTTGCTCGTCTTTTGTCCGGTGGAGATCGCAGTCGCTGCCGCGGCGGAGTCCGTTACCTTGCCTTCAACATTGTTGGTTTTCACGCTGCCCTGTACAGGAAAAGCGAGAAAACTCAGCGGTTTTTGTCCGCTGGCAGCAAGGGCTTCAGACGTTGTCTGGACCTGATGGTAGCCCATTCCGTCGCCGATGAAGAGAAAGATGTATTTGAGCTGCGGCGCGGGAATCGGCGTCGGGACGCTCTCTTCCTCCGGCGCGCTGGTTGCAATTAAGATGGGTTCCGCCGTTTGTACGGGGGCTGTTTCTTTGCCGCCTGCGCACCCGAAACACGCGGCCATAAGCAGCGCAAGAAGGAGGAATAGGATTCTTTTTTGCGGTAAACTCATATACATGATTCAATTCTAGCACGATTTCACCGTGTATACAACTGGACGCGGACGCGCCCGAATGGTAAGATAACGGTAGAATAGGAAGACGTGTTACAATGCAACAAACTGGCGTAAGACACTCGTTTGCTGCAGGATTGGACACGGCGCAAGAAACACGGAAGGACACCAGAACCAGCATATGCACAAGACCAGAACTGCAAGCGCAATCTGCTTATCCATCGCCAGCCTGTTTGTATTCTCCGCCTGCGCGGCGCAGCCGGCACTTCGCGAGACAAAACCGGAAGTCAAGAGCGCGCAGGCTGCGCGAACGGAGCCGGAACAGGGTCAGCTTTCGCCGGAGCCAACACAGGAGCCTACGCCGGAGCCTGCAGCGAAGCCCATACCGTTCACAATCGCCTGGATCAGCGACACGCAGGCGTATACCGCGGCGGACAGCGACGTATTCGGGCGAATGACGCAGTGGATTGCAGATACGCAGGCGGAATATAACACTGTACTTGCCGTACATACGGGAGACATCGTCTACAACGCTTTCCGTGAATATGAATGGAAGAGCGCCGTTGCGGCGTTTGCAAAACTTCCCAAAGACCTGCATATCTTGACTGCGGCGGGCAACCACGACCAACTGCCGTCGGAAGACACTGGGACTCCGTATCTCGACCATCGACCAGACACGGATTTTGATACTGCACACGCGTTTGATTCCAAAGGGTTGAGCTATTATATGACGTTTGAGGCGGGCGGCGTGCCCATCCTCGTGTTCTCTCTTGCGTATGGGCAGGAGGTGGAGGCGGCAAATTGGGTGAATACGGTCTGCAAACAGTATGCGGATCATTATGCAATCCTCTGCCTACACAACTATATGGATCTCGGCGGCTATTCTTCGGTCGGTAGGCGGCTCGTCAAGAGCGTCATCCCGCAATCGCCCAACATCCGCATGGTGCTCTGCGGGCATGAGCGCGGGATGCAGTATTTTGCCGAAACGCCGGACGACAATGGCGATGGAACGCCGGATCGTACCGTGCACCAGATGATGATGAATGTGCAGGACGACATGGACAACGGCATCGGCTTTCTGCGCCTACTGCGGTTCGACCCGGCTGCGGACACCATCGAAGTGGTGACATACTCGCCGATTCTGAATCGTTATGGGTACAAGGTTCCCGTAGGTGGGGATCGCTTTGGTGAGAGAAAGATGCTTGAAGACGCAGGCCTAAGCGATTTTCTTGCGATAGACAAGCCGTAAGAACAGCATGTTTCTATAGAGCGAATCACTTTTTGAATTAACATACTTGGAGGGAATCCTATGAGTCCTGCAAACAGACCCGGTAGCAGACCCAGAAATACCGTTTCCGGCGGAGGCAATGCCTATCGCCGCGGAAGCGGACTTGGCAGTGGGAGTGTCGGCGGAGGGCCGCGCGGCTCTTCCGGCGGCTCATTTGGCGGCGGTTCCGGCCCGGATCGCGGATCGGGCGGTGGGGGGCTGCTTGCCGTACTTCTCGCGTTGCTCATCGGCGGAGCCAGCAATAACAACGGAAACGGGAACAACAAGCGCGGTTGCCTTAGCCGCGTCCTCGTGCTGATCCTCATCGTTGTCGGTGTGGTGTTCCTGCTCAACATGTGCTCCGGCAACACGAATGGCGATTTTCTAAGCAGTCTTTTAGGCGGCTACGCGGACACGAGCACGGATTCCGGCTTAAGCAGTGTGGACAACACCGAAAGCAGCAGTACATCGTCGTCCGGCTCGATTTCGGACACGATTGGTTCGCTCCTCGGCAGCTACGGCAGCACATCCGGCCAGATTGCGCCCGTTTCAGGCAGCAGCGATGTCTATCAGGCGCATGAGCCCAACCGCGCGGTGGCATCCGCCGCGCGCGAAAAATACACCAACACAGCTGCCGCGCAGAGCGTTACCGTGATGGTCTATATGTGCGGAACCGATCTGGAGAGCAAGAGTGGTATGGCGACCTCTGACCTCGAAGAGATGGTCAACGCGACACTGGGAAGCAACATCAACGTGATTCTCGAAACCGGCGGCGCCTCCAACTGGCAAAACCAGGTTGTCAAGAGCAACACCAACCAGCGCTTCCGTATCAAGCAAGGCGGTTTGGAGACGCTCGATGCCAAGGTTGGCAAGCGTTCTATGGTGGACCCGGACACGCTCGCGGACTTCATCCAGTTCAGCGCGCGGGAGTTTCCCGCCGATCGATACATCCTCGTCCTCTGGGATCACGGCGGTGGTTCGCTGACCGGATACGGCTATGACGAACTCTTTCCGAACGGCAGCATGAGCCTCGATGGAATTAACACCGCACTCAAAAAAGGCGGAGTACAGTTTGACATCATCGGCTTTGACGCGTGCCTGATGGCAACGTTGGAGACTGCTCTGGTCGCTGAACAGTATGGCGATTATCTGATTGCGTCCGAGGCGGTGGAGCCGGGCACAGGCTGGTATTATACCAACTGGCTCTCCGCGCTCTCTGGCAATCCGGCGATGGATTCACTCGATGTCGGCAAGCAAATCATCGACGACTACGTCAAGATGAGCGGAAACAGCCAGACGACGCTTTCGATGACCGACCTTGCGGAGCTCAACGGGACGGTTCCTGCCGCATTTAAGGCATTCTCGTCCTCCACCAGTGCGCTCATCGCAGGCGATGGCTTCAACACTGTCGCAACCGCGCGCAGCGGGTCGCGCGATTTTTCCACGAGCAGCAAGATCAACCAGATCGACCTGATCCACTTTGCGGAAAATCTCGGTTCGGACGAAGCAAAGACGCTTGCGGGCGTGCTGGGCAGCGCGGTGAAATACAACCGGAACTCCAGTAATATTTCGCACGCAAACGGGCTTTCGATCTATTTCCCGTATCAGTCTCTGCGCAGCGTGAGCACAGCGATTGAAACCTACAACGCCATCGGGCTCGACAAGAGCTATTCCGACTGCATCAAGAGCTTTGCCTCCGTTGCGGCGGGCGGACAGGTTGCCAGTGGTTCGAGTGAGAATCCGCTCGGCACTCTACTGGGCGACAACACGGGCAGCCTGCTTGGCTCGCTCCTCGGTGGTTCAGCCAGCAGCAGCGACACCGCAAGTGGCAGCGAGGATACGATTGCGCAACTGCTCGATCTATTCCTGAGCAACCGCAGCGTGGTCACCGGTGACAAAAATTCCATCTGGGTGGACGAAGCACTCGTGCGCGGCTCCATCGCATCCTATCAGAAGAACAACGCGGGGTTTGCCAACCTGATGCTCACCTACAAGGGCGAAACACCCACGCTGGTGCTCACCGAAGAACAGTGGAGCAGCGTCGTGACGCTCGAACAGAATGTCTACATCGACGACGGCGAGGGATATATCGACCTAGGGATGGACAACGTTGCGGACTATGATGCGGACAACGACCTCATCATGGCATATGACGGCACGTGGATGTCGCTTAACGGGCAAATTGTCGCCTACTATCTCGTCAGCGAGGATCAGATCGACGACAGCTTTACGATTCTGGGCCGTGTTCCCGCGATGCTCAACAGCACACGCGTGAACATCATCCTGGAATTCACGAGCGAGGCGCCCAATGGTACCGTACTCGGCGCGCAATATGACTACGCCGCGGACACGACCGAAACCGTGATGAAGGGGCTGGTACAGATCCAGCCCGGCGATAAGATCGATTTCCTGTGTGACTATTACAACTATGATGGTACGTTCAACGACGCATTCTATCTCGGCGAACAGATGACTGCAACCGGAAGCTGGGAAATCGGCAACGCGCCGCTGGGTGATGGTGTGAAGTGGGATATGGCCTATCGCATCACGGACATCTACGGCGGACAATATTGGACGCCGACGGTGAAGAATGGATAAGACGCAAGCAAACCGGAGGAACCAAACGATGAAAGTGGTACCGCTTGAACGGGTCGATTATAAGCAGGCCGCAGCGGTTGTTGCACGTGCGTTCTTTGACTATCCATCCTTGACGGCATATTTCCCGGATGAACGGTCGCGTGCTTGGAAGCTGCCCTGGTATATGGAGCATGTGCTCAAGAGCGCGCTGCGATTTGGCGAGGTGCTTACAACTGAGGATTGCTCCGGCGTACTGTTTCTTTTGCCGCCGGGTCATACGAAACTGTCAAACTGGGATTATGTGCAAAGCGGCTTTTTCGCGGCGCCGCTGATCGTTGGGTTTCGACATTATCCGTTTGTGGATGCCTGTGAAACGATGCTTGCAGACACGCAAGAACACCTGCTGCGTGATCGTCCGCACTATTATCTCTGGGGGATTGCGGTCGATCCGGCACACCAGCGCTGCGGCGCGGGCGGCGCGCTGCTTGGTGCACTGTTTGACAAAGCAGATCGGGCAAACATGCCGATCTATCTGGAGACGCATCAGCATGCAAACGTTGCGTATTATGAGCAAAAAGGCTTTCAGCTGATTCATACAGGTAAGATGCCGGGCGACGACATGCCATTTTGGTGCATGCTCCGTGAACCAGACACGCACGAACAATAGCGCTTGCGCAACAAAAAAACGCGCTGCCTTTCCGGGCGGCGCGTTTCTTACAAATTAAATACTTAGATCACTGTGCCTCGTGTAAAAACCGCTCCCATACGGCGGGCAGCTTCTCCTGCACAAAGCGGGTATAGGCGTTGTCCTGCTCCACACTGGAAAATCGCTCAATGAGCTCCTCAAGCACCATTCCGTGCCAGAGCGAAAGCTGTCCGGGCTCGAGAGATTCATAGCGCTGGATGACGAGCTTTCCTTCCTGCTCCCTCTGCAAAAGCCAGCGATAGAGGTCATCAATCCTCTCGCAACGGGCGATGGAAACCGGCTCAGTCGAGAGGCGAATGCTCTGATGTGTCGGGAAGCGCAGCAACTTCTTGTCGTCTACTTCGCAGCAGTACACATAGCCGGATTTGCCGGAAAACATCTCGTGAAACGCGTTTTTCCATACTTCGGTATAGGTGATTCTTCCGCGTGCGTCATAGCCATAGGGAACCCAGTAAAACGGGCGCTCGATCACGCGCGCAGCATACAGCGCGGCGGAGACATCGCTCGTTGTAAAATACACATACGGTTTACCGTGGTCCGCTGTGAACGGTTGGAGGGTTTGGATACCGCCCGTGGAGGAGCCATGATAGAGAAGAATGGACATAGAGCCTCCATATAATTGGGAAATGATGTACCTACACTTGATTTTATCACGATCTTGTGCAAATAATAAAGAGTAAGATTTTGCGTTCCGGCAAGCCCTGTTTTTCCCGTTTATCCGGCAGTTCAACAGAATATGTCAGTGACGTTTACCTGCCACAGAAATCCGCTTATCTGCGCCGCTTTCACGCGGAAAAATTCGAATGCAGCATTTTGCATAAAGCGTATTTGTATGCGATAAAACGCCATCAAAAATTCAAATTTATTCGGCAAAGCGCCGCAGCGAATATGGTATAATAGAAACATTAGCCAGAGGTATAGAATGAAGACAAAAGTTCGAAAACTAGACGGGCTGCCCATCGAGGAGCCGATGCTGGATGACGAAGGCTTGCGCAGGCAAAAAGAGCTTGCAGAACTTGCCGTACGCGAATATGAAGAGTCCGGCAAACTCACAGGCAAAACCCTCAATGAAAAGGTAATCGCATACGAAACGGATATCGCCGGCCATCTGATTGAAGAATAAGCCGGCGGCTTTGCGTTGGTCTTGCGCGCGGCATCGAAGAAGAAAGGAGAACGCAATTTGTCGTATACCAGCATTACTAAAGCGCTAGCGAGCGGCTTTTCGCAGTTCTTCATACAGGACGCGCTTGACATAGCCATCATTACAGTATTGATCTACAAGCTCATCGTCTGGACAAAAGAGACCCGTGCATACGAGGTGCTCAAAGGCGTCGGGCTGCTGTTTTTGTGTTCCATTGCGGCGCAGCTGTTCTCGCTGACCATATTGAGTTGGCTGTTGGATTCCATATTGACCTCCGGTTCCATCATCATCGTGCTGTTCATCCTCTTTCAACCGGAGATTCGCCGTGTGCTGGAGAAGCTAGGCAGGAGCGGAAAGCGTCTCGGCAAAGGCTGGTTTGACAGCGCCAGTGTGCAGAGTACCGCGCTGATACGCGATATGCAGACCGCGATTCTGTCGCTCTCGCATCGCCGCGTCGGGGCGTTGGTTGTGTTTGAGCAAAAGACCGGCCTAGGTGACCTTGCCAACACCGGCACGCGCATTGAGGGCGTGCTCTCCGGGGCGTTGATTGAGAATATCTTTGAGCCGAACACTCCGCTGCATGACGGCGCTGTGATTGTCCGCGGATCGACCATTCTCGCAGCCGGCTGCTTTTTGCCGCTTTCCGATGACTTGACCGTCTCGCGGGAGCTTGGCACGCGCCACCGCGCGGCGCTCGGCGTCTCTACCGTTTCGGACAGCGTGACCATCATCGTCTCCGAAGAGACGGGCGCAATCTCCATCGCGCGGGATGGCAAACTCGTCCGCTATATCGACGCAAAAGCGCTCTCCAACGTGCTGGAAAGCCTGTTTATGCAAACGGGTAATTCTTCAGCTTTCAGCTGGCTCAAACGAAAGCCGCCGGAGGGATCGCATGAACATTCCTAAAATCGACAAAAGACGGCTCGCACAGGGCTTTAAAAACTTTTTTACCAAGAACATGGCGCTCAAGGTGATCGCGTTTGTGTTTGCGATGCTACTCTGGGGCTATGTTTTAACCGATCAAAAACCGTTGCGTGAAAAAGAAGTGCCAAATGTGGCAACGAGTTTTGACGGCGAAGCGGAACTCATTGCGCAAGGCTATTGCGTGCGCGGGGATCGAAGCGAGATTTTGCAGGATGTCACCGTCAAGGTGCGTACGCAGATCACCAACTATGCTTACGTAACCCCGAGCTCCATCGTGGCCTCCGTCAGCCTACGCAACATCAGCGAAGCCAGAGAATACGACCTGCCGATTCAGGCGACAGTTACGTCGTCGCTCGGCGTAGTGCAGTCCATCACGCCCGCAACGGTCAATGTTGAGATTGACGCGCTGGTGACTAAGACGATACCGATTACGACGACGTTTTCCGGTGAGCTACCGGATGGATTCTGGGCGGATATGGATGCGCTTTCGACAACGTCCCGCCTCGATATCACGGGCCCCAAGACGGATATCTCTACGATTACGCATGGCGAATGTGTGGTGGATCTTTCGGAACGGACGAGCACGATCTATAGTACGTTTGATGTCACGTTCTACGACAAGAACAACAACGTTGTCTCTTCGGACATCATCATCGGCACACTGCCGACCTCGACGGTGCGGCTGCCGATCTATCCGATGAAGCATGTTCCTATCGATGTGGAGAGTTCGCTCGTTGGCGCGGACAATCTAGCCGCCAACCACGAGATCATCAAAGCGGTTGCAACACCTGCGACTGTTCGCCTCGTTGGCGATCAGGCGGCGCTGGATAAGATCGACAAGATCGCGCTGGAGCCCATCGCCATCAACGGGCTGGATACGACGATGACTGTCAGCGGTGAACTGATTGTGCCGGACGGCGTGCGCTTGCTCGACAGCGGAACAGTCTCCATCCTGCTGGAAGTGCGCGAGATGGTGATCACGCAGACGTTTGAGCAGCTTGAGATTCAGGTGCACGGCAGGCAGGGCAGGACACACGTCACTTTGAGTATTCCGGCAGCCGACCTCACGATTGAAGGCCGATACAGTCTGGTGAGCATGCTTTCGCGCAGCGATGTGCAGCTCTTTGTCGATGTAACCAGCCTCACGCCGGGCGTTTACAAACTGCCCGTTTCCGTGGTGGTGCGGGACGCGGACGCTACCATCGAACTCACCACGACGATCTCGATTACCGACGTGACGGTCACCATCGATCAGCCAAAGTAGCGTAAGACGCGATGTACAACGGCGGGGCATCTGCTCCGCCGTTCTTCGTCAGAATACGTATAAAATTAGAACGATGCGCCGGAAAACGGCGCCTGGAGCAAACAGCATGAAACTGCGCATCAACAACATCAAACAACCGATATCGGAAGAGGACGCACTGCTTCCATCCCGCATAGCAAATCTGCTGGGTTTGGAAGCGGGGCAGGTTGTCTCCGCGCGGATTCATAAGCGCGCACTGGACGCGCGCAAGAAACAGGATGTACACTTCCTGCTCTCTGCAATTGCAGTGGTGGAAGATGCGGCGGCAAATCGTCTGCTCGCGCGGGCAAACCCGCATGTAGAGGCGTACATCGAGCCGCAGGAGGAAGCGCTGCAGATTGGCGCAGAGACGCTGCGCGGGCGCGTGGTGGTCGTCGGGCTCGGTCCGGCGGGTCTCTTTGCCGCCTATCAATTGGCGAAGCACGGATATGCGCCGCTCGTTCTGGAGCGCGGAGACGCGATTGAACAGCGCGCGCGCTGCGTGGAGCAGTACTGGCAGACCGGTGAGCTGGACGAAGACTCCAACGTCATGTTTGGCGAAGGAGGCGCGGGCACTTTTTCAGACGGAAAGCTCACCTCCCGCAGCAAGGATGCGCGCGGAGAGCTGGTGCTCAATACACTGATTCGCTTCGGCGCACCGGAGGAGATTGGCTACGTCGCGAAACCGCACATCGGGACGGATCGTTTGCGCGGCGTGGTTTCGTCAATGCGAAAAGAGATCGAGCGGTTGGGCGGAGAGGTACGCTTTCGCGCCACGCTCACCGCACTGGAGCAAAAAGACGGCAGACTCGCCTGTGCGACGGTCACAACGCCAAACGGGACGGAGTCGGTGGAGTGCGCGGCGCTGCTGCTCGCCATCGGGCAGGGCGCGCGAGACACGTATCAGATGCTGTATGACGCTGGGATTGCCATGGCGCCAAAGCCCTTTGCGGTTGGCGTGCGCGTGGAGCATCCGCAGAGCATGATCGATCAGGCGCAGCTTGGCGCACTTGCGGGACATCCGCGCCTCGGCGCTGCTGAATATCGCCTGACCGCGCAGCATGGTGAGCGCGGGGTTTATACGTTTTGCATGTGCCCGGGCGGCAGCGTGATCGCCAGCGCGTCCGCAAAGGATGAGATTGTAGTCAACGGCATGAGTGACTTCGCGCGGGATGCAAAAAACGCCAATGCCGCCGTTGTCGTCCAGGTACACCCCGCCGATTTTGGCGCGGATGCGCTGGATGGTATGCGCTTCCAGAAAAGGATGGAGCAGGCGGCGTTTACGGCCGGTGGCGGAAGCGGTGTAGCGCCCGCGAGTCCGCTTGGTGCGTTTCTGCGCCGCGAGAAGCCGCGCGGCTTTGGCGGCGTTGTTCCATCCTATCGCCCTGGCGTCGCCGCATGCGACCTCTGGAACGTGTTGCCGCCGTTTGTGTCCGCTGGCATAGCCGAAGGCATGAAAGCCTTTGGCAGGCAGCTTAGAGGCTTTGATCGCGAGGATGCGGTGCTCACCGGAGTTGAGACGCGCACGAGCGCGCCGCTTCGCCTCCTGCGCGGAGAGGATATGCAGAGTGCGTCCTTGACGGGACTTTATCCCGTAGGCGAGGGCGCGGGGTACGCTGGCGGTATCGTCTCCGCTGCAATTGACGGACTCAAGGCCGCCGAGGCAGTCGTCGGGAAGTTCGCGCCACCGAGTCGGACAATCTAACGCAACAAGACCGCCGGATCATCCGGCGGTCTGTTTGTTTGCTTGATAACTTGTATGTTTGGAATTTAGCTGATATTACTTGCCGTTGCGCAGGGCGAGGACGCGATCCGGCTTGTTGCTCATAATTGCGTGTATGTTTGGTTGACCAAGCAGATATTGTATCTCGTCGTCGCCATCCACCGTCCACGGGCTGGTCTTGACACCGACGCGCTCATATTTGGTCAGCTCCGAATCGTTCAAGAAGCGATAATCGGGATGCAGATATTGCATTCCGAGGCGTTTGCAATAGTCCTGTGGTTCGGCGATGCGGCATTCGTAGAGAATTCCGCAGGGCAGATCGGGCGCAATCGCCTTGCAGCGCAGCAGCGTGTAATGATTGAACGATGAGAGGACGATGCGCTCGCTCAGCCCAAACTGACGAATCAGATCGATGACCTTTTGTTCGATGCCATCATATTCAAAAATTGCGGTTTTGAACTCCAGAATGCTCCAAAAATCGCGGTTCTGCACCAGCGAGAAATACTCGTCCAGCGTCGGTATGCGCTGCACGGGGAACTGTCCCTTGAACCGATAGGAAAGATCGAACGCTTGCAGCTCGCTGAGCGTGAGGTCTTTGATGAGCCGGGGGTCGCCTGTGATGCGCTCCAGGCTTTCGTCGTGGAAAATGACCGGGATACCGTCCTTGGTGAGCTGCACGTCAAACTCCGCGCCATCCGCGCCGAGATCGAGCGCGCGTTCAAAGGCGAGCATCGTATTTTCGGGATAGCGAGAGGAGAATCCGCGGTGTGCGATTGCCTGAATCAAGTATATACGCCTTCTTTCGAACTCAAATCCTGTTTTGTCGCTGTCGATTAAACTATTTGGATGTTTTCTTCTTCCGCGGTTTTTCTTTGGGAACGGGCGCTTTCTCCGGCGCAGGTGCAGCGGCTGGCTGAGCCGGTGGGGTTGCCTCATATTCACCCGATTCCGGTTCCGTCGCGTCATCGTTCATCTTGTAAAGATGAATCGCACCTTGTTTGTTGAGCGCGTGGAGGAGCGCGATGGTGATCGGCAATCCCAGCAGACCGATTCCGCCGAAGAGGTAGGTACCGAGCACCATGGAGAGTAGCGTCACGATGGGATGCAGGCCGACGCGGTCACCAACGATCTTCGGTTCCATGATCTGCCGCACAACGATGACCACTACATAGAGAATGGCGAGGCCGATACCGGTGGCCAAGTGGCCGGAGATAAGCGTGTAGATCGTCCAGGGCAGAAGCACGAGCCCGCTGCCCACGACGGGCAGGATATCGAAGATCGCAATTGCCACTGCGATACCTGCTGCGTTGTTGATACCGATGATGCTAAGGCCAATGAAGATTTCACTGAATGTGATGACGAGGATCATCGCATATGAGCGCACATAGCTCCAAAGTGTGCGCCCAAGCTGCACGCGGGCGTTATGCAGAAGCGTGCGCCAGTGCTCGGAGAGCTGCCGCATGATAAACGCTTGAATCTTCGGGAAATCGACGGTTAGGAAGATCGTCGAGATCACCATGATCAGCATGTTCAACAGCAGCTTTGGCGCTTTGAGCGTGGAACTGGTGACCCATTCTACCACCGATTTAGAGGTGTTGACCACCGCATCGCCAAGCGATTTTGACACTTTTTCGGCGACGACATTGTAGGCGACAGTAGCTTCCGGGTCGAGGCGCCCTACAAATTCCTGCAACGAGACAAACGTCCTGTTCATCCACGGGACGATGGTGTCGGTATAGAGGGCTGGCAGTGTGAGGAAGAACGATTTTGCGGCAGAGAAGAGCTGCACGCCGAGAACGGTGATGAGCAGCCCCAGCAGCGCATAGAACACGACGACGAGCGCAATGCCCGCCACTCCGCGCGGCAGCTTGAGCTTTTCATGCAAAAAAGCCACCGCGGGCTTGAGCAAAAGAGAGATCACAAGTGCGATAAGAAACGGCATCAGCACCCCGAGTGCATAGCGCGCGAGTAGGATAATGATGCCGAGTATGATTGCAAAATAAAGAAAGTTGATGATAAATTGTCTGCGTTTTTCCAGTTGCATAACGAACCTCGCTTCCGGAATCTACTCTATCACGCGACAGAAAACTTGTAAAGCGCAGCCGCTTCGATTATAATATTGCGCAATGACCTTAGATCGCGCGGGAGGAGAAATGCAAATGCGTAATGTCGCAACCGAGTCTGTTGAACAGCTCAACCATCTGCTGGATGACCAGGACGGGATTGTCACGACGCTTGCCAACGCCAGCGCGTTTCTCAACGAACTTCTGCCGGACATCAACTGGGTCGGGTTTTATCTGCTCGATCACGGCGTGCTTTGCCTTGGCCCGTTTCAAGGTAAGTCGGCTTGTACACGCATCCCTGTCGGCAGCGGTGTTTGCGGCACGGCGGTTGCGCAGAACAAAACGCAGCTTGTGGCGGATGTGCACGCGTTTCCGGGACATATCGCCTGCGACAGTGCAAGCAACAGCGAGCTCGTGACCGTGCTGCGGGATGAATCTGGCGCGCCTATCGGTGTGCTGGATATTGACAGCCCGCTGCTTGCGCGCTTTACCGAAGCCGATGCGGTGAACATGGAACGCGCAGCTGAGATTATTTCGCAAAAAATCCGTCAATCGATTTGACGATAAAAAGGAACACAAATGACTTGGATTGAACTGCTGCTTACGGCGGTTGCGCTCTCGATGGATGCGTTCGCCGTCTCCACCTGCAAAGGACTCAACTTACGCACGATGAGCTGGAAACGCGCGGGAATCATCGGCCTGTTCTTCGGCGGGTTTCAGGCGCTGATGCCACTCGTGGGTTGGTTACTGGGCAGACAGTTCGAGCATTTGATTACGAGTGTGGATCATTGGGTTGTGTTTGTTCTGCTCTCTATCATCGGCGGAAAGATGATCTATGACGCGCTCAAAGGAGGAGAGGAGAGCTGCTGCCCCGCGGAGGACAAACTCGACCTCAAAGAGTTGATCGGACTTTCGTTTGCAACGAGCGTCGATGCGCTTGCGGTCGGTATCTCGTTTGCGTTTCTCAATGTGCAGATTCTGCCCTCCGTCGCGACAATCGGCGTGACCACCTGTCTGCTTTCTACGATCGGGGTTGCAATCGGTTACAAATTCGGCGCAAAGTATCAGGATCGCGCGACGCTGATCGGCGGCATCGTGCTTGTGCTCATCGGGCTGAAGATTCTGTTGGAGCACCTTGGTGTATTCGGCGCATAGTGAATCAAGAAATCTATCCTCACCCGCTCCGGAAACGGAGCTTTTTTATTGCACATTATGCTTGACAACGAAAAATAGAAGGCGTATAACTGTATCGAAATGAAAAGTAGGAAAAGTCATACTATTCCTACGGAGAGGCGGACGTCATGACGGCACCGAAGGGAAAGCATCTTTTTGGCACGGTGAAAGTTGGCGAAAAGGGGCAGATTGTGATACCCAAGGACGCGCGCGAAATCTTCGGCATCCAACCGGGCGATAGCCTCGTCGTACTTGGAGACGAGGCGACAGGACTTGCGATTATGAAAAGCGACATGTTTCTTTCGCAGGTTGCCAGCGCAATCTTCAAAGGGAAACCAGCCGCGCAGCCGCAGGAGGAATGGCCGGAGGCGACGGCGGAGACGTATGAAGAAATCAAGCAGCGTGTGGAAAAGAACGCAGACGATTAATTCAAAATTCATACAGTAGGAATAATGAAAACAGAGGATAGGCAGATGGAATTTTCGATTCAGGCAAAGGGGCTCACGAAGGTATATGGCGTGAAGCACGCGGTGGAAGGCCTCAATCTAGACATCGCAGAGGGCGAGTTGTTTGCCCTGCTTGGCATCAACGGCGCGGGCAAAACAACCACCATCAAGATGCTCGCAGGACTCACGCAGCCGACTGCGGGCGAAGCGCTGCTGCTGGGCGATAGTATGACGAAAGACCCTGTGCATGCGAAAGCGCACAACGGTATCTCGCCGCAGGAAACGGCGGTTGCGCGGAATCTTACCGTGCTGGAGAACCTTTCGTTCATGGCGCGGGTGTATGGCGCAAACGCAAAGCAAGCAGCCGTAAAGGCACAGGAGACCGCCGACCAGCTCGGACTAACCGAGGTAGGCAGTGCCAAAGCAAAGACGCTCTCCGGCGGGATGCAGCGACGGCTGAGCATCGGCATGGCACTGATCTCCAACCCGAAGATTCTCTTTCTCGATGAGCCGACGCTTGGGCTGGATGTCATCGCACGCAGGGAGCTTTGGTCGGTTGTGCGCCGGCTCAAGGGGCGCGTGACCATCCTGCTAACCACGCACTATCTCGAGGAGGTGGAGGCGCTCAGCGACCGTGTGGGTGTTATGGCAAACGGGAAACTGACTGCCATCGGTACCGTGCAAGAGCTGATGACGCAAACCGGGGCGAAGAACTTTGAAGACGCGTTTATCGCGCTGGCGACGGAAACGGAGGAGATCGCATGAATGCCATGACCACCTTTTCGGGAAGAAACACAAAGGAGATTCTGCGTGATCCCCTCAACCTTGCCTTCGGGCTCGGGTTCCCGATTGTGCTGCTGCTCTTACTCACTGCGATTCAGAGCAACATTCCCGTGAACCTTTTCCAGTTGGAGCGTCTGACACCGGGCATCGCCGTCTTTGGGCTTTCGTTCGTCTCGCTGTTCTCCGCAATGCTGATCAGTAAAGACCGCACGACCTCGTTTCTGATGCGACTGTTCGCTTCGCCGATGCGCGCCTCGGACTATATTCTCGGCTATACACTGCCGCTGATCCCAATGGCGCTCGCGCAGGCGCTGCTGTGCTATATAGTCGCGGGGCTGCTGGGCATGCAGCTTACTGCTCATGTACTGTTGGCGATTCTTGTTTCGCTGCCTGCTGCGGCGCTGTTTATTGGCATCGGGCTGCTTTGCGGCAGCGTGTTCAACGACAAGCAGGTGGGCGGCATCTGCGGCGCGCTGCTGACCAACCTCTCAGCCTGGCTCAGCGGAACGTGGTTTGACCTAAACCTAGTCGGTGGTGTGTTCAAAAAAGTTGCGTATGCGCTCCCATTTGCCCATGCCGTGGACGCAGGGCGCGCGGCGATGAGTGGGGATTTCGCCTCGATCATGCCGCATCTTTGGTGGGTGATCGGCTATGCAGCCATTGCGCTGATTGCCGCCGTGCTGGTGTTTCGCAAGAAGATGCTTAGCGACAACGGATGATCGATTGCATATACAGAAAATCGGCGCGGGGTACCGCGCCGATTTTTTCATGTGGATTTGGTTATTGCTTGCAGTAGAAGGCAATGGCATCGCTCATGAGCTTTGCTGTACCGGCTCCGAATGCGTCGAGGTTCTTTGTGAACCGCTCATCGGTGAGATACATCTGCCCAAGTCCTGCCAAAATCTCGTTCGTGCAGTTGTAATAGCTCTGGCTGATGAACGCTTTCCAACGTTCGACCAGTGCTTGTACGCGCTCTTCCGCCGGGTTGGTGCCAACGAGAGCGGCAAACGCAGAAAAGATCTCGTCCTGCTCCTTCTGGAGCCGCGCCTTGTCCGCTTCGGTCCATTTGCTTGCGCGTTTTGTGCTCTCGAGGTATGCCTCGGTATTGCCCCAACGGGCCTTGGCTTCCTCGGCATACTGCTCGCGTAGTGCGTCGATTTCGCTGGTATCAAATGGCTTAAATTCCATGGTTGTTTCTCCTTTCATCGTGTTGGAGACGAGTTCGATCAGTCGATCCAATCGTGCCCGCTTCTGCAACAGCAGATTGCGGTGTTCTGTGAGCGCGCGGTTTCGGTCAAATGACGGCGACGAGAGAATCTCACCGATTTCGGTCAGCGGGAAATCCAGCTCCCGATAGAAAAGAATCTGCCATAGCCGCTCGACCGCCGCGTCGTCATAGTACCGATAGCCGCTCTCAGCGACCTCGCTCGGCCGCAGAAGGCCGATCTGATCGTAGTGATGCAGCGCGCGGATGGAAACACCAGACAATTTGCTGAGCGATCCGATGGAATGACGCATCGTTTCCTCACCTCCTGTGGCTATCATAAACCATGACGCAACGTCAGAGTCAAGCATGTTTTAAAATTCTCTCTCTAATTTTTTATTCGCACATGGTCAATAAAAAATCTTTGTGTTATGATCGGTAAAACGAACAAACAAACAAATCGACAGTACATCAGTGGGATAAAGGAGAGAACATGCAGCAGCGAGACCTGTTGGACTTTTTACACAAGCTGGAATGCCTGAAAACCAACGGGCGGCACAGCACGACTGTTGGCGGCGTGACAGAGACCGTTGCGGCGCATTCTTGGCGGCTGGCAGTGCTTGCCATGCTTGTGGCACCGGAGTTTCCGCAGGTGGATGGCAACAAGCTCATCCGTATGTGCCTCATCCATGATTTCGGCGAGGCAATTACGGGCGATATTCCTTCGTTTCTCAAAACAAAACAGCATGAGGCAACAGAGGAAAACGCGGTGCAAACACTGTTATCTACTCTGCCGGAACCGCATTACGGGGAATTATCCACTCTATTTGCAGAGATGGACGCGCTCGAAAGTACAGAGGCGCGGCTGTATAAGGCGCTGGACAAACTCGAAGCGGTGATTCAGCACAACGAGAGCGACATCAACACATGGCTTCCACTGGAATATGAGCTCCAGCAAACGTATGCGCAGGAGAATGCAAACGAGTTTCCATATTTGAAAGAGCTCCGTATGCTGATGCTGCAGGATACGCTCGATAAGATTGAACAAGCCAAGGAGAAGCAAGAATGAGTGATTATTTTGATTTGATTGCACGGCGGGAGAGCTGTCGCAACTTTGACCCGAACCGCCCTGTCGAAAAAGAGAAGCTGCAGCGTTGCGCGGAGGCGGCATGGATTGCGCCATCTGCCTGTAACGGACAGCCCTGGAAGTATCTTATTGTCACCAATCCGGAACTCAACGAGAAGCTCCGTCCGCTGATGATGGAGCTTGGCATGAACAAGTTTGTCAAAAATTGCCCTGCGTTTGCGGTTGTGCTGGAAGAAGCAACTGTGTTGAAGGTGTCCCTCTCGCAGAAATTCAAAGATCAGGACTTTGCGCCGATCGATGTTGCCTTCTCAGCGTCGCAGTTTTGTTATGCGGCGACGGAACAGGGGCTGTCCACCTGCATCATTGGCTGGCACAACGAGCAGAAGATTCGGGAGCTGTTTGGGCTGCCAAAGAGCACGCGCGTTCGTCTGATTCTCGCGATTGGGTATGCCGCGAATGACACCCTCCGCAAGAAACAGCGCAAACCGATCGAAGATGTAATCCGGTTTTACGAATAAAAGATCCTGTGATGAAAGAAAGCTGCGTACCGAAATCGTGCGCAGCTTTTTGCTATGGTTTGACGACAGCGGGTTTCAGGGTTACAAAGCAGAGCTCCGGTGGGTTGCCGAGCCGCGGCAGCCAAAGCGGTTTCTGCGCCAGACCGCGGCTGATGATCATTGTTTGGGGGCCGAAATCATATCGTCCACCGCCATATTTCGGAAAGATTCCCTGACCCGGCGCATAGAGCCCGTTAAGCACGCCGGGGATAGCAATCTGCCCGCCGTGCGTGTGACCGGAGAGCATTAGATCAAAGCCATAATGCAGATAAGACTCTACGCCATTTGGCACATGGATGGCCAGGATCGAATAGATTGCATCCGTGCGTGTGCTCCCCGCGGTTGCGATCTCGCGGAGTTGTTTTTGCTTGCCGCCCTGCCCATCGTCTACGCCGAAGAGCTGCACGTGAGTGCCGTTGACGGTAAGCATCGCGCTGCTTCCGGCGAGGATTGGCAGATTTGCCGCCTGCATCAGATCGCGAATTGCACCAAGCTCGCCGGATTTGTATTCGTGATTGCCGGGGATGAAGAAGCAGTTGAAGCGCTGCGACAGAACGGAAACAAGCGTTTTGCCGTTTTCATCGATTCCGTGCTGATCGAAGATATCACCCAACAGGAGTACGGCATGCGGGCCTTCCTGCTCCAGCGCGGTGACCAAATCGCTCTGCGCTTCGCCATAGAGTGCTCCGTGCAGATCACTCACGATTGCGATGCGTACATCATCATGGATGCGCGCATCGGTCAATTCATAATATCGCGAAACAAACCGTGTTTTCGTGCCCCAGTTGAGCAGGACAAGCACGGCGGCGAGAGAGGACAGAATCGCGAAGCCACGCCTTCGCTTCGGGCGTTTTTGCTGCGTTTGGGTTTGGTTTGGGGCAAAGGTTGTGCCTTGTTCGTCTCGTTTCATGAGAACCAGTATAACAAACACAAAACTCGACCGCTATAGGAGAAGATTGTTTTCCACCGAAAAGCCACGCGATGTTTTCATTGGTGAATAGAAAGCAGAAGCAGAATACCTTTCCTAATAGGATGTGTACAAAAAGACGAGCCGCTCAAACGAGCGGCTCGCCGTATTGACAGGATGTCGTACCGTTAGCTAAGGGTTACGAAGGTTCCGTAAACATACGCCACAGTTGTGGTGTTGTACTGAATCTTGTACCAGTCGCCTTCCTTACCGAGGTAGGTGTAGGTTGCGCCGAGGCTGGCTTTGCCGACCTTTTTAGAGGTCGTGCTTGCACTTGCGCGGACGTTGATCGCGTAGACGCAGTTGGCAATGGTGACCTTCGTCGGCGTCGTGACCGGCGTCGGGGTTGCGCCCGGAGCCGGGGTGGCGGTAGTGGTGGTACCGTTTGCAGAAACATACGCGGCGCTGGTCTTCGTTGCCTTGAGGTAGGCCGACCAGATGTACGCCTTCGTGGTGTTGTTGTACTGGATCAGGTACCAGCTGCCGGATTTACCGAGAATCTTGAACGTATCGCCAAGATATGCAAACCCGACGGATTTGCTCAGCCCGCTTGCGCTTGCGCGGACGTTGACTCTGCGTTTGAAGTTCGCCGCAACGCCATAGTTGAACTCGGTGTTGGTGACGTTGATCTTGATCGCGGTGGACTTTCCATCGCAGGTTGCGGTGATCGTCGCTTCACCAAGAGCAATGCCCTTGAGCAAGCCAGTGCTTGCATCGACACTCGCAATTGCGGCATTGGAGGTAGCCCAAGTGACGGTCTGCGCGGTTGCATTGGCGGGCAGAACGGTCGCCTTGAGATAGGTCGAGTCGTTTGCCAGCAGATCCAGCGACGCACCGTAGTTGATCGTGAGGCCCGTTACGTGAATCTTCGGCTTGGAGAGCACGACGCACTCGGCAAACTTGCCGCTGCCATCGGTCGCCGTCGCGGTGATGATCGAATAACCCTTTGTTCCGCCGGCAACGATGTTGCCCTTGGAGTCAACCGTGGCAACAGAGCTGTTGGAGCTCGTCCACTTGAGGGTTTTGTTGGTGACGTTCGTCGGGTAAACGGTTGCAACAATTGCTGCCGTATCGCCTTCGCTCAGATCCAGCGAGGATTTGTCAAAGGAGACGTTGAGCACTTGGATGTTGTTGACTGTAACCACGCAGGAGACGTACTTGCCGCTGCCGTCGGTCGAATCCGCACGGATGACCGCGGTTCCCTTGGAGGCTGCGATGACTTTGCCGGAGCTGTTCACGCTTGCTACTTCGGGGTTGCTGCTCGTCCAGGCGAGGGTTTTGTTTGTCGCATTGGAGGGAGCGCCGGTGACGGAGAGGGTTTCCTCATCGCCAACGTTGAGCGCAAGCTCGGACTTGTTCAGCGTCAGGCTCGTGATGAGCACGGACGATTGCACGCGCACCGTGCAGGTTGCAAAGACCGTTGCGTTGGAGGTCTGCGCCGTAATGGTCGTTTCAATATAGGTCTGACCAGCCGGAACGGTACCGACCGCGGTCACTTTACCCGTGGAGTCAACGGTTGCAACCGCCGGGTTGCTGCTGATCCATGTGACGGCGGGGTCCGCTGCACCAGAGGGGGTAACCACAGCAGAGAGCTGTTTCCAGCTGCCTTTGTAGATCGTAACGCTCGTGTCGCTCAGCGCGATGCCATCAACTTTGATGGAGTTCACAGAGACGAGGCATTCCTGCTTGGCAGTGCTGGTGGTGTCATCCGGGGTCGCGGTAATTTTTACAGTGCCAGTGAAGTCTCTGAGTACCTTTACCGTGCCTGTCGCATCAACAGAAACATCGGAAGGACTTGCTGAGACCCAGTTCACCTTCTTATTGGTTGCATCGTCTGGACCAATTGTCGCGGTGAGCGAATAGGTGCCGTTGACGGGCAGAGACAAGGTGGACTTATCCAGCACGAGGCTGCTGACGGGTGTCGGTGCCTTCGTGACGTTGACGGTGGTGGTGTAAGTGAAGTCCGTGCCGCGTGCACGAATGGTGACAATCGCTGTACCAACGGAAAGGGCTGTGACTTTCACTGCGCCAGTGCTTGTTAAGTACTGCGTGTCAATCGCAACAACAGCAGGATTGTCTACGGTTGCAATTAAGCTCGTGGGCGCGTCGGAAGTAGCGGTGATGGTGATCGGGGCAGTTACGCCCAGCGTCATATCCGCCGTGGTGGGCGAGATCGAAAGAGAAGTCGCCGTCGGGGTTACAACGATGGAAGCAGTAGCACTGGCGGTAATCGGCGTTTCTGAACCCGGATAGGTCTCAGTAACAGACACCTTGAGCTTGTTCTGATTGGTCAGTTTGTCCGACAGGCCAATTTCACTGGTGCCTTCCGCATCCTTAAACAAACGCAGCGTATACTTCGAGCTGTCGAGCACAACCGGATCGGTCATGTTGCTGTAAGTCGCCTTGACAACAAGCCCGTTGAGGTTTAACACTTCACCGGCATAATAGGAGAGCTGCGCAGGGCCGGTCACGGAAATGCTCTGGAGAATGCTCTTCTGCACGGAGATGGAGAATTCTTTGGTGACAGTGACGGCCTTGGTGTTTCCGGTTGGGGTATAGGAATACTTAATTGTCATACCCTTGGCGCCAATGTCGGTCGGGACAAAACTATAACCCACAGCGGGGTTGTAGATTACGCCGTTGACGTAGAGAACGTAGACCCCCGGAGCGATCGCTGTACCCATGTGCAGCGTTGTGCCGGCGAGGTTTGCCGCTGTGTCGTCATAGAGTTTGACGGACAGGTTGGCATCGGTCCAGGCAAAGTTCTCAGCACCAAACTGGAAGAGTGTTTTGGGCGTGGTTGCGGGTGCAACCGCCACAGGGGTTACTTCCAGGCGCGGGTTAACTTCGGTGTCCGCGAGCGCGGTAGTGGGCACCAGTACGAGCAGCATCAGCAGGCTCAAAACCAGTGCGATTGTGCGTTTCATTCGGTACACATCCTTTCTTGCATGAAAGACATTCTGTCGGGAAAATTATACATGAGTGGTATATATATGTAAACATACCCGCGAAAGATGTTACGGATATTTCACACATATGGCAGTAAAAGGGCTTGTAAACCCTGATTTGCGGTCTAACCATACCATGATCGCGAACAGAACGCACCCCTTTTCACAAATCGTTTGATATTGATTGACATTTTGATTCAATTTTCAACACGTTTTTGCCGAAAAAGAGAGTTTGAAAAAGAAAGAGTGAAAAAAGTCGTTTTGTTCACGGGAAAAAGCGAGTCAAAAAATTTGTGTTGCATAAAAAACGCGCAAATCGAATGGTTATGCAACGAAAATGTATGATTCGGGTTTGCTTTGGAGCGATACGAGCATAGCGTGATCGTAGATTTTTGCCGCGTGTGATATAATCACAGAAACATACGGCGAGATTCCGTACCATCAAAGAATATTCTGCTCGTATCGCATCTTCAAGCAAATGACACAATCGCACACACCTTTTGCGGAATATGGAAAGGAACCTACCACATGAAAAAGATTACACTGATTCTGGCCGGAGCGCTCACTATGGTATTTCTACTAAACGGCTGCGCGACGTTGCCCGCACAGACCCAGCCCACGGCAACACCAGAGACGACCGCCGCACCGGAGGCAACCGAAACCGACGGCGGCACGCTGGAATTCTCGCTCTCGACGTTGACGGGGGAAACGCTCGATCAGTCGATCTTTTCTGACAATAAGCTCGTCATGGTCAACTATTGGGCGACATGGTGCGGCCCGTGCGTCAGCGAAATCCCTGATCTGCAGAAGATCAGCAAAGAATATGCGGACAAAGGCTTTGTCATCATCGGTGTGCTCACAGGGGACGACGACATTGATGGCGCAAAGAAGTTCATCGCGGATCAAGGGCTAACCTACCCGATCGTTTTACCGGAGGCGTTCTTCCTTGACCACTCGGACGGCATCTATGCCATCCCGACCACAATGTTCTTTGATTCCACTGGAAAGCAGATTGGCGATCCCGTCGTCGGCGCAAAGAGCCATGATGATTGGGCTGGCTTGATCGACCTGCTGCTGGGCCAGGTTTCCTGATGAATCCGGCAAGGCGCACTCTGCCGCTTGTCCTGCTCGCGCTGGGTGCGGGGTTTCTCGTGTTGGGCATCTTCGGTGGTGAAGTCACCGTCGTGCTCTCACGCGCGGCAAATATCTGTCTGGAGTGTATCGGCATTGGTTAAGCAATATCGGCGAAACAAATTCCGAAACTGGTTTCAGGGCGTCTGGACGGTCATCACAAATGGCTATCTGGTCGGCTTTGTAAACGGCCGCATCTGGCAAGGGGATAGCAAATCGGTCTGCGTGCCGGGCCTGAACTGCTATTCCTGCCCCGGCGCGCTCGGCGCGTGCCCGATTGGTTCGCTTCAAGCGGAGCTTGCGGCAAGGGATGTCAAGTTCCCGCTGTACGTGACGGGGTTTCTGCTCGCGTTCGGTGCGCTGTTCGGGCGCTTCGTCTGTGGGTTTTTGTGCCCGTTTGGCTGGGTACAGGATCTGTTGTACAAGATTCCGTCGAAGAAGATTGGCACATTCAAGTATGACCGCCTGTTGCGATATCTCAAGTTCGTGGTGTTGGCTGTACTCGTGGTCTTGCTGCCCGCGCTGGTAAAAAACGCAGCCGGAGTCGGTGCACCGTGGTTCTGCAAATGGGTGTGCCCTTCCGGCACGCTCTTTGCGGGGATTCCGTTGCTGCTGGCAAACCCGACGCTGCGCGCAGTTGCGGGATTCATCTTCAGCTGGAAGATGGCGGTTTTGATTTTGATTCTAGGGTTATCCGTGTTTCTCTACCGCCCTTTTTGCAAGTATCTCTGCCCGCTGGGCGCTGCCTATTCGCTCTTCAACAAAGCTTCGTTCTATCGACTCAGGCTCAATGTGAGCGCGTGCACCCATTGCGGCATCTGCAAGAAGACCTGCAACATGGGAGTTGATCCCTCTAAGACGCCGGACGACATGGAGTGCATTCGCTGCGGAGACTGCGTGAAAAACTGCCCGACGAAGGCACTCAGCGCGGGATTTATCAGTGGAAGGCGAAAGATTCAGCCGGAAGAAACCGGAGTGGAGGCACAGAACCCCGAACAAGCGAAACCCGAATAATGCGACAAACGAACGAGCGGCGTGTGCATCAGCACACGCCGCTTTTGCGTTGTGTGAAGGTTGGTTTATTGCTCCAGCTGGCTCAAGCGTGTGCCAAAACGATCAAACAGCAACACGGTATTGTCCTTCTTCTTGCTCAGGGGTTTGTCCTCGCCCTGAAAGGAAAAATCCATGCCTGTGCCAATGACAAGCGATTCTCCGGCGCCGAGTTGTGTTCCCTCCGGAAAACGGAGCGTCGCGTCCGAACGCGAGGAGAAGAGGATCATGCCGGAGAGGTCGGCTGACGCGGTGCCGGAATTGGTGAGCGTGATCGTCTGCGCGGCAACATCAAACGCTTGCACAACAACCTGCGAAGCGATACTCTCGCGTGCGGGGGTTTGGAGCGCGATTGCACCGTTGCTATCGAGCGAGAGCAGAATACCCATTGGGAAATCCTGTGTGACCTCGATCTTGGCGCTGGGCAGCGCTGTATAGACGCGCGGATTCGCACTGTCGGTATCCACATTGGTGTCGGTGGAAATCACGGCAAATGAGGGGGAGACCTGCGCGCCGAAATCATCTCCCGTCGCGTCCGGGTTCCCGTGGTTGCCAACCTTGAGCACATCGCTCTTGAGCGTCGCGCCGGAATCGATGATCGCCTGCTCCTCGGAAAACTGCATATCTCCGGCGAAAAGGAACGTTTTTGTGCCATAGGTGAACTGCAGCACGAGGGAGTTGTCGTTGTCGTCCGCCTCGTTGAGCGAGAGTGGGCCGAGCACCGTAAACGAGACGTCGCCTGTGACAGGAACCACATCACCCGCCAGAAGCTCCTTATGCGGCAGGTTGAGCTTCTCTGCGCGTTTGACGATCTTTCCGATTCCGCTCTTGTCCGCTTCCGAGTAGAACGGGGAGTAGACCATCGGAATTTGATAGTTTGCGCTGAGCGCAGTGAGTCCGCCGAGATGATCGCCATGGCTATGCGTGATGAATACCGCATCAATCTTCGCAACATTCAGCAGATTAAGCGCGGCCAACAGCTGCGGTGCGGATTCTGCGGAACCTGTATCGATGAGCACGGTAGTTTCGCCAAAGCGCAGGATTGCCGCATCGGCCTTGCCGACATTGACGAAAAAAATCGCGAAATCCTGTCCCGCTAAGAGCGCGTCCATCGGCTTCGCGTCGATGGCGGAAACGCGATCCGGCGGGATTGTTTCGTTGACGGCGGCAACCGCAGACGACACCGTTGCGTCTTCGTCCGTCAGCGCGTCGTCGTTTCCATCGGCGGGCGTGCCGGAACAACCCGCGAGCAAACCAAAGCATAGCAGCAGGGCGAGCACATACGACACCACTCGTGTCATAAATTGATCAGAAATTTGTTTCATGATTTGATTATAGGTGAATTTGACCGGCGGATGCAAACGCAAAACGACTTATTCCGTGGCAAGGAAGCAACCCGCATGTGAACAAAACGCGTCGGCAGGACGCGCTTTTCGCGTGTGTACGTAAAATTTGTCGCACCGGAGCCGTGTAAAATATGCTATACTCTTGCAGAAAACGCGGCACACGGTTCGCCGCGCGGAGGATACGACAATGCGATATAACTTCATGAATGACTATAATGAGTGCGCGCACGAGCGCATTTTGGCGGCAATTGCGAGTGCAAATCGCGAGCAGGATGATTCCTACGGCATGGACAGTCGCTGTGCGCATGCGCGTGAATTGATTCAGGCGCGGCTTGGCGGCGCGCAGAGCGACGTGCATTTCCTCGTCGGCGGCACGCAGGCGAACCTGACGATCATCGCCGCGAGCATCAAGCCGTATCAGGGCGTGGTCTGCGCTGAAAGCGGACATATCAACGTTCACGAGACGGGCGCAATCGAGGCAACGGGGCACAAGGTGCTCCCGATTTCGACCAGCAACGGAAAGATCACCGCAGAGCAGATCGCAAAGATGGTCGCTGCACACTATGCCGACGCAACGGCGGAGCACATGGTACAGCCGGGTATGGTCTATCTTTCGCAACCTACCGAAGTCGGCACGGTTTATTCGAAGGATGAACTGCGGGCGATCTCCCGCGTTTGCCTGCTCTATGGCATGCCGCTGTATGTGGATGGCGCGCGCCTAGGCAACGCGTTTGCGGCGGAGGGTGCGGATGTGTTCCTGCCGGAGCTTGCAAAGCTGACAAGCGCGTTCTCAATTGGTGGCACCAAGATGGGCGCGTTGTTTGGCGAGGCGTTGGTAATCAACGACCCGTTGCTCAAGAAGGATTTTCGCTATCACATCAAGCAGCGCGGCGGTATGCTCGCCAAAGGACGGCTGCTCGGGATTCAGTTTGAGACGCTGTTTGAAAACGGGCTGTATGATAAAATCGGCCAACACGCGGTGCAGCAAGCGCAGCGGATTGCGGCTGGCGTTCGGGCAAAGGGATATGATCTGTTCGTTGATTCACCGACAAATCAGGTTTTTCCGATCTTACCGAGAGAACTGCTGAAAACGCTGGCAAGCGATTTTGGCTATGCATTTTGGCAAACGTTTGATGCAGAAAATGACGTGGTGCGTTTCTGCACCTCGTGGGCAACGCCGCCAGAGCTGGTAGATGCGTTGCTGGAGAGCATTCCCGCGAAGAAATAGTCAAATTTAACACAGACAAACAAAAGAGGCCTCGGCCTCTTTTTATGTTGCTTGTGCAGTCTTTTGATGCACTCGCTTGCCGAATATCCTCCAGCACAGCAGCGAGAGAATGAGCAAACCGACGGCTAGTTTGATTGCGATGCTGATCGGGCGGTAATCCTCCCAAATCGTGCGGAGGATTGCGTCCATTGCCGAAAGTAAGAGGCTGCCGATGGTGAGCAGGAGAATGTTTCGCTTGGTGAGCAATTCTCTCAGCCGCAGGCTGGGAAAGAGCAGTTTGAGCACAACCAGAAACAGCCCGAATAAAAGCACCGCATTGAGCAACACGCCAAGCAGAATTTGCAGCACGGGACTGAGCGCAGCAAAGAGCAACGAAAACAACGCCAGTAACACTTTTCCAAATGCCCAGAAGGGCAGGAGTACAGTTCCTCGCACGATGGAAGGCTGCGCTAGGAACAGGCGGCGAAGTTTGTCCCGCAGGCGCTCTTTCTTCGCGGGCGTTTTGGACGCAGACTCCTGTGCGCAATCGTCTTGCGCGGAGGTACAGAGAACGACCTGCGCGACTTGCGGTGCGCCGGAGAACAACTCGTCCGGCGAATCGACCACGCCGCCAAGCGCGAGGGAGAAAGCGGCAAGCAGACCCGCTGCGGTTGCGGCGGCGCGCTTACCGAGTTTTTTAAGTTGTCCGCTCGTCAGATTCATTGTGTTTCATTATACGCTCCTGACCACGGGCGCGCAAACGCATAAAAAAGCATCCCGCCGAGTGAAGCGGGATGCTGATTTGTTGTGGTTCGTTCGGGCAAAAGAGATTATCTCTTGCTGAACTGGGGCGCTCTACGGGCTGCATGCAGACCGTATTTTTTACGCTCTTTCATACGCGGATCACGCGTGAGGTAGCCGGCCTTTTTGAGGGCGGGGCGAAGAGCGGGTTCCGCGACGAGCAGCGCGCGGGCGATGCCGTGACGGATTGCGCCAGCCTGACCCGTGTAACCGCCGCCATAGACGTTGACGAATACGTCAAACTTTGAAAGCGTATCGGTGAGGGTAAGCGGGGCGCGGACGATCATCTTCAGCGTTTCCATACCAAAGTAGTTGTCCAGTTCGCGCTTGTTGATCGTGATGCTGCCGCTGCCGGGGAGCAAGCGAACGCGGGCAATGGACTTTTTCCGTCTGCCGGTGCCAAGATATTGCGTAATTGCCATGTTCTTGTTCTCCTCTCGTTATTTCAGCTTCAGCGGCTGGGGCATCTGCGCGGCATTCTTATGCTCCGGACCCGCATAAATGCGAACCTTGGTGAGCATCTTGTCGCCGAGCGGGCCTTTCGGCATCATGCGACGAATCGCTTCATAGACAGCAAACTCCGGCTTGGTGGCCATCAGTGTGCGATAGCTGACCTCGCGGATGCCGCCCGGATAACCGGTGTGGTGGATGTGCTTTTTCTGATCGAGCTTTTTGCCGGTCAGACGCACTTTGCCCGCATTCACGATGATCACGTGATCGCCGGTATCGACGTGCGGGGTGTATATGGGCTTATGCTTCCCTCTGAGGATAGCAGCTACCTGGGAAGAAAGACGGCCTAAGACCATGTCCTGTGCATCCACCACGTACCAGCTACGCTCGACGGTTTCGCCCTTTGCCATATAGGATTTCATGGCGAGTCCTCCATCATATCATATCGATTAAATTCTGCTGTGTTCTTGAGAACAGTCGCCGGGGCTGTGGCTTCTGAAAACCCAATGGCACACCGATTAGTTTAACAAACGCTCTGTAAGGTGTCAACCCCGAATCCGAAGAAAAGCGCTGAATTCTCCGCGTATTTGGCGTTTGGTCAGAGTATTTCTGCATATGCCGTTAAAACACGCTCCGCCCAACGCGAAAGGGCATAGGTTTGCCGGACGCGTTCACTCGCCTCTTCCAGCGCGAGCGCGCGGGAACTGGTGTGTTCCTCACTCAATACACGTTGTAAAGAGAGGGAGAGTGCTTCGACATCCTCCGGCGGAAAGAACGCGCTTTTTGGCAGCGCGAGGTCTTTTTGCGCATCGATGGCGCTTGCAAGCACTGGCGTGTGGCAATACGCCGCCTCAACGAGCGCATAGCAAAAACCCTCCTGCCGGCTGGGGGAGAGAAACACATCCGCCATCCGATAATACGAGGCGACATCCTCGCGCGGCGGCAGGAGCAAGATCCAGTCCGGCACATCGGACACGCAAAGCTGCGTGCAGATACGAAGACGAACCTGCTCCAGATTGGAAGAGAGCGCGACCGCAAGCGTGACGGGAAGCCCTTCGCGCTCCCGTAATAGACGCACCGCCTCTACCGCGAGATCAACGCCCTTGACGGCATAGTTGTAACCGAACATGAGCGCAAGCTTCGCCTGCTCCGGCAGATGGAGTGACGCGCGCACGGAGGAATCGAAGGAATCCAGCCGCTCAAACGCGATTGCGTTTTCCGCGACGCGGACACGCTCTTTCGGCACCCCGTCCGCGATGATATGCGCGGCAACCGACTCGCTGCAGCACACAAACCGCGAGACCGAGCGAAAATACAGCATGTGCGGCAAGCGCAGAAACGGATTTTTCGGCAGCTCGATGTGGTTGTGCAGATGCAGAACAGTCTTGACTCGGTGCCCGCAGGTTTGACTTGCAAGCCAGGCAGCGAGTTTCTCTGAAAAATGGATGAAGTGCTCGTGTAAAACGTCCGCATTCGTTTCCTTTAGCAATCCGCGCACCTGCCGCAGATAAGAGAAGAAGCCGCCTTTTTCCAGGAAACGAACGGTGTGCGCTTGCGCCATCTCCTGCGCCCAGACACGATCTGCCGCACGCGCAGGTAGGACATAGACCGTCCTGGCGCAGTTTTCGCCTAGCAGGTGCTCCAGTGCGCCCAGCGACGCGATGAAGTTGCCGGCATACGGCGCGCCGTAATCGGTCAGATGCAGTATGGTTTTATTCTCGATGGCTTTCCTCACACGCGTCTCCCTAGATAGTTGCAAGCTGCGCCAACAGTTCCTCAAACGGGCAGACGATGCGCTCTACCGCCGGATGGTGATAAAACACGCAGAAGCCTTCCGTTCCGTCGAAAGGAGCACTGGATTCCGACCAGAGCAGGATGCGTTTGTTGGCGGCGGTGGCCAGCGCGACGCCAAGCTCCGCATGCGTGCCAAAGCGTCCGGGCAGGAGCAATACGACCAGCTCTGCCTCCGCAACGCCGCGCGCTTCGTTTCCCGCGACCTCGCGTTTGCGTGCATCCGGTGTTTTCGAAACATCGCCGTGCGTTGTCCAGTCATAGGTACGCGTGTGTCCCGCCGCGTTGAGCGCGTCTGCCGCGCGGTTCACTTTTCCGGCGTTGGGCACGCCGCTTGCCACATAATACTTCATAGTACGCGATCAATCCTCGTCGTCATCCGCTGTACAGCCGCAATTGCCGGGAACCGCGCCTTTTGCGATGTCCTCGGCACGCAGGCCCGGACCAGGATCGCCGATGAGCCAGTGTTTGCGGCAAAGCCCGATGTATTTGTCACTTGCGCCAAGCACAACCTGTTCACCAACTTTTGTGATGCCCCCGAGACCATCGAGACGTGCGTTGTTGGTTGCCTTCCTGCCGCACCAGCAAATGGTCTTGACCTCTTCAATCGTATCTGCGCGGGCAAGCAGCCGCGCGCTGCCGGGGAAAAATTCCCCGCGAAAATCGGTCTTGAGCCCATAGCAGATGACCGGAATGCCGTATTCATCCACGATTGGCAGCAGCATATCGACCTGCTCGACAGAGAGAAACTGCGCCTCATCGATGATCAGGCAGTCATATTCCCCTGCGCGAATCTTATCCCAGTCGATCTGGTCAAAGAGGATGCAGTTCGCTTCCAGCCCACTGCGGGAGCGGATGGTGTAGACACCGTCGCGCGTGTCCACGCCGGGCTTGATGAGCAGTGCTTTTTTGCAGCGCTCCTGATAGTTATACCAAACCATGATGGCATTTGCGGTCTTGCTGGAACCCATTGCTCCATATCGAAAATAGAGTTTTGCCATATGTCCTCCGGATAAAAGTAAGATGGTTGCAAGAACGAGTGAGCAGAACGGACGATGAGTGAAGGCGCCGCGGCGAATGCGCTTCGACGCGGCGCCCGATGGTGCGTGTTACAATCGATTACCGATTATCTGCGGCCTTTGTCGTAAGGGATACCTTCGGCCTTCGGCGCGCGGGACTTCTTGCTCGTGAGGATGAGTACGATCATCGTCACGATATAGGGCAGCATTAGGTAGATGTATTCGCTGGCTTTGATGTTCTCGAATTTCGGCAGGAATGGAATGCTTCCGCTATAGGAACCGAGAATTTTGAACAGCGCGAAGAAGAGCGAAGCGCCGAGGATGTTCAGCGGTTTCCAGTTACCAAAGATCATGACCGCGAGAGCGAGGAAACCGTAACCCGCGACCGTAGACTGGAACGCGCTTCCGGCAGCAAGCGTATAGGCAAGGCCACCGATACCACCGAGGAAACCGGAGATGAACACACCGGCATAGCGCATGCGATAGACATTCACGCCGACGGAGTCCGCCGCCTGGGGATGCTCACCGCAGGCGCGAAGGCGCAGGCCAAAGCGCGTTTTGTAGAGCACGACCGCGGCAATGATAAAGAGGAAAATCGCCCAGATCGTAGTTTGATAAAAGCTCTTGAACAGGAACGCCTGGAAGAACGTATCCCGCACGGGGATGCCAAGCGTTTCCTGCGTGATGCGCGCCCAGGTCGGAATCAGAATCGTGGTTTGACCCTGCCCCTGAATCGCCCATGTGAGCACGATTGCAAACGCGGGAGCGAGCATGTTCAGCGCCGTACCGCCGATGGTTTGATCCGCCTTGAGGTTGACCGAGGCGAACGCGAGCAGCAGCGAGAACAGAGCGCCCGTGAAGCCGGCAACGAGGATTGCAAAGAACATGGCCCATTGCGGATGCGCGGGGCCAAAGCCGCTTGCGTCCATGTAACGCAAGAACAGGCAGGAGCAAAGCGCACCGATGATCATGATGCCTTCCAGCGCGATGTTGACTACGCCGCTGCGCTCAGAAAACATGCCGCCGAGGGCAACAAGCAACAGAGGAATCATAAACACGATTGTTGCGCTGACGATATCCGCTAAAATACTCATGGTTATTTCACCTCGTCTTTCGCTTCGGTTGCGGGTGCTGCAACCGCGGGTGCGGCGGAAGCCGCGTCCGCGCGGCGCTGTTTGCCGCGCGAGAGCAGTTCACGCGTTAAGAGCGCGAACGCCGCAAGGTAGATGATCACCGAGATGATGATATCGATGATCTCCTTGACGAAATCCGGCTGCATCGCGTCTCCGCCGACCTGAATATATGAGACAAAGAACGCGGAGAAGATCGTGCCGATGGGGTTGGAGGTTGCCAGCAGCGCAACGGGGATCCCGTTGAAACCCGCGGCAAGAAGCTGCTTGAGCAGCGTATATTGACCCGTTCCGGCGAGGAAGTAGAGTCCGCCTCCAACGCCCGCAAACGCGCCGGAGATCACCATCGAGAGTACGATGTTTCGCTTGGCGTTGATACCGGCATAGATGCTTGCGTTGCGGTTGTAACCGCAGGCTTTGAGCTCGTAACCAAACGTGGTTTTGTTCAAGATGATCCACGCGACAATCGCAAACGCGATTGCGATGAAGATGCTGATGTTCATATAGTTGCTCTTCATGAGTACATCCAACCCCAGACGCGGAATCAGCGCGCCCGGATTTGCATCCGCAAGGTTTGCTGTGCGATCCATCTGCGCGCCACCCCAATACTTTGCGAGCATCATGGGAAGGTTGTTGATGGTCAGGTTGACCGCAAACATGGCAATCCAGTTGAACATGATCGAGGTGATGACCTCGTTGACGTTGAACCGCGCTTTGAACAACCCGGGGAAGATGCCCCAAAACGCGCCACCGATGAGCGCAAGCAGCAGACAGACATACCAGGGAAGCTGAAATTGGATCGCGCCAATGAGCGCAAGCGCCGCGCCGACCGTGTATTGACCCGTCGCGCCGATGTTAAACAGCCCAGTTTTGAACGCGAATCCGACGGAGAGGCCCGTCATGATCAGCGGGGCTGCCTGATAGAGCACCTTTGCGAACTTATCGCTGGAGCGAAAGCCGGTCGTAATCAGGCTGACGAACGCGCCGCCGGCCGCTTTTGCGTTGAGTACATAAAGCAGCACAAGACCCACAATCAAGCCAACGCCGATGGAGATCAACGAGGCGAGTATGCTCGTACCGCCCGGAATGCGAAGGGAGCGCCGTTTTTGTTCTCCCATATCAGAGCACCGTCCTTTCGGCGGCTTGCTTTTTCGCGCCCGCCATATAGAGGCCGAGTTCCTCGACCGTCGTCACCTTGGGGTCAAACTCGCCAACGATTTCACCTTCGTACATCACGAGAATCCGGTCGGAAACGTTCACGACCTCGTCGAGCTCGAGAGAGACGAGGAAGACCGCCTTACCGTTGTCCCGCGCGGCGACGAGCTGCTTGTGGATGTATTCGATTGCGCCGACATCCAGACCGCGTGTGGGCTGCACCGCGACGAGTAGATCCGGGTTTTTATCCATCTCTCGCGCGACAATCGCTTTTTGCTGATTGCCGCCGGACATGCTCCGCGCGCTTGTGATCGGGCCCTGCCCGCTGCGAATGTCGTATTGCTTGATGAGCTTTTCCGCATACTGGCGCACGCTCTGCTTGCGGATGAACCCGTTTTTCTGGAACGCGGGCTCCCAATAGCGCTGCAGCACTAGGTTTTCTTCCAGAGAATAGTCGAGCACAAGCCCGAACTTCTGGCGATCCTCCGGAATATGGCTCATGCCGAGCTTGCTGCGCTGGCGAATTGGCATCAGAATGGTCTTTGCGCCCTTCAGTGCGGCGGCTGACTGCTTTTCACGCTTTGGCACAATGCACACGATGGGTTTGCCAAGAAGCGTCACTTCACCGGCGGACGGTTTTTCCAAACCGGTCAATGCATAGACGCATTCGGTTTGGCCGTTGCCTTCAATGCCCGCGAGACAGACAATTTCACCCGCGCGGACGCGGAAAGAAACATTCTTCACAGCATTGTTCTTGTGCAGCTTGCTCGGTACAGTGAGGTTTTTGACTTCCAGCACGGTATCGCCGAGCTTTGTTTCGCCCTTTGCGACCACAAACTCGACATCGCGGCCGACCATCATGCGGCTCAGGCTGGCTTTGTCGGTGTCCTTGACGTCTACGGTGCCGATGCACTTGCCCTTGCGCAGAACGGTGCAGCGGTCCGCAACCGCCATAATCTCGTTGAGCTTGTGGGTGATAAACAGAATCGATTTTCCCTCCGCGGCAAAGGAACGCATGATGTGCATGAGCTCTTCGATTTCCTGCGGGGTGAGAACCGCAGTCGGTTCGTCAAAGATCAGGATATCGTTGTCGCGGTAGAGCATTTTGAGTATTTCAACACGCTGCTGCATGCCGACCGAGATATCCTCAATCAGTGCATCGGGGTCAATCTTCAGCCCGTAACGTTCGCTGAGAGCGACGACCTTCTTGCGCGCTTCTTTCTTTTCAAGGAAGCCCATCTTGCTCGGCTCCACACCGAGGATGATGTTCTCCAAAACCGTGAACACCTCAACCAGCTTGAAGTGCTGATGCACCATGCCGATGTTGAGCGCGTTTGCGTCGTTGGGGTCTTTGATGCGGACGACTTCACCGTCCTTTTTTATCGTGCCTTTTTCCGGCTGATACAAGCCAAACAGAACGCTCATCAGCGTGGATTTTCCCGCGCCGTTCTCGCCGAGCAGTGCGTGGATTTCTCCGCGGCGCAGGCAAAGCGTGATGTCGTCATTGGCTCGGATGCCGGGAAATTCTTTTGTAATATTCAGCATCTCGATGACATATTCGTTCATAATCGGTATCCCTTCCCATTGTTTGATAGACGGGCGATGTACGGATGAACCGTTGTTTTTTTACGGAGGAGGACAGATTTATTGTTAGAAAAGAAAATGGATTGTCGCCCTGCAAGAAAGAAAAAAGCTGTCTTCTGCAGACGGTGTACCAAGCCGCCGTAGAAAACAAAGGGCTGTGTGAAAGAATAAAAGAGGGGCCGGGCTTGAAGCCCAGCCCCCTTTGTAACACGTGCTTCTCGTTTGAACCGTCAGAAATTAGTTCTGATAGTCAACAGCGATGGTGACGGTGGGCTGTGCATCGATCGCCGAAGAGATCGTGTATTCGCCGCCCTTAACCTTTGCGTAGAGAGCATTGTACTGATCCAGCGTGAAGGTGCTGAAACGGAAGGAAGCCGGATCGGTCGGCAGACCGACGCAATCCTGCGCGGCACCGAGCTTGTTCTCAACACCGGCATACGCCGCGGACCACTTGCCGCCGTTGGCGAGCAGGTCGGACAGGGCGAGCTTGACGGAGTTTTCGAGTTCCTTCTTCGCGGAGGTGACAACGCGCTCGGAGATACCAGACTGGTCGACGTCAACACCGATCAGCTTGCCGTTTGCTTCGTCAGCAGACGTGATTGCAGAGTAGACGATACCGCCGCCGCAAGCAAAGATGATCTGCGTGCCTTCGGTGTACCAACCAGCGGTCTTGGTCTTGATTTCGTCGTTCGGACCGAACGTGCCGGAGTACCAGTACTTGATGGAGACATCCGCGGTGTTGCCGAGTTCGGCTGCCGCTTTGTCAGCACCCTGCACGAAGCCGAAGCCGTAACGGACGACTGCGGGCACGTCAATGCCGCCGAGGAATGCCAGCTTGGTGTAGCCATCCATGACGGCCGCATAGCCAGCGAGGAAACCGGACTGCTCTTCCTGATAGGTGATCAGAGCGGTGTTGGCCTGGGGTTCCGGAACGTCGCCGATGCCAAGGTCGATACCGAGGAACATCACGTCCGGATACTGCTGCGGCAGCTGCTTGTAGGTTGCGCCGAAGAGGTAGCCCGGGCAGACGATGACGTTGGCACCCTTGTCGATGGCCGTTTTGATGGTCTCGATGCGGGCTTCGTCGCTGTCTTCAGAAGGACGATAGTAGTTGGCAACTGCGCCGTTGTCCGCGGCCCAGTTCTTGCAACCCATCCAGGTGAACTCGTTGAAGGATTTGTCGTCGATGTTGCCAACGTCGGTGACCATCGCGATGTTCAGCGCGACGGGGGCTTCGGTGGCATCGGCGGCGGGGGCTTCGGTTGCTTCCGCAGCGGGCGCTTCGGTTGCTTCCGGTTCGGTTGCTGCGGGTGCCGCGGCCGGGGCACAAGCCACGACGGACAGCATCATTGCAAGAATCAAAAGGATTGTTACAACTTTTTTCATGAGTTTTCCTCCCTGATGATATGCTCTCTGCAAATAGCAGAGTATGAACACAGTATAACACAGCCAATATGCGGAAACAACAATCAGGCAAGAGTGTATAATGTAAATTTTAGCGCGGGTTTCATGCAGGTAAAAAGCTGTTGACTTCATTTGCCCACTCGCGTATAATGACTTCTAGCGTCTTATGGCGCTGGAAGAGTCGGAATAAGAGGGGGGGGAAGAAAATGGAAATTCGCGTAGGTGAAAACGAGTCCCTGGAGAGCGCTCTGAAACGATTCAAACGCAAATGCGCACGCAGCGGCGTCCTGGCAGAGGTCCGTCGTCGCGAGCACTATGAAAAGCCCAGTGTGAAGCGCAAGAAGAAGGCTGAGGCCGCGAGAAAGCGCAAGTATTAATCCACGGGCACTCAAGTTGTCACAAGGGCGAACCGGTTTTCCGGTTCGCTTTTTCGTTTTTGGTGCCTGTGTAACTGCGATTGCCCGCTGAGCGGGAGGGAGTTCGCTCGTATAGAAATATCGCGAAAAAGCAATTCTATTGTGGTATTGTAATAATAGATATGGTAGTATAATAAGTAACAATGCACCACATGAGGAGCATACGGTTATGAAATGCAGATATTGCGCCAGCATCGAGAGCAAGGTTATCGATTCGCGCCCGACGGAGGACGGCAGCGCCATCCGCCGCAGACGCGAATGCATCAGCTGCGGCAAGCGCTTCACCACCTATGAAAAGATCGAAGAGATTCCGATCATGGTCGTCAAGCGGGACGGCAGACGTGAGCCGTTTGACTCGGAAAAGATCCGTATGGGCATCCGGAAGGCCTGCGAGAAGCGCCCGATTGCGGCGGATGTGCAGGACAAGCTTGTTGAAGATGTTACCAGAGAGGTGTTCAACACGCTGGCTTCCGAAGTGACCACGCGGGATATCGGAGAGATTCTCATGCGCAAGCTCAAAGATGTGGACGAGGTGGCATATGTTCGCTTTGCCTCCGTCTATCGCGAGTTTAAGGACACGCAGACGTTCATGAAGGAGCTCCAACACCTGCTGGACGAGAAGAGCTGATCTTCTCTTTTGGCGTGAGGATCGCACGTTTCGCGAGGGTACACATTTCCTTTCGCACTCTTTCGGCGGCGCAGAGCCGCCTTTTTTACTAATTTGACCGTTTGATCGGCCGAACACTCAAAATGCTCTGGAGAAGCAAAGTTCAAATGAAACACGCAGATCAATTTCTCGAACAGTATCAGATGACGACCCGCGGAGCAAAGCTTCGCTTTGTCAACGGTGTTGGGCTATACACCCTGCCCACGCTGGAGAAACTTGCGGGAATTGACCATGGCTTTACCGCGAAGAGCGGCGGCGTGAGCGAAGGCTATTTCGCTTCGCTCAACCTGAGCTTTACGCGACCGGAAAACCGCGATAATGTCATGGAGAACTATCGCATCTTCTGCCGCGCGGCACAGATTCCGTTTGACACCATGGCCATGGACAACTACGAACACGGCACAACGGTGATCAAGGTCGATCACGCAGACGCGGGGAAAGGGTATCTTACCGATCCGCTTCCGCCATGCGACGGGCTTGTGACCAACGATCCCGCCGTCACGCTGATCACAGGGCACGCGGATTGCATGGCGTTTTACTTTGTCGATCCGGTGAATCGCTGCATCGGCCTTGCACACGCGGGCTGGCGCGGGGCGCTCGGACGCATCGGAGCGCGCGTTGTGGAGCGGATGGCGCAGGAGTATGGATCCAATCCTGCCGACATCATCGCAGGGGTTGGACCTTCCATCTGCCCGGACTGTTTCGAGGTTGGGGACAACGTTGCCGCGGAGTTTGCGCAAGCGTTTCCGGATCTGCCCTGCGTGCTGCCGCAGGAAGGCGCGCGCCCGCATGTCGATCTTTGGTTGATCGCGTGTGCGCAGTTTGTCGAGGCGGGCGTGCTGCCGGAGCACATATCGCTCTTTGATGTGTGCACAATGACGACGCCGCGGCTTTATTCCCACAGGCGGGACAAGGGCAACACCGGCGGTATGGCGGCGTACTTGCGCATCTTGCCATAGTTGTTCACGCCCAAGCACACTATTTATAAGGAAACGTCGGGTGAAATACGCGCCGGAAGCAATCCATTCGATTGACATTCTCTGCGCCCAAGAGTATAATTCACTCGTTTCAACGCAAATTTTGGCGAAGCTCTACTGACGCAAAAGGGAGACAAACATTCATGAAACGAAACAGGACACTTGCGCTGATTGCGGTCATTTTGATGACGTCGGCAACGCTGCTTGGCTGCGGCGCCAAACCCGTTCTCGCAGCAAAGGCCGGCGACCAGGAAATCACCGTGACACAGCTGGAAAACTCCTACAAAAACAGCCTCAGCTATGCCTCTGCGTATGGCTATGACACGTCCACCGAAGAGGGCGTTGCGAAGTTCCGCGAATACCTGCTGGACAATCTTATCGCATCTGCGATGAAAATCTATCAGGCGAAGCTTGCGGGCATCACGCTGACGGAAGAAGAACTCGCAACCGCGAAGGAAACCGCGCAGAAGAACTACGACGACACCGTCGATTCCTTCAAGCAGCAGGCGACCAAAGCCGGTGCAACCAATGTGGACGCCTATGCAAAGACGCTGTTCACCAAGGCGCTTGTACAGAACAAGACCACGGTGAAGAAGCTTCAGGCGGATATGCTCGTTGACGCGCAGAACGAAACGCTCGTGAGCAAGCACCGCACCGCACTCCTCGAAGGTGTGAAAATGACGGATGAAGAACTCTCTGCAAAATATGCGGAAGTTCTGGCGGACCAGAAGGCGCTCTTTGATAAGACTCCGTCCGATTACTTCACCTACGAGAGCTATGCACAGTACGGCTACAATGCACCGCCGGTGTATGTGCCCGCCGGACTCTTCCGTGTGCGCCATATCCTCGTTGCAGACGAAGCCACAGCAAAGCTCGTGAAAGACAAGATCGACGCTGGCGAAGATTTTGAAAAGCTGCTTGCCGAATACGGCACTGATCCCGGGATGAAGGACGCGGCCAATGCCGCAGGCTATCTCGTTGGTGAAGGCGCAAGCTTTGTCGAACCGTTCCTGAATGCGGCGCTTGCCCTCGCCAAGGATGGCGATGTTTCCGCGCCGGTGCAGTCGGACTACGGCTGGCATATCATCAAGCGTATTTCGACCGAAGCCGCGCACGAGATTCCGTATGCCGACGTGAAAGAGGGCTTTGACCTCTATGAGCAGTCGGTCTATCAGCAGCAGTATTATATGGACATCGTGAACAAATGGACGGCGGATGCCACGCTGGTTACGAAGTTTGCGGAGAATTACGCGACTGTCGGCAAATAAGGATGAGGAAGTGAAACTATGAGCAAAGGTCTGAGAATTTTCAGCCTGATCGTGGCGATCGTGATGATCCTCGGAACGGTTGCATCCATCATCTTTGCCATCGTATAACTGCAAAGAGACAAGAGGCGGAGCCGCAGATGCGGCCCCGCCTTTTTATACGAGTAGCGTACTAGGATCGTATACCGCATGCGTAACATGACCAAACCTGGCGTGCGATATGCAAAAACGCAGATGGCACCTATATTTTTGCAGGAATTCCTGCGGACGAACGATGCTTTATTGCGCGCGCAAACACGAAAAACCGCGCGAGTATTGCCATTGCGGCGGTTTTATATGCATCCATACAAGTAAATTTGCTGCAAGGTGCATCCGCATGTTTTTGCAAAACTGCGATTTTTCTTGCATACACATTGGTGAATCAGTATAATGAATAGTTGTTAGAGAATCAAAGGAGGAAGAGGTTTTGTCACACAAATACGTTTACCTTTTTAGCGAAGGCAGCGCAAAAATGCGCGATCTTCTCGGCGGCAAAGGTGCAAACCTTGCTGAAATGACCACACTCGGTTTGCCGGTGCCGTTTGGCTTCACTGTCTCCACAGAAGCCTGCACGCGTTACTACACCGATAAGAAGACCATTGCAAATGAGATTGTCGAGCAGATCGAAGCCGCACTTGTCGTTACCGAAGAAAAAGCGGGCAAGAAGTTTGGCGATCCGTCCAATCCTTTCCTCGTCTCCGTCCGCTCCGGTGCCCGCGCCTCCATGCCGGGCATGATGGACACCATCCTCAACCTTGGCTTGAACGATGAAACCGTGGTTGGGCTCGCAAAATTGACCAACAACGAGCGCTTTGCGTTCGACAGCTACCGCCGTTTCATCTCGATGTTCTCGGATGTCGTGATGGAGATCGAAAAGGCGAAGTTCGACGAAATCTTCGACGAAATCAAACACAAGAACAACTGCAAGCTCGACACCGAGCTCAACGCAGAGAACCTCAAAGAGGTCGTCAAGCTCTACAAAGCGATGTACCTCAAAGAAAAAGGCACCGAATTCCCGCAGGATCCGCGTGAACAACTCATGGAGGCCATCAAGGCCGTCTTCCGCAGCTGGGACAACCCCCGCGCAATCGTCTATAGAAGAAAGAACGACATCCCGTATGATTGGGGCACCGCCGTCAACGTGCAGAGCATGGTCTTTGGTAACATGGGCAATGACTGCGGCACCGGCGTTGCGTTCACGCGCAACCCCTCCACCGGAGAAAAGAAGCTCTACGGCGAGTTCCTGATGAACGCGCAGGGCGAAGACGTCGTCGCGGGCATCCGCACGCCGAGCCCCATCGACGAGCTCAAGAACGCCCAGCCGGAAGTGTATCAGCAGTTTGCCGAAACCGCAGAGAAGCTGGAGCGCCACTATCGCGACATGCAGGATATGGAGTTCACCATTGAGCGCGGCCGCCTGTTCATGCTCCAAACCCGTAACGGCAAGCGCACCGCTGCCGCCGCGCTGCAGATTGCGGTTGATCTCGTGAACGAAGGCATGATCTCCAAGAAGGAAGCCATCGCGAAGATCGATCCCCGTTCGCTGGACGCGCTCCTGCACCCGACCTTTGAGCCCAAAGCGCTCAAGAACGCAAAACCCATTGCGAGCGGTCTGCCCGCATCCCCGGGCGCTGCCTGCGGACGCGTGTACTTTACCGCGGAAGACGCGATGAACGCGCATAAAGCCGGCGAGAAAGTCATTCTTGCGCGCCTTGAGACCTCTCCGGAAGACATCGAGGGCATGTATGCCTCCGAAGGCATCCTTACCGCACGCGGCGGCATGACCTCCCATGCGGCGGTCGTTGCCCGCGGCATGGGCACCTGCTGCGTAGCGGGCTGCTCGGAAGCCACCATCTCCGAGAAAAACAAGACGCTGGCGTTTGCCTCCGGCAAGTCCTTCAAAGAAGGCGATTGGATTTCCCTCGACGGCTCCACGGGCAATGTCTACGGCGAAGCTCTGCCGACCATCGAAGCGCAGGTTTCCGGCAATTTCGCAACCATCATGGAATGGGCGGACGAATACCGTACCCTCCATGTGCGCACCAACGCCGACACCCCGCATGACGCGGAGGTTGCGGTCAAGTTTGGCGCGGAAGGCATCGGCCTGTGCCGCACCGAGCATATGTTCTTCGACGAGAGCCGCATCCCCGCGATGCGCGAGATGATCGTCAGCAAGGACGTGGAATCCCGCAAACGCGCGCTGAACAAGCTGCTGCCGATGCAGCGCGGTGACTTCAAGGGCATCTACAAGGCGATGGGCGGACGACCTGTCACCATTCGCTTCCTGGATCCGCCGCTGCACGAGTTCCTCCCGAGCGAAGAAGCGGATATCCGCGCCCTCGCAAAAGAGATGAACCTCACCTACGAAGACCTGCTCCAAACCGTCGAGAGCCTGCATGAGTTCAACCCCATGCTCGGACACCGCGGCTGCCGCCTCGCGGTCACGTATCCGGAGATTGCCGAGATGCAGACCCGCGCAGTCATCGAAGCCGCCATCGAGACCCGTCAGGAGACCGGCATCGAAGTCGTGCCCGAGATCATGATTCCGCTCGTGGGCGAGGTCAAAGAACTTGAGTACGTGAAGGAAACCGTCGACGAAACCGCGAAAGCCGTCATGGCAGAGCGCGGCGTCGAAATTCCGTATCTTGTCGGCACCATGATCGAGGTTCCGCGCGCCGCACTGACCGCGGACAAGATCGCCGAGCACGCGCAGTTCTTCAGCTTCGGCACCAACGACCTGAGCCAGATGACGTTCGGCTTCAGCCGTGACGATGCAGGCAAGTTCCTCGATGATTATTATAAGAAGAAAATCTTCGAGTCCGATCCGTTTGCCCGTCTCGATCAGGAAGGCGTTGGCAAGCTCGTGAAGATGGCTGTGGAGCTGGGCAAGAGCGTCCGCCCGGACATCAAGCTTGGCATCTGCGGCGAACACGGCGGCGATCCGTCGAGCATCGAGTTCTGCCACAATGTTGGCCTGAACTATGTCTCCTGCTCACCCTTCCGCGTGCCGATCGCCCGCCTTGCAGCGGCGCAGGCAAAGATCAACGAAAAGTAAGAAACACGACTTGCAACACAAAGCGTCCGCCGGAAACGGCGGACGCTTTTGGCTGTAATGGTTTGATCGGCTCTAGATGCTGAGGAGCGACTGGATTTGCTGGGCAGCGGATTCGGCGGAAACATTCTCTGTATGAATGTGCAATTCGCAAGGAAGCGCATCAAACATGCCGTGCTTGCGTTCCAGCATCGCTTCCACGGGAGCAGGAAGTGTTCCACCCATGCGTGTGGCAAACCGTTCCTTGATGCGCAGCAGTTCCGCCGTGACGAGCACACGAAAAACACCCGCCGGAAGCAGCGCAAGCTGGTCCTGCTCCGAGGCGACATAGACGAGCGACTGACCCGACACAATGCGTTCGGACAAGAGCGCGGTAAAGGCACGCATTGCTTCCGCCTCGCTTTTCGCCAAACGCAGATAATCCTTGCCGGTGACAAGTTCTGCGTTTAAGTGTGCTGCAAGCTCGTTTGCAATCGAGGATTTTCCGGTGCAGTTTTCTCCAAAGAGACAGATAACCATCGTGTGTCAGTTCCTTTCAGAAATGGAGTCGGGGCGGCTATTGTGCGGGCGAATAGGTCTCGCAATAGTCAAACACCTTGCGCAGACCATCGTTTCCGTCGTGGCTGATGCGGATGTTGTCCGTGAGCGTAAAATGCATGCCGTCGCTCGTGGAAACATAATAGTGCCCCCACTGGAACCCCGCGCGATAGAACGCAAGCTCGTAGAGAATATAGTTGATCACCGTCTCGGGAATGGTTTGAAACACCCAGAGCAGTGAGTTGCCGGTATAGGTATAGTCATAATACGACACGCCGTTTTCCGTCTTGATACCGTTATAGGTCAGATAATTTCGCACTTCGTCGTTGATCAGTGCGATGTTCTCCTTGAGATTATCGTTGGCGCCCATGCCGCCGTTGAGATCGGTCGCCGTGCCAAACGCATGGTGGCTGATCGACTTCTGGCTGGAGGTAAAGCGCGAACAGTAGCTGCCATTGTAAGTGTCGATCAAATCGCGCAGCAGCAGCACGCCGGAATCCCCGTTGGTGCCGGATACGCGGACATGCACATTGTTGAGATAAAACGACGCGGCTTGATAAAATGGCAGCGCGGTTTTGTGAATCCGCCAGGGTTCACGCCCGGGCAGGCAGTCATAGGATACGATGTAGTTGCTTTCCCAGTCGGGATCGGCGACGACATAGCGCGCATCCACCCACTGGTAACGATAGAGAAATGCATCTTTCTCCTTAAAGAAGTTGAGTGCAGTCTGATAGCTGCTGTTGGAGAAGTCCGATTTTTTAATTGTATTCCACTGATCGGAGAGGATATAGAACGTTGTTTCAAACAGCTTCTCCGGTATGGGCTGTCCCAGACTGGTTGCATAAATCCGGAGCGTGTGGATGCCGACATCCAGCGCGGCAAATTGCGCCAGCGAATCGAGAGAGACGCCTTCGCGCGTCAACACATCATCCAACGGATAGGCGTAAACCATGTTGGCGGGATCAAACGTGACCTGCTGCACATAGGGATAGCGCGGGTCCTCGCTATAGGCGCAGTTGATCTCCAGCGAAACGGATGTGAGCGGATAGTTGGACTGCACCTGCCCGCACAATTTATAGCCGCGGCCAAAGGCGAGACGTGCACTCGGCGCAGGAAGAGGATCATCCGCGCTCTCATCAAATGTCAACACAGAGGGCAAAAACGGGGTTGGGCTTGGCGTCGGAATTGGCGTGGGCGAAGGTGCGGCGGTAATCGCAGGCGTTGCCGCTTCCGGCTCGCCTTGGATCGCTCGGAGCGGCAGAGCAATGAGCAAAAACAACAGACACAAGCCAATGACAACAAGCAGCGCAAAGATTGCGGCGCGGCGCATCTCATTTCCTTGCTTGCGTTTGCCGGATTGCTCTGTCATGTACCGAACCCCTCCTTGTGCGTTTTCTCTATTCTAGCACAACTGGCACACGAAAGACAAAACACGACAACACCAAACACCAGTACCGTGTGTTCGGTTTTTGACACACCGAATGGGAAGTGTTAAAATAAGGCGGAAATGCGCCTTTTTTAATGAGAAACCAATGAAACCGAGGAAGCGATATGTCCATTTTGATGGCTGCGATTGTACCGCATCCGCCGATTATTCTGCCGCAGATCGGGCAGGGGCAGGAGCATGAAATCCGCACGACGATTGCGGCCTACCGCGAGCTTGCGCGGCGCGTGCGGCAGCTTTCGCCGGAAACGATTGTGATCCTCTCGTCCCATGCGACCAGCTATGCGGACTATTTTCACATCTCGCCCGGCAAAAAAGCGCGCGGGGATATGAAGCGATTTGGCGCAGAGCAATTACAGGTCAACGTGAACTATGACGAGGAATTTTCGCTCGCGCTTGAGAAAAACGCAAAGCGTGCAGGAATTCCAGCGGGCACAAAAGGCGAACGAGAGAAGGCATTGGATCACGGCACTCTGATTCCACTGACGTTTTTCGCCGAGCGTGAGCTGCCCTGCGAGGTGGTTCGAATCGGCATCTCCGGCCTGAGCGCGGTGGAACATTACCGGCTTGGCAAGTGCATCAAAAAGATGGCAGAGACACTTAATCGCTCCGTTGTTGTCGTGGCAAGCGGAGATCTGTCACACAAGCTGCTGGAGACGGGGCCGTATGGCTACGACGCCAGCGGACCGGAGTTTGACCGGCAGGCCACGGGAGCATTCGAAAACGGAGATTTTCTGCGGCTGATGACGCTGGACGCTGGCCTTTGTGAAGAGGCGGCGGAGTGCGGGCTCGGCACATTTTGGATACTGGCGGGCACACTGGATCGCGCGGATGTGACCAGCGAACTGCTCAGTTATGAAGGTCCGTTTGGCGTTGGCTATGCAATTGCCGCGTTCACACCCGCAGGCACGAACGAGAACCGCGCGTTTGATGTGCTCGTTCAACGGGCGGAGCGGGAACGCTTGACCGGCATTCGTTCAAACGAGGATGCGTTCGTCCGCCTCGCGCGGGCGACGGTGGAGGCGTTTGTGCATACGGGCGAAACGCCGCAGCTTCCGGCGGAGCTGCCGGACGAGATGATGCAAGCGCGAGCAGGCGTGTTTGTTTCGCTCAAGATCGGCGGAAAGCTGCGCGGTTGTATCGGTACCATCTCCGCCGTAACGGTGAGCATCGCGCAGGAGATTGTCAAAAACGCAGTTGCCGCTTGCAGCGATGACCCCCGTTTTGAACCCGTGCGTGCCGAGGAGCTGGAGCGCATCACATATAGCGTAGATGTGCTCGGCAAAACGGAGCGAATCGAGGGCATGGATCAACTGGACGCAAAGCGCTATGGGGTGATCGTCGTCTCCGGCTACCGAAAGGGGCTGCTGCTGCCAAATCTGGAGGGGGTGGACACCGCGGAGGAGCAGGTGAAGATTGCCAAACGGAAAGCGGGGATTCCGGAGAGTGAGCGCTGCCGGATGGAGCGCTTTGAGGTGGTGCGGCATACATGACGGCGGTCTGCGAACTCTGTCCGCGCCATTGCGTCCTGAGAGAAGGGCAGCTCGGCTTTTGTCGTGCGCGGATCAACCGCAAAGGATACATCGTTTGCGAAAACTACGGACGGGTGACGAGCATCGCGCTCGACCCGGTTGAGAAAAAACCACTCAGACAGTTTCATCTTGGCGCGAAAATTCTTTCCATTGGCAGCTATGGCTGCAACATGGACTGCGGCTATTGCCAAAATTGCGAAATCGCGCGGGCGGACGGCGAGAGCATCCGCTGGGAAGCGGTTTCACCGGAGGAGCTGGCAAGCCTTGCCGCAGCATATCGTTCGCAGGGGAACATTGGACTTGCATTTACTTATAACGAGCCGCTGGTGGGATACGAGTTCGTGCTCGATTGCGCAAAGCTGATACAAGCGCGCGGACTCGTTACGGTACTGGTGAGCAACGGTATGATCGAACAGAAGCATTGGGATGAACTGATCCCCTGGATCGATGCAGCAAACATCGACCTAAAGGCGTTTACGCAGGCGGGATATTCCGCGCTTGGCGGCGATCTGGACACTGTGAAAAACACAATTGCGCGTGCGCAGGGGAAGATGCATTTGGAGCTGACTACGCTGATCGTGCCGGGATTCAACGACAACGAGACGGAAATACAGCGGGAGTGCGAATGGATTGCCTCGCTCTCGCCGGAGATTCCGCTGCATCTATCGCGCTTTTTTCCGCGGCACCGGATGCAGAATGTGGACGCAACGCCCATAGAAACCATAGAGAATCTTGCGCGGACTGCGCGGAAGTATTTAAGCTTTGTCTATATAGGAAACGTGTAAGAAAAAGAAGGAGAGATTGTATGATTAAGACGGCAGGACATCAGCAGGTTCGTATTCGCGAAAATGTACGCGGCGGCGAAGGCGCGCTTGTATTCCACGATTTTTTGATGGCAGAGGAATCCTTTGGGGCAGGCAAGCTGTTTTCGCGGACTGTGCTTCCCGCGGGCGGATCGGTTGGCGAGCACCGACACGAGGGTGAGTTTGAGGTATACTATGTGCTCGCGGGCACGGTGGAGGTGCTCGATTGCGGGGAATGGGTTACGCTGGACCGGGGAGATATGCACATCTGTTCCAGCGGGGAAAGCCATGCACTGCGCAATAGCAGCACGCAGCAGGCGGAAGTGCTCATGCTGATTTTGAACGACCAAACAACGCAGGCAAAGTAAAGCAGGCGCGGGGCTGCAATACGCTTGTGGGTTACACTGCCGAATGGTATGATGATGGCAAATAGACGAGAAATCCAAGCGAGGCTGCCAGAACAATGGTTTGTTCAATGGAGAAGATGTGTTTCATCACATTTTGAAGTGATTACAATACAATGTCACGGCGGATGTGATGAAAAACGGGTATACTTTGTTCCATCAAACGATTGTAAGCATTGGAAAGGGAGAACCGTATGAGCTATACAGATACCTTGCTCGAAACCGTACTTGGAGGCGATGCCGTCAGTACGCTGAGCAAAAACAGTGGCGCGAAAAAATCGCAAGTGGAGTCCGTCATCGGCGCGGCATTGCCGCTGATGCTGGAGGGCATGCAAAAGAACGCGAGCACGAAAAAAGGGGAGCAAGCGTTGACGCAGGCACTCTCCGATCACGCAACGAATGATCCGTCTGATGTGAAAGCGTTGCTCAACGGCGTGGATTCCAAAGATAGCGCAAAGATTTTGCAGCATCTCTTTGGCGAGAACACAAACAAGACCGTCTCCGCGCTTTCGAAAAAGGCAGGCTTGGAGAAGGGCCAAACCACATCGATCCTGCTGCAATTGGCTCCGCTGCTGCTCTCACTCCTGGGACAGCAAAACCAAGGCAATTCCGGCGGTATCGGTTCGCTACTCGGTTCACTGCTGGGCGGTTCCGATTCCGGTTCCGGCGCGGGATCGATTATCGGCAGCCTTCTGGGCAGCGGAACCAGCGATGCGGCGGGTTCGCTGCTGGGCAATCTCCTCGGCGGCTCCGGCAACAGCTCCGGCTCGTCAATCGGCGGGGCGCTGCTGGGCAGTCTGCTGGGCGGCAACAACGCTTCCTCCAACAGCGGCAATAGTGGCGTAGGTTCGCTGCTTGGCTCGCTTCTGTCGGATTCCAGCGATGACGATGACAACGACGGCGGAGACCTGCTGGGCTCGCTGCTTGGCGGCGGTAGCAATAGCAACTCCGGCTCCTCACTCGGCGGAGAGTTGCTTGGTTCTCTGCTCGGCGGCGGGAGCAGCAACAACAGCGCAGCCAGCCTCGGTGGCGCGTTGCTGGGCAGTATCTTTGGCGACGATTCGCAAAAGAGCAAAAAGTCCTCTTCCGGCAAGAATAGCTCTTCGGCAAAAAAGAGCACGACGAAGAAGAGCACAGCAAAAAAGACCACCACAAAGAAAAAGGGCTAACGCTCTTGAAAAAAACAGCGGCCATCGTTGGATGGCCGCTGTTTTGCGTGTGAGAGCATTTCATTGATCTTCGCAAATTCACGCTGGAAGCGACAGCCTCTGGCGAAACTGCTTTTTCGCTTTCTCATCCAGAATACTTCCGCTCAGCGCAGAGAAAAAGTAGGCTTCTAGCTCGGGCGTTGGGCAAGCTTGCCGAACGAGCAGTAACGCCTCCAAAAAATCGATCAAAATCAACTTTCGCATCGTGTCCTTGTACGCCATGAGATCAACACTTCGGATTGCTTGCCCGATTTGATCCGCAAGCTCCGGTTTGGCGGAAAGAATCTCCGGCAGAGCCTGCGCACACTGCCGTACGGTGATTGGTTTTGGGTCGCCGAGCAGGCGCAGAACGTCTGGCAGCGCTTCCTGCATGTTGCATGCCGTGTCGTGCTGTGCATTTGCGGAGAGTAGCATCACGCCAATGCTGCGTTGGTATGAGTTTTCACTCGTGAGCTTCGCCGCCAACACGTCCCAAAATGGATAGACATCGGCAGCTATTTTAGAGCGCTCGCGAAGGAGCAAAAACGCCGGATATCGAATCTTGTCCTCCGCAGAGTCAAGGCGAAGGACGAGCGACCCGATGTCTTTTGCTTCGAGCGTTTGCGCATAAAAACCTGCATTTTCCGGCGTGATGATGGAGATCATTGCGTCATCTAGCATACAGCCGCCCTCACTTTGCGCACATATTTCATCGGTGTAAAACGAATTCCATCGGCAAGTTGCTCTTCAGAGAGCGCATGGAAACCGAGCTTCTTGTAGATTTCGACAGCAAATGGCGAGGAGTTGACGGTCATCTCATCTGCAAGACATGCGTCCAGCGCGGCGGAGAAGAGCGCGCGACCGACACCCTGCCGCTGATAACACGGCTCTACAAAGAACAGGGCAACGTGGCTGTTACCCCGCGTCGCCAGCACGCCGACCAGCTGGTCTTCGACATATGTGCCATAGAACACAAGAGCAGCGACTGCCTCCGGGTTGTGCAGAAAGGAATGAAAGGTATGGATGCCCTCCGCCGGATAATCGGGGGCTTCAAACTGCATGAACACGCGTTCCACCAGCGCAAGCGCTTGCGCCAAATTCTCTTGTGGGATGATTTCAATCTGCATAATGTCTCCTATCCGCTGATACGATTCACAAGAGCAATCATATCGACAGTAAAGCATTCCATCGCCCGAACCAACGTTGCCGTGAGCGTTTCCGGCGCATCAAATGCATACGGTTTGGGCAGCGGCTGTTCGATGATGGCATCGATCCCCGGTCCAAGCGCGGTCAGACGATAATGTCCCAATGGCACGCTGCGCAGAGCCTCCGATACGTTTTTTTGAATCGCGCGATTTCCTGCCACGAGCCAGAGGGAGAAGGTGCCTGTATCATGCAGAAATACGAGCGAGATCTTCAGCCGTTGTTTCGAGAGTGCGGCGGGCGAAATGGAGACAAAGCTCATGTCAAGATATCCCTGATACAGTGCGCCGCCAGTGTCGGCCGGATGCGTCGCCTCCCACGCGGACTTGAACTGCGAAAGCGCGGAAACAATCGCACGGTATGCGCGGGCGATATCGCCCTGCGCGACGAGACCCGCATAAGCCTCAACACAGCTCGCAAGGGAGTGTTCATCAGGTGTCATTCAATCCTCCTTGTGTTCCTTCCAGCGGGCTTGCAAGCGCGTATAAAGCTTGCATCGTGTTCCAGTTGCGCACGGTCAGATTCGGAACCAGCTTTTGCAATCGGATTGCGAGCTTTGAGGTGCGAATACTCTGCTGCAGCAAAAGATAGACCTCCCGCTCGAAAACCCGAAATGCATCTTGTCCGGACACTACGACACGCAGAGAATCCAGTGTTTTTTCATCCGGCGTTTGCGGAAGAAGGCAAACATAAAGGCTCTCACCCGCGGTGTTTTGCGCTTGCGCGTGGGTGATTTCATCCGGTGTAAAGGGACAGTGGCGGATGATTTGCGCGAGTTCTCCGCTGCTGCGCAGGACGGCGGTTGTCGTGATGGATGCGCCTTGTTTCAACGCGCGTTCGATGACATCCCGCGCGGCATCCGCCTCCAGATCGGATTGAAAGAGGACATTGCCGCTTTGAATGTACGTAACGACATCAAAAAAGCCGGCTTCTTCGAACAGACGCTTGAGCGCGTCCATACGGATGCGTCCGCTTGTGCCGACATTGATTCCTTTTAGAAGTGCCAGATAGTGCATAGTCAGCCCTCTTGATCGTTTGAATGTTATTCCGCATCATGCGCAACATGGCCAGACAACGCGAATTACGATGGTGCCTGCCCGGCTTCGCTTGCGGAAGCGGCCCCCGGCTGATACGCGCGGATCGCATCTCGAACACGCTTTGCCTCATAGAGCGCTTCGTCCGCCTGAATGAACAGCTTGGATGCGCCGTCCTGCTCGGCGTATGCCGCAAGACCGAAACAGGCGGTAGGCTTTAGGTCGGGCACACCCTCAAACTCCGTGCGGCGTAAACGAAGTTGCACACGTTCGCAGAGCTGCTGGGCTGCCTGAAGCGTTGTGTTGTGCAAAATCAGGCAAAACTCATCCCCGCCGTAGCGATAGATAGCGCCCTCGCCAAAGTATTCGCAAAGAACGCAGGCAAATTCTGTCAGGCAAATATCGCCGATATGGTGCCCGTAGAGATCATTGACGGATTTGAAATAGTCGATATCCGCGATGCCAAAAATGAGCGGTGCGGTTGGCGCCGTCTGCTCCAGCGCGCGGAGTGCTTCGTGGAGCGCTTTTCGATTGTAAGCACCCGTGAGTTCGTCATAGAGAACGGATTCTTTGAGCAACTCCCGCTCCACTTCACGCCGGAGTGTTGTTTCGTTTTTGCGTTGCTCATATTGAATGGTCACGCTGGAAACAAGGCTGCAACCGATGATGACCGACAGCGCAACGAGAAAATCGACCAAACGATTTGCGTCCGAAAACACGCTGACCTTGTCTGCGTCCCAGTGCAAAAACAGTTCGGAGGCGATTAGGCTCAGGAGCGATACCAGCGAGATGAGCCAGGTGAGTTTGTAGTCCGCGTATGTCGTGGTCAGAAAGATGGCGAACGCATAGAGCGCATAGATTGCAACAAAAGCGCTGTGCGCCGTGTAATACACAAAACAAATGCACACAAAAAGCAGTGACATCGTGTAGATTTTTGCGCGCGGGGAGAGTCGCTTTCCACGGATGGCTGCATACGCTGCCCAAAGGCACATACCGGCGATGCCGCTTGGTATGAGGATAAACTTGAGGATATAGCGCTCGATGGTGGTGGTCAGGATTTCGGATTGCGCGATGAAGAACGCCATATAGATTTCCACGACAAGCGCAATTATGACCAGAATCGCTGTCAGACGAAAGTGTAGATGCAGCCATTCGTCTACGATGCGATTCAGATCCTGACGAATCGATTCGACAGGCAGGGTATGTTTGGATGGATCTTCCATGCTGGTACCCGCTTCGTTCATGTGTTGCGCCAGTTTTGCAATTCGAGAATATTTCCCTCCGGATCGCTTGCGTAGACAGCAGTCAGCATTCGCCCGTCCGCATAACGGTTTTCGACCCGTTCGCCGATTTGCCCGCCGCCATGCGATAGCACGGATTCGAGTGCCGCGTCAACATCGTCCACCGCAAATGCAAGATGGGTAAAGCCGCTTGCGTTGACGCAGGGAGCCGTATGGGGAACCACGGTATCGTAGCCGAAGATTTCGAGCGTCGGCCCTTCCTCTGCAAACCCCGGCAGAGCGAGATGTTCCCCGAAGATATGTGCGCCCGGAATGCCGGTTAAACGCTCGACCCATTCTCCACGGATGTCTCTTGTTTGCCCGATGCTGCGGCAGCCCAGCACATCGCGATAAAATGCGATCATGCGCAATACGTCGTGGGCAATTAGGTTTGTGTGCGAATATCGAATCATAGTACTCCCGAAGACAAACGTCTTGCGCGAAGGAACTGTTTTTGAAGACAGGTTTCCTGCGCGTGTTCTTTGATTCATTATATCGAAAATCGATCAAAAGTGAATACGCTGACCCGAAAAGCCGCAAGATTCCATGACTTTATAGATGTTGCGCGACACTTGCGCGGAAATAATCATACGTTGCTTCCGCGACGAAGCCACAGGAACGATAGAGATGGTATGCGCGGGCATTGGTGCTGTCCACTTCGATCAGAATATCCTGCGTGCCTGCGGCAAACGCTTCGCGCAGCAGCAGCGCGACCAGACCGCGGCCGATGCCTTTGTTCTGGAGGTGGGTTCGAACACCGAGCCCGAAGAGCGTCGCTTCTCTATCCTCGTAACCAAGCGCGCCGATTGCAACTGGCTCGCCGTCCAACCGCGCGAGATATTGCCGGCGCGTGCTGGATTCGAGCGCAAGGGCGAGAAAGTGTGCAGCACGCTCCGCTTCCTCGGAGAAGCTTTCGGCGCTGATTTGTGCCATCGCGTCTAGATCGGCCTGCGTTGCGCGATGTAGGGTTAATCCTTCCGGAACCGCGAGGTTGGTTGTTGAGAGCGTGTGGTCATAACGCAGGGCATATTTGGTGTGATCCAGTGTTTTTTGAACCAGCGAAAGCGCGGCAGCACCGTCCTTAGACTGCGGCTCACAAACGATTAAGAAATCCGGAATGTTCAGCGCCGCAGCCTTTATAGCTGCCTCCGCCATCAGCGCGCGAAACACGCCACGCCTGCGAAAATCTGGATGTGTGAGCGCGACAAGCTCCGCCTCCTCCTGCGTCGGGGCAAAAAACGTCATCGCACCGACAAGCGCTTCTTCTTCAAAACACGTAAGCAAGCAAGGCACGTCCGGCGAGAAGTTGAGTGATGGATCGAGAAACAAAGATCCTTTGAGCTGATCGTGTTCCTGACAGACGCGCTCCAATTCGCGCACCGCGCGCACGATATCGGCCTCTGGACGGGGGAAAGTTTGAATCAACACGCAATACTCCTTTCAGGATTGAAAACGGAAAATCAAGCGAGCGGTTTGTCGGAAAATACTCCGCCGTGATAGCAGGCGATGGTCTTTGCCCCGATGGCGAGGATTGCCTGTAATGAGCGATCCGCACGATCAAAATCTTGCGCATACTGCGGGTTGGCGAGCACGAGTTTGCCGGATTCCAGCACGGCCGCATCTCCGGCGATGATTGTATCCAAGGCGGGCAGATAGAGCGAAAGGTGCCCTTGCGTGTGCCCCGGGGTAAAAATCACATTGCATCCACCGCAAAACGGCAACACATCGCCATCCGCTACCGTACTGTCTACCGCAACCGACTCTACATGCTCCAGCAGATTGATAAATGCGAGGCCTGCCGCTTGCGCTTCTCCCGTGAGCGTTGGTTGGATGGCGCGCGCCTGTGTCAGCCGTAGTGAGGGAAACGTTCCGGTGAGATAGGGCGCTTCCGCAGCGCTCGTGATGATCTGCACACGCGGGTTGCTCTGCTTGAGCCCGGCAAGCGCACCGATATGATCATGGTCGTGGTGCGTGATGACCACATGGGTCAATTCCACAGGAGAAACGCCGTTGACTTGCAGTTCCTCAACAAGGAGCGGGAGACTACCAACATAGCCGCAGTCGATTAGCGCGAGGTGTTCTTCATCGCGCAGGAGGACAGGATGGATCGCGTTTGCTTCGTTTCCCCATTCCGGCACGATGGTGAGGATGATACATTCGTTCATAGAAAAAATTCCTGATTTATGATTTTTGAAGGATCGTGTTTCGTACTTCAGCCAAGCTTGGCCAGCTCCAGCGCACGGATATCGAGCTTCTTCATCTGCAAAAATGCCTGCGTGATACGTTGCGCCTCCTCCGGTGTGGCAGTGGCGAGTAGACGGCTCATCGATTCGGGTACGATTTGCCAGGACAGACCAAACGGATCTTTGAGCCAGCCGCACTGTTCCGCTTCCGGCACAAACGATAGCTTCTCCCAATAATAGTCAATCTGCGCTTGATCCTCACACAACACCATAAACGAAAATGCTTCGTTGAAGGATTCGTCTCCGCCAAAGCCGTGATCCATCGCGACAAACTGGTGTCCAAACAGCGTAAGCTCCGCATAATTTGTCTTTGCGCGCGCATCCTGCGCTTCACCGGGCTGATAGTGGTTCACATAACCCGGACTCGCTCCAGGGAAAATGGCGGCGTAAAACGCGAGCGCTTCCTCTGCGCGCCCGCAAACATCCGCCGAAAAGAGAAGAACGGGGCGGATCTTTTGCGCGATTTCGTCGGTTTCAAAATAGCAAAGCTGCCAACTGACCCCGAAGCGATCCTGTAACCAAACATAGCGTTTGCTGAAGGGATATGCATCAAGCGGCATAAGGATCGTTGCGTCCCTGCCGAGGTGCGCGTAGAGCGCGTCCACTTCATCGGCGCTGCGGCACGTCACCATCAGCGAGATCGAATCATTTAGCGTGAAGTATGGGCCCGCGCTGATGGCGGAAAAGTCCACGCCGTCGAGCGTAAACTCCACCGTGTCCACATCGCCGGAAGGTGTATCGTGCAGCTGTGATACCTGCGCAATTTGCGAGTGCGCGAAGAGGGAGACATACCAGTTTGCGGCCTCAACCGCCTGGGTATCAAACCATAGGTGCGGAATGATGTTCGGCATGATTGTTTCCTCCTTTTCTTGTTCGCGGGGTAGAGTTGCGCGATAATGCGATTTCTTGTTCAGGCTTTCAGACTCTTCTGCTTTGCGGCGGCAATCAATTCCCGTTCTCCGGCGATGTCGCTCGGATACGGATACTTCTTCGCCATGGCGTCGAATGATGCGAGAATGGCATCCGCCTTCGCCGAATCATGTCCGATCAAGAGTGCTTCGGCATACTGCACTCGAAGGACGGACGGGAAACGTTTCATCGACTGCATGAACTTCTTGAGCGGCTCGTCGAGCTCCTGCTTTGCAGCGTCCGTTTCGTCCAGAAGCATGCAGCAATATGCCAGATCGCACCGGAGCAGATTGCGATGGATGCCGTTGATCGTGGCTTGGGACGCAAACAGCGCGCGGATGCGCGCGGCGGCCGCCGGAAACGCTTGGCAATCCATCAGGCGATTGATGGCGTAGACCTCGATGGTAGAGGTGATCGGGTTGTTCTTATCCGCACCGTCGGGCATAACGAACCAGTCCTCCGGCATATCGCGCAGGCGCTGCCCGCCAGCCAATTGGCCGTGAATATCGAGCATGCGATAAAAGGCATAGAGCGCCTGCGGGTCTTTCTGGAGCAGACGGATGTTTTTTCCGTCGTTGTCCACGAGGGCAAAGCGAAGCGGAATGGCATTCATCAGCCCCAATGCAAGCCCCGTTGCGGCAAGCGCGCCAAAAAACGCGGAAACAAACGGATGCAGCGGTACGAACCAATAGAGTAGGAAGAACAGCGCGCCTGTGAGGAAATTCATCAGCGCGCCGCCGAGGTTATAGAGCACGAATGGGAAGCGCTCTTCGCTCCACGCAGGCGGAAGCATGATGCATTGCCCGCCTGTTCCTGCGATGGAGAGGGATTTTAGGCGAAGATGCTTGTCTTCCTGTACCAGCATCAGGGAACCGACGCGGAATGAGGAAAAACGATAACCGGTCAGCAGACCAAAAACAAGATGCCCCGCTTCGTGCAGAATGATTTGGATATACAGCGCCAGAAAGAAAAGCAGCAGGAGAGAAACCAGCACGACGGCATCTGGCAGAGTGGAAAGCGCCGCAGAATAGCGCACGAGCGAACGGCCCATCCAATATCCACCCAAGCCGCCGATGAGCAGAAAGACGACAAACGGAATGATTTGCGAGATACGGAGTGGTTGCTTTGGAGATTTTTGCATGCGATTGTCTCACTTTACGAAATACGTTTCAAATTTTACTTATTATATCAATTTTTCACGTGCCTGTCCTTGAAATTCCGGCAAAAAACAAAACGCCGGTGTGCGGCGCTTTAAAATTCGAAAAATGGCAAATCAGCATCTTGAAGAAGGGATGTGCTGGAATCAAATCAAGGAATCTGCGTATGGCAGTTCCTTTTGATAGACGGTTTGAAAGATTGCGGCCTGCGCATGGCGAAGCAACGTTTCGGAAACATCCTGCGGTGCATGCATGAGCAGCAGTGGAATGTCGGATACGTCGCCTTGCAGACAGGGCTGGATATAGCCAACGGGACTGAGCGCAAACCCCAATCTCTGGTAGAAACCAATTCTGCGCTGTGCGAGGGGATCGTCTGTCGCTTCCACTTCTAAAATGACAGGCAGAGCGGATTGCGCAAGGTATGCCCGCATGATGCCGCTGCCGAGCCCGCCTCCGCGGTTGGAAGCGAGGACAGCGAAATGCTCCACGAAACAGAAATCGGCAAACCTCCAGTGCGCAAGGAATCCTACAATCTGATCTTGCTTCGGATAGACCAATATTTCATATTCGTTTTTTGAGAGCAGCGCTTCCGCATCGGAAAAACAACGGTGCTCCTGCAACGGAAACGCCTGTTGCATCAGCCGATAGACGGCGGGGAATTCGTGCACCTGCATGGGGCGAAGGGCGAGGTTCAATTATTTCACCTGCTTTGCGGGATGGTATTAACCGAATTATACCCAATGGAGGTGGTTTAAGCCAGAGTGATCTTCTCCAGATAAACAAACGACAGATCGGGCGAAACCTGCTTTTCTGCGAATTTGCGATAGCCGACGCGTTCATAGAGGCGGATATTCTTCTCGCTCTTGCTGCTGGTGAAGAGCTCATAGCGCGGCGCGGGAGCAGCCTGTTCGACTGCATAGAGAAGCTGGGTTCCGATTCCCTTGCCCTGATGGGCGGGATGCACAATCAGTTTGCCGATGAGCAAAGAGCCGTTTTCCTGCTTTGCGCGTACGGAGCCGATGATTTCGCCGTTTTCCTCCGCTTTGAGGATGATTCCGCTGTCAAATTCAGCTTCCAACTCCGCAAGCGTCTGTTTGAGCGGTGGAATCGAGAAGTTTTGCAGCAGAACCGCCTCGCTCTGGTAGGCGAGGTATTGGAGGGTGAGGATGGCGGGGAGGTCGGAGTGGGTTGCGGGAAGGATGGTCATAGGTTTATCTCACACTTCCAGTAAAAAGTTATTTTAGCTCTTATGTGTTTTATACTAGACAAGCTTATTTGTGCTTTATAATGTACGTATGTTCTGAGTGATCAAAGCTTCTAGAGCATTTGTGATATCTCCTCCGATTCGATTTGATGAAAATTTCTTTGGGAAATCTCCAACTAACTTGGATTCGATACTATCTTCTAGAGGTCGTTGCCAGACGTAAATTCTTGTAGTATCAAGAGCACGAAAGAAATCAATGGAAAAGCAGGACTCGTTAACCGCATACATTGGAAATAGTGTTCGATCGAATTGCTTAATTTTTGTCCAGTGCTGGCGAATGCGAAGGCAAATATCGACGCTTTTCCCAATATAAACTTATTTGTATTGGTCGAGAACTAAAAAATAATACCCCGATTGAGATACATAGTTTTGCAAATTGGTGACTTCAACAAACATTCGGTGCTTTTTGAGAAAGTTATTGATGGCACGATTAAACTCTTCTGAGTCGAGAGAATCAAAATAGCGCATGTTCAAATCAAAGTTATCAAGGCACAATTTTCTGTATTTTTCGCACCAAGAAATTGAATAAGCAGTAGTGCTATCATCCGAATATGCATTTTCTTTCACTAACATATCGAATCTTGGCAAAGATGGTTTTGTTGAAATCAGTGCGAACTCGTCTCTTGTTAGTACGAGTGAATACTTGCGTTGTACCAAACTAACTCCAAAATGTTTCATCAATCCCTCACCAACTAAGTATGTCACTAGAAAAAAGAATACGAGCTATAAGTAATTAATATAATAGTACAACGGCACAAGTCGAACAAAGCGAAGAGCAAGATGATGACGTGACAAAATCTCACCCCGCAGGATTACTACTACGGGGTGATTCTACCATAATAAATTGTTTTTGTCACCGAGCAAGTTTTAGCGAAATCGCTTTAGTTCGAGAAGTATTATTTTGCTACTTCTTTGGTGTCATTCCCCTTCATCAGTATTTCCCGCCGTTTGCGAAACTCCAGAATCGGCAAATCTCCTTGCACGAGGTTTTCTTTCATCGTGAACTCGCTTTTCTTCGGTAGCTGCGTGAGCACGACGCGCCGATCCTGATGCAGAACAATGCTATTAAAGATCGCGCTGAGCGCGTTGACCAACTGCTTGAGCACGGGCACATGCATGAAATCCTGATAAAACCGCAGATAGATGTGCGTGTTCTCCTCATCCACGGGTGCAAACGCGGCAAGGATTCGGACTTTGTCGGAGATGATGTTTTGCCAAACATTCGGCATTTGCAGTTGCAGGTGGAACAGCTTCTCGTAGTCGGCAACCTCGTTTGGTTTTTCCGGCTTTTGTCCGTTGTCCACCTCGTTTTTCACATAGAATGTCATGCGGTTGTCGTTCCATTTCACAACAGGCCCGTTGACCAGCGTCTTTCCGCCCCTGCCGATGGTGGTTTTGTGCACAAACGGTAGATGCACAACATCCAGCTGATTTTCAATCGCCCGTGTGTAATGCACGTTCCAGTTTTCGGAAAATTCGCCATATGAAAACCCTTTCGTGAGCTCCTCGAAGAATGGAATCTCCGGCAAATTCTCACGTTCTTCGCCGAACCAAACCCAGATGAACCCGTGGGCATCCCGCGCGGGGTAAGCGTTTACACGATAGTTGTCCGCAACTTTCGCATTTTTTCCGTTGGCGGGAATGCGCGTCACCTTCCCGCTGCCGTCATACAGAAACCCGTGGAACGGACACTCGACATGGGTTTCCACGAGTTTGCCCGTGCAGAGTGATGCGCCTCTATGGCAGCATTTGTCATAGATGCAAAACACGTCGCCTGCCTCGTCACGCCAGAAAACCAGCTTCTCCGACAGACGGGTTACACCGATGAGCCTGTTCTTCTTTACCTGTCTGGAATCGAGTACAGCATACCATTGGTTTTGAATCATACGGGTTCTCCTTTATGATCAATTTGTGTTGAACCATCGGCAAAGAGCGATGGCTGCGGATCAAACTCAATCTGCATAACGCTTTTCGGGATTTGCTTTTGCGACATACATTGCTTTATCCGCGTGCTTGAGCATTTCGTCCGCCGTCATCGCCGTTGCGTTGTCGCAAATGCCGATGCTCAACTTCAGCGGGATGCTGTGCTGCGTATCGACTGCAATCCTGCGCTCGGAGGCTAGCTGAATGATGCGATCGGCGATCAACGCCGCTTCTATTTTGTCCACATTTGGCAGCACAGCCGCGAATTCGTCTCCGCCGATGCGCGCAATCGCGTCGCCTTGCCGCAGGGCAGAACGGAGCACCTCGGCGATTGAGACGAGGACGCGATCTCCGACGTCATGCCCGTAGGTGTCGTTGATAATTTTGAACTTGTCGAGGTCCATCATGAGCACACTGATGGTCGTTCCGCCCGCATAGGCATCTCGCAGCATGCCATCAAACTCCTTAAGGAAGCTATCGCGGTTCAAGAGTGCGGTCAAAAAATCGGTCTCCGCGCGCGCTCGCAAAGCAAACTCCTGCTTGCGAAGCTGCGTGACATCGCGCAAAAGTGAAACCGCGCCAATCGGGCGTCCGCCGCTGGATTGCAGCGGATAAACGCGGATCTCAACAAAGCAGCCATCTTTGCTTTGCGTTGCAATCTCCAGTGTGCCGGATGCATGCTGCTCCAGGAGCGCAATCCATCCGGGATATGCTTGAAAAATTGTGCGGATATCCATGCCGGGCAACGGTGTATGCACGCTTAAGCAAGATTGCATAATCTCGTTTGCGCAAGGGTTCACATCGGCGACGATACCGTTGCTCTGCGTGACGATAATGCCGATTTCGATGACATCAAACACCTTTTCCCGCGCAACGGGCGAGAGCCGGAAAAACTTGTTGCGGTATAGATTGTAGAACAGAATCAACCCGCCCGGCAGATAAATTGTGACAATCGGCAGATTGACGGCGGTACCTTCGAAAAATGCGGTTTTGATGAACGCGAGAATAAACACAAGCGCGGTAGCAAACAATACCAGAAGGACCTGACCGCGCTGACTTTTTGAGACCTTTCGCGAGAAAACCCACAAAACAATCAGGGCAAGAAATACGAGCACATAGTTGTATGCAACAAGAAGAACTCCCAGCAATGTTTGCTTGATGGACAATGCGTTCCCAAACAGCTCGCTGTGGCTGATGGAATAGCCCGATCGCATCCAGTGCGTATAAGAGTCTGTAAAAATCAGCAGGATTGCGACCACCGGAATGATAGAGAGCAACGGGATATATTTCTTGAAACGATCATATCCCGCATAATCAATCGCAAAATAGACGCAGGCGACGGGGATGAGGAAGACGCCGATTTGCTCAAAGTTGCGCCAGAAGAGCATCGCCTGTTCGGTTTTTGAGAGCATCTCAAACAGTGATCCGATGGACCAGATGGAGACACATACAATCTGAAGCACATATGCTTTCGATCCCGGAATCTCGCGGTTGCGCAACGCGTAGAACATCACTGTAATCAAAAGCGCCAGCGAACCACTGACGATGAACGTGTAAAGTAGTGACATCTTTCTGATGCATCCTCCTTACTGAATCGTGATTTCGGTTCAAACACAAAGGGAGAAGGTTAACCGTCCTGACGCGAATCGTCCTTTTTCCGGAAGATCAAGCAGAGCGTGTGCGCTTGCATGTTTTCTGCTTCAGATCTCAATTGCTCGGCATAGCCCGCAGGATAGTATTCCAAGTCAAACGACTGGTCAATCTGAATGTTGCACTGCGCCATATACGCATAGCACGTCTGAAACCACTGCGGATTGAGATCTTTTGGATCGACCTCAAAGCAGTAGTAGTAACCCGCCTGCCGCGTAAAACGGGTGTAGTTCTCGCCTTCAAAGGTAGTGACCGGCAGCAGCGGGGTATAGGAAAAGCCATCCGCCTGAAAGTCGGAGTCCAGCGCGAGAAAACGCTCTTGGGCATCGACATTGGCAATTGCGGACTGTAAAACATCAAGCTGTAACTTCAGAAAGTTGATCGCATCATGCTCCTGAAACAGAATCCTCGTCGTGATGCCCATGTACTTTTGTTCTTTCAGATAGATCAATGTGCAGTTCATCTGTTGTCTCCTAGTCGCCTTTCTTTTGCGTTTGCAAGAATACATGTGTAACGAAGATAACGCTTCACTCCCAAACCTGATCCAGGTTACTCGCATAGAGCTTGATCGCTTTGTGGTAGGCGATCACATCCGGGTCGGAGGATGTGTCCGCCAACAGGGTGAGCAAAATCTCCATGGCAGCCGCATGTTCACCTAAATTGTGCAATGTCAGTGCATAGAACGTTTTGAGGGCATTATCGTGCGGGAACGTTTCAATCGCGTCACGGAAGACATCCTTCGATTTAGCATATGCACCGATCGCGCGATAGGTGCTCCCCAACCCCAGATATGCGCCCCTTAAGTCCTCGCCAGCCAGCCCAAGCGAGATTGCCCTCTCATAGTATGGGATTGCATCCTTTTCCTGACCCAGCACATCAAAACTCCATGCATATTGGTATTGGAGTGTTGGATCAGCCGGATTGCTGTCTGCCAGTTTTCTCAAGATAATATTCGATTCTTCCAGACGTCCTTCGTCTCTCAAACGAATCGCGGTTTCGAGTTGATTCATATCGGTGTTCACCAGATCATTCTGTTTTTGGATAACGTGCATCTTAAAACATTCTATCGCTATTATGATCGACATCTATACAAGGGTCAACAGAGAAATAAACTGTAGCAGATTTTTATGCGGGCATGATCGAAAGCGTGAAAATCCTTGGGATATGACAAAAAACAAAAGGCACTTTGCGCAATAACTGCGCAAAGTGCCTTGCATTGACGGCTTGACGAGATGAAAGCGTTTGCAGCGCGGTGCATTAACGCTGCTTGATCCGTCAATTGGATTCGATTAAGCCGTGGTCCTTCAACAGTTTTTCGATATCCGTACCTTCCACCTTTTTCAGGACTTGCTTGAGCGCGATTTTTTCTACCATGCTTAGCTGCATGTCGGTGATGGGTTTCCCGTCCCGAATCTGCACAGTCGAGTTCAGCAGGTCGCGGATGTCATAGGTACTACCCCAGACTTCCGGCACGCCGCGATCGATATTCAGCAGGGTATAGACCGCTTCCATACCGGTGCGAACGGAGTACTCCGTTGTGAAGATTGTGTCGCGCGCGGTTTCAGCAAACTGACCAAGGAACGCGAAGTTGACGGCACCCTCCGGAACCACCAGCGGGCGGTCTCCCTTTGCACGCGGCATGAAGAAGGCGGTGATATACGGCATCATGCAGGGGATGGTGTTAGCGCTCTTTTCGGCGAGTTCCGGGATTTCAACTTCCGGCACGCCCATGTGATAGAGCCACTCCATGCAGATTTCCTTACCGGTGCATTCACGCATCGTCTTTTTCACGTAGTTGCCGGGCTTATCTGTGAACAGGCCGTAGATCCAACCAACCAGCTGACCTTTCGGTTGCGAGCGGAACTGCGGCTGGCGGTTGAACGTCCAGCTCAAGAGCCAGTTCGAGTCCTTTGCTGTCACGATACCGCCGGTGACCACCTTGCCTGCAAACGGGTCTCGCTGGCAGATCTTCTGGATGTAAGGTGGGATTTTATCATCCAGCGTTGTGACGGTAGCACTCATCCAGTTGGTTTGTTCCGGATCAGAACAGAACTTGTCCGGATGACCGAACGAGGCGTCCTGTGCGGCAATCTTGCGCCACATATCCCAGCCGCCGCCTTCCTTGATTTCGGCGCGGAACGGCGCAGGTTCGTTCTGGCTGCCAAGGGTGGAGTTTTCCACGCAGCCGCCGTTGGTGATAAAGACCAGATCATTCTCGGTGAGATCGATCACGTCCTGTTCGCCATTGCGCAGGATTTCCAACCGCTTTGCGAGTTTCTTGTCCTTGCAGATGTCGAATTCCACGTTCACAACCTTGGTGTTATAGTGGAACTGTACACCATAGCTTTCCAGATACTGAATCATCGGCAGAATCATCGACTCATATTGGTTATACTTCGTGAAGCGCAGCGCCTTGAAATCAGGCAGGCCGCCGACATGGTGAATGAAGCGCTTGATATACAGCTTCATCTCCAGCGCGGAATGCCAGTTTTCAAACGCGAACATCGTGCGCCAATAAAGCCAGAAATTCGAGTTCAGTACTTCATCGCTGAAAAAATCGGTGATCCGTTTGTCAAACAATTCCTCGTCCGGCGTGAAGAACAGATGCATGATCTCCATCGCGCCCTTGTCGGAGAGGTTGAATTTTTTGTCGGTGTGCGCATCTTTGCCACGGCTCACGGTTGCGCGCATCAAGGATGAGTTGGGGTCTTTCTTGTTGAGCCAATAGTACTCATCCAGAACGCTGACGCCTTCCGTTTCGATGGATGGAATGGAGCGGAACAGGTCCCACATGCACTCGAAATGGTTGTCCATTTCACGACCGCCGCGCATCACATAACCGAGATTGTCATATTGAAAACCGTCGCACGCGCCGCCTGGAATCGGGTCTTTCTCAAGGATGTGGACGTTCTTTCCCTTCATTTGACCGTCGCGAACCAAGAAGCAAGCTGCTGCCAGTGCGCCTAGGCCGGAACCTACGATATAAGCAGATTTGCGATCAACACCCTCCGGCTTGACCGGATGTGCAAACGCTTCATAATTACCGCTGGAATAATACATGATGTAGTTCCTCCGTTTGTTGATTTCCCCTGCATTGTAATGCTGCCGCACAAACGGGACAATAAACAGAAAACGCGCCTTGATGAAACTTTCATCAAGGCGTGAAATTTGTAAATAGTTTTATCATTCGGTTCGATTTGATTAAATATTGTCCGTACGGTAGTGTTCCAGTGCAGAGGTGATGTTCCCGTGAACCAGCAGGGCAAGTCGGTCTATGATGAGATGCGGGTCATCCTTCATGCCATTGTTGATCCAATCCAGCATCAAACCGACAAAAGCGTATTTGTAGAAATTTGCGATGAACTGCTTGTCTTCATCGCGGATCGCCATGCCGACAGACTTTTCTTCCACGACGCCGATCACGAGTTGATAGGTCAACTTGTAAAGGTAGAGCTCCACCTGTTCGCGGCAGACGGAGTGGTACACATTCAGAATGAACGGTTTGTTGGCGATCACCGCTTCGAAGATGTTCAAAAATCCCTCTTGCCAAGTGTCGTAGGTCTTCTTGCCTTCCAGCGCGCGGGAGGCGTCCTCCACGCAAGACCATTCAACCAGATCGTAAATATCCTTGAAGTGGTAATAGAATGTCATGCGGTTGATACCGCAATCATCCGTAATGTCGTTGATTGTGATCTTGTCCAGCGACTTTTGTAACAATAGATGTTTGAGCGAAGCTTCCAAAGCCCGCTTTGTTGTCTGGGACACGCACAGACCTCCTTGTTCATGAAATAAAAGCAATTGCGCCATCGCTTATTTCAGTCGGATGAGCTCGCCGTTTCGCTTCACGATGTTTTTGTAATCCCACTGAATTTGCTCCGCTTTGTCGAGCCAAACAGCCAATATCGGCAGATCAATCTCGGTGACGCTGGCGAATCGTACTTCCGCAGCTTTGTGTTTGCCAATGGGGGATAACCCCGCTTCGTCAAACGATTGCCCGCTCCAGAAGAGCAGCTGAACACAGCTCTTGAGCTTGCTGTAGCCGACGATCGGGTTCTCATCGATGAACCAAACGGGGTTCCCGTGCCAGATTTTGCCGCAGGCCTGCGGCAGGTGCTGCTCGATCGCGTCCGCCAACAGTTGGCAGATTTGCCGGTCGGGCTCAGCAAGCGCTGCATGATAGTCGGGAATTTCTGGATTCATGAGGAACCTCCTGCTCAACAGATATTACCAACAAACATATGCGTGACTTAAAACAAACTGCATTAGAGGTTGATATCAAGTTTGAAAAAGCAGAGAGCGTGTTACCGCGATTCTCTCGCCCTCGCCACCATCGTCTCAGTGTGACCTGAGCTGACAAAAAAGATACTGTGAGGATCGACTTGTACCTGCTGCAAGATGGACTTCATCATCGAAACTCTTTTTTACCAGTTATCAAAATGCAGCCTCTCTGCCAACTTAACTTCCTTCTGAGGATAGATTTTGGCATCGGCTGCCATATGTCCAAATGGAATGATGGCTGCGACCTCTAGTTCCTCCGGAATGTTTATAACCTTCTTAATTGCACAAGTATTCTGAGGAATGAATGTAACTCCGTATACCTCGCTATCAGCTAAGCTCAGTAGAATATTCTCAATATAGCACCATACAGAAGCCAGACAATTCAGATCATACACCTTTTTGCTGACACTAATCTGTGTTTTAGGTTTGTATACCACGACCAGCAACTCAGGTGCACTTATCATCATCTTTTTCTGCTTTGGCACTGCATCCAAATACATGTTCTTTACAAGGGGTTCATAACACTCAAGACTTTGTATTAGCGCATCAGTAGCTTGCTCAATCATGTTCTCTGTTTGAGTTAATGCAACACGAGTTTTGGGGTCTTTTACTAGAATAAAATTCCATTCCTTAAGATGATTATAGCTTGGTGCTCTGAGCCCTGCCTCCAAAGCTTTCTCGATAATTTCAGGAGCTACTCTCTCCGGCGAAAAGTCCCTAACGGTTCTTCTCTTGCGAATTACCTCTATTAATTCCATTCTATACCTGCCCTACATTCCCACTTGTATAGTTGTAATATTATTTCGAACCGCTGGATTGTAATTATTTACTTCTCGCCGTTAATACTTATTATGAACATCATACCGTTTTCGACATCAACACGACGCTCTCCACATGGCACGTTTGCGGGAACATGTCCACGGGACGGACGGAGGAGAGGGTGAAGCCGTGTTGCGCCAGATACTTGCAGTCCCGCGCGAGGGTTGCCGGGTTGCAGGAAACATAGACCACGCGTTTGGCGCTGCTTTTTGCGATCGCTTCCAGCGCGGCTTCTTCGCAGCCTTTGCGCGGCGGATCGAGCACGATGGCATCCACGCCGCTCTCGCGCGAGAACAGGCGGGGCAGAACATCCTCCACATTTCCACAGATGAACTCCGCGTTTTTCACGCCGTTTGACTTGGCGTTTGCCTTCGCGTCTTCAATCGCGGGCGCAACCTGCTCGATGCCGACCACATGCGCACAATCTTCCGCAAGCAAGAGCGAGATCGTGCCCACGCCGCAATAGGCATCTACCACCGTCTCGGTGGGCTTTGCCGCGAGGAACTCCCGCGCGGTTTGATAAAGCACCTGCGTCTGCACACGGTTCACCTGCAAGAACGACTGCGGGCTGACGGAGAAGTGCTTTTCTCCGATGGTTTCGGTGAGCACGGATTTGCCGGCAAGCAGGGTGAATTTTTCGCCGAAAACGACGTTGGTCTGCTTCGGGTTCTCGTTGTGCCAGACGCTGTCGCAATCTTCCATAAACGAGAGCAGGTCGTCTTTCTTCTTGAGCTGACCGCGGGTAACAACCGTCACCATCAGCTCGCCTTCCGCCGTCGTCCGCGCGACGACATGTCGAAGCTGCCCCTCACCCGTGGTTTCGTCATAGATGGGGACGCCACAGGCATTTGCCCACGCGGCGACCCGGCGGGCGGCATCGACAATCCGCTCATCCTGAATCGGACAATCGGAAAACGGCACCAGTCGGTGGCTGCGCTCGGCAAAAAAGCCGAACACGGCGGCATTACCGACTACACCGAAGGGAAAACTGCCCTTGTTGCGATAACGCGTCGGGTCTTCCATGCCGACGATGGGCTGCATGGGGACGGACGCAAAACCGCCGAGGCGCGTGAGCGCATCCAGCACGAACTGCTGCTTCTGGCGAAGTTGCGCGGGATAGCTCAGGTGCCAGAGCGTGCAGCCGCCGCACTGCGAGAAGACGGGGCAGGCGGGGCGGACGCGATCGGGAGAGGGCTTGAGAATTTCGATCGTTTTTGCGATGGCGTAGGTTGGCTGCACTTTGATGACGTGCGCCTTGACCTCCTCGCCCGCGAGCGCGCCGACGACGAACACCGCAAAGCCTTCCACGCGGGCAACGCCCTGACCCTCGTTGGTCAGGGATTCGATGGTGATGACGAGATCGTCGTTTTTCTCAACGGGAGGGCGGTTTTTTTGTGCCATAGATTTGGTATCCTTTCGGCGCGGGTTTCGCGCGGGAAATTTCAAATTGGGGAAGTTCTCATGTCAAACGATTATTTTAGCTTTACGCTCTCTTTGCCGAAACGGTCTTCCGCCGCGGCAAGAAACGCATCCGTAACCGCAACATAATACTCTTTTGGCACGCCTTTGCCAAGCTTTTTCGCCGCGTCGTAGAGCACGACCGGCGTTTCACCCGGATAGCGTTTGAGAAACGTGCATGCGCGCTGTGTCTCGCTCTCGGGCAAAGACTCAAATCGAATATAAACTGTTTTGTTCACATCGCCGAGCGGCTTGATTTCGTCGATGAGCAGAGAATTTGCGCGATCCTCGCGAATATTCAGCCGCCCGCGTGCAAGCACGGGCGCATCGTCCACAAACAGCGAACCCGCCTGCTGAAGCGTGCGCGGGAACAACACCGCCTCCACACTGCCCGTGATGCCTTCCAGCACCGCATAGCCCATCAGTCCGCTGCCGGATCGCGTCGGCTTTTGTTTGCACTGGGTGAGCAGACCACCGACGAGTACCTGCTCCTCGTCCTTGACTCTGCCGGTTCCGTCCGCCTCCGCCAGTTCGTCGATGGTATAGCGTAGGGCTTTGAGCTGATCTTGATAGTTATCCAGCGGGTGACCGGAAAGATAGAGCCCAGTGGATTCACGTTCCTTGACCAGCATGATCTGGTGCGAAAGCTCCGGCGCGTTCGGCAGCGGAATCTGCTCACTGGCGAGCGTGTCTCCACCGTCGAGATCAAAAAGGGACATCTGCCCGGCACCGCGCGCCTTCTTGACCGCAGCGGAGGCATCCAGCGCGCGCTCATAGACGGCAAAGTACTGCGCACGTTTACCGCCCATGCTGTCAAAGCAGCCCGCGCTGATGAGCGCTTCCAGCATGCGCTTGTTGAGCCCGTCCACGCGGTCGCAAAAATCGAAGAAGCTGGAGAACTTACCGTTTTGCGCGCGTTCCTGTACCATCGCTTCCATGACCGCACCGCCAACGTTCCGCACGGCAGCTAAGCCAAAGCGAATTGCGCCGCCTTCCGGCGCGAAGCGCGCGCGGGAATAGTTCACATCCGGCGGGAGCACCTTGATGCCGTGGTTACGCGCGCTGTATACATATCGCGCGACGGTATCCACGGAGCCTAAGAAGCTATTGATCAGCGCGGTCAAAAACTCCACGGGATAATAATATTTGAGGTATGCCGTTCGGTAGGCGAGCACGGCATACGCCGCCGCGTGAGATTTGTTGAACGCATAGGACGCGAAATCCATCATCTCGTCGAAGATGTGGTTTGCGACAGCTTCCGGCACACCGTTTGCCACAGCACCCACGACGCCATCCGTACCGTGAACGAAATATTCGCGCTCCTTTGCCATCACTTCGTGCTTTTTCTTACTCATCGCGCGGCGCACAAGATCGCTTCGGCCATAGGAATATCCAGCCAGCGCACGGACGATCTCCATGACCTGCTCCTGATAGACCATGCAGCCATAGGTCGTGCAGAGGATCGGCTCCAAAAGCGGGTGGGAATAGACGACGGTGTCAGGATTGTGCTTGCCCTTGACATAACGCGGAATCTGCTCCATCGGGCCCGGACGGTAGAGCGATATACCTGCGATGAGATCCTCAAAGCAGTCCGGCTTGAGCTGCTGTAGAAACTGCCGCATGCCGCCGGATTCCAACTGGAACACCCCGTCGGTGTCGCCCGCCGCGATCATTTGATACACCTTCGCGTCGGTAAACGGCACGCGGTCGAGATCCGGCACCGCTCGTCCGCTCTCCTCGATAAATCCGAGTGTGTCGCGAATCACCGTCAGGGTTCTGAGCCCCAGAAAGTCCATTTTCAACAGACCCAGCTCCTCAAGTGTGGTCATCGGGAACTGAGTGGTGATCACGGAATCGTTCACCTGAAGCGGCACGACATCGGTAATCGGTACGCTTGAGATCACAACGCCTGCGGCATGGGTGGAGCTGTGCCGCGGCAAACCTTCAAGACGAAGGGAGAGGTCGATGATCTTCTTCGTCGTTTCGTCACTTTGATACTGCGCTTTGAGATCGGGCGAGATTGCCAGCGCACGCTCCAACGTCATATTGAGCTCAAACGGCACCATCTTGCTGAGCTTATCCACGTCCGCATACGGCACGCGCAGCACGCGGCCGACGTCGCGGATGACCGCGCGCGCCGCCATGGTGCCAAACGTGATGATCTGGCTGACATGACCTGCGCCGTATTTCGCGGCGACGTAGTCGATGACCTCCTGCCGGCGTTCATAGCAAAAGTCGATATCAAAGTCCGGCATGCTGATGCGCTCCGGGTTCAGGAAACGCTCAAACAGCAGATTATACTTCAGTGGGTCAACGTCCGTGATGTCGAGACAATAGGCCGCGAGGCTACCCGCGCCGCTGCCGCGTCCGGGACCGACCATGATGCCGTGCATCTTTGCGTAGTGGATGAAATCCCAGACGATCAGGAAGTAGTCCACGAAGCCCATCTGTTCGATGATGCCGAGCTCGTATTCTAACCGCTCACGTGCCTCCGCGTCCGCATCCGGCAGTTTCTTGCACATGCCTGCGTCGCAAAGTGCGCGCAGATAGGAGACGTTGCCCTGCTCGTCTGGCGCGATGAATGCGGGCATGCGGCGGATGCCAAACTGGATTTCGAAGTTGCATTTGTCCACCACGTCTTGCGTATTTGTGATGGCTTCCGTGTCCTCCGGCAGAGCAAGACGCATCTCCGCCTCACTCTTGAGGTAAAACTGTTCGCCCTCCATGCGCATACGGTCGGGTTCGTCCACAAACCGCTGGGTTTGTATGCAGAGCAGCACATCCTGCGCCTCCGCATCGTCGGGGGAGACATAATGTACGTCGTTGGTTGCAACGGTTTTTGCGCCGATCTCGGCAGCGATCTTTCGCAACCCCGGCAACACCTGAATCTGTTCAGGGATGCCGTGGTTTTGCAGTTCAATGTAAAAATCCTCGCCAAACATGCCCTGCAAACGTCGGGCGTGCATCAGGGCAAGGTCGTAGTTATTGGTAAGCAGTGCCTGCGGAATGTCTCCCGCGAGGCACGCGGAGAGGCAGACAAGCCCTTCGCAGTGCTGTGAAAGCAGATCGTAGTCGATCCGGGGGCGGTAATAGAATCCGTGCAAAAACGCTTCACTGGAGAGGATCATCAGGTTTTTGTAGCCGGTTTCGTTTTTGCAAAGCAGGATGAGGTGCGCATATTCGCGATCCTGCGATCCTTCACGATCACGCATGGAGCGCGGGGCAACATAGGTCTCCATGCCGATGACCGGCTTGATGCCCTCTTTTTTGCAGGCACGGTAAAAATCGACCACACCATACATCACGCCGTGATCGGTAATGGCAAGCGACGTCTGCCCCATCGATTTTGCGCGCGCGACCAGATCGGGGATGCGCGCCGCGCCATCGAGCAGGCTGTATTGCGTGTGAACGTGCAGATGGGTAAAACTACTCATGACGGATCTCCTTTGCGATGCGAACCAGACGCGCGAGGCGGTGGTTCATGCCGCTTTTGCCGATTTCGGCGAGCTCGGCGAGCTCCAACAACGTTGCCTCCGGGTGGTTCAGTCGCAAGAGCGCCGCTTCATACAACGGCGCAGGAAGCTGATTGAGCCCCATGTGCTCCTCGATCACCTCGATGGCGTTGATCTGCTCGGTGGACGCAAACACGGTCTTTTCGATGTTTGCGGTCTCGCAGTTGGTGGTTCGGTTGACGTAATTCCGAAAATCCCGCTCAGCACGCGCACTTTCAAACTTCAGCGCGGAGCCGTTCGCGCCGATAAGCGCGAGGAAGGCGGAAACATCGTCCCCTTTGAGATAGACGACGGGTTTCTCACGGCGGAGCATAGTCTTTGCTTCCGGTCCGAAGAGCGCGAGTACGGAGCGAAGCTGCTCTGCAAACGCATCTGAGCGCACGACAATCTCCAGATGGTACCCGCGATACGGGTTTGTGCAGGAGCCGCTGCCAAGAAACGCGCCGCGCAGGAAGGCACGTCGGCATTCGTCGTCCTGCAGCAAATGCGCGGGAACAATCTCGCCGATGGAGAACTCTCCTGCTTCACTGACGAGCAAACCAGTGTCGAGCAGCAGCTGTTCCGCGTCGTCCCCAACCAGCGTGACCAGCGTCAGCGGGCGCCTGCGCTCCCGTTCGCTGAGTTCGATGGTTGGCTCTAGCGGATACAGCGCGGTGGCGAGGGAGACGATCAGTTTGCCGACAGCGAGTGTTTCCGTGGTAAAGGAGGCGCCTCGTCCACGCCCGATGGTCAGCGCGCCGCAGGTATGGACAAGCCCGGATAATTCGGCCATGCGAACCAAATCCGACTTTAGCCGGATTTTGACGAGGTCTTCTTTTGCGTTACTGGAAAATGACATGTGTGCTCCGTATCGTTGGTTGATCCGTCGAGTGGCGGTTCTGTTTCTTATTATAAACGATTTGTCCACGCGCGTCAGTAAAAAAACGGTATGGTCATACTTGCGCGAAAAACAAAAACGCCCTGCGGCGTTTTGGGTTGATGTGAGATAGGTGGGGGCTGGATGAATCAGTCCCGCGCAAAACGCTCGTGAATATCGCTGGCTTCGGTCGTGAGATCGCGATGATAGATGCGTACGTTCATGCCGCTGTTTGCAAAGCGGCGCGCCATCTCCTCCGCCGCGGCAACCGAGCGGTGCCGCCCGCCGGTACAGCCGAAACAAATGCGAAGGATGTGCTTATCCTGCTCTTCGTAGAGCGGAATGAGCTTTTTGAGCATCTCCTCCACGCCGTCAAAAAAAGGCGCGACGGAAGGCTGTTCCAACACAAACTGCTGCACCTTGGCGTCAAGGCCGGAAAGTGGCCTGAGTTCCGGAATATAGAACGGGTTTGTCATAAACCGCATGTCGAGCACAAAATCCGCGTCCACGGGTACACCGCGCTTATAGCCAAAGCTACAGAACAGCAGCGTCATGCACTTGCATTCGTATTCCGGCAGCACCTTGGCGATCAACCCGGGAAAGTCTTTGGGTTTGACATCGCTGGTATCGAGGATATAGTTTGCGCGATCCCGCAGCGGCTGCAAAAACACGCGCTCGCGCTTGACCCCTGTTGCGGCATCGCCCGCCTCTCCGAGCGGATGGCGGCGGCGCACCTCGTTGTAGCGCTTCATGAGCACATCGTCCCGCGTGTCTAAAAAGAGAATCTCATACGGCGCATCCAGCGCATCAAATGCCTCTGCGATGGTTGCAGAGGAACGCGAGAGCAGACTTTCGCGGCTGTCGATGGTCACGGCTGCTTTCTCGATTGCGGGGTTTGCGTTGTTGCAGAGCTGGATAAACTCCTTGAGCATGGAGCTTGGCAGATTATCGACACAAAAATAGCCCTGCTCCTCCAAACAACGGAGTGCAAGCGATTTTCCCGCGCCGGAGAGGCCGGTTACGATTAATAAATACATCTTCTTTACCCTTTGGACAATGATCAAACGATACTATTTGGTGTTATGACAGTTCGCTGAGCAGCTTGACTTCGCGCTCTAGCGGAACGCCGGATTCTTCATACAATTCAGCATTTTCTTTGCTTCTGAAATACGATTGCGCCAAGAAGCGTTTTAAGATAGTTCGCTGAGCAGCTTGACTTCACGCTCTAGCTGAACGCCGGATTCTTCATAGACACGCTGCTGGATGATCGCAATCAGCTCCAGTACATCCCGCTCGGTTGCGTTGCCGTTGTTGACGATGAAGCCCGCGTGCATGGGGCTGACCTGCGCGCCGCCAACGGAGAAACCCTTGAGCCCGGCGCCTTCAATCAGCGCACCGGCAAACCTGCCGTTTGGGCGTTTGAAGACGCTGCCCGCACTTGGGAGAGTGAGCGGTTGCTTTTCCTTGCGCTGGCGCGTCGTTTCCATCATTCGTTCGCGCGCGCCGCCGTCGTCATGTTCCAACTGGAATGTGGCGGATAGCACCACGACCTCGGGCGCTGCATACTTGCTTGTGCGGTTGCCAAAGTCGGTTTTCTTTGTTTCAACATCCAGCACACGCCCGTTTTTGAGGATGCGCACGCTCTTGATGATATGCCGAATCTCCGCACCGTAAGCGCCCGCGTTCATTGCGACCGCGCCGCCGACCGTACCGGGAATACCACTAAGCGATTCTAGACCCATCAGGCGCATATTGACGCTTTCGCGCGCGAGCACGGAGAGCGCGGTGCCCGCGGGGCACGTCACGGTGGTGTCTACGAAAAGCGGTGTGGTGAGCGGGGTATCGATGCGGATGATTACGCCCGGATAGCCCGCATCGGGCGCCAGCACGTTTGTGCCGTTGCCGAGGATACAATAAGGGGTTACGAACTGGCTGCACGCCTGGATCGTCTTTCGAATGTCCTCCGCGTTGCGCGGGCGCAACACCATCGCTGCCGGGCCGCCGATGCGGAAGCTCGTCAGAGTGGAGAGCGGTACATTGCATTTGACATCGAGTCCCTTGAGTGCAAGGAAGACGCGGTTGAGCGAATTTTCCATGCTGCTATCATAACAAACTGTTCACAATTAGACAACCGGAAATCGAGCAAAACTTGCATAATTGAATTGATAGTTTGGAATAGTCGCCGTAATTTTGCGTGTTTTGCAGTTATTACAATAAAATATTGTAATAATGTTTGTATGAGAAGCGTTGGTTTGTATAATGGAAGCACGAAGCACTCCTATGAATCAGGCTCATATAGAACATGACTGGAGAACCGCTGTGCATCGAGACAAACCAGCGAAGATCATTCTGCTGACAGTCCTGGTTGCATTCCTCATATATATTTTGGGTAGTTGCATCGTTGGGTATATTCCGCCAACGGAATCCTACAAGAAAACGCCTAAGCAATTTGAAGAGTTGTTCAATGAGCAAATGGCACGATACGGTATGTCGATTGATATTGATTCGGTTGCGTTTATTGATGATGAAGACGGTCTTCGCAAAGTTGTACCGATTGCCTATGAAGACGGGAGCAAGGTTTCTTTCACCTATTATCCAACCGGAAAAGTAATATAATGGAGCGCTAATTGTTTGTTGAGAGTTTATAGAAGGTAAAGAGGCGAAAACAAGTATTTACATTTCGCCGGAAAACAATAAGGAATTTTCGGTGACTTTCAAAAGAAAATTTGACGAAAAGGCAACGCTCTCCGTCCGGTTTCATTTGTGGAATCCGTATAGGAGTTGACTTCTGAAAGATAACGTTGAGTATTCTCCTTCGAATATAGATTTGAATCATCGTATTCGATGGAGACATCAAAAGAATATTGGAATTTTGAGAAGAGCGTTTTATAAGAATGCAGAAGAGCGTTTTTGAATCACCCGCGCATACTCCCTTGCCAAATCTTCCAACCGCATCCGCGCGTTTGCCGCGCTGGGCGAAGGCAGGATTTCGCAGGGGATTTTTGTTTGCGGAAAGACGAGGCGGGTATAGAGCCGCGCGGATGTGGCGCCCGTGCAGAGCACGCGGGTGATGGATGAGCGCGCAATCAGCGCGGGGAAGTCGTTTGCCACGGGGTTTTTGATGCTGGCGTCGCTGGCGCCCGTGATTTCACAGGAGGCGAGCACGTCCCAAAGCGCGAGTCGATGGCGCAGCAACAGCGCGGTTTTTTCCTCGATACTGGCCGGCTTTTCTTCGCCAAGCGCGAGGGCAAGCGCGGACCAGAAGCGGTTTTGCGGGTGCGCATAATAAAACGCCTGCTCACGCGATTTGGGCGAGGGCATCGTGCCGAGAATCAGGATTTCGCTCTCCGTGGAGACGATTGGCGGTATCGTATGAATTACATGCTCCATACTCGCTAGAGTAACGCATTTAACGCGCGCTGGCAACGCCAAAAGCTGCTATTCTGGCCCGGGAACACAGCGGCGGTTGATATTACACCGTCATTCTGCTAAGATGTGTGCATGAGTAAACTGAAACGATTTTTTGCCTATTATCGTCCCCACAAGGGGCTGTTGATTCTCGATTTATCCTGCGCGGTGCTGGTCTCTATGATCGACATCGCTTACCCGATGCTCACGCAGTATGTCCTACGGACGCTGCTGCCGCAGATGTCGGTGGATTCTGCTCTGGTGCGCGTGTTTGTGGGCCTTATCGCGGCGGCATTCGGCGCATTTGTGGTGCGATCCTTGTTACTGTATATCATCAATTACTGGGGACACGTTCTTGGTGTGCGGATGGAGGCGGATATCCGGCGGGATATCTTCTCGCATATTCAGGAGCTTTCCTTTAGTTTTTACGACAAAGTACGCACGGGAAAACTGATGTCCCGCGTGACGACGGATCTCTTTGACATCACGGAGCTCGCGCACCACGGCCCGGAGGATGTGCTGATCTCCGGTACGACGATGATCGGCGCATTCATCATCATGATGTTCGTCGATTGGCGGCTTTCGCTAGCGTTGCTTTGCATCGTGCCGGTCGCGATTTTCTATATCGTACGGCTGAGAATCCAGATGCGTAACGCATCCCTCAAGGTGAAGGAACGTGTTGCGGAGATCAACGCGGATATCGAGTCCTCCATCTCTGGCGCACGCGTGGCAAAGGCGTTTACCAACGAGGGGTATGAACAGGAGAAGTTTGAACGCGGCAACAAGAAGTTTGTCCACGCGAAGGACGGATTCTACCATTATATGGCGCTCTTTGGCAGCGGGATGGAATTCTTTATCGCGATGTTCAACCTCGTGGTGCTGGCGCTTGGCGGATACTTGATCTACAAGAGCAGCCTCGATCCGATCCTGCTGATCACGTTTTCGCTCTATATCGCGGCGTTCATTCAGCCGCTCAAGCGGCTTGCCGCATTTACGGAGGTCTATATTCTCGGCATGGCGGGATTCAGCCGCTTTTGCGAGATTATGGACATTGAGCCGGAGATCAAAGACCGTCCGAACGCAAAAACACTGCAAAACGTGCGCGGCGATATTTGCTTTGACGACGTAACGTTTGCGTATGAGAGCGGGAAGAGCGTCCTCTCCCATGTGAACCTCGACGTGCCCGCGGGAACCACCCTCGCGCTGGTTGGCCCGAGTGGTGGAGGAAAGACAACGCTGTGCCACCTGCTGCCGCGGTTTTATGAGCAGCGCAGCGGTACGATCACCATCGACGGCGTGGACACGCGGGATGTGACGATGCGATCGCTGCGGCAAAACGTTGGCATTGTACAGCAGGACGTGTTCCTCTTTGCCAGCACTATTCTCGAGAATATCCGTTACGGACGAATCGATGCGACCGACGAAGAGGTCATCGAAGCCGCTAAACGTGCGCATATTCACGACGAGATTTTGCAGTTTACCGATGGATATGAAACGCAGGTTGGCGAGCGGGGCATTATGCTCTCCGGCGGACAAAAACAGCGTGTTTCGATTGCGCGGCTGTTCCTCAAGAACCCGCCTGTACTGATTCTTGACGAGGCGACCAGCGCGCTGGACACCGTCACCGAGCACGACATTCAGCATTCGTTTGAAGAGCTTTCACGCGGAAGAACGACGCTGGTGATTGCGCACCGGCTCTCCACGGTCAAGCATGCGGACGAAATCGTCGTGCTTGACGAGCAGGGCATTCGCGAGCGGGGAACGCACGAGCAACTGCTGCAGGCAAACGGGCTCTATGCCCAGCTGTATCAGGTGTCGATGATTGATTAACCCCGCCGGACGCATCAGATAACAAACCCAAACAGAAAGGGATGCGCGCGTGAAGAAACGCACTCTTACAATCCTGCTCACAATCCTGATCGTGCTTGCGGCGCTTTGGCTGGCAGGTACGCTCAGCCCACAGACGGACGGCACACCGGCGCAGAAACCAACAAGCGAGCTTGTCCTGATCGACGGCGAAGCCCTCACGCATGCGCCGGATCCGACCGCCGAAGCTACCGCGGGAGCACAGAACACAGCGGAGCCAACAACGGCGCCAACCCCGAATCAGGCAGTGCTCGACGAGGCGGGCACTTACACCAGCAAAGAGGATGTGAGCCTGTATCTTTTCACCTACGGGCATCTGCCGGAGAACTTCATCACCAAGAGCGCGGCGCGTTCCCTCGGCTGGAGCGGCGGCGGGCTGGATGATTATGACTACGGCAAGTGCATCGGCGGTGATCGCTTCGGCAATAATGAAGGTCTCCTGCCGGAGGCGCGTGGGCGGGATTATTATGAATGCGATATCGACACCTTGCACAAGGACAGCCGGGGAGCAAAGCGCATCGTTTTTTCCAGCGACGGGTTGATCTATTATAGCGGGGATCACTATGATTCATTCGAACTGCTCTACGGTGAACCGTGAGCAAGGCGTGAGGTGAACATGAAACACGAGAAACGGCTGACCCTCAACGCGCGAAGGATGGACACAAGGGGACACGCGCATGCACACCTGAAACAGCGCCTCCATCTGCCGGAATGGTATGGCAGCAACCTTGACGCGCTGAACGACTGTCTCGGCGAAATTGGTGAACCAACGTGGATCATTCTGCGATTCGCCCCGAGGTTGACCCAATCATTGGGTGACTATGGCGCAAAACTGATTCAAGTGCTGGAGCAGGCTTCACAAGAGAATAATAACCTCCGCATATCTCTGAAAAACGGGTTTTAAAAGATCATTCTGGGAACGGTGCTCCTGCTCATCGTGCATTTGAAAACGAATGTTGCGGCGGCAGACGAAGGGAGACGATGCATTTGCATATGATTCAAACACTTCTCGGCGGGCTTGCCATCGCACTTGGCGCGCTGTTGGTCATCGGCCTGCTGCTTCTTTTACTGCTGCATGTAACGCGTGCGGTGGATAACCACCGCGTGCAAAAAATGCGGGAGCAGCTGCTTTGTCTGATCTCCGGCGCGGCGGAAGCAAAGCGGATGAAGAACCATATCTATGAGATGGTCAACCCCGGCGGCAAGCTGGATCAGCTTTGCGACATTCGTGGCATCCGCGCAACGCGCGGGTTGATCGTGATGGCTGAGACGGCAGGGGAACTCTCCGGCGCAGCATATGAAAAGCTGCAAAGGGAAGCAGGCGGAGAATGGTATGGCGAATACCTCAAGAAGCTGCTTGACGGTGTGGATGAAGAGGCGATTGCGTTGGTGGTCAAGCTCATCGGTGCACTGCAACTCAAGAACTACACGCCGGATGTGGTTACGCAGATCTATTGCTGTCGGACAACCGCGCAGATGCAGCATGTCGGCATGCTTACGCTCTGCATGCTTGGAGCGGAGCGTGACATCGTTGCGCTGTGCCGCGATCATACGATTGCGTCGCTGCTCTCCTTCCGAACGCTGGAGGAGATTTTCTCCGTGTATCAGGGTGACCTCAAGCGCCTCTGCCGGAAGTTGATCACCTCAGCATCCGATCCCTATATCCGCCGCACATGCATCAAAGCCATCGGCGAGCAGAAATTCGACGACCTGGGAGAGCTTGTGCTGCCGCACCTAATGCAAGGACACATCAACACCCGCATTGACTCCGCGCGTGCACTAGGGCAGATTCATTATGAACCGGCCTATCCGCATCTTCTTGCGGGCGCAACGGACCCGCGCTGGGAGATGCGCGCCGTGGTTGCAACCGCACTTGGTGCGTTCGGCGCGGAGCAAAACGAGGAGATACTTGTCAAGCTCCTGTGTGATCGGGAATGGTGGGTGCGCTATCGCGCGGCGGAGTCACTCACGCAAGTTAACAACACAGAGGCGCTGATGCAGCGCATCGAAGCAACGGGGGATCGATTTGCAGCGGAAATGATGCGTTTTGCGCTTGACCGTGCGGTGTTTTTGAGAGGGGGTGCGTTGACATGCAACTAATCGCAATGATTCTTCGCGCCTTACCGAATATGATCGCAATTCTACCAGACGTGTGCTACGGGTTCCTTGCGCTCGTGTTTCTTGCGGGAATCGTGCGGCTCGTGCTGCTTGCGCGCGCAACCGTTACGCTCCGAAAGCAAGTCCGCTCCTTGCGCTCGGTCGATTACCGCAGGTTTCAGGATTCCGAGCATGTGATGCCGGTTTCGCTGATTTTGCCGGCGATAGACGAGACGGGAAGCCTGACAGAACAACTGGAGAATCTGCTCAGTCTTGAATTCAAACAGTATGAGCTGATTGTTGTCGCAAACAAAACGCATGAAGCAACGTGGGCAAGCCTTTGCCAGGGATATAGCCTGCTGCCGTTTCGCCAACCGTTTAAGCGGACGTTGAACGCTCCGCAGGTGGAGGGAGTTTACCGTTCCGCCAAAGACGTTCGCCTTGTCGTGCTGGATGTTCGGAACGCAGATCGTGCGGGCGCGCTCAACGCAGGCGTGAATGTTTCGTCCTATCCGATCATTGCGCCGATCTATCCTGACCTGCGGCTGACAAAGGATGCGCTGCTCAAGACGGTCTATGCGTTTGTGAGCGATCCAGCCTGCGTGTTCATCGGCTCGGTTGCGCGCGTAGGCAGCGCGGCGGAGGCAGGCACCCGGATGCCGATGCTAGCGCAGCAGCAATATCTCGAGCGGATGCGCACGTTTTACACCAACCGCACGGGATATGCGTCCATCGGACTGTATCTTTCGCTGAGTAAAACATTTTGTGCCTTTCTCAAGAGCGCAGTGACGCTGGAAGGTGGTTTTTCCGGAGAGGCTAAGGCGGAGAGCGCCGATCTATTGCTTCGCATTCACGCGCGGCTGAAGAAAGACAAGCGTTCCTATAGCGCGCGGTTGCTGCCGGACGCGGTGTGCTATCAACTGCCGCAGAAAAACATGCGCGGCGTCTGCGCGCAAATGCGAGCAGGTCAGCGCGAACTGCGAAACACCGTCCGCCGCAATCGCGTGATTGCGCGCACCTTGCACGGAGCCGGATACACGCGCTTTGCGGAGCGAATCTGGCCGCTGGTGGAATTCATCGGCGTGGTGGTTGTGCTGGCTTCTGCGGCACTCGGCGCGGTGCCGCTGCTCTTTGCGGGGCTTTATCTGCTGCTTGGCGTGCTGCTTGGCGCGATTCAGTCCGCGCTGAGCATGCTGCTGGAGGAATATGCATTCCAACGGCAGACAGACACGGGGCTACTACTTGGCCGCTATGTGCTAGCGATCTGTGACAACGTCTATTTCCGGCTACGCATGGCGCTTGCAAGAGCGTTTTCATAAACCGCAGGAATGCGCAAGATGAGAAAAAGAAGCCGCCGGAACAAACGGCGGCTTTGGCATGCCGTTACAACGAGACGGGAAAAGCAACTGTGAAAACAACAAGATCGCCCGATTGCGGGTTTGAATTGGCTTTTGAAGTATAAAACCGGCAGAAGTCAACGAATTGTGTCAAAATGTGAAAAAAATAGTTGAATGACGGTGGGTGATTCCGCTATACTATATTTGGTGGCATATGGCAATGTTCTATCTGCCAATGCAGCTTAAAAAACCCTTTCAAACGGCGTATCGCAATCGTTTCTGACCGGAACCATTCCGCTCTCGACATTTTTGCTAGACACGAACGAACGAAAAAAAGATGAGGAACGCGAGAATGATGTTGCGACTACAGAAGTATTTGGCGGAGGCTGGCATCGCTTCCCGCAGGGCAAGCGAAGAGCTGATTACCGCAGGGCGCGTCAGCGTCAACGGTGTTACGGCTACACTCGGCATGAGCATCGACCCCGAAACGGACACCGTCCTCTTTGACGGAAAACCGGTCAAGCAGGAAGAAGAGCTCATCACGATCATGCTTTACAAACCCAAAGGCGTTGTCAGCACCAGCGACGACCCGCAGGGGAGAACGACGGTTCAGGAATACGTCAAGGATATTCCCGCTCGCCTATATAATGTAGGCCGGCTGGACATCAACTCCGAAGGACTGCTACTCATGACCAACGACGGGGAACTGGCGCACCGTATGACGCACCCGAAGTTTTCTGTGGCGAAGACGTATTTTGCCATCTGTGATGGAAAACTACTGCCTTCCGAAATCGCCTCGCTTGTGAACGGCGTGACGCTGGACGACGGGATGACGGCTCCCGCGCGCGTGACGCGCGTACACCCGACAGCTTCGGGAGACACATCGTTTCTTATCACGATTCACGAGGGAAAGAATCGCCAGATCCGGCGTATGCTCGAAGCGGTCGGACACCGGACACTTCGCCTCAAACGTGAGAAATTTGGTCCGCTCTATCTTGGCGATCTCAAGCCGGGTGAAACAAGACGGCTCACACAGGACGAGATGCGTTCCCTGCGGCACGCGCTCGGACTCTAAACGAAAAAGCAAGGCTCAAATATATGAGAAACAGGCAAGTGCAGACAAAGCGCCTGCCGACCGATTTGGCAAGGAACAGGATGAGGCATTTGCCTTCCTTGATAAATGCAATTTAGCGGAGGTACTTCAATATGGACAAAACGATTTGGATCGTCATCGGCGTGTTCGCGGGATTGATCGCACTCATTGTGATTCTCAAAGCGGTACGCGCACGTCAGGATCGCCTTTATGGCGAAGAAGAAGCCATCGCGGAAACCAGTGCACCCGCCGCGATCACAAACCGCGCGGAGCTCGCCGCGGTCGTTGCCAGCTGCGTGGCTGAGGTGATGGGTAAGGACGTTTCCGGCCTTCGCATCGTCTCCATCAAGCAGGTTGGCTAAGCCCAATTCAATTCGTCGGAACATCAAATTTCACATATAGTAAATAATCGGAGGTTATTATGCGCAATTTTCTTGTGAACGTCAATGGAACACAGTATGAAGTAGCCGTGGAAGAAATCGACGGCAAAGCAGCCCCCGCAGCAAAGCCCGCTCCCGCAGCGGCAGCACCTGTTGCAGCACCCGTGGCAGCACCCGTTGCCGGCGGTACCACAGTGACCGCGCCGATGCCCGGCACCATCCTTGGCATCAACGTCAAAGAAGGCGAAGCCGTCAAGGCAGGCGATGCGATCTTCGTGCTGGAAGCCATGAAGATGCAGAGCGATATCGTTGCCCCGGTCGGCGGCACCGTTCGCGGCATTGCAATCTCCAAGGGCGCATCTGTCTCCGCAGGCGACCTGCTCTGCTCCATCCAATAATCATTGGATTCTCCCGCGTGAAACCGCCGTACCCATCCGGCCTTTCGTGCGTCCCTTACTCATGACACCGTGGCGGCGCGCGCAGGGGAAGAAACCCTGCCCGGCATCGCACAAAGGAGAAACGACAGATGAGCAAATTATTCATTACCGATACAATCCTCCGCGACGCGCACCAGTCCCAGGCTGCCACGCGCATGCGCATCGAGGATATGCTTCCGGCCTGCGAAGTGCTCGATTCCATCGGCTACTGGTCGCTGGAAGTTTGGGGAGGAGCCACGTTTGATGCGTGCCTCCGTTTCCTGAACGAAGATCCGTGGGATCGTCTGAGAAAGCTGCGCAAAGCCTTGCCGAACACCAAACTGCAAATGCTGTTCCGCGGACAGAACATCCTCGGTTACAAGCACTATGCGGACGACGTGGTCGAGCAGTTCTGCAAAAAAGCCATCGAAAACGGCATCGACGTTATCCGCATCTTCGACGCGGTCAACGACATGCGTAACCTTGAGAGCGCGATTCGCTTCACCAAGAAGTATGGCGGTATCTGCGAACCCGCCATCAGCTATACGGTTTCGCCGGTGCACAATCACGATTACTTCATTCAAATGGCAAAAGAGCTCGAACAGATGGGTGCGGACACGATCTGCATCAAGGATATGGCAAACCTGCTTCTGCCGTATGACGCATATTCGCTCATTTCGCGCCTGAAGAAGGAAGTCAGCGTTCCGATCCACCTGCACACCCACAACACGACCGGCACCGGCGACATGGTTTACCTCATGGCTGCGCAGGCTGGTGTGGACATCGTGGACACCGCGCTGTCTCCCTTCGGTAACGGCACGGCACAGCCCGCCACCGAGCCGCTGGTTGCAACCCTCAAAGGAACCGACCGTGACACGGGTCTCGACCTTGTCAAACTTTCCGAGGCTGCAAAGATCATGCGCCCCGTCGCGGATCGCATGCTTGCTGACGGTACGATTTCCGTCAAATCCCTCGGCGTGGATACCAACACGCTGCTGTATCAGGTGCCGGGCGGCATGCTCAGCAACCTGATCTCCCAGCTCAAGGAAGCCGGCAAGTCCGACAAGTATTACGAGGTTCTCGAAGAGGTGCCGCGTGTACGCAAAGACTTCGGCTATCCGCCGCTTGTCACGCCCACAAGCCAGATCGTCGGCACGCAGGCCGTGCTCAACGTCATCAGCGGTGAGCGCTATAAGGTTTTCACCAAGGAATCCAAAGCGCTGCTGCATGGCGAATACGGCAATCTGCCCGCGCCGGTGAATGAAGAAGTCCGCCGCAAGGCGATTGGCGATGCGGAAGTGATCACCTGCCGTCCGGCAGACCTGCTCAAGCCGGAGCTCGAGAGCTACCGCGAAGAGATCAAGGATCACATCCGTCAGGAAGAAGACGTACTCAGCTATGCGCTCTTCCCGCAGGTTGCGCTCAAGTTCTTTGAAGCGCGCGAAGCCGCGGAGCGCAAAGCGCAGGAACCGCAGCAGGACGATAGCGTCCGTACGCTGTATGTGGAGGACATTGGCGCATAACATATGAGACATTTGCCGAACATTCTATCAGGAATACGGCTCGCTCTCGTTGGTGTGTTTGTGATGCTTTTCAGGGCAGGCAGGTATTTGCCTGCCCTCTGCGTATTCGTGTTTGCTTTTTTTACCGACTTACTGGACGGCTACCTCGCCCGCTCGAACGGCTGGGTGACCGATGTCGGAAAACTGTTGGACCCGCTCGCGGATAAGTTCATGACGCTGGCGGCGCTGGTCTGTATCTATCTGGGTAAAAACAAGCCGATCTACCTCGTGCTGTTCCTGCTGATGGCGATCAAGGAGCTGCTGATGGTCATCGGCGGTGTGTTCCTTGCCAAGCGCAAGGTGGTTGTGATGGCGGCTTGGCCGGGGAAGATTGCAACCGGGCTGTTTGCGCTCGGAGTTATGCTCTCGCTGCTGTCGTTTCTTTCGGTGCATGTGGAGCCCCTCAACCTTGTCGTACTCGGGCTTGCAACACTGATGTCCTATTTCGCGCTGGTCTATTATGCGGCAACGCAATTGCCGCACGCCTTCCCTAAAAAGGCGAAAGACGGGAACGGCACGGACAAAAACGCGCAAGCATGAGCCGTGAATGCGGCGTAAATTGCTGAAAAAGCTTGCAAAAGCGGAGAAAGACTGTTATACTTTCATCTGTTGGATGATTGAACTTTTAGCGGAGAGTGGGCAAAACCCACTCTTTCGTTTTGAAGGGTGCTTTTTTTCGCACCTGTTGACGGAACCCATCGATTGATTTTGCGGATATCAACACATTGCGTGAAGACAAATCGACTCGGCTGCCAATTTGGAGGAAGATACTTGAACACAGCACAAAAGGTGGAACAACTGCTCAAGCAGCCCGTCGCGGAGCTTGGCTATGAGCTATGCGATGTAGAATTTATCAAAGAATACGGAGACTGGGTGCTCACGCTGTATATCGACAAAGAAGGCGGCGTGAACATTGACGACTGTGAGCGCGTGAGCCGCGCGGTCGATCCCTTACTGGACGAAGCTGACCCCATCGAGCAGGCTTATATGCTCTCCGTCTCGTCTCTTGGTCTGGATCGCCCGCTCAAAAAAGACGCAGACTTTGCGCGCAACATCGGCAAGCGCATCGAGATCAAGCTATTTGCGCCAAAGAACGGCAAAAAAGAGTTCACGGGTGAACTGATCAGCTTTGACGAGAACAATATCGTCGTGAAGCTTGAATCCGGCGAACTCGCGCTGGAGCGAAAAGCGCTTGCGTTGGCGCGGCCTGAATTGGTTTTCTAAGTCAATTTGCGGGAGGATTCCCGCCGGAAACATAGATTCACCAGTGACAAACGTTTTTTTAATGAAGTTTTTTTGAAGGATTTTGAAAACACGGGATTATTTGTAAGGAGTACGATAGGATGAACACAGAGTTTGTCGAAGCATTGAGCGCGCTGGAGAAAGAACGCGGCATCAGCAAGGATGTCCTGATTCTCGCCATCGAAGCGGCGCTTACCTCGGCCTATAAGCGCAACTACGGCGCAAACGCGAACGTCCGCGCGCAGATTGACCCGCGCAACGGTGATTTTCGCATCTATGCCTCCAAGACGGTCGTCGAGGAGGTTGAAAACCCCATCAACGAGATTTCGCTTGCGGATGCAAAGCACGTCAACGTGCTTTACGAAGTGGGTGATGTGCTCGAAGAAGAGGTCAAGGCGAAGGAGTTTTCGCGTATTGCGGCGCAGACCGCCAAGCAGGTCGTCGTGCAGCGCATCCGTGAAGCGGAGCGCGGCGTGATCTACGAGGAGTATGTGGAAAAAGAGAACGAAGTGCTCACCGCAATCGTGCAGCGTGTGGAAAAGGGCAACGTCTATGTCGAGCTCGGCAAGACGGACGGCATCCTGACCCCGAACGAGATGATTCCCGGCGAGACCTATGAGAACAACGATCGCATCAAGGTCTATGTGCTAGAAGTACGCAAGGACAGCAAAGGCCCACAGGTTCTCGTCAGCCGTACGCATCCGGGGCTCGTCAAGCGGCTCTTTGAACTGGAAGTGCCGGAGATTCAGACCGGTGTGGTGCAGATCAAGTCCATCGCACGCGAGGCGGGCTTCCGCACCAAGGTCGCTGTGCACTCCACGGATATGCAGGTGGATGCGGTTGGCGCATGCGTCGGCCAGCGCGGGGCACGTGTGGAGCGCATCGTGGGCGAACTGCACAATGAAAAGATCGACATCATCGAGTGGGATTCCGACTCGGCTGTTTATATCGCCAAGGCACTCAGCCCCGCAAAGGTGCTGATGGTCTACATCAACGAAGAAGAGAAAGCGGCAAAGGTCATCGTGCCGGACACCCAGCTTTCGCTTGCTATCGGCAAAGAAGGGCAGAACGCCCGCCTTGCCGCGAAGCTGACCGGCTGGAAGATCGACATCAAGAGCCAGTCTCAGGCGGAGGAGGCCATGGACGCCTTCTATCGCGAAGACGAAGAGAGCGAAAGCGAGGCGTAACGCTTGGCGAAGAAAATTCCGATGCGGATGTGCGTCTCCTGCCGGGAGATGCTGCCCAAGAAGGAGCTCGTGCGCATCGTGCGCACACCGGAGGGCGCAGTCGTGCTGGACACGACGGGACGCGCCAACGGCAGAGGGGCTTATCTTTGCAAGAAGAGTGCCTGTCTGGAAAAGGCGATCAAGTCCCATGCGCTGGAACGCGCACTGGAGGCCAAGATCGACAACGAAACCTACGACACACTGCGCGCGCAGTTTGCAAACTACAATGAACAGCAAGCTCAATAGCGCAATCGGGTTCGCGATGAAGGCAGGGCGGCTCAAGTCTGGTGATTATGTCACCGAAAAGCTGATTCGTGCAAAGGGAGCAAAGATCGCGCTCATCGACACGACCGCTTCCGACAACACCAAGGACAAATACCGCGACATGTGCACGTACAACAGCACCGAGCTGGTCGAAGTAGAAGCGCTTGGCCGCTGGATCGGAAAACCCGGCCGCATGGTCGCCGCCGTCACGGACGAGGCGTTTGCGCAGATGATCCGGCGTGCGCTCACACAGGAAACGACGCAACCATAACGCAGGCGAGCCAATCGCTATGCATCAAACATCCAAATAAGACAATCGCGCATCCGTAAATTTTACAGTGCGGACTGCGAAAAACGCGGGGGTAACGACGTAAATGGCAAAAAACAATTTTCTCGAATCGGCAAACGGAATTCAGAAGACGACAAAAGACCTTCTGGAGAGGCTGTCGCTGACGCAGAGCTCCGTTGGAGAGCTGCTTGTTTCAGTGCGCCATTCCGAGAGCGAGCTACTTGACAAGGAGGAGCAGAAGCGCAAAGCGCGCGAAGAGCGCGAGCGCATGGAGCGCCTGCGCGATTTGCTCGATTCCGATCAGGATCACGCCGCACATGCCGGAGGACGAGACGACGACGAGCTGCCGCAGCCGAAGCCTGCCGCAAAAGCGGAAGCACCCGCCAAGCAGGAGACTGCCGCGGAGGCACCCGTTGCCGAAACGCCCGCGGAGAAGCCGGCGGCGAAACCCGCGCAGGAAAAACCCGCTGCGGAAGCAGCTGCGGAGCAACCCGCAAGAGAAGCCACGCCCGCAGCCGAGCAGCCAAAGCCCGCACAGCCGGAGACAGCCGCCCAGCCCGCGCCAGAAGCGCCGAAAAAGCCCGCAAACAGCGGGTATGAAGCGCATGCCATCGTGCAGGACGACCGCCGTCGCCCGCAACAGGGTAACGGGTATCAACCCCAGCAGGGTAACGGCTATCAGCCGCGTCCGCAGCAAGGCAACGGTTATCAGCCCCAGCAGGGTAACGGTTATCAGCCGCGTCCGCAGCAAGGCAATGGCTATCAACCCCAGCAGGGTAACGGTTATCAGCCCCGTCCGCAGCAGGGCAATGGTTATCAGCCGCGCCCGCAAACGGGCAACGGTTATCAGCCGCAGCAGGGCAACGGCTATACGCCGCGTCCGCAGGGAGGCAACTACCCGCCGCGTCAGGACGGCTACCAACCGCGCCCGCAGCAAGGCGGCGGTTACCAGCAGCGTCCGCAGGGCGGCTACCCGCCGCGCCCGCAGCAGGGCGGAACAGGCCCGCGTCCGGGCGGACAACCCGGCGGTTTTGCGCCGCGCGGACCGCGTCCGGCAGGAGCAGGCGCAGCGCCCGCACCTGCAGCAGGCGGCAAAGAGCGCGTAAGCAACTATGATCCGAACAAGAGCGCCTATGCCCGCTCCAAAGAGGCGGACAAAAAGGCGAAAAATAAGAAGGCAATGTCCCGCGAGGCAGCGCCGAGCGCGGCCAACTGGGACGATGACTCCACGGGCAACCGCAAGCTCAGACGCGGGCAAAAGCAACCCATGCGGCGGCCCGAACCCGTCGTGATTGAAAAGGCGGTGATCACCACGGAGACCATAACAGTTAAAGATCTTTCCGAAAAAATCGGCAAACCCGCATCGGAAATCATCAAAAAGCTCTTCCTGCTCGGTATGCCGACGACGATCAATCAGGAGATCGATTTTGACACCTGTGAACTCGTTGCATCCGATTTTGGGATCGAACTGGAACTGAAAGTCGCAAAGACGTTTGAAGAAGTGCTGACCGATAGCGCTTCCGCCGATACGGATGCGGAAGACCAGCTCGTGACGCGTCCGCCGGTCGTGACCATCATGGGCCACGTTGACCACGGCAAGACTTCACTGCTGGACGCGATTCGCAACAGCTCGGTTACAGAAGGCGAAGCGGGCGGCATCACGCAGCACATCGGCGCATATACCGTCTGCTGCAACAGCAAGCAGATTACGTTCATCGATACACCGGGCCACGAGGCATTTACCTCCATGCGTGCCCGCGGCGCGCAGGTGACGGATATCGTCATCCTCGTCGTTGCAGCAGACGACGGCATCATGCCGCAGACCATTGAGGCGATCAACCACGCCAAAGCTGCGGGTGTTCCGATCATCGTTGCCGTCAACAAGATGGACAAGCCCGACGCAAACCCCGACCGCGTGAAGCAACAGCTCACCGAATACGAGCTCGTTTCCGAGGAGTGGGGCGGACAGACGATCATCGTTCCCGTCTCCGCCAAGAAGCAGACTGGTCTGGATACCCTTCTGGAGATGGTTCTCCTGCAGGCGGACGTTCTGGAGCTCAAAGCAAACCCGAACCGTCTTGCCAAGGGTACGATCATCGAAGCAAAGCTCGACAAAGGCCGCGGTCCGCTGGCAACCGTGCTCGTGCAAAACGGTACGCTGCGCAGAGGCGACACGATCGTTGCGGGTACCGCATACGGCAAAGTACGCGCAATGACGGACGACAAGGGCAACAATGTCAACGAAGCAGGCCCGTCCACGCCGGTCGAGGTGCTTGGCTTTAGCGAAGTGCCGGATGCGGGCGACATCCTGAACGTTGCGGAAGTGGATAAGCTTTCGCGCCAGGTTGTTGAAGAGCGCCGCGACAAGATCAAAGCCGCGCAGCTCAAGAGCAAGAGCAAGGTGTCTTTGGACGATCTGTTCACCCAGATGGCGGCAGACGAGCTCAAAGACCTCAACATCATCGTCAAAGCGGACGTGCAGGGTTCGGTCGAGGCCGTTAAGCAGGCGCTCGAAAAACTCAGCAATGAAGAAGTCCGCGTGCGTTGCATCCATGGCGGCGTCGGCGCGATCACGGGCACGGATATCATGTTCGCTTCCGCTTCCAACGCCATCGTCATCGGCTTCAACGTGCGTCCGGATACGAGCGCGCGCGCCATGGCGGAGAAAGAGAACGTGGATGTACGCCTCTATCGCGTCATCTACAACGCGATTGACGACGTGAAAGCCGCCATGCGCGGCATGTTCAAGCCGGTCTTCAAAGAAGTCGAGCTTGGACGCGCAACTGTCCGCGAAACCTTCAAGGTCACGGGCGTTGGCACCATCGCAGGTGCATATGTCAACGATGGAAAGATCACCAGAAGCGCGCAGGTACGCGTAGTTCGCGACAGCGTTGTGATTCATGAAGGCAAGATCAGCTCACTCAAGCGCTTCAAGGACGACGCAAAGGAAGTTCTCACGAGCTTCGAATGCGGCATCGGCATCGACGGCTTCAACGATCTGCAGGAAGGCGACGTCATCGAAGCCTTCGTGATGGAAGAAGTCAAGCGTACCTAATGTAATCGACAACGCCGATTTCGGCCGCCAGGCGCGGGCCGGGCGGAGGAGGGCAATATGGCAACGTTTCGCGCAGACCGCAGGAACGAAGAAGTTAAAAAGACGATCAGCGAAGTTATCCGCGAGATGAAAGACCCCAGAATCTCGCCGATGACCGCGCTGACCGAGGTTGAGGTCACCAAGGACCTCAAGTTTGCAAAGGTGAAGGTCTCCGTCTACGACGACGATGAGAAGAAGCGGATTTCGAGTGTGGAAGCGCTCAACCACGCCGCAGGCTTCATCTCGCACGAGCTTGGTATGCGTATGCGCATCCGCGCCGTGCCGAGCATCAAGTTTACGCTCGACAACACAATCGCTTACAGCGTCCGGATTTCGGAGATTCTCAACGAGTTGCACAAAACCGACGCAAACGCGCAAAATAGCGCGGATGAAACCGAACAGAAACAGGAAAACGGAGAGGAGTAACCGGCATGTTGCAGGACGCCGTCCGCTTTCTACGGACGCATGATGATATTCTGCTGATTGCGCATGTCTCTCCGGATGGCGACACGCTTGGCAGTAGCTTTGCGCTCTACGGGGCGCTGCTGGAGCTGGGCAAACACGCGCAGGTGGTCTGTGAAGACCCCGTCCCGGCGATTTACCGCTTTCTTCCGTTTTCGGATCAGCTAATACCGCCCGAGCAGGCACGCCCTGCCGAGGCGGTTGTTTGTGTGGATTGCGCCGATCTAGGGCGCACCGGGCGCTGCGCCCCGCTCTTTCAAGCCGCAAGCGCGACGCTGAACATCGACCACCACGGCACCAACGACCGCTACGCCACCACAAACTATGTGCAAAAAGCGGGCGCAACGGGCGAATTGATCTTCAATGTGATCGCTTGCCTGAAGGTGACGCTCAACAAAAATATCGCGAGTTGCCTGTATGCTGCGATTACAACCGACACGGGCAACTTCTCCTACAGCAATACCACGCCGGAGACCATGCGCATTGCAGCGGATATCTTGGACACGGGGATCGACCTGCCGTTTCTCAATCGGCTGCTCTTTCGCACCGTGCCATATCATAAGCTCAAGCTCCACGCGCTTGGCGTAAACAAAGCCAAGCTCTATGAGTTCGGCAGAATTGGGATTTCCTATATCACGCTGGAGGACATCGTCTCCTGCGGCGCGACCACCGAGGACACGGAGGGCATCATCGACTCCATCCGAGACATCGATACGGTTGAGGTCGCGGCACTCCTGCGCGAAAGCGAGGACGGGCTGGTGCGCGTGAGCCTGCGCGGAAAGACCTGTGCAGATGTCAGCCAGATTGCAACCAAGCTCGGCGGAGGCGGACACCGCCTCGCCGCGGGATGCACGATGAAACCGCCCATCGAAGAGGCGGCGGAGCAGATTTTGACGCTGGCAAAAGAACTCCTTCACGGGATTTGCGAGTGATGGCTTGAGTATGGATGGCATCGTTACCGTTCTCAAATCACCCGGCATGACTTCAAGCAATGTCGTGTTCGATGTTCGAAAGATCTACGGCGAAAAGCACGCGGGGCATCTGGGTACGCTCGATCCCGCCGCTGCAGGCGTATTGCCTGTTTGCCTCGGAAGAGCGACAAAACTTTTTGACATCCTCGTCGATAAGGACAAGGAGTATGTATTCGAGTGTGCGTTTGGTACGCAGACGGATACACAGGATGCTTACGGCGCGGTGACCGCGCGGGACGGCAAACGCATCGACAAACGCGAACTGCAAGAGATTCTGCCGGAGTTCGTCGGCGGACAACTGCAGACGGCTTCGATCTATTCCGCACTGAAAGTGGACGGCAAGAAGATGTACGATCTTGCCCGCGCGGGAGAGACAGTTGAGCCGAGGGTGCGTGAAATCTGTGTGCACGAGCTGGAACTTGTCGAACAGACCGGCGACAACCGGTTTGTGCTGCGCGCGATGTGTTCGCGCGGAACCTATGTGCGCTCGCTCTGCGAAAGCCTTGCCGAGCGGCTGGGTACGGTTGGATATGTTTCTGTGTTGCTGCGTACCCGTAGCGGACCGTTTACCAGCGAACGTGCGCTGACCATTGCGGAGCTGGACGCGGCAAAGGCGGCGGGAACGCTCGCAGGCACACTGATCTCCTGTGAGGAAGCGATGGCGTTTTTGCCGGAATTGCGTCTGCCGGCTGACCGTACAGTGCCGACAAAGAACGGGCTGGAGACGCATTTGCGCGGACACGCGGACGGACTGGTACGCGCATATGGCGCGGACGAATTTCTGGGCATCGGCGAAATTCAGCATGGGCGGTTTCGCCTGAACATTCATCTCTATTGACAAACTTCGGCATCCGCGCAGGGGATAGCCCCGCGTTGAGCCGTTTTTTTGAGGAAATTATGGCAGTATTAGAACCCGCCGTCGTCGCGCTTGGCATGTTCGATGGTGTACATCTCGGTCACAGGGCGCTGATTGCCCGCTCGCAGGAAGAAGCGAAGCGGCTGCATGCAATGCCCGTGGTTTATACATTTTCCAATCATCCGCTGGAGGTGCTCGGTGGCAGCGTAAGGCTGCTCTCCGGCATTCGGGAGCGGAACATGCTGCTGCGTTCGCTCGGCGCGCAAGAGGTAGAGAGCGTGCCCTTTACACGCGAAATGGCGCATCTGAGTACGGAAGCCTTCATCGACCTGCTTGCGGAGAAATGGGATGTCCGCGGACTTGTGGTCGGCTACAACTACACCTGTGGGGAGCGCGGAACAGGAACACCGGAAACGCTGCGCGAAATCGGAAAAACGCGTGGGTTTTCCGTCTCGGTGGTCGAACCTGTTCTGCTGGAAGGGGAACCTGTCTCCAGCACGCGCATCCGCGAGGCGGTGGAACGGGGCGATGTCTCTCTGGCAGAACGGCTGCTCAAACGCCACTATACGCTCTCCGGCACGATTGTGCAAAACAAGCGCATTGGCAGGCGTATCGGCTTCCCGACCGCGAATATCGAGGCGGACAGCAAGCGCGCGATTCCGGCGGATGGCGTGTATGCAACCTATGCTTTCGTCGGCGGTGCAGCGTATCGCGCGGTGACAAACATCGGAACAAATCCAAGCGTGCAGGGCGAAAAGCTCACGATTGAAACACATCTGATCGATTTTAACGCGGATATCTACGGCCAGCAGCTAACCATCGCGTTTCGCAAGCGCCTGCGCGGGGAAGCGATGTTTGATTCGCTGGATGCGCTGAAGGAGCAGATTCGGCAGGATGTGGAGGCGGCATCCGCGCTCAAAGACGCGTAAAGTATAGGCGCGGCAAGCGTGACGAGAAAAATAAAAGCGCGGTTGTTTACAATTTTTAGCGAATATGCTATCCTATAAAAGCATTCAAATGCCGTTTACCGGGATATGCGACACTCCGACGCATTTCTCAGTTCACGGGAAAGAGAAAAAAGGAGAAAGAAAACCATGACCAAGACAGAAACCATTGAAAAATTCGCACTTCACGAAGGCGACACCGGTTCCCCGGAAGTGCAGATCGCGCTGCTTACCGAGCGCATCAACCACCTCAACGAGCACCTGAAGCTGCACATGAAGGATCACCACTCGCGCCGCGGTCTGCTCAAAATGGTCGGTCAGCGTAGAGGCCTTCTGAACTACCTCAAGGAGAAGGACATCGAGCGCTATAGAGCGATCGCTGCAAGCCTGAACATCCGTATCAAGTAAAAAGAAAAAGGCGGGGTTGTTCCCGCCTTTCTTTCTATTCTCTTTGACCGAGAATTGTGTATACAGATTTTACCTGCGCGAATAAAAAACCGCACGATAAACGCAAATAAATCCGCATTTGTCTGATTTCCATGTATTTTTTGCTCAACAGCGGATTGATTTGCCCCGAAATTGGTTATAATAAAAAGAAGATAAAGAAGAAGAAGGAGCAAACAAATACTATGGAAAGAAACTTCCAAATGCAGCTTGGCGGCAAGACGCTCATCGTCGAAACCGGCAAGTACGCCGAACAGGCGGGCGGAAGCGTACTCGTCCGCATGGGCGACACGGCGGTGCTGGTCTGCGCGACCATTGCAAAGACCGCGCGTGACGGCGTGGATTTTCTGCCGCTTTCGGTGGAATATCAAGAAAAACTCTACTCAGTGGGCAAGATTCCCGGCGGATTCATCAAGCGTGAAGGTCGTCCAACCGATCGTGCGATCCTCAGCTCGCGCCTTATCGACCGCCCGCTGCGTCCGCTGTTCCCGAAAGGGTTCTATAACGACGTGCAGGTGGTTGCCACCGTCCTCTCTGTGGAGCAGGACGTGCAGCCGGACATCCTCGCGATGATCGGTTCCTCTGCAGCGCTCGCCATCAGCGAAGCGCCGTTCTCGGGACCCACGGGTTCTGTTGCGGTTGGCATGGTGGATGGAGAGTTCATCATCAATCCCGATGTTGCCCAGCGCGACAAGAGCCGCCTGAGCCTCGTGGTTGCGGGCACCAAAGACGCGGTCATGATGGTTGAAGCCGGCGCAAACGAGGTCTCGGAAGACGAGATGCTCAATGCAATCCTCTTTGCGCATGAAGAGATCAAAAAGATCGTCAGCTTCCTTGCCGACATTGAAGCCCAGATCGGCAAAGAAAAGCTGGAACCGGTGATCTATCATCCCAACGAAGAACTGGAAGCGAAGATTCGCGCCTATGCGTTCGACAAGGTCGTCTGGTCGCTGGATACATTTGATCGCCATGAGCGCGAGGTGCGCAGCGAACAGGTGAAGGCAGAAACGGTTGAAGCGTTCAAAGAAGAATACCCCGAGTCCGCGAAGGATGTCGGTGCGGTGCTCTACACGCTCACCAAAGAAGTCGTTCGCGACAAGATCATCAACAAAAAAATCCGTCCCGACGGACGCGCACAGGATGAGATTCGCCCGATTTGGAGCGAGGTTGGCATCCTGAACCGCACGCACGGCAGCGCGGTCTTCACCCGCGGACAGACGCAGGTCATGACCATTGCCACGCTCGGTACGATTTCTGAAGCGCAGTCGCTCGACGGGCTCTCGCTCGAAGAGAGCAAGCGCTATATGCACCAGTACAATATGCCGCCGTACAGCGTTGGCGAAGCCAAGCCCATGCGTGGCGTTGGCCGCCGCGAAATCGGCCACGGCGCTCTTGCAGAGCGCGCGCTGGAGCCGGTGTTGCCGAGCGAAGCGGAGTTTCCGTACTGCATGCGCCTCGTGAGCGAGGTCATCAGCTCCAACGGTTCCACCTCGCAGGCTTCCATTTGCGCAAGCACACTGGCGCTTCTGGATGCGGGCGTACCGATCAAGAAATCCGTTGCCGGCGTTGCGATGGGCCTCATCAAGGATGACTCTACCGGCAATATCGCGATTCTGACGGACATCCAGGGCCTTGAAGACTTCCTTGGCGACATGGACTTCAAGGTTGCCGGTACGCGCGATGGCATCACCGCCATCCAGATGGACATCAAGATCAAGGGCATCAACCGCGAAATCCTCACCCGTGCGCTGGAACAGGCGCGCAAAGGGCGTATGTTCATCCTTGACAAGATGGACGAAACTCTCCGTGAGCCGCGTGCGGAACTCTCACCCTATGCGCCGCGCATCATCACGTTTACGATCAACCCGGACAAGATTCGCGAAGTCATCGGCAGCGGCGGCAAGGTCATCAACAAGATCATTGCCGATACCGGCGTGAAGATCGACATCGAGGACAACGGCACAGTCTACATTGCCTCGCCCGACTCTGCTGCCGCGGCGGAAGCCAAGCGCATCATCGACGGCATCGTCAAAGAGATCGAAGTGGGCGATGTCTACCTCGGCACCGTGGTTGGCATCAAGGATTTCGGCGCGTTCATCAACCTCAAACCCGGCACGGATGGACTGCTGCACATCTCCCGCATCGCCAACAAGCGCGTGGAGAAGGTGGAAGACGTTCTCTCCATGGGTGAGCAGGTGCTGGTCCGCGTCATTGAGATCGACGCCAAAACCGGCAAAATCAGCCTGACCCGCAAGGACATGCTCCCGCCGGAAAAGGAGTAAGTTCCGAAGCGAAACACACCAATCAGGGCGCGGCGGCAACGCCGCGCCCTTCGTATCTGCAAGAGGGCATACCGCATAGATGAAGCCGCGGCTTTCGTCTGGAATGCATTTGTGGTAGAATACAAAATTGCAAGCCGTGATCCGCGCAAGAGAAGGTGCTGGCATCCGAAAGGAGAGCACACCTTCGGAAGGAATGAAAACGCATGATACACCAAAAGACGCTGCCAAACGGCATTCGCCTGATTTATGAAAAAATGGAACACGTCCGCTCTGTGAGCATGGGTGTATGGGTAGACACCGGCTCTGTACGCGAAACGCAGGAGACGGCGGGTGCTTCACACCTGATTGAGCACATGGTGTTCAAAGGCACTCAGCGCAGAAACGCGGAACAGATTGCAATCGAAATGGACGCGATCGGCGGCAACATCAATGCCTTTACGAGCAAGGAAAACACTTGCTTCTACGCAAAGGTACTGGATGAACACCTCGATCTTGTCTCCGACGTGCTCTCGGACATCACGTTTCATAGCGTATTTGACCCCGAGGAGCTGAAAAAAGAGCAGGGCGTCGTACTTGAAGAAATCCTGATGAACGAGGACAGCCCGGAAGACCTCTCTGGCGAAGAGAGCAACATGCTCTTCTTTGGTGACGAGGCGCTGGCAAGCCCGATTCTCGGCAGTAAGGAGAGTGTGCGTGCGTTCACCCGTGAATCGCTGCTTGCCTACAAAAACGAATTTTACGTGCCAAACAACATCGTCGTTTCCTGCGCGGGAAACTTCGAGGAGCAGGCATTGATCGATTCTGTCACGCGCTGGTTCGACGCGCCCGCTTCCGCACGCGCGACCACGCCGATGATGCAACGCTATCCCGGCGGAAAGCGCGAGAAATTTGTCGAAAAAGATGTTGAACAGGTGCATATCTGCCTGACGCTGCCCGGCTTTGCCAGAGACAGTGAAGGGCAATATCCGCTTGCGGTGCTATCCAACATCCTCGGCGGGAGCATGAGTTCACGCTTGTTTCAGTCCATTCGTGAGAAGCTTGGTCTTGCGTACTCCGTCTATTCCTACCCGACGAGTTACACAGGCACGGGCACGCTAACACTGTATGCCGGAACCGGTGAAAAGCAGGCGAAAGAAGTCCTCAGCCGCATGGTGGAGGAGATGGAGCGCGTGCGCAAAGAAGGCGTGACCAAAGAAGAACTCCTGCGCTGCCGTGACCAGCTCAAGGGCAGCTACCTTCTGGGCATGGAGTCCTCCGGTGCGCGTATGAACGCGTTGGGTAAGACCCTGCTGTTACAAAAACGTGAATATAGCGAACAGGAGACGCTCCGCAGAATTGAATGTGTTACAATGGAAGATATTGAACGCATTCTGCCTGTCTGCCTTGAGCTGAGCCAAGCCAGCACCGCACTGGTCGGCAGAGTCAAGAAACAGAAGAGCGCGTTGCTGGACGTGCTTCGCTGACGAACAAGACGATCACCAACCCCCTTTTCAAACCGGACGGAGGAAACCAACTTGGATAAGCTGGATGTGATTTTTCAACTGCAAGAGTCGCTGGATAGTGACATCGCTTCTCGCAGAAACCTCTCTTTTTCGCGCGAGGAATGGATGCAAAAAGAAGTACTCGCCATGATCTCGGAGCTTTCCGAGGTGCTTGACGAGGTGAATTTTAAGTGGTGGAAAAACCCGAAGCCGGTTGACGATGCCGCCCTGAAGGGGGAACTGGTCGATGTGTTGCACTTTTTCGTAAGTATGTGCCTCAAAAGTGGCATGACGGCGGAAGAGTTGTTCTCACTCTACAAAGCGAAGAATCAGGAGAACTTTGATCGCCAGTACGGCAGGTCTGAAAAGCAGGGTTACGAAATTGGCGGTGAAACGAATGGCTAAATCGAAAGTACGCATCAAAGGCCGCTTCTTCATGATGATTCTGATCCTCGTGGGGTTCATCGCGCTGGTGGTCATCGTCGCAAATGCGCTGAAAAAGACCGGCGAAATCGAGTTTGGTTCTCTTGGCGCAGACATGGAGGTCAACGCTGCGATCATCCGCGACGAGAAGGTTATCATGTCTGAACCATACGAAAAAATCACGTTTGACGTGGTGGAAGGCGAAACGGTCAACAATGATCAGGTTATCGCCCAGCTCTACAAGCGCGGTTATCAAGACGAGACGATGGTCACGCTGCTCAACCTGCAAAAGCAGATTTACGATTATCAGATACAGTTGCTCGGCGGGCAAGTGCCGCAGGAGTTGCTCGATCTCAACAACAGTATCGACGAAGTGGAAAAGCAGATTCGCGCCGTCTCCCGCGGGCAGAGCAAGTTGGATATGCTGGATCTGGAGCAGACGCTCAAAGATCTTGAAACCCAGCGCACGGCGCTGATGCTGACCATCGTGACGCCGGACGCAACGCTCACGCAGCTCTACAGCGACCTCAAGAGCCAGCAGAACGTGATGAGCGGCTGGAAGCGGGACATCAAAAACACCTCCGGCACGGGTATCGTGAGCTTTTATTTTGACGGTTATGAGCAGGTGCTCAGCGTCAACAAACTCTCGACAATCAACTCTGCGCTGGTCAAAAATGTGGTCAACGGTGGCAACACCGCCAAGAATGCGGATTCCACCAGTGAGGTGCCGCTCTATCGCATCATCAACAACACACATTGGTATATCGCGTTTGTGACGAACTCCAGCGATCCCATGCGCCTCGCCGAAGGGGAACAATACAGCGTACTTTTCCAGAATTATTCCGACCAGCAGTTTACGGCGACTGCGCGCGCAAGCCAGGTCTCTGAAAAATCGGTTGTCAACGTTCTGGAGTTCAACACCGATATCGGCAAACTCATCGGAACCCGAACGGTTGCTGCGACCATCAGTAAGTCTGCGCAGGGCTTGGTTGTGCCGCTGAGTGCCATCGAGATCGTTGCCGGTGTGCCGGGGCTTAACATTTCCTATGGTGATTCAGTGCTGCGGGTTGAGGTGGATATTCTCGCGCAGAGCGAGAATAAGGCGGTCATCCGGGCGAAGAATGCGTCGGATAATCTCACCGCCGGAATGAAGTATCTCAAGCCATGACGCAGATCGCACAAAACATTACCGAGGTTCGCGAAGAGATCGCAAGCGCGTGCCTGCGCTCCGGGCGAACACCGCAGAGCGTACAGCTCATCGCCGTTTCCAAGTACCAAAGCCTGGAGAATATGGCAGAGGCGGTTGCGGCGGGGATTCTCACGTTTGGGGAGAATCACGCCCAAGAATTGACTGAAAAGAAAACTTTTTTTGAACAGCAAGGTTGCAGAGTGCATTTTATTGGACAACTGCAAACGAATAAGATAAAATATGTCTGCGGTTTTGCCGACCTTGTTGAGTCGGTTGACCGGCAAAATCTCGCGCAGCAGTTGCAGCAAAAAGCGCAGCTGCGCGGCATTGTGCAGGATATTTTGATCCAGGTCAACATCGGTGCGGAGGACCAAAAAGGTGGCGTGCGCGATGAGGACTTGGATTCTTTCGCGGAATCTTTGGCGCAGTATACCAATCTACGCCTGCGCGGGCTGATGTGCGTTCCGCCGGCGGTAGAGCCGGAGGAAGCGCGGACATATTTTCGCAAGATGCGCCTGCATTTTGAGCAGCTACAGGCACGAATGGACTGCGCAGTATTCGACACGCTTTCGATGGGTATGAGCCACGATTTTACCGTTGCCATCGAAGAGGGAGCAACGCAGGTGCGCGTCGGTTCCCGCATCTTTGGCGCGAGAGACAGAAAATGAACAACATCCTCGCGTGCAGGTTCCCAGATAAATTGGCACGCAAAACAGAAAAATTTTGAGAGAATGCCCCGGGGGAATGCCTTGGGCTGACGGTTTTCGGAGGAAGACGGATGGCAAGCCTTTATACAAAATTCCTGGATTTTATCGGAATTGAGGAGAGCGAAGAGCAGGACGACGAGCGCAGAGACGATGGATATTACCGCGATGACGCACCTGAGCGTGCGGTCGGCGGTGCATTCAGCAACAGCCGTCCCGCCGCCGCGGCACCGAACCGCAGAAGCGAGCGCGGGCAGAGCACGTCCGGCGCAAATCTCCCTATCTCCGGCGGAATGAAGATGATCGTGTATCACCCCGTGAGCTACGAGGATACGCAGAGCATCATCGACAATCTAAAAAACAGGAAGCCGGTCATCGTCAACATGGAAGAGCTGGAGCTGGACACAGCGCAGCGCATTCTGGACTTTCTCTCCGGCGCTGTCTACGCGCTCAACGGCACTATGTGCAAGATTTCGCGCGGGATTTTCGTCGTTGCGCCGAACAACTATGACGTTGTCGGCAACGGCGAGGATGACTACGGCGATCTGGTTTGAGCAACAGCCGCATAACGAAACAGAATTCACTGGCACATCAGAGCGTTGGTGTGCCATTTTTTTCCAGAGACGCTATGCAAACATTCGCAGCCAAAGTCTTTCGGCAGGAGGGCAAGAACGATGCGCATTGATGAAATCGTGAACCACGTCTTCACACGCGCCTTTATGGGATATGACATCGAGCAGGTCGATGTGTTTCTGGACGAAATCATCGAAACCCTGGAGAGATATGAGGCGGAAAAGCGCGAAATGCTCGCCGCGATGGAATACCTGATGCGTAAGTTGGAGCACGGACAAAAGGTGCCGTTTGCGGACATGAAGAAGGAGATCGACTCCGGCAGACGGCAAGGGAACGCAGCCTTGCCCGGTGGCGAACTGGCTCAGGACGAACAGAAGCCCGCCGCGCGCTCGATTAGCCGCGGAAACGGCGCGAACAAACCCATTCGCGCGCCAAAGGTCAACCGCGTCAAGCGGGAGGAAGAGGCAAAGGCGCAGATCATCGAAGAAGCGAAAGCCGCCATCCCGCAGGAGGAGTTGACGCAGGATGAGGCAGATCGCCGCGCAAAGCGGATGTCCGCCGCCGCTGTCAACTGGCTTGACGAGTTGCTGATCAACATCGCAGAGCACGAGACGCGGGAGCGAGAAACACCCGATTCTGCGCAGCAGGCAACCCAACCCGCGGAAGAACCGAAGGTGGAGTCCGATGCCAATCCGCAGTCCACGTCGCAGCCTACGCCGCAACCTGCGCCAAAGGCGACGTACTCGCCAAAGCCTGCGCCGAAGGCGACGTATACACCAAAGCCTGCGTCGCAGCCGACCGGGCAAGCAACGCCCGTGCCAAAACCGCAAGAGCCGTTGAATCCCAAACTGAATGAATCCGCCGCGCAACAGCCGGCAACGCAGACGCAGGAGAATGACGCGGCATCCATGCTCCAGAAGATCTTTCAGCAGGCAGACCATGATGATGAGTAAACGCGTTTCCTGACGCATGGTCAAGATTTGCGGGTTATTTGGATAGAAGCACACGAGCAAACGGTTTGATCGACAGGATCAGATAGAAAGAAACAGGTAGTATGGCCAAACAAAAGAATGCCTTTCCGCCCGTCAGCCGCGAGGAGATGCGCGCACGAGGCATCGATCAACTCGATTTTGTCTTCATCAGCGGGGATGCGTATATCGACCATCCCAGCTTCGGCGCGGCAATTATCACCCGTGTGCTCGAAAGCAGGGGTTACAGCGTCGGCATCATCGCGCAGCCGGACTGGCACAGTGTGGAGCCGTTTCGCGTACTCGGCAAGCCTAAGCTTGCGTTTCTGATCTCCTCCGGCAACATCGACAGCATGGTCAATCATTATTCCGTCTCTGGATCGCGGAGAACGACAGACGTATACACCGAAGAAGGCGTAGCCGGAAAGCGACCGGATCGCGCGACCATCGTCTACGCCAACCGTTGTAAGCAGGCGTATTCAGGTGTTCCACTGGTTATCGGCGGTATCGAGGCTAGCCTTCGCCGGTTTGCACACTATGACTATTGGGACGATCGCGTTCGCCACAGCATCCTCTACGATGCGTGCGCGGACATCCTGATCTACGGCATGGGGGAGCGCACGATCGTGAAGGTTGCGGATGCGCTCAAGTCGGGCAAGCCGGTTGCGGAGATTACGGATATCCCAGGCACCTGCGTGCGCGTCAATACTGCCGACGGCAGGGAGGGCGCGGTCATGCTGCCCTCGTACAACGAGGTTGTCAAAGACAAGCGCAAATATGCCGAAGCATTTGCCGCGCAGACGCGGGAACAGGATGCCGTGCGCGGCAAACACCTGCTTCAGCCGCATGAAAAAGGGCTTGTGCTCTGTAATCCACCCGCAATGCCGCTCTCAACCAAGGAGCTGGATGAGGTATACGCCCTGCCATATACGCGAAAACCGCATCCCATGTATCGCGGGCACATCCCCGCGATCGACGAGGTTTCGTTCTCTGTGACGTCCGCGCGCGGGTGCTTTGGTAACTGCAACTTTTGCGCACTGACATTTCACCAGGGTCGCGTTGTTACGGGGAGAAGCCACGCATCGATCCTAGTCGAGGCGGAAAAGATGACCTGGGACCCGGACTTCAAGGGATATATCCACGACGTCGGTGGGCCAACGGCAAACTTCCGCCATCCGGCCTGCGCAAAGCAGCTCAAGAGTGGCGTGTGTGCGGATCGGCAATGCATCGGTTTTACCGCCTGCAAACAACTCGACACATCCGAAGACGACTATGTCGCGCTGCTGCGAAAGATGCGCGAACTGCCGCGCGTAAAAAAAGTGTTTGTGCGCAGCGGGGTGCGGTATGATTACGCAATGCTGGATCGCGACGATACTTTCCTGCACGAACTGATTGAGCACCACGTCAGCGGACAGCTCAAGGTCGCGCCGGAGCATGTTTCCGACCGGGTACTGAAGTATATGAACAAGCCTCCGCACGCGGTCTATGAGCGCTTTGTGCAAAAATATGAGGCGATCAACAAGAGCCTCGGCATGCGGCAATTTCTTGTGCCGTATTTGATCAGCTCGCACCCGGGCAGCAATATTCAAGACGCGATTGAACTCGCGCTCTATCTCAAGGAGAAAAATTACCGGCCGGAGCAGGTGCAGGATTTTTATCCCACGCCGGGCACCGCCTCCACGTGCATGTACCATACGGGGCTTGATCCCGTGACCATGCAGCCGGTCTATGTGGCCAAATCGCGCGAAGAGAAGGCGATGCAGCGCGTGCTGATGCAGTGCCACATCCGCAGAAACTGGCCGCTTGTTCGCAAAGCGCTGCGCTCGGCCGACCGCGAAGACCTCATCGGCAGCGGACGAAACTGTCTTGTTCCGCCGGATTATCTCTCACCGGACGAACAGCGCGCAAACCCGGCAAGGCGCTCACAGCAGCATGGCGGAAACGCTCCGCGCGGCGGCGGAAAGAAAAAAGCGGGCAAGGGTGGCTATCCGCCACGGCGCGGCAGAGGCTGAGACAAAAAAACACGCCCAAACACGCGCGAAAATCGCAGAAGCGGGCGTGTGAATCCCTTGACAAAACACGGATGAACCGATACAATACTTAAGGTTGCGTGGAAGCGCGCGGTAGTTTTGTGCGCGCTGGCAGGTAGGAGCGCGCCGATTTCCTCGGCGGTAAAGGCGGTGGAGATCATGCGAATTCGAGTTGCAAACGCCATTCGGCAAACAGGGGAGCTGTTTTCCTTTGAAGCGGCAGAGTTGTTTTCCGAGCAGGTGTATGGCGAACGAACCATTTCCTTCGCACAACCGGTTACGGTCAGCGGAACGTATGTCTACGACGGCAAGGCGTTTACGGTGAGCGGCAAGGCACAAGCCTCCATTCACACCGAGTGCGCCAGATGCACAAAGCTCTTTGCCGAGCGCATCGCGTTTTCCTTTTCGGAGCGATTTGTAAAAGGAGAAGACGACGCGTCCGACGACGAGACCTATCCATATTCGGGAGACGAGCTTTTGCTCGACAAAGCCGTGTTGGACAATCTTTTTTTAGAGATTCCCATCGCGAGCATCTGCCGGGAGGATTGCAAGGGCTTATGCCCCGTCTGCGGCGTGGATCGTAACACAACCACTTGCGATTGCACCATAGAGGAAGCCGAAGTCTAACCAGACCAACGGCTATCAGATGAAGAATAGGAGGGATTATCATGGCAGTACCCAAGAGAAAAACGTCCAAGGCAAGGCGTGATTCGCGCAGAGCGTCCAACTTCAAAGTTGCGGAAGTGCAGCTCGGTGAGTGCCCGCAGTGCCACTCGCTTGTACCGTCCCACACGGTATGCAAGACGTGCGGGTATTACGGCGGCAAGCTGGTCGTCGACATGGAACAGAAGGAAAAGAAGAACGCCTGATCATCCATCCTTCGAAATATGTCGAACCCTTCGACAGCAAGTTTTGCAAAAGCAAAGAGACTTCTCGTGCCTTCTGACACGGGAAGTCTTTTTGCTTGGCTTTTGCGCGCTTGAACGAGAATGATCCCAAAACGCCGCAATGCGTTGCGAAAACGCCGGATTTTTCGTATAATATGGCAATCACGCAACGCAAACGGAAAAGGGAATATATTCAATCATTCGGACTCATCCCCTCTTTTTCGCAAAAACGCGTGGCGCAATTGGGATTGCGGCTGATGGTTTGCCGCAGAATTGGGAGAAGAAACATGAAAATTGCAATTGATGCAATGGGCGGAGACCACGCACCGCAGGCAGTGTTCGAAGGGGTCAAGCTTGTGCTGCCGGAGCTGAACAAGGATGTGGAGCTGGTGCTCTACGGCGACGAGACGACCATCAAAGACGGGCTTTCCGCGCTGGGTGTAACCGACAAGCGAGTTTCGATTGTTGCCACAACGGAAGTGGTTGGGTGCGATGAGCAGCCGACGCTTGCGATCCGTAAGAAGAAGGACTCCTCCATGGTGCGTGCGGTGGAAGCCGTTGCATCCGGCGAGGCGGACTGTGTGCTTTCTGCGGGAAGCACCGGCGCGCTGCTCACGGGTGCGACGCTGATCATCAAGCGACTCAAGGGTGTGAAGCGACCCGCGCTGGCAACGGTGATGCCAACCGTAGATTCCTGCGTGCTGCTGCTCGATTGCGGCGCAAACACCGATTGCAAGAGCGACTATCTTGTGCAGTTTGCGCTGATGGGATCGGCCTATATGCAGCGCGTGATCGGCGTGAATAAACCGCGCGTGGGTCTGCTGAACAACGGCGCGGAGGAAGAAAAAGGCAATGAGCTCACGAAAGAGACACATCAGTTGCTCAAGACGGCACCGGTCAACTTCACCGGAAACTGCGAAGGGCGCGATGTGCTCGGCGGAGAGTTTGATGTAGTCGTTTGTGACGGATTCGACGGGAACATCGTGCTCAAGGGCACGGAAGGTGCGGCGGGGCTGATCATGGACCTGCTCAAACAAGGATTGATGTCGAGCGTTCGCACCAAGATCGGCGCATTGATCTGCAAACCCGCGTTCAAACAGCTCAAGAAAAAGCTCGACTACACCGAATACGGCGGTGCGCCACTGCTCGGTGTCAACGGCGGCGTGATCAAGGCGCATGGCAGCTCCAACGGAAAATCATTCCGCTCGGCAATCCTTCAGGCGCAAAAGCTTGTCGCTTCGGATGTGACGCGCCTGCTTGGCGAAGAGATTGCGAAGTTTGACTTGGAAGGCAAAGCCGCGGAATAACCCGCCGAAATGCAGCAAGCATTGACAGAATCCACCGTTTCCGATAGAATACTACGCGAATGAGATGCGTGAAAAAACGCGTCGAAAAGGAGTTTTGAACATGTTTTTTGAAAAAGTTAGAGATATTATCGCAAAGCAACTGGACATCGACGCGGGCACCATCACCATGAACAGCCGCCTGATCGACGACCTCAAGGCCGACTCTCTGGACATCGTGGAACTCATCATGGATCTGGAACAGGAGTTCAACATTGAAATCCCGGACGAAGAGCTCCCCAAGGTTCAGACCGTTTCGGACATCGTCGGCTATCTCGAGAAGAAATAAGACACAAACGGTAAGAAATTTGCCCGCATCCGAAGACTGCGAGAGGGTGCGGGCTTTTTTGTAAAGCAAAGGGCAAGCGCTTATTTGCCGCGCTTGCTTTTTCACGAATTTTATCAATCATCGTTTTTATACAACACGAAAAATCCAATGACCAAAGGAAGACCGGATGACGCAGCAACAAGACACGCTCTCCGCGCTGGAAGAAACCCTTGCGTATACGTTTACAGACCGTTCCCTTCTGGAAACGGCGCTGACGCACACCTCGTTTGTCAAGGGGGACGGAAAGCGGCAAACGCACAACGAGCGCCTCGAATTCCTTGGCGACGCGGTGTTGGAGCTCTGCGTGAGCGAACATCTGTATTTGCAGCAGCCGCGATTGCAGGAGGGCGCGATGACACGCCACCGCGCGCGGCTTGTTTGTGAACGCGCGCTGTTCAGCGCGGCAAACGCCCTGCATATTCCCGCGCATCTACGCCTCGGCAACGGCGAAGAACTCACCGGCGGGCGCAACAAGCCCTCGATCGTCTCCGATGCGTTGGAGGCGGTCCTCGGTGCGATCTATCTCGACGGTGGGCTGGAGCATGCGCGGCGCGTGATTCTCGAACACGTGATTCGCCTGCTGGAAGAAGCGCGTGTGGACGAGACAGACAAGGATTACAAGACCCGCTTGCAGGAACATGTTCAAAAAGGGCATATCGGCAATCTGGAATATGAATGTATGGACGAGGCAGGCCCGGAGCACCAGAAACGCTTCACCATCTGCGTGCGCCTTTCCGGTGAAGCGATTGGAACCGGCACAGGACTAAATAAACAGAGTGCGGGACAGGAAGCGGCAAAGGCCGCCTTGATTCGCCTCGGCGTACTGGAGGAGGAAGCATGAGACTAAGCAAGCTGGAGCTCAACGGTTTCAAATCCTTCGCACGCAAAACCGAAATCCGTTTTGGCACGGGTGTGACCGCGATCATCGGGCCGAATGGAAGCGGAAAGAGCAACATCTCCGATGCGGTGCGCTGGGTGCTCGGCGAACAGAGCGCTAAGGCCCTCCGTGGCGGCAAGATGGAGGATGTTATCTTCAACGGCACGCAGCTAAGAAAAGCGCTTGCCTACAGCGAAGTAACGCTGACGTTTGACAACAGCGACGGCCTGCTGAAGGTGCCATTTTCAGAGGTTGCCATCACGCGGCGCGTCTACCGCTCCGGCGAAAGTGAATATTGCATCAATCGCAACAATTGCCGTCTGCGCGATATCTCCGATTTGTTTTGTGACACGGGTATCGGCAAGGACGGCTATTCCATCATCAGCCAAGGCAAGGTGGAGGAAATTCTCGCCAACAAGAGCGGAGACCGCAGAGCGGCCTTTGAAGAAGCTGCGGGTGTCATGCGTTACCGCGTGCGCAAAGAGGACGCGGAGCGCAAGCTCAACAACACGGAAAAAAACCTCGAACGCATCGAGGATATCTTAAAGGAACTCTCCGATCGCCTTGCTCCGCTGGAGCAGCAGAGTGCGTCTGCGCGGGCATATCTTCGCCTGCGGGACGAGCTCAAAGACTTGGAAGTCAATCTTTTTCTCTATCAATATGACCGCGCGCAGGAACGGTTGACCCAGATTCAGGAGACCATGCGCCAGATGAGTGAGGAGAAAGAGCAAGCCGAGAGCGGAGAAGCTTCACTCCTTTCCGCCTGTGCCGCGCTGGAAGAACAGCTCAAGACGCTGGACACTGCGATGAACGCGCAGCAGAGCCGACTGATGGGGCTTGTTTCGGAGGCGGAGACGCGCGTTGGAAAGAGCCACGTGCTCGCCGAACGGCGCGAGAACGCGCTCTCAACCCAAAAGCGCATCGAACAGGAACGCGAGCAGAGCAAGGCGCGCATCGAAGAACTCGGCGCGGTGATTGCCGGGCTTCAGGCGGACGAATCCGGCCAGGCGGCGCTGAACCTGCTTGAAAAAGAGATGGAAGCCGCACAAACGCGGCTGAGCGCACTTGATGCGGATATCGCCGCACGGGAAGAAGCCCTCGACGAGATGAAAAACAGCATCATCGAGGCGATGAATCGTGCGTCGGACTTCAAGTCCAGTGCGGCACGGTTCGACACGATGAAAAGCTCCATCGGTGAACGGCTCGCCGCCATTGATGCCGAGGCACAGCGCCGCGCGGACGAGACCATACGCCTGCGTGCGGAACTCGACCTCGCAAAAGAGCAGCATATGGAGGAAGCGCAGCGACTGGAACAGGCTAAGCGCGACCTCGACAGCTCGGTTGAAAATCGCAGAAAGACGCTCGATGCGTTCACTTCGCTACGCGAGGAGATTTCGCAGGACGAACAGGGGATTTCCTCGATTCAATCCCGCCTGCGCGTGCTGGACGAAATGCAGCGCTCGCGCGAAGGATACTATGCAAGCGTCAAGAACATACTCAAAGACGCACCGAACGACGCAAAGCTTGGCCGTGCAATCGTCGGTGTGGTGGCGGAGTTGCTTCGTGTGCCGAAGGAGTATGAGGTCGCGGTGACCATGGCGCTTGGCGGTACACTGCAAAACATCGTTACCCCGACCGCCGAGGACGCGAAATACGTCATCGAATACCTCCGCGCCAAGGATTATGGCAGAGCGACGCTGCTGCCGATGGCGCTACTCAACCCCACGCGCATCACGCGCGAAGAGCGGGCGCTACTCAACGTGCCCGGCTGCATCGGCGTTGCCAACGAGCTGGTTGATTGCGACGACAACGTGCGAAATGTCATGGACTATCTACTATGCCGCACGATCATCGTGAAGGATTTGGACGCGGGCATCGCGCTCAAGAATCGTACGCGCGGCGCGTTCCACATCGCTACCCTGCAAGGCGACATTATCAGCACCGGCGGCTCAATGAGCGGCGGAAGCTTGCAAAAGCAGACATTTAACCTGCTCAGCCGCGAACGCGAGTTGCAGGAGCTCCGCGAAAAACTCAAAAAGGCTGATGCCGCGCTGGAGGAGAAGAAATCCGGCTTGCGCAAAGCGGAACAAGATGTGCTCCGCTGCGACATACAGGTGGATTCCTTTCGGGACGCGGTGCACGCCTGTGAAATTGCGGCAGCAAAACAGGCGGAGCAGCTGGATATCATCCGGCGCGACGTGGAGCACAGCGAACAAAGCGAGCAAGCCCTGGCAGACGAACGGCTACAACTCACGGACAACCTGGCAGAGGTGGAGCGCGAGCGCACCAGCGCGGACGAGCAGCAGACCGATATTGAACAAGGCAACGCCAGCACGCGCGAGGATGTTGCCCGCGCACAGGGTGAGCTCTATGAGCTGCGCAAACAGCGCGAAACCTTCACGGGAGAACTCACCGAGCAAAAGGTACGCCGCATGGCGCTCAGCAAGGAGCGCGACGCGGTCTATGCCGAGCAACGGCGGCTCGTATCTGAGCACCGCGATTTGACCCTACGTCTGACTGCGCTGGAACGGGAAACGCAGGAAACAGAAGGAAACATTGCCGCAATCGACGCGGAGCTTGCAGGCATGCAAGCACAGATTGAAAGCGACAGTGCCCTGACCGCAGCCGAGAAGGAAGCACAAAGGAAAATCGAAGAGGAACGGCAGACCGTTTCCGCCGCGCTTTACGAACAGCGCGCGCGGCGTGAAGAATTGCTCTCCAGCACGCGCGATCTGGCCGAGCGCATCCACAAACAAGAACTCACCCAGAGTAAACTGGAGATGGAGCTTGGCTCCATGCAGGACCACATCTGGGAGGAATACGAGCTTACCTACGAAAACGCCGCGCAGCTCAAGCGCGAGATTGCCATCGGCGCGAGCAACACTCGCGTGAACGAGATCAAGCAGGAGATCAAAGGGCTTGGGGATATCAGCCTCGGCTCGATTGGCGAATACAAGAGTGTGTTTGAGCGGCACAGCGAACTCTTCACACAGTGCGAAGACCTCAACAACGCCAAACGGGACTTGGAAACGCTGATTGTCGAACTCACAGAGACGATGGAGAGCGTGTTCCTCAAGCAGTTCGAGGTGATTCAGCAGAACTTTTCCTCGACCTTTGCCGAACTCTTCGGCGGCGGGCAGGCGGAACTGCGCCTCGCGGACAAGAACGACGTGCTGGGTTGCGACATCGACATCATCGCCCAACCGCCGGGAAAGAAACTGCAACTGCTCTCGTTGCTCTCCGGTGGAGAGCGCACACTGACCGCTATTGCGTTGCTCTTTGCGATGCTCAAACTCAAGCCGCCCGCGTTTTGCATGCTCGACGAGATCGAGTCCGCACTGGATGAGGCGAACGTCTCCCGCTTTGCGGACTACGTCAAGCGCTACTCCGACGGGACGCAGTTTATCCTCATCACGCACCGCAAAGGGAGCATGGAGGTCTGCGACACGCTCTACGGCGTCTCGATGGAGGAAAAGGGTGTGAGCAAGGTGGTCTCCGCGCGCTTCGGCGAAAACGGTATCACGACGACTCCGGAACAAGCAAGCTGATCTTAACCAACGGATTGGATGAATTTTATGGAAAAGAAACCATTGTTTCAGAAATGGAAAACAGGACTCGGCAAGACCCGAACGGGTCTGCTGGCGCGTCTCTTTGCTTCAAAGGATGGCATCAACGAAGAGTTTTATGAAGAACTTGAAGAGGCGCTGATCCTCGCGGACGCGGGCGCCGCCGTCACCGAGCGGCTGCTCGACGAACTGCAGGCCACCATCAAGGCGCAGAAGATTTCCGACCGCGCGGGCGCAAGAAAAGCGCTCACGGGATTGATTGCAAAAGCCGTCACCACGCAAAAGCCGTTTTCGGCGGACGCTGGCGCGGCGGTGGTGCTCATCGTCGGCGTCAATGGCGTGGGCAAGACCACCAGCATCGGCAAACTCGCCAACAGCTATCGCGAGCAGGGCAGAAAGATCATGCTTGCGGCGGCGGACACCTTCCGTGCGGCGGCGGCGGAGCAGCTCGGCGAATGGGCCAAGCGTGCGGATGTCGCAATGGTGCGTCACAACGAGGGCGCAGACCCCGCGGCGGTGGTGTTTGACGCGATCGCCTCCTACAAGGCGAAGGGTTGCGACCTGCTGCTCTGCGACACGGCGGGACGGTTGCACAACAAAGCAAACCTGATGAACGAACTCGGCAAAATCCGCCGCGTGATCGCACGCGAACTGCCGGAGACACCTTGCGAAACTCTGCTGGTGCTGGACGCGGTCACGGGGCAAAACGCGGTGGCGCAGGCGCGCGCGTTTGCCGAGGTTTGCCAGCTCGATGGCGTGATCCTCACCAAGCTCGACGGCACGGCGAAAGGCGGCGTGGTGATCTCCATCTGCGAGACGCTGAAGGTTCCCGTGCGCTTTGTCGGCGTTGGCGAAGGGATTGACGACTTGCAAGCGTTCAACGCAGAGCTCTTTGCCGAGGCGCTGCTGGCCAACGACGCGGATTGATAAATCAGCGCACGCTGTAGCAAGTATTAAGAATTAAACGCACATTTCTCGCAAATCATCGGATTCACTTGACAAAATCGCCAGACTCCGTATAATAGTTACGGTGTAAAGCTTTTCTGCTTTACAGGAGTACCGATGAATCGTTTGGTCGAACTTGGACAACTCATGGACTGGTACGGTGCTTTTTTAACCGAGCGCCAGCGTTCGCTTGTGCGCCAATATGCCTATGAAGATTGCTCCCTCGGTGAAATTGCCGAGCGCGAGGGCATCTCACGGCAGGCGGTGCGAGACGCGATTTTGACCGCGGAGAGCGAACTCAAGGACATGGAAGCCAAGCTGAATTTGATAGAGAACAACGAAAAATTGATCCGCCTGATCGATACCCTCGGCGGAACAACACTCAACGAAGCACAAAAAGACCTGCTCCGGCAGATGCGGGAGCTGGTTTCGGAGGAAGAAGATGGCGTTTGAAGGCGTCTCTGAAAAACTGCAAGCGGTTTTCAAACGGCTGAATTCGCGCGGGAAGCTCAACGAGAGCGACGTGAAGGAGGCCATGCGCGAGATCAAGCTCGCCTTGCTGGAAGCGGACGTGAACTTCATGGTCGTCAAGGAGTTCGTCAAAACCGTGACCGACCGTGCCGTCGGCAGCGAGGTGCTCGAAAGCCTCACCCCCGGACAGCAAGTCGTTAAGATTGTCAACGAAGAGCTTACGCGGCTCATGGGTGGCGAACACACCAAGCTTGAGTTTGGCAACCAGAAACCCGCCGTGATTCTGATGGCAGGCCTTCAGGGCGCGGGCAAGACGACCATGTGTGGCAAGCTCGGCTCCTATATTACGAAACACTACGGCAAGAGCGTGTTGCTCACCGCGTGTGATATCTATCGTCCTGCTGCGATTCAGCAGTTGCAGATCGTCGGCGAGAAACTCGACATTCCCGTCTACGAACACGGCACGCAAAACCCCGTGCTCACCGCAAAGGAAGCGGTTGCCGAAGCCAAGCGGAAGTTCATTGACGTGGTCATCGTCGATACCGCAGGCCGCCTTCACATCGACGCAGATATGATGACCGAACTCAAACAGATTCGCGATGCGGTCAACCCCGCGGAGATACTGCTCGTCGTAGACGCGATGACGGGTCAAGATGCGGTCAACGTTGCCAAGAGTTTTCACGAGACCATCGCTCTCACGGGCGTGATCCTCACCAAGCTTGATGGCGACACGCGCGGCGGCGCGGCGCTCTCCGTCCGCTCCGTAACAGGCAAGCCCATCAAGTTCTCCGGCATCGGCGAAAAACTCACCGATATCGAGCCGTTTCATCCTGACCGGATGGCGAGCCGTATCCTCGGCATGGGTGATGTGCTGACCCTCATTGAGAAAGCGCAAGGCGCATTTGACGAGAAAAAAGCGCTTGAGATGGCCGAGAAGATGAAGAGCAATGCCTTCACCTTGGACGATTTTCTCGACCAGATGGAGCAGATGAAAAACCTCGGCTCCATGGAAGATCTCGTAAAGATGATCCCCGGCATGGATGCAAGTAAGCTTGGCGGCGCTCAAATTGACGAAAAGCAGATGGCGCGCACGAAGGCGATTATCCAGAGTATGACCAAGGCGGAGCGGCATGACCCCGAAATCCTCACGGCAAGCCGCAGAAAGCGCATTGCGCGCGGCAGCGGCACAAGCGTGCAGGAGGTCAACCGCCTGATGAACCAGTTCAACTCGTCCAAACAGCTCATGAAGCAGATGTCCGGACGGATGAAAAAAGGAAAGCGCGGCGGCTTCCCGTTCGGGTTCTAACCCCTAAAACCACATTGGCGAATCACGTTTTGACGTATTCGATATAACAAACAACATCAAAAAATATTTGGAGGAAGCAGACAATGCTCAAGATCAGACTGCGCCGCATGGGCGCCAAGAAAGCCCCGTTCTACCGTATCGTGGTTGCGGATTCCCGCGCACCGCGTGACGGCGCGTTTGTCGAAGAAATCGGCTACTACAACCCCCTCTCGAACCCCGTTGAGCTGACCGTGAACAACGAGCACGCAGCCGAATGGATCAAGAAGGGCGCGCAGCCGACGGACACCGTTCGTGCGCTGCTGAAGAAGAGCGGCGCCATCGAGTGAGGCAATCATGATGGAGGAACTCGTAAGCTTCATCGCGAAAAACCTCGTCGATGAGCCGGACTCCGTCAAGGTCGAAACGCGGGAGGAAGGGGACACGGTTGTGATCTCTCTCTCCGTTGCGCCCGGCGATATGGGGAAGGTCATCGGCAGGCAGGGGCGCATCGCGAAGGCGATTCGCACAGTCGTCAAGGCCGCGAGCGTCCGCGAAGACAAAAAATACATGGTGGATATCGTCGAGCAGTAATTGCCCGCGAAATCCTCGTGTATGACTCAGCAAAGTTAGGATACTCATTTGAGAAACGATTATTTGCGCGTCGGCCAGATCGTCCGCGCACACGGGGTACACGGAGACGTGAAGATTATCCCGCTGACGGACGATCCGGCGCGGTTTCGCCAACTAAAAACGGCATATCTCGAAACTACGGCAGGCGCATATGCGCCTGTTGCGGTTACTAGCGTGCGTTTTCTGCCGGAGGCGGTGCTGCTGCATCTGGAAGGCTACGACACGGTGGAGCGTGCAGAGACGCTCAAGAACGTCTATCTCTGCGTGAATCGCGACAACGCGGTGAAACTTCGCAAAGACACCTATTTCGTCGTCGATCTCATCGGCTGCGACACGTTTGACACCAACGGCAAGGCATACGGCAAACTCACAGACGTTCTGGAGACGGGTGCGCACGATGTATACGAGATCGACGGCGGCAAGCTCCTCGTGCCCGCGCTGAAAAAACTTTTGCGCGAAGTTGACGTGGAGAACGGGCGCATCGTGTTTGACGCGGATGTGCTGGAGGAGGTCGGCTGTTTTGCGGATTGATATCCTCACGCTCTTTCCAGAGATGTTTGACTGCGTGCTCTCCGCCAGCATGCTTGGCCGTGCGCAGGCAAACGGGCTGATCGATATCCGCGTGCACAACATCCGCGACTACACGGACAACAAGCACCGCAAAGCGGACGACTATCCCTTCGGCGGCGGAGCGGGTCTGGTCATGATGGCGCAACCCATCTATGACTGCATGGACGCGGTGCTTGAAGGCAAAACGGCGCATCGTATCCTGATGACGCCGCGCGGGCGTACGCTGAGCCAAAAGATCGCGAGGGAACTGTCCGAACAAGACCATCTTGTGCTGCTCTGCGGGCATTATGAGGGCGTGGACGAACGCGTGATGAATATCATCGACGACGAAATCTCCGTTGGGGACTACGTGCTCACGGGCGGGGAATTGCCTGCGATGGTGCTGGTTGATTGCGTGAGCCGGCTGATTCCCGGCGTGCTGGGCAGCGAGGAGAGCGCGGCAGACGAGTCGTTTTCGGAAGATTTGCTGGAATATCCGCAATACACGCGCCCTGCGAGCTTTCGCGGCATGGATGTGCCGGAGGTGCTGTTGAATGGACACCACGCGAAGATTCAAGCCTGGCGGCAGGAACAAGCGAGACTCAAGACCGCGCTGAACCGTCCCGACCTGCTGAACGAGACAAGCGAGAAGGGCGATACCATCGAAGCGCCGGACGACGCCTGGCTCTAAGCAGCAGCTGGAGAAAATAGAAATCATCGGCAGTCTTGCTGACGGATTGCCTTGCTTTTTGGAAGAAGGAGACCCGCTGTTTCGGCGGAAACCGATATGAAGGAAACCACAAAAGGCACAATCGCCATGATCGTAACCGCGCTGCTTTGGAGCATCGGCGGTATCTTCATCAAACTTGTTCCGTGGAACCCGCTTGCCATCGCCGGCCTTCGCGGGGTCATCGGCGGGCTTGTGATGTATGTCTATCTGCGCATCCGCGGCATCAAACCCGTGTTCAACAAGGATACGGTGAAGATCGCAATCGCGCTTGCGGGGGTTTGCACCACGTTTGTTGCGGCAAACAAGCTCACGACCGCCGCCAACGCCATCGTGATCCAATATTGTGCGCCGGTCTATGTGCTGCTCTACATCGCGTTTGTGCAGAAGAAAAAGCTGCGTCCGCTCGACATCGCCGTGGTGCCGATTACGATTCTCGGCGTATCGCTCTGCTTCATCGGCCAGATGGGCAAAGGGCATCTGCTCGGGGATAGTATCGCGGTGGTGTCCGGTTGGTTCTTTGCGGCGATGTTCATCTTCAGCGAAGGCGTGTCCGACCAGACACGCGCAAGCGGCATTATGCAGGGACAGTTCCTCACCGCGATCATCGGCCTGCCGGTACTTTTTGCCACACGCCCTGCATTTACACCGCAGGCAATCGGCGGCATACTCGTACTCGGCGTCTTCCAAATCGGCATTGCGTATGTGCTCTATAGCATCGCAATCAAGCGCGCGCCGCTCTTGACGTGCTCTCTGCTTGCGGTGTTGGAGCCGCTGCTCAACCCCGTTTGGGTGTTTCTCTTTGCGGGAGAGAACCCCGGCAAATGGTCGCTTATCGGCGGAGTAATCGTCGTGTTCATCATCACGCTGTGGTATGTGTACGATGCGCGGCATCCGCAGACGGAGGAAATGGCGCAAACGGGCACGGAACCCGCATAAAATCAGCAAAACGGCTTGCAATAGAGCGCGAGTCTATGCTATAATCGCGTTTGTGACATCGGGCGGTCCTCTGTTCTGCTTTGAAGTATGAACGCCTGGCAAAATGAAAGGAGAATATTTCAAAATGTCGAACATCATTTCCGAACTGGAAAAAGAGCAACTCCGTACAGACCTGCCCGAGATTGAGGTTGGCGACACCGTCCGCGTCTTCGTGAAGGTTATCGAAGGCAATCGCGAACGTCTCCAGAACTTTGAGGGCATCATCATCAAGATTCAGGGTGGCGGTGTGCGCAAGAGCTTTACCGTCCGCCGCATCTCTTACGGCGTTGGCGTGGAAAGAACCTTCCCGTTCAACAGCCCGCGCATCGGCCGCATCGAGATCGTTCGTCACGGTGTTGTGCGCCGCGCCAAGCTCTTCTATCTGCGTGAGCGTTCCGGCAAATCGGCAAAGATTCGCGAACGCATCGAAGACAAGAAGAACGACTAAGCAAATTAAAACGGGATCAAACCCCTCTGCCGAAATCGGCACCGGGGTTTTTCCATATTTGGAGGAAACAATCATGCCTGCTATCAACTGGTACCCGGGGCATATGACGAAAACCCGCCGCATGCTGCAGGAAAACTTAAAGATGATCGACGTGGTGGTCGAGATTCTGGATGCGCGCGCTCCGCTTGCTTCGCGCAATCCGGACTTTGACGACCTCTTTGCGGGGAAATCGCGCGTGGTGCTGCTCAACAAGAGCGACCTTGCGGATTCCAACGCCACCAAGCGCTGGATTTCGTACTATAACCGCAAAGGGATTGAGGCCGCGGGCATCTCTGCTACCGGCGGATCGGCAAAGAAGATCGCCGTTGCGCTCATTGAGAAAGCGGCAAAACCCCGTGTAGATGCGATGAAGCTCAAGGGCGTGAACAAGGTTGTGCGTTGTATGATCGTCGGCATCCCGAACGTTGGCAAAAGCACCCTGATCAACCGTATTGCCGGGCAAAACCGCGCGGAGGTTGGGGATCGTCCCGGCGTGACGCGCGGCAAACAATGGGTGAAGATTACACCGTATCTGGAGCTGATGGATACGCCGGGCATGCTCTGGCCGAAGCTGGAGGATCAGGAACTCGCCAAGCATCTGGCATTTCTTGGATCTATTAAGGATGAGGTCATGGACAGCGAAGAGCTCGCGCTCGACCTCCTGGCGCAGCTGCAGGCGATGTCCCCCGCACAGGTCGCGGAGCGCTATAGCAAGCTCACCGCAGAAACGCTGAAGGAAGACCTGCTCAAAGCGGTCTGCTTGAGCCGCGGATTCCTGCTCCGCGGAGGCGAACTCGACACCGAGCGCGCGGCGCATGTGACGCTCGACGAATTCCGCGCGGGCAAGGTTGCGCGGGTCACGCTCGAGCAGCCGGAGGCGGTAGGGTGACACGCGTACCGGAGGCGGAACGGCTTGAGCAGTTGAGCTTGCTTGACCGCGCGTTCTGGGAGCGGGAGGGCATAGTCCTCGCGGGAATGGACGAAGTCGGCAGAGGCCCGCTGGCAGGGCCTGTCGTTGTTTGCTGCGCTGCGATGCCGCCGGAGCCGCTGATTTCGTATGTGAACGATTCCAAAAAGGTCAGCGAAGCACGAAGAGAGAAGCTCTATCCGGTTCTGACGGGAACCGCGCTGGGCTATGCGACAGGCTGGGTGTTTCCCGATGTGATCGACGAAATCAATATATTGGAGGCGACCAAACGTGCCTTTGCGATGGCATATGAAGCCATGCCGGTCGCGGTGACGGATGTTTTAATCGACGCGTTGACGGGACTCAACATCGCTGCGCGGCAGCACCCGATCATCCACGGCGATGCATTGAGCTACAGCATCGCTTGCGCTTCGATTATTGCAAAGGTAGAGCGGGATCGCTATATGCAAGAGCAGGACGCGCTCTATCCCGAATACGGCTTTGCCAAGAACAAAGGATACGGAACGGTGGAGCACATTGCCGCCATTCGTAAGCACGGGCTTTGCCCGATCCACCGCAGGAGCTTCCTGCGGAGTTATCTATGAGCACGACCACCGTTGGCAGAGGCGGAGAAGCCCGCGCACAGGCGTATTTAGAAGAGCGCGGATACAAGCTCCTGCGCAAAAATTATCGCGACGGGCCAAGAGAGATCGACCTCATCATGCAGACCGGCTGTACGGTTGTGTTTGTGGAGGTGAAATCCCGCTCAAAAACTGGCTACGGTACGCCGGCGGAATTTGTGACCCCCGCCAAACGTAAGCTGCTGATTCAAGCGGCGCAAGCATACCTGCAAGAGATGGATTTACTGGATGCGCCTGCGCGGTTTGACGTGATTGAGGTCTACCTCGGCACGGATTTGATTCACCACATCGAAAACGCATTCGACACCAGTGGCTGGTAACGAAGAATCGCATCAAAAGCAACCAATTGACCAGAAAAAAGAAAATTCCGACACAAAAATGACAAGCTCAAGCCGCATCCACGCGGTTGAGCTTTTTTTGTATTGTGATATACTGTTTGGGAATTCATCGACCCTTTTTTTGGATGTGGAAAGGATACGTTTGTGCGTAAACTGCTGACAATCCTGCTGTTACTGTGCCTTTTGAGTGTGCCCGCGCTGGCGCTTGCCGACAACGGGGATCAACTCGCAGGCGAGGAATTGCTGTATAATGGAGATTTTTCGATTCATGTCGAGAGTGCGCCCCTGCCCGCGGGCTGGGATCTGCGCGCGTATCAAAACGATGCGGACAGCGTGAGCGCAACGGTTGCATCCGAGGATGGCACCACACAGATCGTTTTGACCAACAAAGTGGCAAACGATGCGCGCGTGGCGCAGGATGTTACCGTTGAGCCGAATACTGTCTATCGCCTGAGCGCCGAGATTCGAACCAGCGATGTGGAATACGGCACGGGGGCCAACCTTTCGATCGACAATTATCCCATTGATGGCACATATTGCTATTCGGAAAACCTGTTTGGTTCGGACTCCTGGCGCGAGGTGCTGCTCTATTTCCGCACGGCGGCGGAGCAGACCAAGGTCAGCGTTGCGCTCCGCCTCGGCGGCTATGGCACAACCGCGACCGGCACGGCGGAGTTTCGCAATGTTTCGCTCTACGAATGCACCACAACGGAGAACACAATCGTCAACCTCGCGACTGAAAACGGCGCAGTCTCCAACCATGGTGACGCCAGCCAAGCAAAGACGGACGCAATGACGGCAAACGATCCGCTGTATCTTGCGCTCGCGTTTACGCTGGTGCTCGGTTTTGCATTTCTTTGGTATTATCGCAACGAGCTGCGCTATGCCTCCCGCTTGGAGGAGCCGGTTGTAAAACCGCAGCTTGCGTTGCTTGTCATACTCTTTGGTATGTTCATCGTCCGCGTCGTGCTCTCGCTGATCTTCCACGGGCACCCGACGGACATCGGCTGCTTTATGGCTTGGGGCAATATGGTGGTGGATCTCGGTCCGGCCAACTTCTACACCAGCGGAGCCTTTGCGGACTATCCGCCGGGATATATGTATATCTGCGGGGCGCTGGCGTGGATTTGCAAGCTGCTGGGCATTCCATATGACTCCAGTGCGATGGCGCTGCTGTTCAAAATGCCCTCCACCTTTGCCGATATGGCGACGGTTTATCTGCTCTACCGGCTTGCAAAGAAAAACGGGCTCGCCGAGAAAGAATCGCTTCTGATCGCCGGAATCTTTGCATTCACGCCGACGTTGATGTTTGTCTCCGGCGCATGGGGGCAGATCGATTCCGTGCTGGCACTGCTCATCGTGATTACGATTCTGCTGCTCCAAAGCGACAAGCGAATTCTCGCGGGCGCTGTCTTTGGTCTTGCGATTTTACTCAAGCCGCAGGCGCTGATGTTCGGACCGATCCTTGCCGTTGCCTTTGTACTGGATGTGATCGACCACCGTGAACAATGGGTCAAGAAGGCAATAGAGACGGTACTTGCCGTCGTTGCTGCCCTTGCGGTCATCTTCGTTCTGGCGCTACCGTTCCAAGGTGATCAGAATGTGTTTTGGTTGCTGTCTAAATACAAGGACACGGCAACATCCTATCACTATGCATCGATCGAGGCATTTAACCTCGGGTCAATGCTTGGGTGGAACTGGAAGACGGCGGATACGCTGATTTTCGGAATGCCGTTTTATCAGTTTGGTATGGGGATGATCATCCTCTCCGTGCTGTTCTCCTCTGTGCTATACTTCTTCGGCAGAAAAAGAAACCGTGGCGCGCTGTTTCTCTCGGCTGGGCTTGGCGTGCTGCTGATCTTCACCTTTGGGCACTACATGCACGAACGCTATATGATTCCCGCGCTGCTGCTGATACTGGTTGCTTATCTTTACTATGGCGACCGGCGGCTACTTGCGGCATTTGGCGGACTCTCCACAACGTCGCTGCTCAATGCGCTGTGCGCGTTCTATGTGGTCAACCATCCGGCATCGCGTGGGCAGGTTTATGATGTCATCACGTTCATCGGCTCTCTTGCTACCGTTGCAATGGCGGTTTATCTGAGCGTAATCAGCGTGCAAATTCTCGCGCTGAATCGTATGCCGCAACCGCTGCAGACACAGGAGCAACCGAAAAAACGGATTTCCCACCGCGTTTCGATTTTACCTTCGCTCCCGACGGATAACAAGCTGCACTACACGAAGAAAGACATCTTTTTCATGCTGGCCATCACGTTGGTCTACGGCGTGGTCGCCCTGACCAATCTCGGCTCCACGACGGCGCCGCAAACCTACTGGTACAGCGATCAGGCAGGGGAATCTGTGACCGTGCATTTCCCCAAGGTGGAGCGTGTGACGGCGTACAGCGTCTATGGCAACATCGACACGGACGGGACGATGCTGGTTTCCACACCGGATGGGCACGAGGAAATCTTCGACCAGTTCTATGATGATATGTTCCGCTGGAAGAAGACCACGACGGACTTCGTGAGCGATACGGTGACAATTTCGCTCTATTCCGGTACGCTCAAACTCAACGAGATTGCGTTTTTTGATGCAAACGGGGAGCAGATTCCCGTGACCGTTACCGGCGCACAAGGCACGCAGGGGAATCTCTTTGACGAGCAGGATGCTGTTGCAGCAGTGCCAAGCTATTTCAACGGCATGTATTTTGACGAGCTGTATCATGCCAGAACGGCTTACGAAAACCTCAACAATCTCACGCCCTATGAGAATTCCCACCCGCCGCTGGGCAAGCTGTTCATCATGCTGGGGGTTTGGGTGTTTGGAATGGTGCCGTTTGGTTGGCGTGTGGTTGGCGCGCTGTTCGGCATCGGCATGCTGCCGGTGCTCTATGCCTTTGGCAAACGGCTGTTCAAAAATTCTGACTATGCGATTGTACTTACTACGCTGTTTGCGTTTGACTTTATGCACTTTACGCAGACGCGCATTGCAACCATAGACGTGTATTCGGTCTTCTTCATTCTACTGATGTACTATTATATGTATCAGTACATCACGATGAACTTCTATGTGGACGGGCTGAAAAAGACGCTCAAACCGCTTGCGCTCTCCGGCCTGTTCTTCGGAATCGGTGCTGCGTGCAAATGGACGAGTATCTATGCAGGCGCGGGGCTTGCCGTGCTGCTTGGGATCTCTCTGGTTTCGCGCTATCTCGACTATGCGCAGGTCAACGCGCGGGACAATGACGCGGACAAGGCGCGTGTGCGTGACTTCTGGCCGATGACGATTCGCACGCTGCTCTGGTGTGTGCTGTTCTTCATCGTGATTCCGTTTGCCATCTATTTTGCTTCGTACACACCGTATTTCATCTATGAATCCGGCCAGGCGACGAGCTATGGCATCGGTGATATGTTCAAAACATTCGGGCATTATCAGCAGTTTATGTACAACTACCACTCGACGCTGAACGCCACACATCCCTATCAGTCGAGTTGGTATAGCTGGCCGTTTACGATCAAGCCGATGTGGTATTTCTTCAACAGCTACATCACACCAGGTCAGATTTCCACGCTGAGTGCTTCCGGCAACCCCGCCGTCTGGTGGGTGTCCGCAATCGGTTCCGTCGCGCTGCTTTGGGCACGGCTGAGCAAACGGGTTGCGCCGGACAAGGCGATGCAGATCTTCTGTGTCGGCATTCTTGCAAATTTCCTGCCCTGGGTATTGGTGACACGCTGCACGTTTATCTACCACTTTTTTGCGACGGTGCCGTTTATCCTGATGGCGACGGTTTACGCGCTGCAAAAGCTGGAACAGCGCTATCCCGAAGCGCATTTCATCAAGTGGTTCTGGGTCGGGTTTGCGGTGCTGTTCTTTGTGCTGCTCTATCCAGGCATCTCCGGCCTTGCGGTTCCGGCAGACTGGGCGGCGTTTATCTCCAAACTACCCGGAGGAAAGCTGATGTATGGCGCATAACGAAGAAGCGAAAAAGACGTTCTGGCAGATGGTGAAGTTCGCCATCGTAGGCGTGCTCAATACCCTGGTGGATTTCGCGGTGTTTCAAACGCTCAACCTCACGCTTGGCTGGGTCTATGCTGCGCAGGTGCTGGGCTATACCTTCGGCGTAATCAACAGCTATCTCTGGAACAGCAACTGGACATTTCGGGAACAGCGAACGCGTTCCGTGAAGGAGATGATCCTCTTTCTGCTGGTCAATGTCGCCTCACTCGGTGTTTCACTGGGCATGATGTGGCTGCTGCGCGAGGTGTTCGGCGTGACCAATGAATGGGTTGCACAGTGGATGCCGACGGCGCTTGCGGGATTCATCAAAGGCGACACGATCGCAAAGCTGATTGCAACCGTGTTTGCCATCGCGGTTAACTACCTCGGGAATCGACTTTTCGTTTTCAAAAAAAAGACGGACGCGGCTGAAGAATCTCCCGCAATACCGGCGGAGTAAACGCAGAACGCGATACAAAAAATCAGAAAAATAAGAGCATTATTTGTCGAAAAAGCGCCGCATCCGCGGTGCTTTTCGTGTATACTAAGCATAACCGTGAAAAAACGGGAATACGCGAGAGGAAACACATCATAGCATGCTATCGCGCATCAAGAGCCACGGACTCAACGGAATCGGCGGCTTTGCCGTACAGGTCGAGACGGATATTGCAAACGGGCTGCCGGGATTTGAAATTGTCGGCCTGCCGGACGCCGCCGTCAAGGAATCGCGCGAGCGTGTGCGCGCCGCGATTAAGAACGCGGGCTATGTTTTTCCCGCAGCGCGGATCACGGTGAATCTCGCGCCTGCGGACATGCGCAAAGAGGGCGCGGTGTATGATTTGCCCGTTGCGCTATCGATCCTCGCCGCATCCGGACAGCTTGGGGCACACGTCAATCCTTCGTTCGTGACGTTTGGAGAGCTTGGACTCGATGGCGGTGTGCGCGCGATTGCGGGAACGTTGCCGATGGTGATCGACGCGTTTTCCAAGGGCGAGACCATCTTTGCCGTGCCGGAAGGCAACGCGGAGGAGGCGGCCTATGTGGAGGGCGTGACCATTTTGCCCGTCTCCACACTCTCGCAGCTCTGCGAGCATGTGCGCGGAGATGCCGCGATACCCTCGCACCCGACGGAACACTGGCAGGGATATGAACAGCGCTTTGCGACGGATTTTTCGGAGATCAAAGGTCAGCAGGGCGCAAAACGCGCGGCTGAAATCGCTATTGCGGGCGGGCACAACATCCTGCTCATCGGCACGCCCGGCGCGGGCAAAACCATGCTGGCGCGGGCAATTCCTTCGATCTTGCCGCAGTTGACCTATGAAGAATCGCTTGAGATTACGAAGATACACTCCATCACAGGCGCGACCAAAGGGCGCGGTATGATTCGGGAACGCCCGTTTCGCGCGCCGCACCACGGCGCATCCTCCGCCGCACTGGTTGGCGGTGGAAACCGCGCCATGCCGGGCGAGATCAGCCTTGCGCACTACGGCGTGCTCTTTCTCGATGAACTACCGGAGTTTCAGCACAACGTGCTGGAGGCGCTGCGTCAGCCGCTGGAAGACGGGTTTATCACCGTCAGCCGCGCGGCGGCAACGGCGACCTATCCTGCAGAGTTCGTGCTCGTCGCCGCGATGAACCCTTGCCCTTGCGGCAACCACGGTTCGAAGATTCACCCGTGCCGCTGCGCAAAGAGTCAGATTGAGCGTTATCGCGGGCGCATCAGCGGACCGCTGCTGGATCGCATCGACATACAAATCGAAATGCCGGAGGTTGGATTTCTTGAACTCTCCGAAAAAGCAACGGGCGAGCCTTCCTCCGCTGTCCGCGCGCGCGTGGAAGCCGCGCGGGACGCGCAGCGAAAACGCTTTGCCGAGGACGGCATTCTTCTCAATGCACAGATGAACGCAAAGCTCATCAAACGCTATTGCGCACCGGACGCGGCCAGCGAAGCGCTGCTTGCGCGCGCCTATGCCGAACTCAAGCTCTCCGCACGCGCCTATCAGCGCATCCTGAAAGTCGCGCGGACGATTGCGGACGTGGAGGGCGCTGAGACAATTGCACTGGCGCACTACGCCGAGGCGATTCAGTACCGGAGCCTCGACCAGAGCGGAAGGGACGCATAACACCATGGCGCAAGAGAAGACGGCAGAGATCGAAGCGCGGCTCTGGTTGAACTATGGCACGGAGTATAACGCAAGGTTGTTCCATAAGATTGCGTCCCGCTATGATTCTCTTGTGGAGGCAAAAAGCGCGTTCGAAAACGGAGTGGAATGGGGCGCGGCCCTACCGGAACATGTCCGCGCAAGACTGCGGGAGGCAGAAAAGCCGGGCTTTGTGCAACGTTTTTACGAGCAGATGGAGAAGAAGAACATCCGCTTTACATATCTCGGAAACGAACGCTATCCAAAGCTGCTTGCCGAGATTCCCGACCCTCCGAGCGTACTCTATTACATCGGTACGATCGATCCCGACCCGGAACTCTCCATCGCGATGGTCGGCTCCCGCCACCCAAGCAAGTATGGCGTTGAGGTTGCCAAGCGCTTTGGATACGAACTCGCTTCTGCTGGAGCGCTGGTGGTCTCTGGCCTTGCGGAAGGGATAGACGCTTGCGCGGCGCGTGGTGCGCTGGACGCGGTGCACGCTGTTTGCCCGACATTGGCCGTGCTCGGTTGCGGGGTGGACGTGGTCTATCCGGCATCCAACCGCAAATTGTATGAAGAGATCGTCGAACGTGGCGCAGTGGTTTCGGAGTTTTTGCCAGGAACGCGCGTGGAACGCTATCATTTTCCGATTCGCAACCGCGTGATGAGCGGACTTGCGAACGGTACACTGGTCGTTGAGGCGGCGGAACGCAGCGGCACCTCCATCACCGCGGGCTGTGCGCATGACCAGGGACGGGATGTATTCGCCGTGCCCGGACGAATTGGTGATGAGATGAGCGCGGGGCCCAACGGTATGATTGCGCGCGGCGAGGCAAAGCCTGTGTTTTCGCCGGAGGAGATACTCTCCGAGTTCTCCTGCCTGCATGTGCCTGCCGAGACACGCCCGCCTGCAAACATCGTTCTGCTCTCATCCCTCGGCGAAGAGCAACGCGCCATCTGTCGTCTGCTCAAGAGCGCCGAGATGAGCTTTGACGAGCTTTGCGATTCGCTCACGCTGCCGATTGGCAGTATAAACGCGGGCCTGACGGAGCTGCAATTCGCAGGAATCATTCAGGTGCTGCCGGGCAGACGGTATTGCATCGACACCGAACGGGTCAGACTCAAAGACGTATAATCAGTTTTAATAGTATTATTTAATGTTATGACGTGTATTATTGGCTTGGCCAGAAGGAAAGCGTACATTTGATTGCCGGATGGACGATCTCCAGCTAGAACGTGCGTTTTGTGTGCGACATCCGTTCTTGGCAAGGGAGTATATAATAGAAGAAATTTCTTTTTGATAAATGAACATGAGCAAAGAAAGTTTATTTTTCTTCGAAAAACGTCTGAAATATCACACGTTTTTTTGGAATCGGGAGCCATTTCATCAGAATACACTTGACAGAATTGCATTATTTCGGAATAATGTAGCAGTTGCCGGACTATTTCTACGCCTATTGCGCGTAGAGCCCTGAAGCAGGGGATATCCGGCGGGAGGAACGCTATGTCTGAAACACTCGTTATCGTTGAGTCGCCTGCAAAGGCGAAGACGATCGGTAAATTTTTGGGAAGCAAATACAAGGTGGTCGCGTCCAACGGACACGTGCGCGATTTACCCAAAAGTCAGCTTGGGGTCAAGATTGAAAACAACTTTGAACCGAAGTACATCACCCTGCGCGGCAGAGGCGATGTATTGGAGCGCATCCGGAAAGAGGCGAAGTCTGCCGAGAAAGTGTTCCTCGCGACCGACCCTGACCGCGAAGGAGAAGCCATCAGCTGGCATCTGGCGCAGGTGCTCAATCTCGACGAGAGCAGCAAATGCCGCATCGTGTTCAACGAGATCACATCCACCGCCGTGAAAAACTCGATCAAAGGCGCGCGCCCCATCGACATGCGCCTGGTCAACGCACAGCAGGCACGGCGTATTCTTGACCGGTTGGTCGGCTACGAGATCAGCCCGATTCTCTGGCGAAAGGTGCGTAAAGGCTTGTCCGCCGGACGTGTACAGAGTGTTGCTACGCGCATCATCTGCGACCGCGAGAGCGAGATTCGCGACTTTGTGCCGGAGGAATACTGGAACATCTCCGCGAAACTGCGCGAACTCGCCACCAAGAAGACGTTTGACGCAAAGTATTATGGTGAAAACGGCACAAAACGCGATCTCTGCAACGAAGCGGACACTAAAGAGGTGCTCGCCCGCATTCAGGATCAGCTATTCACCATCACCGAAGTAAAGGAAGGCACGAAAACGCGGCATCCCGCGCCGCCGTTTACGACCAGCAGCCTGCAGCAGGAGGCCTCCCGTAAGCTCGGCTTCACCACCAAGCGTACGATGATGATTGCCCAGCAACTTTACGAGGGCATCGATGTCGGCGGCAAGGGCGCGGTGGGCTTGATCTCCTATATCCGTACCGACTCCGTCCGCATTGCAACCGAGGCACAGCAGGCGGCGCGCGCGTTCATCGGCGAACGCTTCGGCAGCGTCTATGTGCCGGAGAAACCGAATTTTTACAAAGGACGCGACGGCGCGCAGGACGCGCACGAGGCCATTCGTCCGACGGGTATCGAACACGAACCCGCCGCGATCAAAGACCATTTGACGGGCGAACAGTTCCGCCTCTATAAGCTCATCTACGAGCGATTCCTCGCAAGCCAGATGAGCGACGCAACATTTGCCACCACACAGGTGACGCTGGATTGCGCGGGTGCAACCTTCCGCGCCAACGGCATCCGCACGATTTTTGACGGCTTTACGGTGATCTATACCGAAGGGCGCGACGACGCGCAGGAGAAGGAGACTGTCCTGCCGGAGCTTTCCATGGGCGAAACCTGCAAAGCGGAAAAGATCGATCACGAGCAGAAATTCACCCAGCCGCCGCCCCGCTATACAGAAGCCACGCTGGTCAAGGCACTGGAAGAAAAGGGAATCGGACGCCCGAGTACCTATTCCCCGACGATCTCTACGATTGTGGATCGCGGCTATATTGCGCGCGAAAAGAAGCAGCTGGTTCCGACCGAGCTGGGCTTTGTCGTCAACCGCTTCATGATGGACAACTTTGACGAGATCGTTGACGTGCAGTTTACCGCCGGTATGGAGAGCGATCTCGACGGCGTGGAAGAGGATAAGGTTGGCTGGGCGGACGTGCTCGGCAAGTTTTATACGCCATTCCACCAGAAGGTGGAGGTAGCGCTGGAGAAAGCCCCGCCGGAGAAGATCCCCGACGAGGTTTCGGATATCGTCTGTGAAAAATGCGGCGCGATGATGGTCTACAAGATCGGTCGTTTTGGCAAGTTCCTCGCGTGTCCGAATTTCCCAACCTGCCGGAACACGAAGGCAATTGTAGAGAAGATCGACGTTCCCTGCCCGAAGTGCGGCGCGGCGCTGATCAAACGCAAGAGCAAGCGCGGCAAGGTATTCTATGGCTGCGAGAAGTATCCGGAGTGCGACTTTGTCTCCTGGGACAAACCGACCAAGATGCCCTGCCCGCAGTGCGGCGGGTTGATGGTACAAAAAATCGGACAAAACGGCAGCTATATCGCCTGTATGAACAAAGAATGCGGGTATATTCACCGCAACGCGAAAAAAGACAAGGGCGAAAAAGAGGCAGAAGCCGAATAATCCCGCAACGAATGCAGGGAAGCATTGGATTTTGAAACAAAGGACGATACCGAATGAGCGAACAACGCGTCAGCGTCGTCGGTGCAGGGCTTGCCGGATGCGAGGCGGCCTTTCAGCTGGCCGAGCGCGGAATACAGGTCGATCTATATGAAATGAAACCGCAAAAAATGTCCCCGGCTCATCACAGCGGGGATTTTTGCGAGTTGGTCTGCAGCAACTCTCTGCGCTCCGACCGGATTGAAAATGCCGTGGGATTGCTCAAGGCGGAGCTGCGGACTCTTGGCTCGCTGATTCTGCGCGTGGCGGACGAAACCCGTGTGCCCGCGGGCGGCGCACTCGCGGTTGACCGCGAAGGCTTTTCCGCACGGGTGAGTGAGATCATCCGCAAACACCCGAGCATCACGATCCACAGCGAGGAAGTCACTCGCGTGCCGGAAAGACCGTGCATACTCGCGAGTGGGCCACTCACCAGCGACGTGCTGGCAGAGGATATCGCGCGGTTGACAGGAGAGGCGCTGCATTTTTACGATGCGGCGGCGCCCATCGTCACGCTGGACTCGCTCGATATGACGAAGGTTTACCGTGCCTCGCGCTACGGCAGAGGGGACGACTATCTCAACTGCCCGATGACGCGGGAGGAGTATGAGGTTTTCTATCGCGCACTCATCAGCGCTGAGACGGCTGAGTTGCATGCCTTTGAGACACCGCGCGTATTTGAAGGATGCATGCCCGTTGAAGTGATGGCAAAGCGCGGAGAGCAGACGCTCTGCTACGGCCCGCTCAAGCCCGTTGGGCTTGAAGTGGACGGCAAGGAACCCTACGCGGTCGTGCAACTGCGGCAGGATGATAAGGACGGCAGGCTCTTTAACCTCGTGGGCTTCCAGACGAACCTGAAATTCGCAGAACAGCGGCGGGTGTTCGGGCTCATTCCCGGCTTGGAGCATGCGGAGTATGCGCGCTACGGCGTGATGCACCGCAACACGTTTCTCAACTCGCCGAAGCTGCTGGATCACAACTACCAGATGCGCACGATGCCGGAGCTCTATTTCGCGGGTCAGATGACCGGTGTGGAGGGGTATGTGGAGAGCGCGTCGAGCGGCTTTCTCGCGGCGGTTTCGCTCGCGCGGCAGTTAGGCGGCAAAGAGGCGATCGACTTTACTGCAAAGACCGCAATCGGTTCGCTGGGGCATTATGTCTCCGGTTATGTAGGCGATGATTTTCAGCCGATGAACGTGACATTCGGTATCATGGAGAGCATTCCTGAGCGTATCCGCAAGAAAGCGCTGCGCTATGCGAAGATTGCCGAACGCGCACTTGAGATTGTTCAAACGCTGCAGTCGGAGCTTGATTGCTCAAGTGAACCATTCGCACAGACCACTGAGTTATAACGCTAGAATCATCGCGAAAGAAACCAATTTGTCATCTGCGGCAGAAAATCTATGATGATAGAATAATCGTGAAAGAATTGAAAACGAATAGACGAAAGCGGGCGGATGCGCCCGCTTTGTGCTAGTATGGTACTTGGGTAGAAGCTACCCGTCCGCAAGAGAGTTCGGCATGCATCCGCATGATTTTACGGACGAAAACAGAGGAGGATAACCTGATTGGAACTCAGGGGTACGACGATAATCGCCGTTCGTAAGGACGGCAAAACAGCGGTTGCAGGCGACGGGCAGGTAACCATGAGCGAGTCCGTCATCATGAAAGCGACGGCAAAAAAGGTGCGCAGGCTCTATCACGACCAGGTCGTGGTTGGCTTTGCAGGATCGGTTGCGGATGCATTTTCGCTCTGCGAGCGGTTTGAGAAAAAACTGGAACAATACAGCGGTAATCTGACACGCGCGGCGGTCTCCCTCGCGCAGGATTGGCGGAGTGACAAGATTATGCACAAGCTGGAAGCGCTTCTGATCGTTGCCAACAAAGAAGAGCTCTTGATCGTATCCGGCACGGGCGAGGTCATCGACCCCGACGACGGCATTGCGGCAATTGGCTCCGGCGGCATGTATGCGCTTGCTGCTGCAAAAGCGCTCAAGGCAAACACGGAGCTCTCCGCGGCGGAAGTCGCGGAAAAAGCGCTCCGCATTGCGGGCGATATTTGCGTGTTCACCAACGGCAACATTACGGTGGAGGAGGTATAACAATATGCAACTCACACCAAGAGAAATCGTTGACGCGCTGGACAAATACATCATCGGGCAAGATCGCGCCAAGCGCGCGGTCGCCGTTGCGCTGCGCAACCGCTATCGCAGAAGTTGCCTTTCCGACGAACTCCGCGAGGAGATTACCCCGAAGAACATCATCATGATCGGGCCAACCGGCGTGGGCAAAACCGAGATCGCAAGAAGGCTTGCCAAGCTAGTTGACGCGCCTTTTGTGAAAGTGGAAGCCACCAAGTATACCGAGGTCGGCTATGTCGGGCGCGATGTCGAGAGCATGGTGCGCGATCTTGTGGATGCGGCAATTCGCATTTGCATGAACCGACGGATGGACGACGTGCGCATGGTTGCGGAGGCCGCAACGGAGCAGACGTTGGTCGATCTGCTGCTGCCGGGCGCAAAAAAACGCGAACACAAGCAGCAGAACCCGCTCCAGATTTTGCTCGGCGCGGGACAGCCACAGTCAAGCGAACCCGAACCCAGCGAGGAAGAGAAGGCAAAGCGCTATACCGAACGCGAACGCGTGCTTGCCGAACTCCGCGCGGGCAGGCTGGAGCAGGAGATGGTCGAGATCGAGGTCGAGGAACAAGGCGGCAAGAACGACGCGATGTTTGCCGCGGGCATCGACCTGAACATCGGCGAGATGTTTGGCGATTTTCTGCCCAAGAAGACAAAGCGCAGGAAGCTCCCTGTCAAGGAAGCACGCCGTGTGATCGTTCAGCAGGAGAGCGAAAAGCGCATCGACATGGACGACGTGCACCGCGAAGCACTTGAGCGCGCGGAGCAGGATGGCATCATCTTCATCGACGAGATCGATAAGATCGCCGGAGCCGAGCGCATGGGTGGGCCGGACGTTTCCCGCGAGGGCGTGCAACGCGATATTCTTCCGATCGTAGAAGGCAGCGTGATCTCGACCAAATATGGCCCCGTTAAGACCGACTATATGCTCTTCATTGCGGCGGGTGCATTCCATACCGCAAAGGTGAGCGACCTGATCCCCGAACTGCAAGGCCGTTTCCCGATCCGCGTGAAACTCGACGACCTTTCGCAGGAGGATTTTGAGAAGATCCTGACCCAGCCGGAGAACGCGGTGACCAAGCAATATACCGCGCTGCTTTCCGCAGACAAGGTGCGCCTGAGCTTTACGCCGGACGCGCTGAAGGAGATTGCGAAGTTTGCGTATCTGGCAAACGAAAACACGGAGAACATCGGCGCGAGAAGGTTGCACACCGTGATGGAAAACCTGCTCGACGACATCTCCTTCAACGCCAATGGACAGCATCCGGAGATTGAGCTGAACATCGACGCAGATTATGTGGACGAACACCTCGGTGAGGAATTCCACGAGGACGATCTGCACAAGTATATCCTCTAATATCACCCGCCTGAATCGAGGCCGGAATCTTTCCACAAGGACGAAGGTATTTGCAGAAACGACGTGTGAAAACAACCATATTCCTGACTCTGACCGCCGCGCTTGCGCTGGCTCTCGCCGGATGCGAGGCTGCGGCGGTTCAGACGATGGAAGTTGCGCTCGCAACACCGTCTCCGATGCCACATGTCTTTTCCATTCACGAAGCAAAACCTGGTGAACAGCCCGCCTATGGCATCACGGTGCTTTCACCGTATCAGGGAACGCTACAGGACGACGGTACCTATTTAACCGAAGACGGAGAGCGGTTGCCCGTGATGGACGTCGTCGATCCGACTCCGACGATACCACTCACGCCAACGCCGGTTCCGACTGCGCCGCCGCCCACGCCTACACCGACCCCTTCGCCTACGCCGACGGCAACACCGATCCCGACCGAGGAGCCGGAGCCGACCGCAAAAGCGACAAAGAAACCAACCAGCACGCCAAAACCAACCAGCAAACCGACCAGCACGCCAAAGGCGACGCCGACCGCCGCGCCGGAGGAGACCTTTGTGATTACACCGGAGCCGACGGCGATACCGACACAGGCACCGACCGCGACACCCGTGCAGACCTCGTCTCAAGAGCCGCCGAGTGTATCCGGTCCCTACAGCGGAGAAGATGTACTTCTGGCGGCGCGTGTGGCATATTTTGAATCCGGTAGGTCGGAGGATGGCTATCGCGCAGTGCTTTGCGTGATTGTCAATCGCGTAGAGTCGAGCAAGTGGCCGAATTCCGTCCATGACGTGGTCTATCAAAAGAGCCAGTTTTCGGTGGTCGGCAGGAGCGACTTTTTAACAAAGACGATTCCTGACAGCGTGATCAACTACGCCAACGACGTGCTCAACAACGCAAACCGCCTGCTGGCGACGGACGTGATGTCGTTTCGCAGCGCACAGACGGACAAAACCTGGGGCACCCGCACCTATGCCGGCACCTATGGCGGCAACGATTTTTATAGCTGAAGCGTGGAAATCTGCGCGTCAGATGCCGCAAAATAAAGATGAACATAACCCCGCGCACGGGCAGAGCAAAAAATATGCTTGTTGCGCGGGCAAAAAATACACTATACTCTAACTATCAACGAAAAAGCCGCACCGCGGTTTATTTTCGCGTCAACGAAGTTTTTCAGCGGGCAACTCTGCGCCGTTGATCGCATAACGGGAATTGAATGGGAAGTAACGGGCGAAGAATGCCCGAAAACGGGAAGCGGGAAACCGCAAGGGATTTTTGATTGGTAATTTTGAAAGAAAATTGGGGAAAGAAACAAAATGGCAAGTAAGCTAAAGATTATACCGCTCGGAGGCATGGGCGAAATCGGGAAGAACATGACCGCGTTTGAATACGGCAACGACATGATCGTTGTTGATTGCGGCATCAGCTTTCCGGACGACGACATGCCCGGCATCGACGTGGTCATACCGGACATGACGTATCTGCGCGAGAACCGCGCAAAATTCAAGGGGTTCATGATCACCCACGGACATGAGGATCACATCGGTGCGCTGCCCTATGCGCTCAAAGAATTTGATGTGCCGGTCTATGGCACCGCATTTACCATTGCGCTGATCGAGCACAAGCTGGAAGAAGCGCGTGTGAGCAACAAGAAACTCACCGTCGTAAAACCCGGTGATACGGTGGAACTCGGCTGCTTTAAGGTGGAGTTCATTAAAACGGGGCATTCCATCGCGGGGGCTGTTGCGCTGGCGATCAATACACCCATCGGCACGGTGATTCACACCGGTGACTTCAAGGTGGACTTTACGCCCATCGATGGCGAACCCATCGACATCATCCGCTTTGCGCACTATGGCGCGCGGGGTGTGCTTGCGCTGATGAGCGACAGCACCAACATCGAAAGCCCAGGGCACACGCAGAGCGAACGCGAGATCGGAAAAACGTTTGAATACTATTTTGACGTGGCGGAAGGACGCATCATCGTGGCATCCTTTGCCAGCAACGTTTACCGCATCCAGCAGGTTGCGGATGTTGCGGTCAGCCATGGGCGTGTGATCTGCTTCCAGGGCAGAAGCATGGAGCAGGTCGTGCAGATCGCCGTGCGGTTGGGCTACCTCAAGATTCCGCCGGAGAGCATTGTGAAGGTGGATCAGCTCAAGCGCTATCGCGACGACCAGATCTGCGTGATCACCACCGGCAGCCAGGGCGAACCCATGAGCGGCCTGTTTCGCATGGCGACGGCGACGCACCGCCTGAACATTGGCAAAGGGGACACGGTGATTATTTCCGCCTCCGCGATTCCGGGCAACGAGGTCGGTGTGTCCCGCGTGATCAACCAGCTCTACCAAAAAGGCGCGCAGGTGATCTACAACCGCATGGCGGACGTTCACGTTTCAGGCCACGCCTGCCGCGAAGAACTGCGTCTCATGATGGAGCTCACCAAACCGAAATTCTTCATACCGGTGCATGGAGAATACCGACATCTGATGATGCATGGCAAGCTCGCACAGGAGATGGGCATTCCGGCGGAGAACACGTTTATCGCTGACTGCGGAGACGTGATCGAACTCACTCAGCGCGGCGGAAGAAAGGCGGCAACCGTCACCTCCGGTGCAGTCATGGTGGACGGCATCGGCGACATCGACGACGTGGTGCTCAAAGATCGCAAGACGCTCTCGCAGGATGGTCTTGTGGTTGCGGTGCTCACGCTCGATAGCGAGACGGGGCGCATGCTTGCCGCGCCGGAGATCGTCTCCCGCGGGTTTGTGTATATGCGCGACAGCGAAGAACTCATCGCGGACATTAAGACCCTGCTCGTGAAAGAGACACGGAAGTTTGAGGGTGCGGATCGCAGCGACTACGCCAACATCAAGGCCGGCGTGAAGAACGCGCTGAAATCCTTCCTCAAAAACCGGACAAAACGCACGCCGATGATCATGCCGATCATCATCGAGATATAAGGGGAACCCATGGTTTACGATACCGCAAAGCTGCTGGCAAACGAGCTCAAAAGCAGCATCGAATACCGCGAATATAGCGAGGCAAAGGCACGCGCGATGGAAAACAGCACCACACGCACGCTAATTGACGAATACAACAAACTACAAATCCACGCGCAGGCGGCGATGATTGCCGGTGATCGCGAGAGCGAATCGCTCCAGAAGCTCCAAAAGATCGGCGAACTGCTTCAATTTGATGCGGATGCATCCGCCTATCTGATGGCGGAGTTCCGCCTCAAGCGGATGCTGGGTGATGTATACAAAATCCTCGCTGATGCGGTGGAGATCGACCTCGGCGCACTGGAAGGATAATATTCCATCCAGAGTGACGAACTTTTGCCCCGACGGGCATACCAACGGAGAAACAGAAGAATGCCAATGAACGAAAAACCCGAAAAGCGCTACACGAAAAAACAAAAGCGCATGCGCAAACTCTGGCTCGGCATCCGACCGACTGTGGTGATGCTTGTGAGTCTTGTAATCGTCTTTCTGCTTGCGCAGACAACGATCAACTATGTGCTTGCCAAATACATTGAACCGGTGGACAGGAGTGACGCGACTCCCATCGAGGTCACGATTCCCGCTTCCTCATCCGCGAGCAGTATCGCACGAATTCTCTACGGTGCTTGCGGCTATGACAAGGATGGTTTGATCTCCAGTACGGCGGCGTTTAAGGTGTATGTCGATTTTGTCGGCAAGGCAAACAGCTTGAAGGCCGGCACCTATGTGTTGAGTAAGAACATGAGCATCAAGCAGATCGTGGAGGAGCTTTGCGAAGGCAATCCCGCCAAGGCAACGGTCAAATTTACGATTCCGGAAGGCTACACGATTCAAAACATCGCAAAAGTCCTGCAGGAAAAGGGATTGATTCAGAACGAAGACCAGCTCTATGTTGCGGCGCGAACGGGCGAAGCATTCACAAACTTTGCGTTTATTGCCGACGCGGGCGCAACGATGAACGCGGCCTCGCGCTCCTATGTGCTGGAAGGGTATCTCTTCCCGGACACGTATGAGGTTTATGCGGACGCGAGCGTGGAGACGATTCTCATCAAGATGCTCAACCGCTTCAACGAGGTGTATTCGGAGGACTATGTCACCCGCGCGCAGCAGCTTGGGCTGACGATGGATCAGGTGGTCACGTTGGCGTCGCTCATCGAGCGCGAAGCGGCAGCGGCGGGAGACTTCTCTAAAGTGTCCGCCGTGTTCCATAACCGTCTCAAGCAAGATATGCCGCTGCAAAGCTGCGCGAGCTTGTCCTACGCGTTGGGTGTGACGAAGTATGTCTTCAACGCAACAGAACAGGCGACGGAATCGTTCTACAACACCTATAAATTCAAAGGGCTTCCGGTCGGCCCCGTTTGCAATCCCGGCAAAGCAGCCATCGAGGCGGCGTTGTATCCCAACGAGCAGTTCCTCGCGGACGGCTACCTCTTCTTCTGCAACCAGAACCCGAAGGAGACAAGCGAGCTGGTGTTTGCAAAGACCTATGAGGAGCACGAGCAAAACGTAGAAAAATATCAGCAATATTGGGGGTAAACCAAGATCGCACACACTCCGGCGGGGAATCCGCCGGAGTTTTTTCACAAAACGCGTGAAAACACAGGATTGCGGCGTTCCCGCAAGATCATTTTTATTGCCCGTGTGAAACATCTGTGGTAATATAACTTCGTATGAAAAAGAGAATTGAAGCATTACGTAAAAGCCTTTCGGCAGCATCTCTCGATGCGGCGCTGATCACCAGCCGGGAAAACATCCGTTATTATTCGGGGTTTACCAGCTCGGACGGCATCTTTCTTGTCACACACAAAAGCACCTATCTTGTGACCGATTTTCGCTATACGATTCAAGCGAACGCGCAGACGAAAGGCCTCTGTGAAGTCATTGAGGCAGGATTTGCGGAGCAGTTGAGTCGCATTCGCGGGTTTCTTGCGCAGGACGGCTGTAAGCGCGCCGGGTTTGAAGAAGGCGCGATGACAGTTGGCGCGTTTCGTGACTACGAAGCAATGCCGGTGGAATGGGTCGCGTTTGGCGGTTCCATCACGCTGCCGCGCCTCTATAAGAGCGCGGAGGAGATCGAATCCCTCCAGGCTGCGCAAAGCATTGCGGACAAGAGCTTTCATGAGTGGCTTGGACGCATCGGCGCGGGCATGAGCGAACTGGAAGCCACGGCAGAACTCAACTACGTTTGCTCAAAAAACGGGAGCGAAGCGCCTTCGTTTGACCCGATCATCGCGGCGGGTCCAAATGGTGCCATGCCGCATGCGGTGCCGGGCACGCGCAAATTTCAAACAGGCGATCTTGTGACGGCGGACTTCGGCTGCATGGTCAACGGGTATCATTCCGACATGACTCGTACCTTTGCCATCGGTAGCATCGACGCGCTGAGCAAAGAGATTTATGAGATCGTCAAGACCGCACAGCAGATGGCGCTCGATAAACTCAAAAGCGGCATCAGCGGGCGCGCGCTGGACGCAGTCGCGCGGGACTACATCACGCAAAAAGGCTACGGCAAGCAGTTTGGCCACGGGCTAGGCCACGGTGTCGGGCTTGAGATTCACGAACCGCCGCGTGCTTCCTTCACCAGCGAAGACACGCTCACAAGCGGGATGACCATCACCGTGGAACCCGGCATCTATGTGGAAGGCAAATGCGGTGTGCGCATCGAAGACTGCTGCGTGGTCACGGATGAGGGATACCTGAACCTCGCCAGCGTGACAAAAGAGCTCATCACGATTTGAGCTGCGCGCTTCAGACAAAACAACAGAAATTTTAGCATGACGCATGCTGAACAATCATAAAAAAGAATGAGTATCAGAATAACGGAGGAATCAACCATATGATCAGTGCAGGCGAATTCAGAAAGGGCATGACCCTCGAGATCGACGGGAATGTCTGGCAGATTGCCGATTTTCAGCATGTCAAGCCCGGCAAAGGCGCGGCCTTTGTACGCACCCGCCTCAAGAACGTCATGACCGGCGCGGTGCTGGAGCGCACCTTTAACCCGACGGACAAATACCCGCCGGCACACATCGAGACCAAGGAAATGCAGTACCTCTATGAAGACGGCGGCCTGTATTATTTCATGGACGTCGAGAGCTACGAGCAGATCCCGCTCAACCACGATCAGGTGGAAGACGCGATTGCGTTCATCATCGAAAATCAGAACGTTAAGATTCGCTTCTTCAAGGGCGCGCCGTTCTCCGTGGAAGCGCCGAACTTTGTTGAACTGCTGATCACGCATTCCGAACCCGGCGTGCGCGGAGACACCGCAACTGGCACCACAAAGCCCGCGACGCTTGAGACCGGCTACACGCTCAACGTTCCGCTGTTTGTCAACGAAGGCGACCGCATCCGCGTGGACACCCGCACGGGCGAATACATGGAGCGCGTCTAAACAACAATCCCCACGAAACAAGTTGTTCGGCAACGAACGGAAAGACGAGGGAATTTTATGAGTTTCATCTCTGAAAAGGTAGCATATCTCGACGGGCTGGCTGATGGCCTGAAGCTTTCGGAAGAGGGCACGGACAAGGTTTTGCGCGGTATCATCGATACACTCGGCGCAATTGCAGAGGCACTGGAAGAGCAGGACGAGAGCATCGACGATCTTTCGGATTGCGTGGACGGCATCTATGACGAGCTGGACGATATCGAGAGCGCCATCGACGACGAATTTGACGGCGATCTGGATGAAGACGACTTCATCGAGGTTGTTTGCCCGCATTGCGGCGAGACCGTGTATTTCGACGAAGACATGATCGACAGCGATGACGGCTTGATCTGCCCGAACTGCAACGAGACCATCGACTTCGAAATCCCCGGCGCCGACGAGGAAGAAGACGAGTAATCATTCGAGTGAATCCCGCACGGTAAAACAAACCCTGTTCGCGTAAGTGGACGGGGTTTTTTCGCGCGCAAAATGCCGCAAAACAAGGAGATTCCTGCAATGCGGCGAATATCTATAGCTGGAAACGGAGGTTGCCGGCACATGACACAGGAAAACCCGAGGCAATACTATGAGCGACTGGAGGCGGAGACACTCTCGCCTTTTGCCACACTTTCAAAGAACACGCGCGGGCGTGTCACGCCAATTGAACCGTGCCAGATTCGCACGGAGTTCATCCGCGATCGCGACCGTATCTTACACAGTAAGTCGTTTCGGCGGCTCAAACATAAAACACAGGTGTTTCTCTCTCCGCAAGGGGATCATTACCGCACGCGGTTGACTCATACGCTAGAGGTTTCCCAGATCGCGCGGACGATTTCCCGCGCGCTGCGGCTCAACGAAGATCTCACCGAGGCGATTTCGATGGGGCACGACCTGGGGCATACGCCGTTTGGACACTCCGGCGAGGATGTGCTCAACGCTCTGCTCCCGGACGGGTTTGAGCACAACGAGCAGAGCCTGCGCGTGGTGGAAAAACTGGAGAACGACGGCGAAGGGCTCAACCTCACCTTTGAAGTGCGTGACGGAATCTTAAACCACAAGAAGAACGGACATCCGGCAACGCTTGAAGGCTCCGTCGTTTCACTGGCCGACCGCATTGCATACATCAACCACGACATTGATGACGCAATCCGTGCTGGCGTACTGCACGAAAGCGATCTGCCGGAGGCATGCGTTCGTGTGCTTGGCAACAGTCACGGCAGGCGCATCAACACCATGATTCTGGATGTGGTGGAGCAGAGCGCGGGCAAGCCGATTGTGAAAATGAGTGAGCGGATGTATGAGCAGTTCGACGCGCTAAGGGATTTTATGTTTGACAACGTCTATAAGAACCCGAAGGCCAAGAGCGAGGAAGAAAAAGCAAAGCGCGTGATCAAAGAGCTGTTTGAATACTATCTGGCACATATCGATCTGTTGACGGGAGAATATGCCAAGTATCTGGCGACAGACGGAAAAGAGCGCGCGGTTGCGGACTATATCGCAGGTATGACGGACAACTATGCGGTTGCGGAATACATGCGCATATTCGTGCCGAAATCCTGGATGGACTTGACGACTTGAGCCAATACAGACCACGTAAGCAAGAAAAACTTTTGTGATTTTGCAGGAAAGCACGCACCGTGGTCGAATTATACATTCTGGTCAAGCCAAGAATGCAAAAGGCCACAGATGTGAATTACGAGAAGAGAGCCCAGTAACAGCGAACAGAGGCGTTTCCACGTCCGGTCGGTTTGCGGAAAGGACGATTCATGGCATATCCCGATCACTGGATGAGCGAACTGCTCGCCAAGAACGATATCGTCTCCGTCGTCTCCGGCTACACCGATCTCAAGCCAAAAGGACACCGGCTCTGGGGGTTATGCCCTGTACACGGGGAAAAGACCGCTTCGTTTTCCGTTTCGCCGGATAAACAGCTCTACTATTGCTTTGGCTGCCACATCGGCGGGTCGGTGATCCAGTTCATCATGGATGTGGAGCACATGCCGTTTCACGAAGCGGTGGAGCACCTTGCAAACCGGGTTGGGCTCGCGATGCCCAAGGAAGTCAACGATGCGGCGATGATGCAGGAGCGCGCCAAGCGCGAGCGCCTCGCCGAGGCATGCCAGCTCGCGGCGCGGTTTTATATGGAGACGCTGCTCGGCGAAGGCGGCGTGGCGGGGCGAGCCTATCTCAAAAAGCGCGGCATCAGCAGCGACGCGGTGAAACGATTTGGCATCGGCTATGCGCCGAGCGAATGGGAAGCGCTCAAGCAGCATCTCGGCGCGCAGGGATTTACGCCGGAAGAGCTCGTGGAAGCGGGTTTACTGGTTAAAAACGCGGACACCGGGCGCACCTATGACGCGTATCGCGGGCGGGTGATCTTCCCGATCATCGCCGCGAACGGCCGCGTGATCGGCTTCGGCGCGCGCGTGCTCAACAACGAAGAGAAACCCAAATATATCAACACCGGCGACACACTGCTCTATAACAAGCGAAACAACCTCTACGGCCTGAATCTGCAAAAGAGCGGAAAGCTCAACGATCTCGTGATGGTCGAAGGATATACGGATGTAATCGGGTTGTATGAGTCGGGCGTGACGAACGTTGTAGCGAGCCTAGGAACCGCGCTAACCCAGCAGCAGGCTAGATTGCTCAAACGTTACGTCAGCAACGTATACATCGCCTATGACGGCGACGCGGCAGGGCAGAACGCGACCATTCGCGGGCTGGACATCCTGATGCAGGAAGGGCTCAACGTCCGCGTGATCGTGTTTCCCAATGGGCAGGACCCGGACGAGTTTGTCCGCGCGAGTGGAAAAGAGGGCTTTGACCAACTCAAAGAGGACGCGCTATCGCTCAACGCTTTCAAGCTGGTTGCTCTTGCGCGCGGCTTTGATCTGGAAAAAGAGAATGAGCGCGAGCAATATGCCATGGAAGCTTGCCAGTTCATCGGCACACTGACCCCAGTGGAGCGGGAGCGGCACTATCAACAGCTCTCCAAACAGACGGGTTATTCGATGGACACCCTCCGCGCACAGGGCGCGAACGCGAGGCCGCGAGACCAGCAAAAGCCGGTTCCGTTCAAGGAGAAAACCGGTATAGGACGGCGCAGGGAAGCCGAGCCGGACAGCGAGAGAATCCGCGCGGAAAACGCGCTGCTCTACCACATGCTGCAATCCCCGCTAGCGGTGAAACTCGCCAAAGAGCGCGGACTGGAACAGCAGTTTGCCAGCGATGGCATGAAGCGCTTTGTCGCTGCGCTTGCAGAGGGATACCAGAGCGGGAGCGAACCCAACCTGCCGCTGCTACTCTCCGGCATGGAGAAAGAGGACGCAGAGCGGGTTAGTGCCGCGCTGAAAGAAGACGCCATTTGCACAGAGCCGGAAAAAGCGGCGCAGGACTGCCTGAGGCGCATTGAAAAATGCAACCTCGCAGAACAGATAGAAGAGATCAAACGTCAGTTGGTCGATCCGGCGATGCCGGCAGACGAGCGGGCGAGATTATTACGAGATATGCAGACACTGAACCTGCGGATGCGGGGTCTGAGCTGAAAGGAGCGGGTATGTTGGAAGGAAAAGAAGCACGCGCACAAAAGTTAAACGATCTGATCGAGGCGGGCAAACAAAAGGGCATGCTTTCCTACAAGGAAATCATGGATGCGCTGGAGGAGCTGGAGCTCGATCAAGAACAGATTGAGAAGGTCTATGACCACCTCGAGGAACTCAACATCGACATCGTGGAAGATGTTGAGATGCCGGAGGACATCAACCAGGAGATCGCGGAGATTGAGAGTACGCTAGCCGCCGTCGAGGGAATCAACATCGACGATCCGGTACGCATGTATCTCAAAGAGATCGGCAAAGTGCCGCTGTTGACCGCCAATCAGGAGGTCGAGATCGCCCAACGCATGGCGGACGGCGACCCGGAAGCGAAGCACCAGCTCGCGGAAGCGAACCTGAGGCTCGTGGTTTCGATTGCCAAGCGCTATGTCGGCCGCGGCATGCTGTTTCTCGACCTGATTCAAGAGGGCAACCTGGGTCTCATCAAAGCGGTCGAAAAGTTTGACTATCGTAAGGGCTATAAATTCTCCACGTATGCAACGTGGTGGATTCGCCAGGCGATTACCCGCGCGATTGCGGACCAGGCGCGCACGATTCGTATCCCCGTGCACATGGTCGAGACGATCAATAAACTCATCCGCGTCAACCGTCAGCTCGTTCAGGAATATGGGCGCGACCCGCGGCCGGACGAGATTGCCAAAGAAATGGGCATTTCCGAAGAGAAGGTGCGCGAGATCATCAAGATTGCGCAAGAGCCCGTTTCGCTGGAAACGCCGATCGGCGAGGAGGATGACTCCCACCTTGGCGACTTTATACCCGATGACGACGCGCCCGCACCCGCAGAGGCAGTCGCTGTGACGCTGCTCAAAGAGCAGCTCATGGACGTGCTCAACTCGCTCACCCCGCGCGAAGCGAAGGTGCTGCGCCTGCGCTACGGCCTTGACGACGGCAAAGCGCGCACGCTGGAGGAAGTCGGCAAGGAGTTCAACGTGACAAGAGAGCGCATCCGCCAGATTGAGGCAAAAGCGCTTCGCAAGCTCCGCCATCCCAGCCGCAGCAAACGGCTCAAAGATTTCCTCGAATAAATGCGCACATGGCAGCCCGCCGCTTGTCGGCGGGCGCTTTTCAGAATCCGGCAGGACAGGAAAAGGGCACATGAAAATCGCGATCATTGGTTACAGCGGAGCGGGAAAATCTACGCTGGCAAAACGGCTGGCAGGAGAGCTCGGCGTTGAGCCGTTCTATCTGGATCGCGTGCACTTCCTGCCCGATTGGACCGAACGAAAGCCGGGGGAAGCGCAAGCGATGGTTCGCGCCGAGATGGCAAACGATAACTGGGTCATCGACGGGAACTATCGATACCTCCTGCGGGATGAACGTCTCCGCGACGCGGATGAGATCATCTGGCTCAATTATCCGCGCCTGGTTTGTCTGATGCGCGCGCTCAAGCGAAGCCGCGATTTTCACGGAAGAACGAGAGAGAGCGCGGCGGACGGCTGCATCGAGCGGATGAACTGGGAGTTCGCCTGGTGGATCTTACACAAGGGCAGAACGCGCGCCAGCTTACGGAGTTATCGCGCGGTCAAAGAACATTATCCGCGAAAGACGGCGATCATTCGAAACGACCGGGCACTGGAGCAGTACTTGGCAAGCCGAAAAAACAACAACGAAAGCGATCAAAACAAATGAGACATTTTCGAATTAGCGACCAAAACCCGATCAAGACCAAACGTTTGCTGCTCACACCGCTGAACGCAAAGCAGCTTGCCGCGCTGGAAGCGGAAGAAACGGATGAGCTGCTGCGCGGCGCACTCGGAGAGATGCACAAAAATGTGACGGACTATTACGATCTCGCGCTCTGGCACACGGGCTGGCAGATCAGCCTTCGAAACGGCGGACAGGTGGTCGGCCTGCTTGGTTTCCACGGCGTTGCTGTCAATCAAACGGTGGAACTCGGCTATGAAATTCGGGAGGCATTTCGCGGCAACGGCTATGGCGAAGAGGCGGTCAAGGCACTTTGCGACTGGGCTTTTGGCTGCGAGGGCGTGTATTTTATCAGCGCGCTAGCGGCGGAGGACAACGCAGCCTCCAACCATATCCTCGGAAAGCTGAAGTTCTACCGCGTGGAAAGCCCTGTTTCCGGCATGAATGCATGGGAACTGGAACGCCCGGCAAGCGCATGGATGTCGATCTATATGTGCTTTGGCGTTGCGCTTGGGGTTTCGTTCGGGCAAACTCTCTTTCAAAACATGGCGATCGGTTTGGCGATTGGCATCGGCGCGGGGCTTGCGCTTGGCTCAGGATTGGACGCACAGGATCGCGCGGCGAGAAAACGCGAAAACGCGCCAAAGAGGCTGGACGCTCCGGCAGAAGAAAAGAAAACGAAATAACGTTCCAATAAAAAAAAGAAATATAGCGTGACAACAAAACGGCGACCGGAAGGCCGCCGTTTTTGCACGGGTGCAGTCACAGGTTTGGTTGCGGATAGCGATAGCGCTGTCCGCGATAGTTTTCCAGAACTACTTCTTTGTCATCCCGGCTGACGACATAATCATAGCCCAGCGGAATCTTCCCGCCGCCGCCCGGTGCGTCGATGACGTATTTGGGCAGCGCGTATCCGGAGATGTTGCCCGTGAGTTGGTGCATGATTTCGATGCCCGCTTCCACGCGCGTTCGGAAATGCCCGATACCGCAGCTCAGATCGCACTGATAGAGATAATACGGGCGCACGCGCATCTTCACGAGCCCCAGAAGCAGCCGCTTCATCGTCTCCGCGTTGTCATTTACCCCGCGCAGTAGCACCGTTTGGTTGCCAAGCGGGATGCCCGCGTCCACAAGCGCGGCACAGGCGCGCGTAGACTCCGGCGTGAGCTCGTTTGGGTGGTTGAAGTGTGTATTAATCCAGATCGGATGATACTTGCGGAGCATATCCGTGAGCTCCTGCGTGATGCGCATTGGCATCACAACCGGTACGCGCGTGCCGATGCGGATGATCTCCACGTGTTCGATGGCGCGAAGCGAAGCGATGATGTGCTCCAGCTTCAAGGTGCTCATGGTCAGCGGGTCGCCGCCGGAGATCAGCACATCCCGAATCTCTGCATGGGAACGGATATAGCCCACCGCTTTTTGCAACTGTGCTTCCGTGATGGGTTTATCCTCTTCGCCGACGGCTCTCCTGCGGGTGCAGTGGCGGCAATACATGGCGCATTGCAGCGTCACGAGCAGCAACACCCGGTCGGGATAGCGATGCACCACGTGCGGCACGGGGCTATCCGCCATCTCGCCCAGCGGATCACACAGGTCGTTTTCGTCCACGCGGGTTTCGAGGATCGACGGCACCGCTTGCTTGCGAATCGGATCGCTGGGATCATTCGGATCGATCAGCGAGGCATAGTAGGGCGTGATTGCCATCCGAAACGCGCCAAGGCAGGTGTTGATTTCGTCCTGCTCCCGTTGCGTGAGCGGGAGAATTTGCTTGAGTTGATCCGTTGTCTTGATGCGGTGGGCAAACTGCCATTTCCAGTCGTCTTTGTGTGTTTCCATTGTTTCCACCGCCGTTCTAGAGCCGGATGCCGGCGCGCTCAGCGCCCGCGCGGAGCACGGAATAAACGAGCTCCTCATGCGGAACACCACAGAATTCTGCAAGCATCGGATAATCGCTATAGTGCGGCGCGAGGCCGGGCAAGGGGTTGATCTCGATGAAATATAACTTGCCCGATTCGTCCGCGCGGAAGTCGATCCGCGCAAAATCGCGGCAACCAAGCGCGGAGAAAATCGTTTTAGAGAGCCGGATGAGTTCGTGCTCCATATTAGCCGGAATTTCTGCCGGGCATTGATAGGAGACGAACTTCTCATACTCCTGCTTGACGGTGTAGTTATAGACGTTGTAGCCCGTGATCGGAGAATGGTGATAGATGATCTCCATCGGCGGGAAGACGCGTAGCGTTTCACCGTTGCCAAGAAGGCCAACGGTGAATTCGCGCCCGGAGAGAAATTCCTCCGCGAGTACATCTCCGCCATAGAACGCGAAGTTCTTTTTCACGAGTTCCTTGAGTATGGTGGCATCGGTTGCAATGCAAACATCCGCAATACCCTTGCTTGAGCCTTCCGCATTGGGTTTGACGATCACGGGAAAGCGTAACCCGCCGGTACGGACAGGCGCATCCGGCGAAAATAGGCGATAGCGCGGCGTTGGGATACGATAGGTGGAAAGCACGCGCTTGGTGAGCGCCTTGTCCAGAGAGAGGCAGAGCGTTGTCGCATCCGAGCCGGTGAACGGTATCTTCAGGAGGTCCAGCAGCGCGGGCACCTGCGCTTCACGCGCGCGCCCGCCGTTTCCCTCCGCAATGTTGAATACAAGATCGGGCTTCTCCTCGGTTAGCCGTTGCCAAAGTGCTTGATCCGCTTCAAGCAGGACGGTCTGGTGTCCGTGAGAACGGATGGCAGAGGCGATGGCGAGCACGGTCTCCATACTGTCATATTCCGCTTGCGCATCCGGCACGGCTGTTGCGGCGTCTTCGGCGTGCTTTTGGTTATACGTCACGCCGACTTTCACTTGCCCGAGAGGCACCTCTTCGGACTGGTTTTCCACTGGGTATCACTTCTCTTTCGCTTAAAAATCGTTTGGCATGAGACGGGAAGCCAGCAGCCAAACGCATAAAAAATCGCAAACATAGATGCCTGCACGCACGTTTTAACTCTAATTCATGCGTTTGTCAACAGCATAAATGTGACGTTTTTCAGCGAAATTTTGAAGGGGCGATTGATCGTCTTCTTGCTTACAATTGCACACGAAAGAGAATTCAAAAATTTGCGCGGCTCACTGATTCAGCAGGACAAGCAAAAAGCGCCCGCAAAAGCAGGCGCTTGCAAGTCGAGATGCGAGTTAATCGACCAACGGGAAAGAGATGGTCACAGTGGTGCCGATGCCGAGCTTGCTCTGCAGCTGCACCGTCGCGCCGAGCGTCTCCGCCGAGTGCTTCACGATGGAAAGTCCGAGTCCCGTGCCGCCGATCTGCTTGTTGCGGCTGCGGTCAACCCGATAGAACCGCTCAAACACGCGGGAGAGGTGCTCCTCCGGAATGCCGATGCCGGTATCCGAAACGGAGAGCTCCACGCGGCCACCGTTCTTTTTGAGCACAACGCCAACACTGCCGTTGGAGGTGTTGTACTTGATCGCGTTATCAACGAGATTTTGAACGATCTCTTCCAGAATTTTCGGGATGCCGCGCACGCAAGCAGGGGCACAGTTGATGTTGAGCGACACGCCCGCTTTTTCCGCCTGCGGTTGGAGCCGCTGGCAGACATCCTCGCAGATTTCTTTGAGGTTGACCGATGTCATCTCCGGCAGAGAGGTTTTCTCGTCCAACTGGGACAAACGAATGATGTCTTCAATGAGCGACATGAGCTGTGCTGCCTCCGAATGGATTTTTCCGGCGAAGCGGCGGGTGTCTTCTGGCTTGGCAACACCGTCTCGCATGATCTCCGCATAACCAAGAATCGAGGTGAGCGGGGTTTTCAGCTCGTGGGACACGTTTGCCGAAAACTCGCGGCGCATCTGCTCTGCGGCGACGCGATCAGAAATATCGAGGATCAGAATCACCGTTCCGGCAGGGGATTGATTGTCCGTCACCTGACTTGCCAGTACCTGATAGGTGCTGGCACCGCGAATCAAGGTCGCCTGGCCGGAGCCGCTCTTCTTGGATTGCTCCAACGCCTGCTGGAGCCCGACGCTGCGGTTGAGCATCAGCACATGAGAGCCAACGACATGCGCGGGTTCTGCGCCAAAGGTTTGCGCCGCGCTGCCGTTGATGGCGAGCATGCGATCTCCCGAATCGAGCAGGATGAACCCTTCGCGCATATTCTCCGTAACAGCGGTGAACTCGCGTTGCTTTTCGGAAAGCGCTGCCATGCGGCTGACGATCTCGCGGCGTTGGCGTTCCATTCCTGTGAGCAGCGGGGCAAGCTCGTCATACGTTGCGTTGCCGAGCGGGTTTTCCAGATCCAGTGCGTTGATCGGCTGCACGATGGTCTTTGCGGCAAAGCGCGCAAAGAGCGCGGAGATCACTGTGATAGCAAGCAGAACGACCAACATGGTTGGCAACAGGGAACCCAGCATGCCAAGCACGCTCTTCTGACTATCCGCGATGCGCAAAATGCGGCCGTCCGGCAACAGACGCGCATAATAGAAGTTTTTGATCAACTGCGTCTCGGAAAAGCGGCTGCTTGTGCCTTCTCCAGTGGTTTTTGCGGCGATGAACTCGGGACGGTTTGCATGGTTTTCGAGTTTTGATGCATCTGAAGAGGTGTCAAAGAGTACGGTCCCATCCGCCGCAATCAGCGTAACCCGGTCGCTGGAGGACAGCTCTTTCAGATACACCTGCTCATCGGAAGCGGAAGCAAGGCCACTTTCGACATACATGCATTCGGTGGATAGCTCCGAAAACATCAATGATTCAAACGAGCGGTATTGCGCAAGCAAAATCACACCGCCCAACAGAAGCGCTGCGATGAGCGAGGAGAGGAAAATATTCCAGAAAATGCGTTTTCTCATGTCGTGTGCTCCAATGTGCAGCAATTTGCCGCGTGTAACGGCGGCATTTCAAGACTGGCGAAGCGGGGTCTATTCTCCAAAACGATAGCCGACACCGCGCACGGTTTCGATAAACCTGCCGCTGCTGCCGAGCTTGGTGCGAAGGGTTTGCACATGCACATCGACGGTCCTCGTGCCGCCCTCATAATCATAACCCCAGACGGTTTCGAGGAGCTGCTCACGCGTATAGGCACGTCCGGCGTTCTCCATCAGACACGCAAGCAGCGAAAACTCCTTGTAGGTGAGGATGACGAGCTGACCTGAGACGCTGACGGTGTGCTTGGCGATGTCCACGACGAGTTCCCCGTGTTCCAACCGCTCCGCGCTGGCCTTCATGCCGCTTCTGCGCAGCAGTGCCTTGACCCGGGCGACGAGTTCCGCCATGCCAAACGGTTTTGTAATGTAATCGTCCGCGCCGAGGTCGAGACCGGAAACCTTGTCGAATTCCGTCGTCTTGGCGGTGATCATCATCACGGGGATCGATGTTGTTGCGGCGTTTGCGCGGATTTTGCGCAGAATGGTCAAGCCGTCTTCGCCGGGGAGCATGATGTCCAACAGAATCAGCGTTGGTTTTTCATCTGCGGAAGCGGCGAAGAACGCCGACGCGGCCGAAAACCCCTTTGCGGCAAGCCCAGTCTGGTTGAGTGTGTAGATCACCAGCTCGCGAATGTTCGCGTCGTCTTCCACATAATAAATCATAGTTCGGCACCCTTATGCACGCCGGTGATGGAAAACTCCGCCCATTCGGCAATGTTCTGCGCATGGTCGCCGATGCGTTCGAAATACTTCGCAATCATCAGCAGATCGATCGCCTGTTCGCCGTTTTCGGGGTCATGCTGGATCAAATCGATTAGTTCGGCCTTGATTGTGTCAAACAAATCGTCGATCACGTCGTCCATCGCGATGATATCGCGCGCAAGGGTCAAGTCTTTGTTGATAAACGCGTCAAGGCTTCCGGTAACCATCTTGATGGAGGCCTCCGCCATCTGCGGCAGGTGCTCGAGTGACTTGATATAGGGCTTGCCGGCAAGATAGATCACGATACCGGAGATGTCGGATGCCTGGTCGCCAATGCGCTCCATGTCCGTAATCATCTTGAGCGCGGCGGAGATCAAGCGGAGATCCTTTGCAACGGGTTGCTGCTGCAGCAGCAACTTGAGGCAGAGCGCCTCAATGTCGCGCTCCTTCTGGTCCACTTCGCGATCAAACGTGATTGCATGGTTGGCGGCTTCCACGTCCTGCCGAATCAACGCCTCGCTGGCGGACTGAATCGCGTGTTCGATCAGTGCGCCCATTTCAAGCAGCTCCTGATTCAATAAACGCAGCTGTTCTTCAAATGTAATTCGCATTAACCGAACCTCCCCGTAATATAATCCTCCGTGCGTTTGTCGCGCGGGATGCTGAATAGTTTCTCCGTGTTGCCATACTCGATGATTTCACCAAGCAGGAAGAACGCGGTGTTATCGGAGATACGCGCGGCCTGCTGCATGTTGTGCGTTACAATGATTATAGTATACTTTTCACGCAACGTCACGCAGAGGTCTTCAATTCTTGAGGTAGAGATCGGGTCCAGCGCGCTGGTCGGCTCGTCCATGAGCACAACCTCTGGTTCGACCGCGAGAGCGCGCGCGATGCAGAGGCGCTGCTGCTGCCCGCCGGAGAGACCAAGCGCGTCTTTCTTGAGACGGTCTTTGAGCTCGTCCCAAATTGCGGCATCCCGTAGGGACTGCTCCACGATGTCGTCGAGCTTCGCTTTGCCGCGCACACCGTGGGTGCGCGGACCGAATGCCACGTTGTCGTAGACGCTCATCGGGAAGGGATTGGGCTTTTGAAAGACCATACCAACGCGCTTGCGAAGCATGGTGGTGTCCATGTTTCCCTTATAGATGTCAACGCCGTCAAGCAGGACATTGCCCGTGATGCGACAGCCTTCGACCAGATCGTTCATGCGGTTGAGGGAGCGAAGCAGTGTGCTTTTTCCGCAGCCGCTGGGTCCGATAAACGCCGTGATCTGCCGCTCCGGAATTTGCAGCTCCACGTTTTTGAGCGCGTGCAGCTGTCCGTAGTAGAGATCTAGATTCGAGATATCAAACTTGTTCATATTGTGTTTCCTTTAACAAACAGTTTCAGAACGGTTCACTTTCTATTTGTCATGTTTCCTGAAACAAAAAGTTTCGGACAATTAAATCTTGCGTTTGGTGACGCGCTTTGCAACCGCGGCGGAAAGCGCATTGATGCCGACGACGATGATGAGCAGCACCACCGCTGTGGCATAAGTTTGGTTGATATACAACCCTTCTTGCGAAAGCGCGTACATATGCACGGAAAGCGTGCGCGCAGAGTCCATAATGCCTGAGACGGTATCCGACGATGTGCCTGCAGTATACAGTAGCGCCGCCGTTTCGCCGACCGTGCGCCCAACGCCGAGGATGACACCCGCGAGGATGCCGGGGATTGCGTCCGGCAGGACGACACGAAATACCGTCCGGAGCCGCCCGGCACCGAGACCGAAGCTGCCTTCGCGGAAGCTGTCCGGCACGCTCATGAGCGCTTCCTCCGAGGTGCGGAGGATCACCGGCAGGATCATGATCGAGATCGTTAGCGCGCCGGAGAGCATTGAAAAGCCGAGCTTGAGCGCGGTGACGAAGAACAGCATGCCGAAGAGTCCGTATACGATCGAGGGGATTCCTGCGAGTGTCTCCGCGTTCATGCGGATAAGGCTCACAAGTTTACTGCCACGCTTTGCATACTCCACCAGATAGATTGCGGCAAACACACCGAGCGGAACTGCAATAAGCAGCGAAAGCCCCGTCATGAGAATCGTATTGAGCAGAGCAGGCATCAAGGAAAGGTTTTCGGTGGTATATTTCCACTCAAAGAGCTTCCAGGAAAGATTCGGAACGCCTTTGACCAGAATATAACCGACGACAAACAGCAGCGCGCCAACAGTGATGATGGACGCCAGATAGACTGCGAGGCGGAGGAAAAGCGCGGAGAGTTTTTGTTTCTTCATGCTTTTTTACCCCGTTTCGTAAGTGAAAAGAGAAAGTTGATGATGAGGATAAAGACGAAGAGCACGACGGCGGTTGCAATCAATGCCTCACGGTGCAGGTCTGCCGAATAGCCCATCTCCATGACGATGTTGGTTGTGAGTGTGCGAAGCCCCTTCAGAATGCCCTGCGGCATGCGCGGCTGATTGCCCGCAACCATGATGACCGCCATGGCTTCACCGATTGCGCGGCCGACACCGAGGATGACTGCGGCGGTTACGCCGCTCTTTGCCGCGGGCAGAATGATCGAGAAGACCGAGCGCTCATGCGTTGCGCCGAGTGCCAGCGCGCCTTCATAATAGGACGATTCGACCGCGTTGAGCGAGCTTTCGGAAACCGTGATGACCGTTGGCAGAATCATGATTGCAAGCACGACGCTCGCGGCAAGCATGCTTCCGCGTCCGCCCAGCAATGGGACGATCACAACAAGGCCAAAAAAGCCGTAGACGACGGAAGGAATGCCCGCAAGAAGCTGTACGGCGGGTTTCACGAGGGCAACCATCTTCTTGCTTGCAAAGCGGGAGAGAAAGATTGCCGTCAGCACACCGATCGGCACGCCGAGCACCAGAGCGCCTGCGGTCACATAGAAACTGCCTAGGATCATCGGCAAAATGCCGTAGATATCGTTACCGGGCTTCCAAACCGTACCAAACAGGAACTTGAACACGCCGATTTCCGCGATGGCGGGTACGCCGCTGACCAGCAGGAAAACCGTGATCAGCAGAACGGCAAGTATACTGACGCAGGCAGCGGCGAGAAATAAGATTCTCGCCGCGCCCTCGCGTACTTGGTTATTTCGTCCCGCTGCGGTTTCTCGCGTGAGGGATTTATTGTTATTCATCCAAGTCGCTCCAAGTCGTTATTTGCTTCTTATTTGACATCCGCCCAGTTGAGGGTTTCGCCGACGTAGATCTGGCGAACTTGCTCTGCGGTGAGGCCTGCGATCGGGTTGTTCAGGTTGACGATGACCGCGATGCCGTCGGTCGCGATGACGGTGGAGGCGACGCCTTCTGCCGTTTCGCTGTCTTTGAGGGCACGGGACGCCATGCCGATGTCGCAGGTGCCGTCGATTGCCATCTTGACGCCGGTGCTGGAATCGCTCATCTGGATTTCGATTTCAGCGTTGGGGTTGAGGGCGAGATAGGCTTCCTTGAGCTTCTCCATGACCGGGGTGACGGAGGAGCTGCCGGCGACTACGACCTTGCCCGCAACGGTGCTGCCGGCAAACGCGGGGGCGTTGTCCATCGGGATGTAGTGGTTGTCCGCAACGACGGCTTGACCTTCTGCGCTGAGGATGAAGTCGATGAACGCCTTGGCGGCTTCGGAAACCTCTGCCTTGGTGACGATGTTGAACGGGCGGGAAATCTTGTAGGAACCGTCTTTGACATTGGCAACGGTTGCATCCGCGCCGTCGATCTGGAGGGCTTTCACGGTGTCGTTCAGAGAGCCGAGGGAGATGTAGCCGATTGCAGCATCGTTGCCCGCAACGGTCTGGAGGACGACGGAGGTGCTGTTGACGATTTCGGCATCCAGCGTGGTATAGTCCACCTTCTTGCCGTCGGCGTCTTTTTGCTCAACACCGAAGAGTTCGATGAACGCGCCGCGGGTACCGCTTCCGTCTTCACGAGAGACAACGACGATGTCCTTGTCGAGGGTGGCAGGTGCGGCGGGGGCTTCGGTTGCATCTGCAGCGGGAGCCTCGGTGGCTTCCACGGCGGGGGCTTCGGTCGCCTCGGGCGCGGCGGGGGTGGCGGCACAGGCGGCAAGCCCGGCAACCATGGTCAGTGCGATCAACGTCGCAAGCAGTTTCTTCATCATGAACGTTTCTCCTTTTGTTTTCTTTCTCATGTCATTAGAATAAACGAGCATTGTTTGATGAAAATACCGGGATGATCAAATATATGTAAAATCGCGAAATTCAATTATCAAATCTCGCGCATGAACGAATCTGGCTGAAAAACGCGTGGATTTGTGCGCAAACTTGCAATATCGGGCACTTTTCGTTATAATACATCGGTCGGCGCATCCGGCTTTTATTTGCCGCTGAATTTGCGCACGCTATAAAGAGAGAACAACATGCAAACAAGCGACTTCGCCTACGACTTGCCCAAGGAACTCATCGCGCAGACGCCGATTCTGGATCGCGCGTCTTCGCGGTTGCTGGTGTACCACCGCGATACCCGCGTCATGGAAGACCGGGTGTTTTCCGATATAGTAGAATATCTTTCGCCGGAGGATGTGCTCGTGCGCAACAACACGCGCGTGCTGCCCGCAAGACTCTTTGCCCACCGCGCGGATACGGGCGGCAACATGGAGTTTCTTCTATTAAAAAGAACTGGAGAAAAAACCTGGGAATGTTTGGCGCGGCCCGCAAGGAGGGCGGTTCCCGGCAGAGAGTATGTGGTCAACGACGAACTTTCGATTCGGGTACTAGGCGATACGGATGCTGACGGCGGGAAACAGATTGAGCTGCTCTTTGACGGAATCTTCGAAGAGGTGCTGGATCGCGCAGGGCAGATGCCGCTGCCGCCATATATCACCGAGCGGCTGGCGGACAAAGATCGTTACCAAACGGTCTATGCGCAGACCAACGGCTCCGCTGCTGCGCCAACCGCTGGACTGCACTTCACCAACGCATTGCTGGATCAGATCCGCGCGCATGGCACGGATGTTGTCGATGTGTTGCTGCATGTGGGGCTTGGTACGTTTCGCCCCGTTGCGGAGGATAAGATTGAAGACCACATGATGCACAAGGAGTATTACGAGGTTTCGTCGGAATCGGCCGAGCGGATCAATCGCGCGCGGGCAAACGGCGGCCGCATCGTTGCCGTCGGTACCACGAGCTGCCGCACGCTCGAAAGCGTGACCACGGAGGATGGCATCGTGCAACCCGGCAAGGATTGGACAGGCATCTACATCACACCCGGTTATCGCTTCCGCGCGGTGGATGCGCTGATCACCAACTTTCATCTGCCGGAATCGACGCTTTTGATGCTCGTTTCCGCACTGACCGGGCGTGAAGAGGCACTCCGCTGCTATGAGCACGCAATTCAGGAACGATACCGCTTCTTCAGCTTTGGAGATGCAATGTTGATTTTATAATATCACGTTTACACGTTTGTACAATAGGATGGTTTACGACCGGATTTCGACAGAAAGAATAGAGGGCTGAGCCGCATGGCATACCCGTTTACATTTGACCTCAAGCATGTTTGCAAACAGAGCGGCGCACGCTATGGCGTGCTGCATACCCCGCACGGAGACATTGAAACCCCGATCTTCATGCCCGTTGGCACACAGGCAACTGTGAAGGCGATGACCCCGCGTGATCTCGTGGACGTGAAGGCGAATATCATCCTCGGCAACACGTACCATCTCTACCTCCGTCCCGGACACAAGCTCGTGGAGGAGGCAGGTGGGCTGCACAGGTTCATGCACTGGGATCGTCCGATCCTGACCGACAGCGGCGGTTTTCAGGTGTTTTCGCTGGCCAAGATCAACGACATTCAGGAAGACGGCGTGATGTTTCGCTCCCACATCGACGGCAGCAAGCATTTCTTCACGCCGGAGTCGGTGATGGAGGTCGAGCAATCCCTGGGCGCGGATATTGCGATGTGCTTTGACGAGTGCGCGCCGTATCCCTCTGACCGTGCGTATACTATTGCTGCGATGGAACGCACCCATCGATGGGCCAAGCGATGCAAAGATGCGCACACGCGCGAGGATCAGGTGCTCTTTGGCATTGTACAAGGCGGTATGTTTGGCGATCTGCGCATCCAGAGCGCGAAGACGATTACCGATATGGATTTCCCCGGGTTCGGCATTGGTGGCTTGAGTGTCGGCGAACCCAAGCAGATCATGTATGACATGCTCGAAACCATGATGCCCTACATGCCGGAACACAAGCCGCGCTATCTGATGGGCGTCGGCAGTCCTGATTGCCTGCTCGAAGGCGTATTGCGCGGGGTGGATATGTTTGACTGTGTGCTGCAAACGCGCGCCGGACGAAACGGCATGGCGCTTACCCGGCACGGGCGCATGACGCTCAAAAATGCAAAGTATGAACACGACCACACGCCGCTGGAAGAAGGCTGCGATTGTTATTGCTGCCAGAACTTCACACGTGCCTATGTCCGCCATCTCGTAAAGGAGAAGGAAATTCTCGGCGCGCAGTTGCTGACCATGCACAACCTTCGTTTCTCCTTGCGACTGATGGAGGATGTGCGCCGCGCGATTCAGGAAGACCGCTATGGCGACTTTGCGCGTGAGCTCCTCGAACAGGGTATTTACGACTGATTGCGATTTGATGTGTTAGAATATGGTCAGGTACGAAACCAAAGAGGCGAACACGCTTGAAAACCATGGTTTGTAAAACCGAACAAGAGACAGAAGCACTCGGCCGACGGCTTGCCCGCACGCTGCCTGTGCCGTCTTTTGTTGCGTTGTATGGCGATCTTGGCGCAGGTAAGACCGCGCTGGTGCGCGGCATGGGCGCGGAGGCGGGAACAAACGAGGTGCGCTCGCCAACGTTTACCATCGTGCACGAATATGAGACCGAACCACGCTTGATTCACTTTGACGCATACCGCCTTGACGACGCGGAAGAGCTCTTTGCCATCGGGTTTGAGGATTATCTGGCGCAGGACGCGATTCTTGTGCTGGAATGGGCTGAGCGCGTGCCGGAGGCACTGCCGAATGCGCGGTTGGAGATTGCGCTTTCCGGCAGCGGGGACGAACCGCGTACGCTGGAGCTTCGCCCGCTTGGCAAGCAATATGAAAGCGTGGTGGATGCGTTATGATGCTGCTGGCCGTTGAAACCACTGCGGCGACCGCAAGTGCGGCTCTGTTTCGCGATGGGGTATTGGTTGCCCAGCGGGAAGCGGACGCGGGAAAGAAGCACGCGGAAACTATGCTCCCGCTAATTGATGATTTATTGGAAGAAAACGGTGTGACCATCGCGCAGATCGACCAATTCGCGGTCGATATCGGCCCCGGCTCTTTCACAGGGGTTCGCATCGGTGTCAGCCTCGTCAACGCGCTTGCGTTTGCGACAGGAAAGCCGATCATTGCGCTTGATTCCCTTTTTACACTTTCGCTCTCGGTGGGAGAGACGGACAAGCCCGTCTGCGCGATGATTGACGCGCGAAACGGAAATGCATATGCCGCGCTGTATCAGGCGGGAAGGACGCTCGTTGAACCCTGTGCGGTGGAGATCGAACCGTTCTGCGCGAAACTGCCGGAGAACACGATCCTCGTCGGCGACGTACGGACACAGCAAAAGACGTATCCGGAAGCCAAGTACGTAGGGCTTGCTGCGATGAAGCCGAGCGCGCAAACGTGCACGAAAGCCGAGCCGTTGTATCTTCGCCCGTCGCAGGCGGAGCGGACAAAAAAAGAATCCGCTAAGGAGGCGTAACCCGTGGCAACAGAAACGATTCGACCCATGGAGCGCGCGGACATCAACCGTGTACATGAGATAGAATGTACGTGCTTTCGCTCGCCGTGGTCAAAGCTTGCGCTTGCGGGGGAATTGCGAAACGACGTTGCACACTATCTCGTGATGGAAGCGGACGGAGTCATCTGCGGCTATGGCGGCATGTGGGTGCTCTTTGAAGAGGCGCACGTGACCAACGTTGCCGTCATGCCGGATTATCGCGGACAAGGGCGCGGTCGGCGGCTGATGCTCGCCATGATGCGCCATGCGGTGAAGCGCGGCGCGGAGAAGATGACGCTGGAGGTGCGCGAGAGCAACACGGTTGCACAGCGGCTCTATGCGGGGCTTGATTTTGAACAGAACGGCTTTCGACCCGGGTATTATTCCGACACGGGCGAGGGTGCGAAGCTTTTATGGAACAACGATATACAACAAACGTTAGACAGGGAGAATGACAAACATGAAACCGTATGAAGAATGGCAAAAGATGGTTGAGACAGAACGGCAGCAGGCAGAGCATGAAGCCTTCTGGAACGCATACTTCGAAAAAGAGACCGAGGCCTACCGAACGATCCTGACAGAGAATACCGGGCTTGTATCCGGCACACACGCGGAGCTGGCCGATCGTTTTGGCATGAGCGTTGCGGAGTTTGCGGGATTCATCGATGGCATCAACACCAGCCTGAAGAAAGAGATCAATCTGGAGAAGGTCGGCGTGGATTCCGCTCTGAAGCTCGAGATCGATTTTGAGAAGCTCTACTTCAACATGCACAAAGCCAAAGCGAACTGGCTGTATACCCTCAAAGAATGGGAACCGATTCTGAGCGAAGAAAAGCGCAAGGACATCGCCAAAGAATATCGCCAAAGCAACATCTTCGTGCGCGAAGCCAAGGTTGGCAGAAACGATCCCTGCCCGTGCGGCAGCGGTAAAAAGTATAAAGCCTGCTGTGGTAAAAACGCCTGACGCATACGCACCGGCAGAACGATTGAGCGGCGAGGGGAAAGAAAAAGGGCTAATCTTTTTGTCAATTCCGGTTGACAGAACGTTCCCTCGCCGCTATAATTAATCTTCGGAACTCGCTTCCTGCGCCTGTAGCTCAGCAGGATAGAGCAACGGCCTTCTAAGCCGTAGGTCCCGGGTTCGAATCCCTGCAGGCGCGCCATGCTGCACGACACCCCGGCGCGTAAAGGGCCAGGGTGTCGGGCAAGTTTCGTTAGGGAATGAGCCAATCATCAGGCGGAATTCCAGTATGGTGGGTATAGCTCAGTTGGTTAGAGTGCCTGGTTGTGGCCCAGGAGGTCGTGGGTTCGAATCCCACTACTCACCCCATTTTACCGATTCCGCGAACGTTGGGGTGTCGCCAAGCGGTAAGGCACCAGACTTTGACTCTGGCACTCGTAGGTTCAAATCCTGCCACCCCAGCCAGTTTTTTTGATCCGCTAGCTCAGTTGGTAGAGCACCTGACTTTTAATCAGGTTGTCCGGAGTTCGACCCTCCGGCGGATCACCATTTTTTTCTTCTGCCGATGCGGATCTGTGTGCGGGTGTGGCGGAATTGGCAGACGCGCCAGATTTAGGTTCTGGTGCCCGAAAGGCGTATGGGTTCAAGTCCCTTCGCCCGCACCAAAACAGCGCAATCGGTTCCTGCGGGAGTAGCTCATTTGGTAGAGCGCAGCCTTGCCAAGGCTGAGGTGGCGGGTTCGAGCCCCGTTTCCCGCTCCATTCATAAGCGGACACATTCAAAAGCCCGTTTATGAATGGAGATTTTGTTTTATTAGAGCCTCCGACAACATCATGAAACCGTATGCAGGTATAGTGTAGCGGAAACACATTAGCCTTCCAAGCTGAGATCACGGGTTCGAGTCCCGTTACCTGCTCCAACAAGACAGACGCGAAAACGTCTGTTTTTGTTTGCTGCCTTGCGCCTTTGCGCTATGATAAGAATGAAA